>JAPOXD010000056.1 GCA_026707285.1 Chloroflexota bacterium | reverse complement strand
CGCGCCGTCAACGGCGTGAGCTTCAGCATCTATCCCGGAGAAATCGTCGGTCTCGTCGGCGAATCCGGCTGCGGCAAGTCGGTAACGGCCATGTCCATTCTGGGGCTCGTGGACACCCCGGGGCAGGTGGTCAACGGCACCATCGTCTTTGACGGTCGTGACATGCGGAAGATGTCCGGGCGCCAGCTTCGCCGGGTCCGGGGCCACGAGATCGCCATGATCTTCCAGAATCCCATCGGCGCCTTGAATCCCGTGTTCACCGTCGGCCGCCAGCTCGTGGAGGCGATCCGCACCCACCAGCGGGTCGGACGCCGCGAGGCGTACCGGCAAGCCGTCGGGCTGCTCGAGCGCGTGGGAATTCCCGACCCCGAGCAGCGGCTGCCGCAATTCCCCCATCAATTCAGCGGCGGAATGGCGCAGCGGGTCGTCATCGCCATGGCCCTGGCCAACCGACCCAAGCTCCTGATCGCCGACGAGCCCACGACGGCGTTGGACGTCACCATCCAGGCGCAGATCATCGACTTGCTGGCCGAGCTAAACCAGGAGTTCGGCATGGCCGTCCTGCACATCACCCACAACATGGCGCTGGTGGCCGAAAGCTGCGCCCGGACCATCGTGATGTACGGCGGCAAGATCGCCGAGAGCGGCGAAACGCAGGTCGTCTTCGACGATCCGAAGCATCCGTACACGCAGGCGCTGCTCGGCTCGGTCCCGGACCTCGATCAGCCCGACCAGGCCATCGATCCGCTCGAAGGGTTTCCGCCCGACATCACCCGGGAGTGGCCGGGCTGCGAGTTCGAGCCGCGTTGCAGCCAACGCTTCGAGCGCTGCCCGGTCGAAAATCCCCTGCTGCGCGAGGTTGCGGTCGGACACGCCGTCCGCTGCCACCTCTATGAGGCGGCCTCATGAGCGACACCGCCGCCCCACTCCTGCAGTGTGAAGGCCTGGTCAAGGCGTTCAGCCTGCCCCGCACCAAGATCATGGAGCGGCGGCGCTGGCTGCTGGCGGTCGGCGGAGTCGATCTCACCCTCGACGCCGAGGAAACCCTGGGCCTGGTCGGCGAGTCGGGCTGCGGCAAGACCACGCTTGGGCGCCTCATTGTCGGCCTCGAGCAGCCCACCAGCGGCAGCGTCACGTTCCGCGACCGGGCAGCGCCGGAAAACGGCGCCGACCAGCGTATGCACTTCGCGCGGAACGCCCAGATGGTCTTTCAAGACCCGTTGGGATCACTCAATCCGCGGAAGCGCATCCGGGATGCGATCGGCGAGCCGCTGAAGATCCACGAGATCGTCCCCGACAACGAGATTGACGAGCGTGTCAACGACCTGCTCCAGGAAGTCGGCCTGCCGGTCGAGTTCGGCGCCCGCTTTCCGATGCAGGTGAGCGGCGGCCAACAGCAGCGCGTGGCCATCGCGCGCGCGCTTTCGGTGGAGAGCGAACTGCTGGTCGCCGACGAGCCGCTATCGTCACTGGACGTCTCGGTGCAGGCGCAGATCCTGGACTTGCTGCGCCGCATCCGCGACCGGCGGCGCCTGAGCGTGATCTTCATCTCCCACGACCTAGCCGTGGTCCAGCAGTTGTGCAACCGGGTGGCGGTGATGTATCTCGGCAAGATCGTGGAGGAAGGGGAAACACGCAGACTGTTTCAGCGGCCGCGTCACCCCTACACCACCGCCCTGCTCTCGGCCGTGCCCCGTGTCAAGGCCGCCGCCGGCGAGCGAATTCGACTGTCGGGGGAACCTGCCAGCGCCGCCAACATTCCACCCGGATGCCCGTTCCATACGCGCTGCTGGAAGGCCCAGGACATCTGCCGCACCGAGGTCCCCAAGCTGGAGTCGCTGGACGGCGCTCAGGTGGCCTGCCACTTTCCCGAGTAGCGCGAAATGGGGCTGCTGCAAGACCGAGTCGCCATCGTCACCGGGGCCGGCGGCTTGCACGGCATCGGGCGAGCCATTGCGCACGCGTACGCCCGGCACGGCTCCCGCGTGGCCGTCGCCGGCGGCAGCGCCGTCGACCAGGTCGCGGACGAAATCCGAGCGGACGGGGGAACGGCCGTCCCGATCCCCTGCGACGTGTCGAGCCCCGGCGATGTCGAGCGCCTGGTGCAGCGCACCGAAGCCGAGCTTGGCCCCATCGACATCCTGTGCAACAACGCCGGCATCCTCCGCCGCGGCCATCTGCACGAGATCACGCTGGACGATTGGAATCGCACGCTCGCGGTCAACCTGACGGGACTCTTTCTCTGCACGCAAGTCGTGGCCGCGCGCATGACCGCCCGCGGCGCCGGCGGCAGGATCGTCAACATCTCCTCGCTGTGCGGTCACCAGGGATGCCCCGGCCAGGTGAGCTACGCCGCCTCCAAGGCCGGGGTGGAGGGCTTCACCAAGTCGATCGCCGAGGACCTGGGAATGCACGGCATCACCGCCAACTGCATCGCGCCGGGTGCGGTCTACACCAACATGACGGGATCGCCGGCCCCTGCCGGCGCAACGCCGGTGCGCTGGAACGGGGCGCCGCTTCCCGACTTCGGGCTGCCGCCCGATGTGGCCGGCGCGGCGGTGTTCCTGGCCAGCGACCTCGCCAGTTGGATCACCGCCGCCACGCTCATTGTCGATGGCGGGCGGCTGGTGCAATGACGCGCGGGGCCTCGCCGACGCCGCTCACGCGCTAGACCGCCGGAGTTCGCCGTGGCAGCCGTCAAGATTGTCGTCATCGGGGCCAGCCGCGTCTTCGCCCCGACCATCGTGGCCGACCTCTGGCACGCCCGCGACGACCTGGCCGGCAGCACGATTGCCCTCTGCGACGTCGACGCGGAAACGCTCGGCGTCACCACGCGCGTCGTCGAGCGCATGGTGGCCGAGCGGGACATGCCCTACCGGATCGAATCGTCCACCGACCGCCGCGACCTGCTGGACGGCGCCGACTACGTCATCGTCGCCATCGCGCTGGACCACCGTCGCCTGTGGACCATCGACCTCGACATCGCCGAGAAACACGGCATGGTCCTCACCACGGGCGACACCGTCGGTCCCGGCGGGTGGTCACGGGCGCTGCGCACCGTGCCCGTGTTCCAGGCGATTGCCCAGGACATGGGCGACCTGTGCCCCGATGCCTGGCTCTTCAACTACACCAACCCCATGTGCGCCATCTGCCGCACCCTGGCCAAGTGCACCGATCTCAAGGTGGTCGGTCTGTGCCACGGCATCGAGGGCACCACGCGACGCCTGGCGCAGTTTCTTGACCACCCTGGAGACGAGTTGTCCGTCCGCGCCGCCGGCATCAACCACCTGCAGTGGATTCTCGATCTGCGCCGCAATGGCACGGACCTCTATCCGGCGCTCAAGGCCGCCCAGCGCCCGCCGCCAAGCGAGCGCCTGGACGTGAGCTGGGACCTGTTGGAGCTTTACGGATTCTTCCCGTCCCCCGGCGACCGCCACGTCAGCGAGTTCTTCCCCTGGTACTGCCGTCCGGGCGACGACGGAAAGCTGCCGCGCGGCCTGTTCCGCTTCGACATGGACGAGTACTTCGATCGGGGAACCGAGGTCCAGCGCCGGTTCAGCGAGATTGCCACCGGCTCGGACCCGCTGCCCGACTCGCTCTTCAAGCCCACCAGCGAAAAGGCCCTGAAGCTGATCGCGGCGCTGTCTGCCGGCCGCGACGGCAGCGATTACGTCAACATTCCCAACGAGGGCGCCGTCAGCAATCTCGCGCCGTGGGCCAACGTCGAGGTACCGGCCTGGTTCGACGCGAGCGGCATGACCCGCGAGCCGGTGGGCGCGGTCCCCGAACCCGTCGCCGGGACGCTGCGACCATGGATCGACCAGCTGGAGCTCCTCACCGACGCGATCATCCAACGCGACCGCGACCTCGCCCTGCTAGCCCTCCTTGCCGACCGCACGATCGTGGACGTTGACGCCGGACTCGCCATGGGCCGCGAGCTCATGGATGCGCACGCGGACTACCTGCGCGAATACCGCTAGCGCCCCACGAAAGGACTCACGCCCAATGCCATTCGTCGACCCGGCCACGGCCAACAACCTGGCGCACGACGCCATCGCCGCCATCAAACAGCGCAACGGCTCCGGAACCTGGCGCGAACGCATCAGCGCCACCGCCGAACACCGCAGCGTGCTGCTGCACTGGCCGTCCGGAACCGCCCAGGCCGCGCACTACCACCCCGACTGCGAGGAGGTCTTCGTCGTGCACGAGGGCTGCGCGGAGTTCACCTTCGACGACAACGAACCAATCATGGCCGAGCCCGGCGCCGTGCTCTATGCCGCCCGCGGTTCCCGCCACTCGCTGCGAGTCGTCGGCGACGAGCCGCTGCTGATGATGTGCTTCCTCGCGCCCAACCTCCCGGACGACGAAGTCCCGGCCTAAAGAATTCAGCCGGCGGAAGCTAGCCGTCCGGCCTCAGCGGGCGAGCTCCAGCCTCGGGTCGCGGTGGGCGTCGGGGCGTAGCTCGGATAGGCGAATGAGTCCCCGGTGCCACGGGTACCCATGCGGCACGCGCTCAGCATTGATTGCCGGGCTGGTCCAGAAATACTGGACCACCGCGTCTTCGGGAGCCGTATACGTCTTGATTTGGTTGCCGGCCAGGTCTTCGAGCACGCCCACCCGCTGGCCCTTGCTCACCTTCTGACCGATGCTGACCTCCGACTGCCAATAGCCGCTCTCCAGCGATTCCATGCTCCAACGCCGCGGGCCGAGGATCGCTTGCGGCGGCACCGGCACCGGCTCACCGTCGATCATGTCGAAGCGCTTCAGGGCGTTTGCCAGCGACTGGTACTGAAGCTCGATGTCCGCCGGGTCCTGGACGCCGTTCTGGCCGATCTCCGTCCAGACGTTCGCGACGCCCACGCCGAGCAGCGCGAAGGGCAGCCCCTGGTCGAGCTTTGAGAACTCGTCCTGGATCTCGGCCTGGCGCGGGTCCAGGTACGGCACCGGCATGGAACCGGCCAGCCGCCACGTGTCCCGCCGCAGGCGCTCGTTCGTCGTCGGGTCGGCGAAGGCCACCCACGGGTCCAGCGCCTGCACGTACTCGCCAGCGTGCATGTCGACGTGGAAGTCGAGGTCCCGCAGGAGGTTGAAGACGCAGTCGATCTGGAACTCGGAGTAGGTCCCCTCGGGCCGACCCGCCGGCTGGAAGTGCAGCTCGCGCTCGTCGACCGGGGATAGCTGGGTCGACCGGGCGAAGAACGCCCGCGTGCTCATGATGGGGATGATGCGGACCTCGCCGCGCAGCGTCGCCGGATCCAGCTCCTGCCAGAGCCGAATGGCGGCGCGCATGCCCGCGAACTCGCCGGCATGCATGCCGGAGGAGACGCCGAACTTCGGACCCGACCGCGCGCCGACGACCGTGCCCACGGGAATCTCCAACTCCTCGCCCGAATGGTGCACGTACCGCTCGACCCGTGTCGTCTTGGACCCGCCGCGAGCGCTCATGTCGCTTCCCACCCGCACCAGTCGAGGACGAAGGCAATCGCCGTCTTCGTCACCGGGGCCAGATCGTTCAGGTCGAAGAACTCATCCACCGAGTGCGCCCCGCCGCCGCTGCCGGGACCGAAGAGGCAGCCGGGCGTTGGGCGTCGCAGGCTGTGCTGGTGCAGGTCGCAGAAGCCGGTGATCGCCACCGGCCCGAGCGGCAGCCCCGTCGTCACCTGGTGCGCCTCGGCCAGATGGGCCACCACGGGGTTGTCGTCGCCCATGTCCAGCGGCTCCAAGGCCAGACCCTGGAACGTGACCTGCGGCGGATGGTCCCGCAGCCATGCGTCCTGCGCGGCCGCCTCGGCCACGGTCGCCTCGATTTGCGCCCGCGCGTCGGCCACGGTCTCGGGCGGCATGAAGCCCAACGTGGCGTCCAGCACGCAGCGGGCGGCAACCGTGCCGACCCACTCGCCGCCGGTGATGCCGTAGACGTTGAAGTGAATCGGATGGTTGGTGTCGGCCCAGCGCGGGGGCACACTTTCGTTCTTTTTCGCCTCCAACTCGCGCAGCGCCCGGATCACCACCGAGGCCTTTTCGATCGCGTTCACGCCGTGCGTGGCCGAGATATACGGCACCGGCTTGCCGTGGATGGTGACGCGAAAGGCCACGTGACCGGGATGAGCCACGATCGCGCGCCCCAGGCCCGTGCCGTCCAGCATCAGCACGCCGTCGGCCTCGTACCCCGCGGCGACCAGCGCCAGCGAGCCGTTGCCGGAGCACTCCTCGTCGATCGTGGTCTCGAGGATGAGATCGCCCTTGAGGCGCAGACCCGCGTCCTGCAGCGCCCGCACCACGAATAGCATCTCGCAGCAGCCGGCCTTGTCGTCCTGGGCGCCGCGCGCATAGAGGCGGTTGCCATCGATCTCGCCGCCCCACGGGTCGCGGCTCCACAGCTCAACCGGCTCCGGGGAGGTGGTGTCCACGTGCGCGTTGAGGATCAGCGACCGCCCGCCGCCGGTCCCCGGCCAGCGGCCCGCCACGTTGGGCCGATTCTCATAGGACCAATCGGTGGGACTCCAGGTCGGATAGCGGGCCAGCGCGTCGGGGTCGCACTCGATCATTTCCACGTCCAGCCCCAGGCTCTCCATGCGACGCGCCATCCACTGCTGCGCCGCCAATTCCTCGCCGCGCGCGCTCGGAATGCGCACGAACTGTTGCAGGCTCGCGACATGCTCCTCATGGCGCTGGTCGAAGGCCTCCCAGGCCGCCGTCCGCGCGGCGGTGAGGTCAAGCGTCGCTGTCATTCCCGACTTGCCTCCGCCACTGTGACCGTGCGCCCAAACCAACGGTCGCCGTCAGGGGCGGGCTCGACGTTGACGGCCATGCTGGTGGTAAGCGCCAAGACGGCGCCGTCGAACGGTGCGGTCACCTCCTGCAACGGTTCGCCGAAGTAGTCCCGGATATGGCCCAGCACTTCACCGGCGGCCACCCAGACACCCGGCGCGGTCGCCGGCATCCACAACCCCGGCGACTCGGCAATGTGGCTCCAAACCCTCGGTCCGACGACACGCAGCGGCACCGCGCGTTCCGTCACGATTCCGTCGATCACGTCGAGGGCATCCAGCACTCGCAGCAGGTCGTCCAAGAGCACCTGGGCATGCCCGACGACGTCGGTGACGCCGCCGCCCCCGGAAATGATGAGCGCCGCCCGGCTTCCGGTCGCGATGCGACCGGCCGCACCCAGTTCGAGTGCCATCGGATCTTCCGGGTCCACGGAAACGCGCATATCGGCGCCGGAAGCCACGGCCAGTGCCAGGGATTCGAACTGCGAAGCTGCTGGAGGAACGGCAGCCCAATGCGCGTGCAGCTCGGTCAACTCGCCGCCGCGGACATCGATGTGAACGTCGGCGTCCGCGATGGCTTCGGCCACGGCCTCGGCGATGCGATCGCTCGCTGAGCGTTCCTCCGCCGCCGCAGTGGTGAATGCGCCAACCACCGCGCGCCCATCCAGCGGGCAGAAGCGGGCGGCCCGCGCATAGAACCCCGCCACGTCCACCACCGGCACGATGCGGACGCGTCCCTTGGTCAGCAGCCCAGGCAATCGCTTGGCCAGCATGCGACACGCCGCGATGCCTGGATACGCCGTGCCAGCAAGGCCGCCGACGATATTGACCACCGGCCCGGGCGTCGTCGCCGAGAACTCGATCAGCGGGATCTCCGCTGACGGATGCCCGGGCACGGCAATCGCTCGGACCTTGCGCTCAGCCGTCATGAGTCAGGCGCGTGACACTGATCGAGGCGACCGGAAGGGCTTATGTGACACGCATCACTCGGGTTGTCCGGTCGGCGATGCCGGACCATGACGATCCCACCAGGATTGCAGCGCCGGAGTCTAGCATTTTGGCGAAAATGACGATTCTGAACTACGGACCGGAGGCCGTTGGAATCGCCAGACAATCCCAGTACGCATCCCACTATTTCATACGAAGATAAATCGAGCCTTATCAGCGTCTAAATCGCAACGTTTCTCTTGAAATTGATGGCGGCTCGGACTACATGCTATGATTCACATCAACACTGTCTATTCGCATATCGGGTCAACTCATGGTCACCTCACGGCTTGCGGGCAAGGCAGCCATCGTCACCGGCGCGGCATCGGGCATCGGTCGCGCCAGCGCCATTCGGTTCGCCCGCGAAGGCGCAACGGTGGTGATCGCCGATATCAATACCGCCGGCGGCGAGCACACCGTCCAATTGATCAGTCACGACGGCGGCGAAGCGTCATTCATCCATTGCGACGTATCAAACACCAAGGACGTGCAGGCGCTCGTCGATGAAACCCTCGCAACCCACGGCCGGATCGACATCCTGTTTGCCAACGCCGCCTACCTTGACGAGCTTTTTGCCATCGCCGACACGTCCGAGGACGTCTGGGACCGGCACATCGGCGTCACCCTCACCGGCGTCTACCTGTGCTGCAGATACGTCATTCCACACATGATCGAGGCCGGCGCCGGATCGATCCTCGCCACCTCATCGGTGGGCGGCTCGGTCGCCTTCGATCGGCAGGCGGCCTACTGCACCGCCAAGGCGGGCGTGGAAATGCTGATGAAGACCATCGCGCGCGACTATGGCCGCGCCGGGATCCGGGCCAACGCCCTCGCGCCCGGCGCGGTGTACACGCCCGTGATGGACGACGTGAAGCACCGCAATCCCGACGGCTGGGACCAGGTCCTGCGCGACATGAGCTTGCTCGAGCGCCTGTGGGCCGAGCCCGAGGACATCGCCGCCGCCGCCGCGTACCTCGTCAGCGACGAAGCAGCGTTCGTCACCGGCACCGTGCTCACCGTCGACGGCGGCTGGACGGCCCACTAGCTCGGGATCCGCCCGGTCGAGCACTACGCCCGTTCCAGAAACACCTGGATGACCCGGCCGTCGGTGCGGACCGTGACGCTCCCGCCGAGATCGGTACGAAAGACCTCCGCGCCGCGCGCACGGAGACGGCGCAGGGCGCTATCCCGCGGGTGGTCGAAGGCGTTGTAGCGCCCGGCTGACACCACGGCGATCTGAGGCTCGACGGCGTCCAGGAACGCCGCGGTGGACGAGCTGTTGGAGCCGTGGTGCGGCACCTTGAACACGTCGGCGGGCGTCAGAACACCGGACGCCGCGAGCTCCCCTTCGGCGGACGCCTCAATGTCGCCCGTCAATAGCATCGCCGATGCCCGATAGGCCAGGTGCAGCACGACCGACCGGTTGTTGTCGTCCTCCGGTCCCGGTTCCGGCGGATTGAGCACCGACAGGTCCACCCGCGGGTGCCACGCCAGCGCGTCGCCGCGCCTGACCTGCTGAACCACCACGCCGGCATCGAGGGCCAGGTCGATCACCTCGCGCATCACCGGATGGTCCAGGTCGTGATCGGCGTGAACCACGGTTCCGACGGCGAACTCGCGCATGACGGTCGGCGCGCCACCGATGTGGTCGCCGTCGGCGTGCGTTAAGACCAGGTAGTCGAGGCGCTCCACGCCCAACCGGCGAAGCTGCGGCACGATCGCCGCCCCGGCGGTGAGCGCATCGGGTCCCGCATCCACCAGCATGGCCGCGTCATCCAGCCGCGTCAGCAGGGCGTCGCCCTGACCGACGTCCAGTGCGCGCAGCTCCAGCTCGCCTGCGGCGAGCGGCGGCGGCGCACTCGAATCCGGACGCGCGCGAATCACGCTGGCGACCACGATGAGCAGCGCCGCCAGCAAAAGCAGCGCGGCCAGGCGAGGTCTCACGGCCGGACCGACGGGCGGCAATCCCGCCTGCCGCAGGCGCCCGCCAACACGCTCGGCCTGCCGCCCTATCCATTGGATTGATGCAGCGCCAAAAGCGTTCAAGGGCACGAGGCAGGGCCCTTCCGGCCCAATCCGCCTGCTAGGGGGACAGGGTCAAGCTGGCCGGAGGCCCCATCGCGGTGCAAGCGATCACGCTGAAGGCACTGCCGCACACGGCGGACGCGGAGCGTCAGAGCGGGCGCACGTGCCCATCGCCGCGCACGACCCATTTGTACGTGGTCAGCTCGCGCAAGCCCATCGGACCGCGGGCGTGCAGCTTCTGGGTGCTGATGCCCACCTCGGCGCCGAGTCCGAACTCGCCGCCGTCTGTGAACTGGGTGGAAGCGTTCACGTAGACCGCCGCTGCGTCGACCTCGTCGAGAAAGCGCTCGGCATTGGTGAGCGAGCGGGTCACGATCGCCTCCGAGTGGCCTGACCCATGCGTTTGAATGTGGCTCAGCGCCTCGTCAATGCCGTCCACGACGACCACCGACATGCGCAGGTCAAGCCATTCGGTGTCGAGGTCATCGCCCGCCAGGTTAACGACGCGCGCGAGGCCGTCCAGCAGCGGCAGCGCGTCGGCGTCGGCGTGCATCTCGACGCTCTTGTCCGCCAGGGCCTGCCCCACGGTCGGCACGAACTCGGACGCCACCAATCGATCGACCAGCAGGGTGTCCAGCGCGTTGCAGATCGACGGTCGCCGGGTCTTGGCGTTCACCACGATGCGCTCGGCCGCCGAAAGATCGGCGCTCGCGTCCACATAGGTGTGGCACACGCCCCATCCCGTTTCGATCACCGGCACCGAGGCCGTCTCGGTCACGAAATCGATCAGCCCCTGCCCGCCGCGAGGCACCACGACGTCCACGCCGTGGCGCGCCTGCAACAGCTCACGCACGAGGTCCCGGTCGGGATTGGTGATGGCCTGAAGCGCATCCGCCGGCACGCCGGCCGCAGGCAGCGCCTCGCGCGCCAACCGGACCAGCGCGCCGGTGCTGTGCTGGGACTCGCTGCCGCCGCGCAGAATCACCGCGTTGCCGGCCTTGAGACCCAGGGCCGAAATATCGATGGCCACGTTCGGACGCGACTCGAAGACGGCACCGATCACCCCCAGCGGCACGCGACGTCGGGCAACTTCCAGGCCGTTCGGCAGGCGGCGCGCGTCGACCGACTCGCCCACGGGGTCGGGCAGGCCGATGACGGTCCCCAGCGCGTCGGCGATCCCGTCGATCCGCGACGGAGTGAGCGTGAGGCGGTCGATGAAGGCGTCGTCGCGACCCGCGGCGCGCGCCCGCGCGACATCGTCGGCGTTGGCAGCCAGCACGTCGGACTGCTCGGCTCGGAGCGCCGTCGCCATCGCCTCGAGCGCCTGATTCTTGGCGTCGGCGTCCAGCTTGGCGACCTCCCGCGCGGCGCGGCGCGCCGCCGCGACCAGATCGGGAACGCTCGGCCGAACGGCGGTCGGCGCGTCAATTGCGGCGTTAATGACGACCTCCTCGGTCAGGCCTGGGCACTGTCGAGCAAAACCAGGTTATTGCGATGCACGGCTTCCGCTCCATGATCGTAGTCGAGGATCGACGCGATCAAGTGTGACGGCCGACCCAGGATTCGCACCAAGTCGTGCGAGGCATAGTTTACGAGTCCGCGGGCGAAGACTCGATCGTCCGGGCCGGCAACCGCCACCACGTCCCCCCGGATGAAGTCGCCATCCACGGCGCAAATGCCGGCGGGAAGCAGACTCCGCCCGGAATCGGTGAGCGCGTGCTTGGCGCCACCGTCGACGCGCAAGGTGCCGCGCTCGGTGGCCGCGGAGCTGAGCCAGCGGGCCCGGCTGGTGCGAGTCACCTCCCGCGGCGCAAATCGCGTGCCGATGCGTTCGCCGGCAGCGATGCGCGGGAGCACATCGGGCTCATTGCCGCCGGCGACGACGACCTCGATACCGTCGAAGCTGGCGCTGCGCGCCGCCTCGACCTTCGACCGGACGCCTCCCGACCCGCCGGCGCCGGCCGCCCCCGCCGCGCTGGCCAGCAACTCGTCCGTCATCACATGTCCGTCTCGAATCAGCTCGGCATCCGGATGGCGACGAGGATCGCCCGTATAGAGACCGTCGGTCGCCGTCAGCAGGATCAGCAAATCGGCATCGACCAGTTGCGCGATCAGGGCCGACAGCGGGTCGTTGTCGCCAAACCGCAGTTCCTCCGTCGCTACCACGTCGTTCTCGTTGGCGATGGGCAACACGCCCTGATCGAGCAATCCGGTGAGGGCGTTGCGCGCGTTGAGAAACCCATCGCGCGTGGTCAGGTCGGCGCGGGACATCAGCGTCTGCGCCACGGTGATGTCGTGCGCCGCGAACACGGTGCCGTAGCGCGCAATGAGCGGCGCCTGTCCCACGGCGGCCAAGACCTGCCGCGTGGTGAGCTGATTGCCCTGCAGGTGGAGCTTGGCGCGTCCTGCCGCCACGGCCCCGGACGACACCAGCACCACCTCCGCGCCGTCGCGGATGAGCGAGGAAATCTGCGCCGCGATCTGCTCGATGTACGCCTCGTTGAGGCCGGCAGGCGTCGTGAGCAGCTGTGTGCCGCACTTGACGACGATGCGCTTTCGACCAGACATGGTGACCGGGGCTTCAGTTCCGACTTGCCGCTCGGGTGCGTGATTGTAGGGACTCGCCGATATAATGGCGCTCCCCCGCGCCGCGCGCCTCGTGGCGCGCCCAGCCCGAAGGAACACACGGCCATGGATCGGGACAACAGCGACACGATCCGGAACGTGGTGTTCGTGGCGCACAGCGGCGCCGGCAAGACCTCGCTCACCGAGGCCATGGCCTATGTGACCGGGCAAACCTCGCGACTCGGTCGGGTGGAAGACGGCAACACCATCTCCGACTTCGACCCGGACGAGGTGGAACGGGGCATGTCCATCAACCTCTCGGTCGTGCCGTGTCCCTGGCGCGGCGCCACCGTCAACGTCATCGACACGCCGGGATATCCCGACTTCATCGGCGACGTGGTCTCGGGACTGCGGGCGGCGGATGCGGCAATCGTGGTGATCGACGCCACGGCCGGCATCCAGGTCGGCACCGAAATCGTGTGGCGGCTCGTCGACCGGCGGGACCGCCCGCGGCTCGTGGTCGTGAATCGCATGGACCGCGAAAATGTGAGCTGGGAAGACGTCGTCCAGGAGCTGCGCGACAAGTTTGGCGCGGCCATCGCCCCCATCCAGATCCCGGTGGGCGAGGCGCCGGCGTTTGACGGGGTGGTCGATCTGCTGGACGGCACGGCCCGCGCGTTCACCGACGGCGGCAGCGAGCCGATTCCGGTGCCCGACGCCTTGGCCGAGACGGTCGAGATCGCGCGCGAGCAACTCACCGACGCCGTGGCAGCAACCGACGACGACCTGCTGGAGAAGTACCTGGAAGGCGAAGAGTTCGAGCGCGCGGACCTGGAGCGGGCGCTGCGGGCGGGCGTGCGCGCGGGTGAGATTTACCCGGTCGTGTTCACCGCCGCCACGGCCACCCACGGCGCGCGCGAACTGCTCGACGCCATCACCGCCGTGTTGCCGGCGCCGTCCGACCTGCCCGTCGCTCCCACTGCAAACGGCGCGACCATTGACTTCGCCGGCGACGGCCCGATCGTCGCCCAGGTGTTCAAGACCCTGGCCGACCCGTTCGTGGGCAAGGTGTCCCTGCTGCGCCTTTACACCGGGACGATCCCGGGGGACGTCGAGTTGCGCAACCAGACCAGCGGCAGAAACGAGCGCCTCACGGGATTCCAATACCCGGTGGGCAAGGGCGGCGAGCAAGCGGGAGTCGTCGTGGCCGGCGACATCGCCTTCGTCACCAAGCTGGACAACGTCGCCACCGGCGACACGCTGGTGTCGGACGGCTCCCCGCACAAGATGGGCGCGCTGGAGATGCCCACGCCGCTGTTCGAGGCCGCCATCACGCCCGCGACCCAGGCCGACCTGGACAAGATGGGCCAGGTGCTGGCGCGGATCGCCGAGGAGGACCCATCGCTGCAGGTGCGGCGCGACGACCAGACCGGCGAAACCATCTTGGCCGGCCTGGGCGAGTCGCACGTGCACATCAGCCTCGAGCGCATCCGGCGAAAGTTCGGCGTGAACCTGCTGGCGGACGTGCCGCGGGTGCCCTATCTCGAAACCATCCGCAAGACCGTGAACGCGCACGGGCGGCACAAGCGGCAATCCGGCGGTCGCGGACAGTTCGGCGACGTGCACATCGAGTTCTCTCCGCGGGAGCGCGGCGCGGGCTTCGAGTTCGAGGACCGCATCAAGGGCGGCGCGATCCCCAGGCAGTACCTGCCCGCCGTGGAAAAGGGGCTCGTCGAGTGCTTTGTCAAGGGCGCGCTGGCGGGCTTCCCCGTGGTGGACATCAAGGCGGCGGCGTTCGACGGCCAGTATCACGACGTCGACTCGTCCGACGAGTCCTTCCGTAACGCCGCCCGGCTGGCGGTGGAGGACGGCTACCACCAGGCCAGCCCCGTGATCCTGGAGCCAATCGTCAAGCTGGCCATCGAAATCCCGGACCTCAACACGGGTGACGTGATCGGCGACATCAGCGCGCGGCGCGGACACGTGCTGGGCATGAATCCCGCCGACTACGACGGCGCCACCATCGTCGAGGTCGAGGTGCCCAAGGCGGAGGTGCAGCGCTACGCCACCGACCTGCGCTCGATCACGCAGGGGCGGGGGCAGTTCACCAGCGAATTCGTCCGCTACCAGGAAGTGCCGCCGCACGTGCAGGATCGCCTCGTCACCGAGGCGGCCGCCGCGGACGGCTAGCGCGCCGGATGGACGACGCCGGCCGGGAGTTTCTGCAGCGGCTGATCGACGCGCCGAGCCCGTCCGGCTACGAGCAGGCCGTGCGCAAGGTCTGGCACGAAGCGGTCGCCGAGTTTGCCGACGAGGTGCGCAGCGACGTGCACGGCAACGTCATCGCGACACGTAACGCTGGCGGGAGCCCGCGCCTGATGTTCGCCGGGCACTGTGACGAGCTTGGCCTGCAAGTCAACTACATCTCGGATCAGGGCTTCCTGTACTTCAACACCATCGGCGGTCACGACCCGAGCCTGATCTCGGGGCGGCGCGTGATCGTCCACGCGCAGGACGGCCCGGTGCGCGGCGTGACCGGGCGACGGGCGGTGCACCTGACGCCTCGCGATGAGCGCGGCAAGGTGCAGAAAGTCGAAGACATCTGGATCGACATCGGCGTGAGCGACAAGGCCGAGGCGGAGTCGCTGGTTCGCGTAGGCGACGCGGTGACCTATGAGCTCGGCATGCGGCCGCTGCGCAACGGGCTGGGGGTGGCGCGCGCCTTCGACAACAAGATCGGCGCCTGGGTGGTGGCCGAGGCGCTGCGGCGCGTCGACGCCGCCAAGTGCTCCGCCGAAGTGGTCTCGGTGGCCACGGTGCAGGAAGAGTTGGGCCTGCGCGGCGCCACCACGAGCACATTTGGCATCGACCCGCTGGTCGGCGTCGCCGTAGACGTGACCCACGCCACCGATCATCCCAACGTCAGCAAGGTCACCGCCGGCGACATCAGCCTGGACGGCGGTCCCGTAATTACCCGCGGCGCCAACGTGAACCCGGTGGTTGAGCGGCTGCTGATGGAAAGCGCCGAGGCGCTCGGGATGGAAATCCAGATAGAAGCCGAGCCCCGCGGCACCGGCACCGACGCCAACGCCATGCAGCTTTCGCGGGCCGGTGTGGCGACGGGCCTCGTAAGCGTGCCGCTGCGCTACATGCACACGCCGTCGGAAATCATCTCGCTCGACGTGGCCAACCAGGCCGCCGACCTCCTGGCCGACTTCGCCCAGCGCCTGACGCCGGAGATGGACTTCACTCCCTAGCCAGAGTCGGTCGCTGTCTGAAGGTCTTATTCAGCGCATCGTCTCCCAGGCGAGTGCCCGGACGACGAGCTTGAAAGAGCCTACGCTGCTTCGACGCTCAATGTGCTGGCGGCAGATGGGCCGACGCAGTGTGGGTCGGCACCCGCGGCTGAACGCGTTCGGCGATGTCGGGCCCAGACCTTAGCTCGGCCGCACGCAATTCAAAGGTCTTCTGGAGGTTCAGCCAGAACTGCGGTGTGGTGCCGAAGTAGCGCGACAAGCGCAGCGCGGTGTCCGCCGTGACTCCCCGTTGGCCCTTCAGGATGGCCGTGATTCGGTTGGTCGGGACGGCTAGGGCCTTCGCGAGCGCATTGGCTGAAAGGCCAAGTTCGTCCAGCTCGCCGCCCAAAATCTCACCCGGATGCACCGGTCGCATGCGGTTGGTCATCGACATCACCGGCCTCCTTATCGGTGGTAGTCCACGATCTCGACGTCGTACGGCCCATCGTCGTCCCACCGGAAGCAGACGCGCCACTGACGATTGATTCGAATGCTATAGGCGCCCGACCGATTGCCGGCGAGCGACTCCAGCCGATTGCTTGGCAGGCCAGCCAAATCCCGCAAGTCTTCGGCGTTATCCAGAATTGTCAGCCGACGCGTGGCTTGGTCGGCAAACCCCTGGAACTCACGAACGACCTGGCCATCAAAGAACCGTTCAGTCTTGCGGTCCCGGAAGCTTCGGATCACCCTGACGCCTTACGTAAATCATAAAGCATAGTCTGTCGCTGCGCAACCCCGCTGGTCGACCGCTTGAGTTGGCCCATGCTACGGGCAGCCGGGGCAATCCAGCCGACGCTGACACAGGCGGAACCGTTTCGCCGGATTGGTCACACTGGTGCCGAAACGGCCGAGGCTATGCTCGGACAGTGGATCTCCCAGGGTTGACCAGCCAATGCGCTGCGCAGATGTTCGTGACGGTTGGCAGTCCTTGATGCGACCGCGCAAGGGCGGGCCAACAATCCTGCTGGCGGTCGGAATCGCGGTCATGCTGCTGGCTGTCGCTGCCTGCGGTGAGGACGAGCCGCCGCCTGCGCCGGCCACGCCGACCGTCGCGGCCGCGGCGGCTTCGCCGACGCCGGAACCGCCCACACCCACCGCCGCGACCACGGCCACTCCCACCCCGACGATCGCGCCCACGGAGACTCCAACCCCAACGCCGACTCCAAGCCCAAGCCCCACGGCCACGCCTTCGCCGACCCCTACCTCCGAGCCGGCGGCTGCCGCCCTCGACGCCTCCGATTTCGACCGCGAGCGCCTGTACGAGGCCATCGCCAGCAATCCCCCGGAGTCTGTCCGCATTACCACCAAAGCCGGCCTGCTGCCGATGGTCGAGGGCGACATCGCGGTGACGCTCGAGCTCGTACCGGCGGACGAGGCGGTGCGCATGCTGATGGCGCTCGGTGCGGGCGACCAAAAGCTGAGCCTCGAGCTGATCGTGATCGGCGACACCCAATACTTCCGCACGGTGGATCTGGATGGCACCGAGAGCCCGTGGCTGGCCTCGGGGATTGGCGCCGGCGAACCGGCGCTGATCGACGCGCTGGGCGCCGGTGACTTGCTGGACGACATGATTCCCGACGACGACCAGGCGCCCATCGAAGCGGTCGGCGTGGAGGCCTGCGGCGACGGCCGGCAGTGCTTCGTGCTCACGAGCCCGGAGGACGCCTCGGTGCAGTTGCTGGTCGATACCGAGACCTATCTGCCGGTGGCTTTTCGCGGCGCGGCTCTCCTCGGCGAGGACTTCGACACGGACGTTGAGGTGCGCATGGAATGGAACGCCGATATTTCGATCAGCGCGCCGGAAGACGCGCAGCAGGTGTCCCCGGACGAGTTCGGCCTCGCCCTGATCGGATTCTTCTTCGGCTCGGCGGGAATTGCGCAGGGACCAACCCTGCCGCCCAGTACCGGGGGGCAGCCCGCAACCGTCGTTGAGATCGTGGCCCCCGACGAGCGCGCCGCCTTGTGGCTGGAGCTCGGCGCGTCGCCCTATGGAGAGGCGCTCGACGAGCTCGGCGATCTGTTCCACGGCGACCCCGGCATCGCGCAGGTGCGCTACGACCCCACGGTGGACATCTGGAACTGGGGCGCGGGACGCATTGAGCTGGCGGAGGCCACGGCGGGCGCGCTGTTCGGGCCGAACGGCGAGTTTCCCTGCGGCTCGGTGGACCCGGTCGTCGCCTGCGGCGCGGATGCCGTCGGCCCAGGGGACTACCTCTTGATTTGGAGCGAAATGCTCGACCCGGTCCCACTCGACGACGCCGCCTACGTCCGCACCTTCTGGTCGCTCTTGCAGGACGGCGATCCGGCAAACGATTGGGAAGCCCTGCCCCAGTTCGCCAACGATGTGCTGGACGGCAGCGACACGCACTATTGGATTGCGGCAATACCCGGCGGCTGGGAGTTGCGCCGCACCTTCGGCCCGCAGCTGGAGCCGATGCCGACCGACGGCGCGGCCATGATTCTGGCGAACGTCGTGGTCTTCTGGGTGCCGGTGTCGGAGCTCGGCGATTTGGACACCCTGAGCCTGGGCGTCGCCAGCTTCAGCGGTCCCGTCGATGATCCATATGGCGTGAACGGAACTCTCGACCGGTCACCGGAGCCCCAGCAGCCGCTGACGCCGCTGGACGAGGTCGGGTTCTAGAGAGTCACTTCCCGCGACCGGCTGCAGGCAGGTCGCGGCGTGGCGTCCGGGACTCGTCGGATCGCGGGTGCTCGGGCTGCGGCTATTCTCGTATCTTGCCGCAGTCGTGGTGCTTCGGCTTGATGCGCCTCACGGAGAGTCCTCGCCCAGTGCCTGAAACGTCGGTGTCGGGGAAGGCGGAGCGCCTGCGTCGCGCGGCCACCGTCGTCATCCTGGCCCTTGGAACCGCAGTCATACTCGCCGTTGCGGCCTGCGGCGAGGAGGCCGCTCCGCCGGAGACTGTGGCGCCAACCGCCGTCGTCGACGCGCCGACGCCGCGGCCGGACACCCCCGCGGCAGCCACACCCACGCCAACTCCCACCGCAACCCCAACGGCAACACTCCGACCGACCGCCACTCCGGCGCCAACGCCACGACCCTCGCCGGCGGCGCCCACCGAGGCCTCGCTCGGCCGCGCTCAAGCCGTGGGCTTCGACGCCACCCGGTTCGAGGACGCCCTCCAGAACGTCGCCGGGAACGCCACCCGGGTATCGATTGATTTGGGCCCGCCGATATTCAAACCCGGGGAGTTCACGATGATGGTCGAGACCGGGCCGGCGGGCGACTCGATGCGCACGCTGATGACCACCGCGTCTTCAGGCCGCCCGCTGAGCATCGAAATGCTTCGAGTTGAAAACATGATATTCGCACGTGGACACGACGCCGACGGCAACTGGACTCCGTGGGTGGGCTCGATCGTCGCCGAGGACCTCGCCATGCCGCTCGGCGCCATGGGGACGGCGATTGAAGATCTCGAGGCTCTCGGGGTCTCGGGCGACGATCCCGGCTACAGCGTCATCGGCAAGGTCGGGTGCTCGGACGGCCAAACGTGCTTTCTCCTCCAACTCCCCGACTTTGGCGAAGGGCAATTTGCAGAGCTGCTGGTCGATACGGAGACGTATCTACCGGTGGTGATGCGCCTGCGGCTCGAGGGGTTCCCCGGCGTCTACGACATGCTCATCGACTGGAACGCCGACGTCGACATCACGGCGCCGCAGGACGCGCCGATGCTCACGTCTGAGGAGTTCACGGCGGCGGTGTCGAGGCTGGTCGCCGTACAGACGGGCGCCATCGTCGATGCGAACCTGCCCGACCCGGCAGCCGTGGGCGGCCCGGAGGCGGGCATCGTGGAGTTGATTCGGCTCCTACCCGAGCTCGGCGCGCTGCCGGACGCGGAAGCGCGAGACGGCATCGACGACTTGTTCCACCCCGATCTAGACAGCGCGAACGTGCGCAGCGACTCCACGATTGATATCGACACCTGGGGCGCCGGAGTGGTCGACCTGAGCGACGCAGGCGCGCGCGCGCTGTTCGGACCGGACGGCGCGCTGGCCTGCGGCCCGGCGAATCCCGCCGTGGTCTGCGGCGCCACCGAAGTCGCTCCGGGGCGGTATCTCGTGGTCTGGATGGCGCTCGTCGACGAGTTTCGCCTCGACGACGACAGTCTCTTCCGCTCCTTCTGGGCCGTGTTCGACGACGGCGATCCGGCGAACGACCCTCCGCGGCTGCCTATGATCTCCCGCGATGTGCTGGAGAGCGCCGACCAGAACTACCGGATCGAGGCAACGCGTAGCGGCTGGCGGCTTGTTCGCACCTTCGGGCCGGAGTTTGAACGCACGCCGACCGGCGGCGCGGCCATTGTCGTCGAGGACGTTGTGCTCTTTTGGGTGCCCGTGTCGGAGCTCGGCGATCTGGAGGCGCTGAGCCTCGGCGTGGCCAGCTCGAGCGGCTCAAATCTGAATCCGTTCGGCCCGAATGGGGCCTTCGACCGGTCGCCGGACCCCGGGCAGCCGCTGACGCCGCTCGAGGACGTCCTGCCGCCAGCTTCCGTGAAGCGCTAACCCTGATCGGCGCCGTAGAGCGTCGTGGCGGGGTGGAATGAGGACCACCCGAGCCAATAGGCCAGGTGGCCGGGCAAGCGGGCGAGTTGGGCGCCGTCCGGGCCGACGAGCGCCTCTTCGGTGACCTCCCAGACAGTCCCCTGGTCATCGACCACCGTGCGCGGTTCGCTGCCCGGCGCGAATTCCCGCTCGCCGCGTTCGAACGCCCGCACCGCCGCGCCGGCGCTCCACGAGACATTGCCGCGGCGACGGTCCATGCCCTCGATGGTCAGCTCTTCGCCCAACGCCACGAGCACGACCGGTTGGTCGGCGACGGTGTCGTTGAGCACCCGGGCCTCGACCACGTCGGCCACCGCGTAAGCGCGAGCGGCGTCCCCCAGCACGAGCGCGAACACGCGGTCCTTGGGGGCCAGGCCATCCGCCGTTGGCGCCGGGAACATCACGTCGGGGCTAGCGAAATAGCCGCCGTAGGCCGCGCCGGGCGAATAGTCGCGCCGGTGGCCCGTGTTGATGCTGAGCACCGCGGTCGTCGGATTGGCCGTGCGCCAGGCTTCCCACGTCGTGGTGACGATGGGGATGACGTCGAGCCGGCCCGGATCGGCCGCCAGCGGCCCCAGCACCGGCTCGCCCGTCAGCTGGTTCCAGAGCGTGAACGTGCCGCGGTCGTACATCAGCTTGTTGCTGCGCATCAGGAAGCCCGACGTGCCGATGCTGAGCACGTCGCCGCGGTAGCGCCGGCTGAACAGCACCCCCGCGCCGCAGAGGGTGCAGTAGGCCAGCGCCACGGGCTCGCCGCCCACCACGTCGTTGGCCATCTCGTGCCAGTCCAGGATCCGCAGCGGATAAGCGCGATAGTCACCGTTGATCGCGACGCCGAAGACCACGTCGTCGGGTTCGAGATAGGCCGCGTTCTGCGCCGCGACCATCGGCGCGGACTCCAGCGGCGGGATGCCGTCCAGGCGCACGCCGCCCCAGACGATCTCCTCGAAGCGGATGCTGCGCGGGGCGAATTCATCGAAGAATCGGGCGAATTGCGGATCGATGCGGCTGTAGATGCGGCCCTTCCAGGGACCGAACCCCGGCACGGTGGTCAGGTCGGTCCTGGCGTACCACTCGGCCCATTCCGCCCACGATTCGCGCCGCTCACCGGTGAGCTGGAATAGACCCTCGAGAGCGTTGGCGTACGCGTCGGGGTGAAACGCCCCAAGCTGCCCCGCGCGCAGCACCTCGATGAGCACCCCGATCAGGCGCTCGTCGCCCGTGGTTCCCATGTAGGCCACGAGCTCAATCTGCGCCTCCGGATAGGTCGGGTCGAGCAGCAGCCCGTCGAGCAGCGACTGCGCCTGGTCGTCGGACAGCCGGCGGTCGTCCGGCACGGGGGTGCCGGCAAGGGCCGGGCGCGGCGTGGCCTCGGCGGTCGCCGTCGGCGTGGGCGCGGCGGTTGGTGTCGGCGCGGGTGTGGCCGTGGGACTGGGTGTTGGCGATGGAGGCGCGGTGACTATCACTCTGGCGGCAGCGGCGGGCCTGGTCGGCGAGGCTGTCGACGCGGTGTCGTCGCACGCCGCCAGCGCAGCCGCCGCGCCCGCGGTCGCCAGCAGTCCAAGCGCACGGCGGCGCGACACCACCGCGCGTCGCGGGTCGGCTTGCTGTCTCCGCCCGCGCCCGGCTCCCTCTCCCCTGGAGGGAGAGGGCTGGGGTGAGGGGGATCCGAGACTCGGGCGTGGAAGATCGGCCATTTATGCAAGGGTCTCTTTCAAGGGGGACGGGACCGTACTTCGGCGGCGGTGGCGGGGTGTCTCACCCTGACCACAATGACCGGCTCTATCTTGAGCAGCCATGCGCGCCCTTGAGCTATCATCGCCGCTACTGTCAGCGGCCCCAAGGTCAGGCCGCCGTAGTTCACATGCGCGATTGACATCCATTGCCAAGATTCCGGTGGGGCTCTTCATCAAGCTATACGTCTTCGGCCGCGATGCCGTTTGGCTTATGGTGGCAAAGCCACCATTCGGGCTCATGACGCCGACCATCTTGCCGAGCGGCTGACGTGACTGTCGACGCCAAGGACCTTCCCTCGCCCGAGGATTTGCACTTTGGGCATTTCGCGGCGGTGCCCGAGTATCGCCAGGTCAACCGCGAGCTCGTGCAAGAGCTCTTTCGGCACATGCCGAATCCCTTCGTGCACGTCGATCTGGCCACGGGTACGGGACTCGTGCCGCAGCTGCTGATCGAGGAGGCCGAGAAGCGCGGATTCCGCGGCACCATCATCGGCATCGACCGCAGCCCCAAGGCCCTGGAGATCGCCGAGGCCACCACGCCGCGACCGTCCAACATCGACCTGCGCTTCGTGGAAGCCGACGCGCGGTATCTGGAACGGCTCCAAGGCGATGAGCTGCCCGCCGACGGCGCCGACAGCCTGAGCATTCACGACGCCATCCACGAGATCACCGACCAGGAGGGCCAACGCCAGGTCTACAGCGGCATGGCCGCCATCGCGCGCGAGGGCGCCCTGCTGTCGTCGAACAGCACGTTCACCACCGTCTCGATGGCGGTGGCCAACTCGATGCGGGGGCACGGCGAGTGGAAGCTGCACTTCATGCGGCTCACCGGCGCCCGCCGCAACGACAAGGGCGGCTCGCTGCCCTACCGCCGGCCCGAGGACTACCGCAAGATGATCGAAGAGGCCGGGTTCAAGGTCGTGCACGAGCTCGAGCGAGCGATCCACCTCACGCGCGAAGCCCTCAAGGCCATCGCCCGCTATCCGGCCTTCGTGGAAGGCGTCGCCGGCGACCTGGACTTCCCCCGCAAGTTCAGCCTGGCGGAGCAGAGTCACTACCTGAGCCTGGCCGTCGACAAAGTGCGCTACGACGGCCTGCCGCGCATCTGGCACGAGATCATCGGGCGGAGACGCGCGACGCCCTAGTTCCGCCCGCGCCTCGGCAGGCCGGTCCGTCATTCCCGCGGAGGCGGGAATCCACCGTCCAGCACATCTTGCGTGCACGGACATCCGCCGCCCGGCTGGCACGTCATTCCCAACCAGAAATGTCATTCCGAGCGCAGCGAGGAATCTAAGGGGCAGGTAAACGGGCACAGCGCCGGTTGGCTCCCCGCGGCTAACGTCCCTCCGTCATTCCCGCGGAGGCGGGAATCCACCGTTCAGCAAACCTGGGGCACGCCGACATACGCCGCCCGGTTGGGTCTCGCAAGTGTCGCCACCCGTGCGAGCCGGGATCGAGGTCCGGTTCCCTCTCCCACAGGGAAAGGGCTAGGGTGAGGGGCTCCGGCGCGGCTACCATGCCCCCATGCCGCGGCTGACGACCGCCGTCGAAACCTACTTCGCCGACCTGCGGCGCATCCGCGCCACCGGCGGCGCCACCGCCGAAACTTCCCGCTACACCCCGCTGGAAAACCTCCTCAACGCGATCGGCGGCAGCCTTAAACCCAAGGTCTTCTGCGTCGGGCAACTGGCGAACCTGGGCGCCGGCCATCCCGACTTCGGGCTCTACGCCGCCAAGCAGGTTCGGGGAGGCCAGCCGAGCGAGGGGCAGCTGCCCGAACACGGCGTGGTCGAGGTCAAACCCGTCGACGACGACGCGTGGCTCACCGCCGACGGCGATCAGGTCAGCCGGTACTGGGGCGTCTACCGCTTGGTCCTGGTCACCAACTACCGCGACTTCGTGCTCGTCGGCGAGGACGCGGCGGGTCGGCCGGCGAAGCTCGAAACCTTCCGCTTGGCCGCGGACGCAGAGGACTTCGACCGCCAGCTCGAGAAGCCGCGCGCCTTCGCGAACCGGGTCGGCGCGGGCCTGGGCGAATACCTGCTGCGCGTCCTCTCGCACCGCGCCGTCCTGGCCGAGCCCAGGGACCTCGCAAATCTGCTGGCGTCATACGCGCGCGACGGCCTGGCGCGGGTGGAAGCCGCCGGCGACGCGCCGTCGTTGACCGCCGTGCGCGGGGCGCTGGAAGAGGCGCTCGGCGTCAAGTTTGAGGGCGATCGCGGTGCGGCCTTCTTCCGCTCAACGCTGGTACAAACGCTCTTCTACGGCGTCTTTTCCGCCTGGGTGCTGTGGGCGCGGCAGGCTTCGCCGCCCGCGGGCGCGTTCGACTGGCGTACCGCCGTCTGGCACCTGCGCGCGCCCGTGCTCCGGGCGCTGTTCCAGCAGCTCTCCGATCCGGGTCGATTGCAGCCGCTCGGCCTGGTCGAGGTGTTGGATTGGACCAACGCCGCGCTCGACCGCGTGGACCAGGCCGCCTTCTTCGCCCGCTTCAACGAGGGCGAGGCGGTGCCCTACTTCTACGAGCCGTTTCTGCAAGCCTTCGACCCCGTGCTGCGCAAGCAGCTGGGCGTCTGGTACACGCCCGCCGAGGTGGTGCGCTACATGGTGGCGCGGGTGGACCGCGCGCTGCGGGACGACCTGGGCATCGCCGACGGGCTGGCGGCGGAAAACGTCTACGTGCTCGATCCCTGCTGCGGCACCGGCGCCTACCTGGCGGAAGTCCTGCGCCGCATTGCCGGCAACCTTCGGGACCGCGGCCTGGGCGCGCTCGCCGGCGCCCACGTCAAGCGGGCGGCGCTGGATCGGGTGTTCGGCTTCGAGATCATGCCCGCGCCCTTCGTCGTGGCGCACCTGCAAGTCGGCATTGCGCTGCAAGAGCTCGACGCGCCGCTGGCCGATAACGGCGACGAGCGCGCGAGTGTCTTCCTTACCAACGCGCTCACCGGATGGAAGCCCACCGTACCTCTGCCGCTGGCGATCCCCGAGTTGCAGGAGGAACGGGAGCGCGCTGATGGCGTGAAGCAGCACACGCCCATCCTGGTGATTCTGGGCAATCCGCCATACAACGGTTTCGCCGGGATGGCGGTGGATGAGGAGCGCGAGCTATCGGAGGCTTACCGCACCACACGCCGGGTGCGGCGGCCCGAGGGCCAGGGGCTGAACGATCTCTACGTCCGCTTCTACTGCATGGCCGAGCGCCGCATCGCCGAGAGGACCGGCCAGGGCGTGGTCTGCTTTATCTCCAACTACTCCTGGCTGGACAGCCTGTCGTGCCCCGGCATGCGCGAGCGCTACCTGGACGCCTTCGACGCCATCCGAATCGACAACCTCAACGGCGACAAGTACCGCACCGGCAAGGTCGCGCCCGACGGCTCGCCCGATCCCAGCATCTTCTCCACCCCCGACGATCCGGTCGGCATCCAGGTCGGCACCGCCGTCGCCACGCTAGTGCGCAAGCTCGACCACACCCCCGCCGCGAACGTGCAGTTCCGCAATCTTTGGGGACAGGCCAAGCTGGAGGCGCTGGCGGAAACGGCTGACGCCGAACCGGATGCGCTCTACGACGCCATCGAGCCGGTCCTGCCGCTGGGACTGCCGTTCGCGCCCGTCGCCGTTAGCAAAGACTGGTTCGACTGGCCAGCGCTGCCAGACCTGCTTCCAACGTGGTTTCCAGGAGTCCAGACCAAACGCGATGCATTCCTTGTCGACATTGATCTTGACCGGCTCAAAGGACGGCTTGCCGACTACTTCGATTCATACAAAAGCCACGAGGAGATTGCTGAGCGCTATCCCGTTGCGGTGAAGAGTTCGTCAGGGTTTGTTGTGCGCGATGGCCGGGCAGTGCGTGACGGGCTCCTGGCGCGTGGCGGTCCTAACGAGTCGGGTTTAGTCCGCCATGTCTATCGACCGTTCGATACTCGCTGGCTCTATTGGGAACCCGGTCACGGGTTGCTCGGACGTCCGGTGCCGGAATACAGGCCACACGTGTTCGACGGAAATCTGTGGCTTTCCGTCGTTCCACGTCTGCGCAGGGAAGCGACTGAGCCTCAGACAGCAGTCACCAAACATCTAGCGTCGTTGCATCTGAACGAGTGGAGCGCCAGCATGTTCCCGGCCTGGCTGCGCGAAGACACGTCTGGGACCGCCGCTTCCGATGCGCGCCGCCCCAACCTGTCGCCGGCCGCGCGCGTCTATCTCGATCGCCTGAACCTGACCGTCGAGGACTTGTTCCATCACGTCCTGTCTGTGCTGCACGATCCCGGCTACCGCGAGGCCAACGCCGGTGCCCTGCGCATGGAATGGCCCCGCATTCCACTGCTTTATTGGCCCGAGCTGTCCGCGCCGACCGCCACTCCGTCCGGTCTGGCCAATCCGGCCGCCGAAGCCCTGGCCGCCTCCGCCGCTCGCGGACGCGAGCTGGCCGCCCTGCTGGACCCCGACACACCCGTCCCCGGCGTCACCACCGGCCCGCTCCGCCCCGAACTGGCCGCCATCGCCGTGCCCACCACGACCGACGACAGCCAGATGGATGGCGACGACTTCGCCCTCACCGCCGGTTGGGGCCACTTCGGCTCAGGCGAGGCCGTCATGCCCGGCCAAGGCCGCGCCGTCGAACGCGCCTACACCCAATCCGAACGCGAGGCGCTCTTTGCTCCCTCGACAGGAGCGGACGATCCGACCCCCTCTCCCTCAATGGGCGAAGGCGATCCGACTCCCTCTCCCCCGGAGGGAGAGGGTTGGGGTGAGGGGAATCCGGCCTCCATAAATGGTTCGTCCAGCTCACCACGAACGGAGGAGGACCGCGGCGACGGCGATCCGGCTCCCTCTCCCGAGGGAGAGGGTTGGGGTGAGGGGAATCCGGCCCCCCTCGGCGACACCACCTTCGACATCTACCTCAACGACCGCGCCTACTGGCGCAACGTCCCCGCCGCCGTATGGCGCTACAAGCTCGGCGGCTACCAGGTCCTCAAGAAGTGGCTTTCCTACCGCGAGCAAACCATCCTCGACCGCCCGCTCCGCCCCGAAGAAGTCCAGCACTTCACCGACACCGCCCGGCGGATAAGTGGAATACTGAACCTAAGCGCTGTCACTGCCAAAGGCGGAACGTCCCATGCCGAATGACAGGGACACATTTGCAGACCAAAGCCACATTGATCGAGTTCGCGACGCTCTGTGGAGACGCAATGGAAGCGGAGCGTCAGTCATGGTGGGAAGCGGATTTAGCAAATCTGCGCTGAAAACGAGGCCCGATGCTGCCGAACTTCCTATGTGGCATGAGCTAGCACTTCAGATGAACAACAAGCTGTATCCGCCGAGTGATCAACGGCGAGTGAACGACGACAGCACAGAAGCAATATCAACTAGCCACTTCTTGAACTTAGCTCAAGAGTATGAAACCGCCTTCGGAAGAAGCGATCTGCACCACTTTCTACAGCAACAGATTCGAGATGAAGACTTTAGGCCGGCAGAATCACATTTTAGGTTGCTGCGACTCCCTTGGCATGATGTGTTCACCACAAACTGGGACACGTTGTTGGAGCGTGCACGTGCTCATGTCGAGGATCGCCCCTACAGCGTCATTCGGGACATGAATGAGATTCCGCTGGCACACCGGCCGCGAATCGTTAAGCTTCACGGATCATTGCCCGCACAGTACCCACTAATCTTTACGGAAGAAGACTATCGCACCTACCCGACTAGATTCGCACCGCTCGTAAACACGGTCCAGCAGGCGATGATGGAAACAGTGTTTTGCCTGATCGGATTCTCGGCAAACGATCCCAATTTCCTGAAATGGTCAGGATGGGTCCGCGATAACTTAAGGACTTCCGCACCAAAGATCTATCTAGCCGGATGGTTCGATCTATCACCCCACAGGCGTAGAATGCTCGAAGAACGTGAAGTGGTTCCCATTGACCTCGCGCGGCATCCCAAGGCACGTGAGTGGCCAGAGCCTCTGCGCCATCGCTACGCAACCGAGTGGCTGCTGCACACCCTCGAACGAGGCCGACCGTACGACGTCACGAATTGGCCCTCGCCATCCAGTCACAAGGGTCCTGCGATACGCGACTGTCTTCAACCGGTGATGGAGGTGACCTCCGAGCAACCCCGAGAAGAGTCGACCGCACCGAGAGAGATCAGTCCAAGCGATCTTCAAGATAGTGTCAGAGACACCCTCAAGATCTGGAAGCATAATAGGATGCTCTATCCCGGATGGATAGTGCTACCGGCTGGCGAATCACGAAGCACTCTGAAAATGCGGACAGACAGCTGGGAACACCACATTCTTAAGTCGCTCTCCAGTCTATCGCCGGTTGAACGACTGAATTCCGTCCGCGAGTTGATATGGCGGCGAGAGTTACTACTTGACCCCATCTCGGAAGATTTGGAATCGGCCGCCGACCGTACTCTAGTTTCGGTCAATTGCCAGGATCGAACGATCGATGAAATCGCTGATAGCCAGGTTGATTGGAACGCGGTTCGGGAGGCGTGGCGAACCGTTGCACTCGCACTCATCACGCCTGCAAGGTTTCGCTTCCAGCTTGATTTATTCACTAAGCGAATTCAAGCCTTGGAGCCGTTTGTCAACGACGATCCTGATGTCGAGAATCGCATTCATCACGAACGTTGCCTTTGGGCCATGTACTCTCTGGATTTTGAAGCTCTGCACGGCCTGCTTGAAGACTGGACTGTAGAAGATTGTGACTCGATTTGGATGATTCGCAAAGCTGCTCTGCTTTGGGAATCCAATCGGAACGATGAAGCTTCGGATTTGGTCAAGCATGGACTCAACGCGATTCATTCAACTCTCGGTGTAGAGCACGATATCGCAAGTGCGTCACGTGAGGGTTGGGCGCTGTGGTCCGCGATCAATGCGGACAATCGGCAAGAGATTCGTAAGCGATGGAATGAGCTAGCGGCATTGAACTGCGATGCGAACTTGGAGCGAGACCTTATTGCGCGAAATCTGCGTGAGAGCTCAGCGTCGGAGGATGCCCCGGCCTTCGATCTTGGCGTCATGCGTGTACAGGGTCTGAGCTATTCCGCTGTATGGCCAGAACATCTTGCCTTTCGGGCGATCCGCTTCACTGAAGTATGCGGGATTCCACCCGCTACAAATCATCATGACAGTGTCGGCACCAACATCGCGTCAGACATTCTGAAACTATCGGCAGAGAAATTGGCGGCGAGCTTGCCCGAAGTGGCCATTAGGGTTCTGATGCGTGTCTGCAACTACGATCGAGACAAGTCCTTGATGCGTATTCTCACGCGTACTCGTGTGGCAATGCTGCCGATCGCAATTGTTGACAAGCATGTTCAAATCTGCACCGGTGTGATTGAGTATGTTCTATCGAGCCGGCTTCTATCACGCACACCTGGACCTAGTGTGTTTTGGATTGAACGAATGCGCGTCGCTATGGAAGTACTATCAAGGCTGGTGCTGCGGCTGCCGCCTGAGACTGCGGGATTCGTCTTCAATCTCGCGCTTGAATGTTATCGGAACCATCAGGTCTCGCGAGAACCCTTGTTGGGGAAGTCTGTAGGCAATCTCCTACAGCGGTCGTGGGAATCTCTTCCGGAGAGCAGCCGAAGCTGTCGCTTCATTGACCTCTTGGGTGCCCCAATCGTGGGGATGGATGACTTTGGTGCTACAACTGGCCTCCCGTATCCAGACGCAGCGGCGTCACTTGGAAGCGATGACTCTCCAGTCCGACGTGCACCAGAGCGCACTGATCGATGGGACGAGACGATAGACCTCCTAATCAGAGGACTAGGCGGTACCGAGGAATCTCGCAGACGGGCAGCGACTAGAATCCTAAAGATGGCAGAAAGAGGGTTGCTGACAGAGGATGAGTCCTCAAAGGTAGCACCGGTATTGTGGAGCGCAAAGTACACTTCGTCAGACAACCTGCCAACTGGCACGACCTTGGCGGACTGGGCATTTGTCGTACTGCCCGAACCCACCCCTGGACTTGCGGACCGATTGTTCCGGCGCAAATGGCTCTCTGGCGATGTCGCCAGATTCCAAGATAGCGAAGAGGCTGATGGCAATACTATTTCAGTGTCTCTCGGTGAGTGGCCGACAAATCCAAACAAAATAGACCATGTCCTATGGAATGTTGGAATTGCAATTTCAAACTTGCGAAATCGCGGCCGGTCGTTTGAACTGACTAATGATGAGCACGAGTATGTCGTAGATCTCGTACAGCAATGGGCGAATATTAATATCAGATTGTTCCCAATACCATTCTTTCAAGTTGCGGCTCTCGATTCCACACTGTGGGCGCTTCAGGGTTTGGCATCGATTCTGGCTGAATGCGATGTTCCGACACCAGTTGGAGAATGCCTCTTTGAGAAGGTCAAGAGCATGGATACGTCTGGTGCGCCCGGATTCGAAATCATTGGTGGGCTCGTCAAGACAATCCCAGATCAAATCGATGAACTTATTACATGGATTCGGATGGGGTTAGTGTCTGATGACAGTGCGCTGTCCATGAGTGCAATAGCAGGTCTACAAACGTGGCTCTCAGCATCGAGTGAAGCAAACCAATCGCTTCCGCCTCCGCCAGACGACTTGTTGCATGAGGTCGGTTTCATGATTGCTTCGCGGAGAACAAGTCCACTTCCGGCCGCCCTTCGGCTTGCAACTTGGGTGTTCAATGAAGGCACGTCAGATCATCGAAAGACGATCAGGTCACTCGCAATTCAAGGGCTGAGCTATATGGCTGAGGAGTTAAGGTACGACCGCGAGCCTGCTTCAGACGGTACGATCGACTTGCCGTTGCTGCGGTGGCTATGTGTCCAGCTCGCTCAGGCAATGGCGCAAAGCGGTTGCGGTGACGAGCCGGTTGTAGACGTTTGGTTGGAGTTCGGCAGGGAAGATCCCCTTCCAGAGGTGCGAAATGCCGCGATGCCATTGGCTCATCGCGAAACCGAACTATCGTAGCGGGTGAGATTGTAGATTGACTTGTGGCTGATCTGGTCATTCGCAAAATCCTGCGTGACGACACTGACTCCGCGATGACGACAGCAGTCGAGCTTTCGAGCCGGGTTAACGACTTTTGCCCCACCGTGCGGGACTGGTTCGTCGAGCGCTTCGGTGGGCCGACGGATGCGCAGGCGGCTGGGTGGCCCGCGATCATGAGCGGGCGCGACACGCTGCTGGCGGCGCCGACCGGCTCGGGCAAGACGCTGGCCGCCTTCATGGCCGGAATCGACCGCCTGGTGCGCGCGGCGGAGGCCGGCGCCCTGGAGCCGGAAACCTCGATCGTCTACGTCTCGCCATTGAAGGCGCTGAGCAACGACATCCAACGCAACCTGGAGGAGCCGCTGGAGGGCATCCGCCGGCGCGCCGTCGCCGCGGGCCGTGAGCCGCCGCCAATCCGGACCGGCCTTCGCACCGGCGACACGCCCGCCAACGAGCGGCAGCAGATGGTGCGCCGGCCGCCGCACATTCTCATCACCACGCCCGAATCGCTCTACCTGATGGTCACCGCGCAGCGCAGCCGCGAAACGCTGCGCCGCGTCACCACCGTGATCGTCGACGAGATCCACGCCCTGGCCCGTGACCGCCGCGGCTCGCACCTGGCCCTCACGCTGGCGCGGCTGGACCACATTGCCGACGCGCGGCCGCAGCGGGTCGGGCTCTCGGCCACGCAGCGGCCCATCGAGGGGATCGCGCGCTTTCTCACCGGCGTCGACTCGAACGCGGCGCCGCGGGCGTGCGACATCGTGGACCTCGGCCACCAGCGCGACCTCGAACTGGCAATCGAAGTCCCGCCCACCGACCTGGAAGCCGTGGCGCCGGGCGAGCAGTGGGGCGAGATCTACGACCGCCTGGCGGAGCTGGTGAGCGCGCACCGCACGACGCTGGTCTTCGTCAACACGCGCAAGCTGTCGGAGCGCGTGGCGCACAACCTGGCCGAACGGCTGGGCGAGGAGGCCGTGGCCAGCCACCACGGCAGCCTCTCCAAGGAGCGGCGGCACCGGGTCGAACAGCGCCTGAAGTCCGGCGACCTCAAGGCCCTGGTGGCCACGGCCTCGCTGGAGCTCGGCATCGACATCGGCAGCATCGACCTGGTGTGCCAGATCGGATCGCCGCGGAGCATTGCGACGTTCGTGCAGCGCATCGGACGCTCGGGTCACGCGCTGGGTCTGCGCCCCCACGGGCGAATCTTCCCGACGACGCGCGACGAGCTGATCGAGGCCGCGGCGCTCATCCGGGCGGTGCGCGCGGGCCGGCTGGACCGCATTCAGGTTCCCCAGGCGCCGCGCGACGTGCTGGCGCAGCAGATCGTGGCTGAGAGCGCCTGCGAGGACTGGCCGGAGGACGATCTGTTCGACCTGATGCGCACCGCCGAGCCATTCGCGGAGCTGGCGCGGGACGACTTCGATGAGATCGTGGAAATGCTCGCCCGTGGCATTGGCGAAGGCGCCGGCCGGTCCGCGCCGTTGATCCACCGCGATCGCATTCACGGCGTCGTGCGAGGACGGCGCGGCGCGCGCCTCGCCGCCATCACCAACGGCGGGACCATCCCCGAGCTGGGCGACTACCAGGTCGTGGCCGAGCCCGACGACGCCGTGGTGGGCTCGGTGAACGAGGACTTCGCCATGGAGAGCATGGCGGGCGACATCTTCCTGCTGGGCAGCACATCGTGGCGCATCCGCCGCGTGGAGCAGAGCACCGTGCGGGTCGTCGACGCCCAGGGAGCGCCGCCCACAATTCCCTTCTGGCTGGGCGAGGCCCCGGGGCGCACGCGTGAGCTTTCGCAAGAAGTGGGCCAACTGCGCCGCGACATCGCGGACGGCCTCGACGATCCGGCGCGCCTGCACGCGCGATTGCAAACGGAGTGCGCCCTGTCGCCGACTGCCGCGGCGCAGATGATCGACTACGTCCGCGCCACGCGCGACGGTCTGGGCCTGGTGCCTTCCGACCGCGACGTGATCTACGAGCGGTTCTTCGACGACTCGGGCGGCATGCAACTGGTGGTGCACGCGCCGTTCGGCCAGCGCGTCAACCGCGCCTGGGGCCTGGCGCTGCGCAAGCGCTTCTGCGTGCGCTTCGACTTCGAGTTGCAGGCGGCGGCCAACGACGACGCCATCCTGCTATCGCTCGGCCCGCAGCACTCGTTTCCGCTCGAGGAGACCCTTCGCTACGTCACCTCGGGCAACGTGGCGAAATCGCTCCGGCAAGCCATTCTCTACGTGCCGCTGTTCCCCACCCGCTGGCGCTGGAACGTCACCCGGGCCCTGGCGGTGCCGCGACAGCGCGGCGGGAAGCGCGTGCCGCCGTTTCTACAGCGCATGAAGTCGGACGATCTGCTGGCCGCCGTGTTCCCGGAGCAGGTCGGCTGCCAGGAAAACGTCACGGGGCCGCTCGAGATTCCGGACCATCCCCTGATCGAGCAGACGGTGCGGGACTGCCTCACGGAGGCGATGGCGCTGCCGGAGCTCGTTGCCATCCTGGAGCGGATCGAGTCCGGTGCGATCCGCGTGCACGCGCGAGACACCGTCGAGCCCTCGCCCATGGCCCACGAGATCGTCAGCGGCAAGCCCTACACCTATCTCGACGACGCGCCCATCGAGGAACGGCGCACGCGAGCCGTGAGCCTGCGTCGGGCGCTGCCCGAGAGCGCGCGCGACCTGGGCCAGCTGGACGCCGACGCCATTGCACGGGTGGCGGAAGAAGCCTGGCCGGATCCCCGCAATGCGGAGGAGGTGCACGACGCGCTGCTGAGCTTGGTGGCTGTGGCCGAACCAGTCGTCGGCGATTGGCTCGACTGGCTCCACGAGCTGCGGGCGTCCGGACGCGCACTCAGTTTCTCCGTCACCGATACGGCCCTGTGGGCGGCGGCGGAGCACCTGCCGGCCTTGCGGCTGCTCTATCCCGAGGCGTCCGTGCCGGACGTGCGGTTGCCTCCGGGCGCCGAGCTTCCGGTCGACGACCGCGACTCGGCCCGCCGGCTCCTGCTCCGGGGCCATTCCGAGGTGCTGGGTCCGTTCACGGCGGACGAGCTTGCCGGGCGCACGGGCCTGCCCGCCGAGGACGTGGCGCGCGGGCTGGCGCAGCTCGAGGCGGGCGGCTTCGTGCTGCGCGGACGCTTCACGCCGGGCCTGGGCGACGAAGAATTTTGCGATCGGCGTCTGCTGGCTCGCATGCACCGCGCCACGCTCGATCGGCTGCGACGCGCCATCGACCCGGTGTCGGCGCAGGACTACATGCGCTTCCTCGTCGAATGGCAGGGACTCGGGCCCACGGGCCGGTTCGAGGGCCGCGCGGGCCTGCGCACCGCCATCCAGCGGCTGCAGGCGTTCGAAGCGCCGGTGGCCGCGTGGGAGAGCGTGTTGCTTCCGAGCCGCGTGCGGGACTTCCAGACCAGCTGGCTCGACGAGCTGTGCCTGAGCGGCGAAGTGGCGTGGGGCCGCCTGTCGCAACCGCGCTCAAACGCCGACGACGATGCGCCGATCACCGGCTACACCCTGGCCGCCACGCGCGCCACGCCCATCACCCTGGTGCCGCGTCGAGACCTCCCGCTGCTGCTTGCAGCCGCACGCGGCGCGGACGGCAGGGAGGCCGAGCCCCCAACGGTCGGCGCCGGCGGCGAGATTCACCGGCTGCTCGAAGCCCGCGGCGCGCTGTTCTTCGACGAAATCGCCGCCGCCCTCCGGCGTCTGCCGACCGACGTCGAAGAGGGGCTGCGGGCCCTCATCGGCGGCGGATGGGTCGCTTCCGACGGCTTCCACGGCGTGCGCGCACTGGCTGGTCGGCGCCGCCGCGGCGGCTGGCGGCGTCGCGGCGGCCGGCACGGCCTGAGCGCGGCGGCCTCGCCACCCGGCCGATGGTCGCTGCTGGCAGCCGCCCCGACCGACGAAGCCATGACCGACGACCTGGCCGAGCGCGTGGCGCAGGTAATGCTGGGGCGCTACGGCGTGGTCTTCCGCGACTTGCGCCGCCGCGAAGCGTTCACACTGCCCTGGCGTGACGTGCTCCGCGCCCTCCGCCGGCTCGAAGCCCGAGGCGCCGTCCGCGGCGGGAGATTCGTGACGGGATTCGTTGGCGAGCAATACGCCCTCCCGGAGGCCGTGACGGCCCTGCGCCGCCACCGGGCCGAGACCCCGACTGGACAGCGGGTTCGAATCAGCGCCGTGGACCCGCTGAACCTGACCGGTATCGTGACGCCCGGCGAGCGCCTGCCCGCCTATCCGGGACGCTCAATCGAGCTGACCGACGGCCTGCCGTCCGTGGAGCACGACGCCGTCGCTCGCTGACAGTCCCGCCCCGACGCTGCACAATCCACGCAAGTGGCCAATGCGTACTGTTTCAAGGAGACTGATCGCCCTCTGAAGCCCGCCCGGCACGGCGGGCAAATTCAGACGCAATTGACTACTTGGGACGTGCGCACCCGCCAAGCGTCGGACGCGCGCCACCGCCGGACAGCGGAGATCGAGCATGACGGATCGAATGCGTTGGCTAGGTCTGGCGGGCGCCGTCGCCGCCATCGTGGCGATCATCGCCGTCATCCTTGTCGTGGTGCAGCCACCGCAGGCCGTCAGCGTGCCTCCCGCGCCGGACGAATTAGCAACGCCCGAGGCCGCGCCGGCCACACCGCAGTCGACGCCACAGGTCGCAGCCCCCGCGCCGGCAACGGCGCCGCCCACGCCTGAGCCGCCGGGGCCGCTGGCGCCCGAGTTCGTGCGCGTCACCCAGTGGCTCAACAGCCCGGCGCTGAGCCTGTCCGAACTGCGCGGCCGGGTAGTGCTGATCGATGTGTGGACCTTTGGCTGCTACAACTGCCGCAACACCCTGCCCTACCTCCGCGACTGGCACGCGAAGTACGCCTCCGAGGGCTTGCAGATCGTCGGGGTGCACACACCCGAGTTCGAGTTCGAACAGGTCGAGGCCAACGTCCGCGAGGCCATGATCCGGCTGAACGTGACCTGGCCGGTGGCGATGGACAACGACTGGGGCACCTGGCGCGCCTACAAGAACCGCTATTGGCCGCGCAAATACCTCGTGGATCAGCAGGGCCGGATCCGGTTCGACGTGATTGGTGAAGGGTCCTATGTCGAGATGGAACACCGCATTCGCGAGCTGCTCAGCGAGGGCGGCGCCTCGCTCGACCACATCCCGGTGGGCGGCGTGGACGAGGGCGCCCCGCCCGCGCAGACGGCGCTATTCACAGGCGACTCCTGGGATGAGGGTCGGTTCCTGGCCGTCGAAGGCGCGGCCGAAGTGGCGCGGCTTGGGCTGCGCGGCGGCTGGGTCGTGGAATCGGACCGTGTGCAGCCTGATTCGAACGGGGGCTCGAACTCGTGGGACGCGACGGTTCTCGTGACGTCCGGCATGGCCAATGTGTCCGCCGCGGCGGCCGGCGAAACGCCAGTGCTCATGAGAGTGACGCTCGACGGCGCGCCGGTGCCAGAATCGCTGCGCGGCGCTCACGTCTTCGCGGGATACGACGGCGCGACGTTTGTCGAGATTGGTGCCTTCGGCACCTATGGACTGCTGCGCCACGGCGACGCCGGACCGCGTGAACTGCGGTTGCAAACTGCCGACCCCGGCCTGTCGCTCTACACCTTCGTCTTTGGGGCCTAGCGCCTCCCGCCGTGGACCAAACGGTCAACCTGGCGGTGGCCTTCGGGGCGGGGGTGGCCTCGTTCATCGCGCCGTGCACGCTCGCGCTGGTGCCGGCCTACGTGCTCTATCTCGGCGGCCTCACCTTGAGCGACGGCGACGGGGTGGGCACGCGCGCAACCCGCGGCGCGACGCTGCGAAGCGTCTTGGCCTTCACGCTTGGTTTCACGTCCGTGTTCGTGATTCTCGGGGCTTCGCTCGGAGCGCTCACGCAGACGTTGGCCGACCATTCGGTGTGGCTAAACCGGGTGGGCGGCACGCTGATCATCCTGCTGGGACTGATGACCCTGGGGCTGCTGCGGGTTCCGCTGGCGCAGCGCGGCTTCGCGTTCCGCCCGCAAGTGTCCTCGCAGCTGCACGTGGCGGGCGCATTCCTGGTCGGCGGCACGTTTGCGGTCAGCTGGGTTCCCTGCGTGGGACCCATCCTCGGGGCGATCCTGGTGCTGGCGGCCACCACGGCATCCGTCGGCGAGGGCGCGCTGCTGCTGCTGGCCTATTCGCTGGGCATGATGCTGCCGTTCGCGGCCGCCGGCGCATTCTCCGGCTGGACGCGCGCGCTGCTGCAGCGCCACGGCCATGCGCTCAGCTACGCAACCCACGCGGGGGGCATTCTGCTTATCGCGCTTGGGATCGTGGTTTTCACCAATCTCATGCCCGTTATCGCCAGATATATCCCAATTGGCGTATGACGAGCACGACGAACGGAATAGAATGGAGCAGGGTCACGGATGTGCGCCGACGCGCGACGGGCGCGACCGGCGCAGAGTCTGAACCCTAGGACGGAGCGAGGACCATGAACGACACGCCGGACAGCCAGGGCGCAGCGCGGCTCGCCGCCGCCGTTGGGCAGATCCTTCCCGTCGATGGCGAACGCTCGCTGATGGCGGTTGCCACGCAATTCAACCTGGAAATCGCGCCCGCGGATGACGTGGAGACGCTCGCCGGCCAGTTGATCGTGGCGGCCGGCGAGGCCGACCGGCTCGATGACGTGGTGCGGGAACTGGTCACCGAGAGCGTCCTGTACCGACGGGAAGCGCGTGAGCCGATCGACTCCGTCGAATACGCCGAGCTGTCGGCAGCGGCGCAGGCGCTCGGAGTCACTGTGCCGCCATTGGAGGAGATCGACGGCGCAACCGCGGACGTCGACGGCGCCGAGCGGCGCACCCGGCTTCTGGGTGCCATGTTTGCGCTCTACTCCGACATGATGAGCGGTCCGGAAGAAGATCGGCCCCTGAAGCTGGCGAATGTCCTGGGCGGGCTGCTGCGGGCCAACGACATCGACATCCTGCGTCTGCCCCAGGTCCGCGAACACGACGTTCGCGGGGTCGTGCGCATGGGCGGTATCGAGCACCTGCTCACGGCGGTGTGGGAAGTCGGCGACGACCCGCTGGCGGTCGACACTTCGGAAGAGTCCATCCAGGCGCAGGATCGGCGCACGCTGATCGTGGCGCTTCAAGGGTTTCCGCGCGAAATGCGGCTGGATCCGGAGCGGGACCGCCGCAAGATCCTGCTCGACGGCCGCGATCTGACGCTGCTGCTGGAAGGCCGATGGACCGTGCCGCACGCCGTGCGCTGGAAGGCGCGCGAGCAGCGCGAAACGGGAGTGTTCGCGCGCCTGCCAATGGCCCCGCCCGAAAACGACCCGACCGCGCTGGCGCTCTCATCGGACACCGCCGAAATCGTCGAGGTTGACGCCGACCAGAAGACCCTCGCGGCCAACGTCGCCGAATTCGATCAGACGATCTCAGAGGAGATCGAGGCCTCCGAAGCGGAAGCGAAGCGCCTCCGCGTCATCGGGTTCATTTTGGCCGGAATTGCCGCGGTCGTGGTCGCCGGTCTGTTCATCAACTCCAAGATTCAAGAGTCGATCGCGGCCGGGAACCTCGACGCGGCCAGCGTCACGGCCATGCGCGCCGCCCAAGCGCAGGAAGACGCCCTGGAACGGCTCGAGGTCACCGGCCTGAGCCGGTACTTCACCGACGACGTCATTGCCAGCATTCGGCAGCAAATCGAGAGTTTGCGCGCCAACAACGTCTACATCACCGCCCGCATCGACCGCGAAGTCTTGCGCGAAAACTCGGGCGTCCAGGACGAGCTGGCGTTCATCGCCTTTCGCGAGACCGGGGAAACCGAACTGCGCGGCCAGGGCGACGGGCGCATCATCAGCAGTGATCCGGCCTACCGCGCCGTCCTTGGCTTCATCATGTCCAAGAGCGAGGCCGGCCAATGGATGGTGACGGACCGGCGCGTGTTCGACACCAGCTGACGCCGCGGTGGGCTGAACCGGTTCCGCATCGCCGTTAGGTATTCTGGCGCGCGGTTCGGGGCCGCCAAGGCGACGTAGCCAAGTGGTAAGGCGGGGGTCTGCAAAACCCCTATACCTCGGTTCGATTCCGAGCGTCGCCTCCAGCTGAGGGCCTGATTGGGGCCGACCGCGACTCGTCCGCCGCTAGGTGCGCCTAACCGTGCGCCGCGCGCCGCACGCGCTCCCACACCTGCTCGACGAGCTCTCGATCCGGGCCAGCCGGCGGCGCCGGCAGAAACTCATCCCGCCCGGCGCGGGCGTGCAGCCACGCGATGACGATATTGCGATGGTCGTCTGACACGGACTCGTTGGACTGCCGGGGCTTCAAGAGGTCCTGCAACGCGCGGCGAACGCCGCCGCGGCGCGGGCGCGACAGCACGGCATGCCGCGCGATCTGGCCGTCGGCAATGAGCGCAATCTCCGCATCGCCGGGCCGCCGACCGCTGTCCACGACGATCACGCGCTCGCCCCCTAGACCACCGGCAAGGGGCAGACGCTCGGCGCGGGATCGTCGCAGGCGGCGCACGATCGACTCCCCCTCTTCGGCGGGAGCGTCGGCATCGGTGACGACGGCAATCGCCGCCTCGCGGCCACGGCGCAGATAGGCCAACGCCGCGGCGCGCCGCCAGGAGTCCACGGCGCACGCGCCGCGAGCCGGCAAGTCCAGGAGCCGGCGCGCGGCCTGCGCGGCCAGCCGCGCGTCCCGTGCCGTGGGGAACGGCCCCACGTAGTCGCCGGACTCGTCCCGCATCGCCGAGGCGGTGTTGACAACCGCCGACTCTGCCGGACCGACGTGGACCAACAGCCGCGAGGCGCGGCGTTGGCGCTGCACGTTGTAGACGGGCGCCAGCTCCCCGATGAGCTCCGCCTCGCGCAGCAACGCGCGCAGCTCCGACCCCGTGACCTCCCAATCAATGTGATCGATTCGCGGCAGCATGTCGGCGCGCTGGCGCACGAAGCTGTGCGACGTGGTGAAGTGGGCCCGAACGCGGCGCTGGAGCGAGACGGTCTTGCCCACGTAGAGCGCTCGACCGGACGAATCGCGAAACACATAGGCGCCGGGAGACGGCGGCAGATTGCGTGAGGCCCAGCGGGCCAGCTCCTTGGCCCGCTGGGGCATCGGCCCCTCCGGTCCACCCTCCGCGCCCAGCGCGCGCAGCGCCTCGACGGTGGTGACGTCGCGGGCGCGCGCCCGGTCCACCAGCGCGGCGAACAGGCGATGCGTGGCGCGGGCGTCCGGCAGCGCCCGGTGGCGGGGCGACTCTTGTTCGCCAAGCAGCTCCAGCGCGTCCGCCAGGCCGGAGACTTCGGCCTCCGGCATCAGCACCTGCATCAGCTCCATGGTGTCGAGGCCGTCGCCGGGGAAGAGCGGGCGCTGGCCCCACACGGCCTCGCGGTTGAGATAGCCCAAGTCGGTCGGCAGGTTGTGCGCGACGAGCACCGCACCGGATTGGAACTCGCGGAAGTCGTCCAGCACTCGCTCGATCGGCGGCGCGTCAACCAGCATCTCGTCCGTGACGCCGGTGTAGCGCGTGATGAACTTGGAAACGCGACCGGGAATGCGGACCAGGCTTTCGAACGTGCCGACGACCGATCCGCCGCGCACGCGCTCGGCGCCCACTTCGAGAACTCGATGCCGCCCCCCACGTCCCCCGTTCGTCTCGATGTCGAAGATGACGAATTCCGCGTCGCTGAGGTCCTCGGCGCGGTGCCGCCAGGCGGCCAGCTCCCACTGCCCCGCCGAGGCCTGCCGGAGACGGTCGTCCTCCAGCAAGAGCGGCTCGAGCGCCCGAGTCGCCACGGCCGCGGCCTTGGACTCGACGTGCAGCACCGCCCGAGCCAGGTGTTGCAGCGACAGCGGGCGGTCGGCTTCGGCGAGCTCGCCGATGGCGGCCTCAACAAGCGCGCTGCGGCGCGGACGGGCTGGTCCGTTGGCCGAGGTCACGCGATGTCGGCGCGGGGCGTCATCCCTCGCGTCCTCCGAGCAAGAGCGACCCGCCCATATTGACCAAGCCGACAAGAATCGATCCGACCACTGCGCCCACCACGTTGCGAATCTCGATGGCCTCCACGGCTTGAGCCGCCAGCCAGAAGACCCCCGCGCTGACGAGGATGTGGGACAGCCCCAGCGTCAACACGCCCAGCACGCAGGTGACCGGCTTGAGCAGGACGTCCACCACCGGTCGCACGTAGGCGTTCACCAAGGCGAGCACGGCGGCAAACGCGGTGATGGTGGTCCAATAGTCGTTCGTCCCCGCGGGCGGAAAGGAAATGCCCTCAGGAATGAGAGCCGCCACGGCGAGTGCCGCGAAGAAGCAGGTGACGAAGCGCGCCAGCAGATAGCGCAGCTCGCGGGTCATTCGTGACCCTTCCCAGCGCTGGCGGCGCGTTTGTGGCTATGCAGAGTCGCCGGAGCGAACCTCCACACCCGCAAGCTCCTCGAGCGGCTTGATCAGCGCCGCCGCGTCCAGGTCGCCCAGGCCCTTGTGGCGCACCTCCTGGTAGAGCTGGTCGGCCAGCGTCGTCGCCAGCAGGCGCACGTTGCTGCGCCGTCCCAACTCCAGCGCGAGGCCCAGGTCCTTGAGCAACAGCTCGACGCCGAATCGGGCCTCGAAGTCGCCCGGAAATACCAGGTTCGGCATGTCCACTTCCATGCAGCGGCTGGCGGCATAGGCCCCCATCAACGTGTCGAAGAGCTGCTGCGGGTCGATGCCGTTCTTGACCGCCAGCACGTAGGCCTCGGCGTTGGCGGCGCGAACCCCGGCGATAATCATCTGGTTGGCCAGCTTGGCCACGCAGCCCGCGCCCACCGGGCCGAAGTGCTGCACGTTGCCGCCCACAATGTCGAGCAGCTCCTGGCCGGCTTGCCAGTCCTCGGTGGTGCCGCCGACGAATACGGCCAGCGTGCCCGCCGTCGCGCCGGCCGGACCGCCGCTCACGGGAGCGTCCAGGTAGCCAACGCCCTTGCCCGCGGCCTCGGCGGCGCAATGCTGCGCGGTGTCGGGACCGTTGGTGCCGAAGTCGATCCAAAGCTGGCCGTCGCGGGCCGTCTCGAGAGCCCCGTTCTCGCCCAGCAGGATCTCCAAGGAGTCCTGCGGCAGCGGCACGTTCAGGCACACCACGTCCGCCTGTGCGGCGACCTCCGCCGGCGTGTCGGCGGCCGTGCCGCCGTCTGCCACGAAGGCGTCCACCTTGCCGCGGCTGCGGTTGTGCACGATCAGGTCATGCCCCGCCGCCCGCAGGTTCGTCGCCATGGGAAGGCCCATCTTTCCGAGGCCGATATATCCAATTCGCATGCGCGGCTAGCTCCTTAAGTCATTCATTCAGTTCGGCGGCGCGCCGCAGTCCTGATCTCGCCCGCGGGTGAAACCGGTCGGCGTCCACGCTGCCGCTGGGGCATTCCCAGCCTCAGCAAACCATACCAACGGACTCAGACGCGCGCCCACGCCGCGGCAAAGGTGCGCTTGGCGTTGCCGATGATTTCGGCGGTCGTTTGGTACGGCGCCGGCTTCATCTCGAAGCTGACGAGCGGCATGGGCGTCGGCAGGTCCTTGTCGAAGTACCCGATCTCGAACAGCGCCTCCAGGAACGCCGCAAGCTCCGGCACGTCGTTCACCCCACCCGGCTCACCGAACACCGGATGCTGGTCGCCCCATTGCGGGTGAGAGCGATCGCTGATCAGGCAATTGCCGATGTGGGCCTGGATGATGTGATCCGCCGCCTGCCGCACGGACGTTGGCGGGTCCTCACCGAGCAGCGGCAGATGGCTGAGGTCCAGGCAGAGCCCGAAGTTGGGCGTGTCGGCGCGCACCATCTCGCTCACGCGGATGCAGAGATCGATGGGACCCAGCAGCGAACGCTTTTCGATGTCTCGGTCGAACTGCTCCAGCGCAATCCATATGCCCAGGCGGGCGGCGTGGTGGCAGATTTGCTTGAGCGAGTCGGCCAGGCGGTCCAGCGCAGGCTCAACGTCGTCGTCGGTCGCCGGCGCCGAGTTGGGGCCGTCGAGCACCCCAACCAGTGTCGCGTCCAACTCGTGGGCCTCGTCAACGCCACGCAGCATCGCCTCGATGCCTCGCTCCCGCACGTCGGGATCGGCCGACGAGAGATCGAGCTTCTCCAACAGCAGCGCCGGGTGCGCCCCGTATCCAAGCGCCAGCCGGGCCGTGCGCGCGCGACGGGCCAGCTCCGCGCGCGTGGCATCGTCATTGACGTGCGTGACCTCCAGGGCGTGAAAGAAGCCGTCGGTGGCCAGCGCCTCGACCGACTCGAGATTCGGCCCGTCGCCGCTCTGCAGCTCCGGGTGCAGCATGAAGTGCACAATGCCCACGTGCATGTAGGCCTCGGGTGGTCGGTCCATGGCACGGTCCTCCGTCACACGGCATTGCGCGCATATTGGCCCGACAGGATGCGCCTGTCGAGGTTCCGGGCGGCGGGGCTATTTGGATTCGGTGGGCGCCCGCTCCACCACCACGTTGTCGGCTTCGTACTCCCGGACCACCTGCGCCACCAGCTCCGGGCTGGCGCTCACGGCCTTGGGCCAGCGCAAGCGCGTGACGTCGCCGTCGGGCGCCTCGACGTGCAGGTCGAGCGGAACCTCGCCGGGATGGGCCGCCGCCGCCTCGTCCAGCCGCCGCAACAGATCGATGTCATGCCCCAAGTCGGGGCTGCGGCGCAGCACCACAACAACGCGCCGCGGCGCGCCGCCGTTCGTCGCGCCGTTCGCTTCCCCGGACTCCGCGGGCACCTCGTCGCCATTCGCGGATGCGTGTGGCGCGTCGTCGTCGCTCGGCTGGACGTATTCGCTGCCCGCGGACTGCACCTCCAGGCTCCCCGCGACCGGTGTCGGCTCGACCGGAACGTCGGCATCCGCCGCCGGGGCGGCTGCCTCGGCGCCCATCGCGTCGCCGTTGACCGCGGGTTCAACGTCAACCACCGGATCGTCGCCGACATCCGCAGCGCTCGGCACTGCCGCGGCCTCGACGTAGGCCTCGGGGTCGTAGCTGACTCGGTCGTCGGAACCTGATTGGCCGGCGGGCGTCGCCGCATCGTCTGAGTCATCTGCAGTCGGCTGCGGCGGATATAGATTCTCCGCGACGAGCTGCAGCGATCCGCGCCGGTCCTCGAGCCTGCCCCGGGCCACGATCACGCGGTCGATCTCCAGGCTGTCGCCAATCTGCGCCCAGATCCGCGGGAACACGACGACTTCGATGGTCCCTGGCGCATCCTCCAGGGTGACGATGGCCATGGTGTCGCCTTTTTGCGTGATGAGTTGCCGCACGTCCGCCACCAGCCCTCCCACGGTGAGGTTCTGGCCGACGTGCGAGGCATCCAGGTCGAAAATCTGGGTGTCGACGCTTGCGCGCAGCGCCTCACGGATCCCCGGATTGGACAACGGACTGGGCGAGACGTGCAGCCCGAGCAGGTCCTTCTCCCAGCGCCGCCGATCGGCATTGCCGGCCGCTTCGACGTCCGGCAATGCGTCGTCGCTGCTCTCGGTGGCGGGCAGCGCACCCATCTCGAACATGGTCGTCTGCCCCGACACGCGGTCGTTCCGCGCCTGCTGGCCGCGCTTGAACGCGGCTTCCAGTCCGGCAAGCAGCGCGTTCCGCTCGCCCAGGCCGTCGAGGGCGCCGACCTTGATCAGCGCTTCGACGGTTCGGCGCGTCACGACCCGTCCGTCGATCCTGGCGCACAGGTCGGCCAGCGACTCGAACGGCCCGCCGTCCTCGCGCGCGTCGAGGATCGCGACGACCGCCTGCTCCCCGACGGTCTTCACGGTCCCGAGACCAAAGACGATCTGGCGTTCGCGGTGCACGAAGGAGGCGCCGCTGCGGTTGACGTCGGGCGCCAGCACGTCCAGGTCGAGCACCTCGGCCTCGGACTTGGCCCGCGCCACTTTGGCCAGGTCGCCGCTGTCGGTGTCCAGCAACGCGGTGAGGAACTGCACCGGATAGACCGCCTTCAGCCAAGCCGTCCAGTAGGCGATGACGGCATAGGACACCGCATGCGCCTTGTTGAATCCATATCCGGCGAACGGCTCGATCAACCCGAACACGTCCTCGGCCACGGCCGGCGTGAGCCCGTTGGCCGTCGCCCGTTCGATGAACTCCGTGCGCTCCTTCTCCAGCGCCGCGCGAATCTTCTTGCCGACGGCCTTGCGGAAGCGATCGGCTTCGTCCCAGTCATACCCGGCAAGCTCGCGCACGACGCGCAGCACCTGGTCGGCGTAGACGAGCACCCCGTGCGTCTCGCGCAGGATCGGCTCGAGCTTCTCGTGGGGGTATGTCGGCTGCACCCGGCCATGCATCGTGTCGATGTAGCGGTCGATGTGCTGCATGGGACCCGGGCGATAGAGGGCGATGATCGCCGCCAGGTCGTCGATCGTCGTGGGCTGCAGGCGGCGCAGGGTGGAGGTCATGCCGCCGCTCTCGAGCTGGAACATGCCCACCGTGCGTCCGGCCCGCAGCATGGCGAAGGCCCGGTCGTCGTCCAGCGGAATTTCCTGCGGCGCGATCTCGTCCCCGGTGTCCTGGCGGACCAGCTCCAGCGCGTGCGTGATCGTCCGAAAGTTGGACAGCCCCAGGATGTCGAGCTTCAGGATGCCGATGCGATCGATGGTCTGCCCCGTGAACTGCGCCACAGGCTGCCCGTCGGCCGAGCGCATCAGCGGCACGTGCTCGATGAGCGGCTCCCGCGACACCACCAGCCCCGCGGCGTGCGTCGAGGCGTGTCGGGACACCCCTTCCACCTCGCGCGCCCGGTCGAGCAACCGCCGAATCTCGTCGTTGGCGTGATAGAGCTGCTGCAGCTCCGTCACGGTTTCCAGCGACCGCTCGATGGTGAAGGGATTCACCGGATTCACCGGGATCAGCTTGGCCACGCGGTCCACGTCGGGCAGCGGCAGGTCCATCACGCGGCCGACGTCGCGCACGGCCGCCCGCGCCGCGAGCGTGCCGAACGTCGCGATCTGCGCCACGTGGTCCGACCCATAGGTCTCGGAGATGTAGTTGATGACCTCGTCCCGCCGGTCGCTGGGGAAGTCGAGGTCCACGTCGGGCATGGACCCCTTGCGCCCGACGGTGAGGAAGCGCTCGAACATGATGTCGTGCTTGATCGGGTCGATGTCGGACATGCCCATGGCAAAGGCCACCAGGCTGCCGTTCACGGAGCCGCGCGGGGCCGTGAGCATCCCGCCGTCGCGGGCGAAGCGAACAATGTCGCCCACGAGTACCAGGTACGACGCAAACTCGGTCTGCTCGATCACGTCCAGCTCGTACGCCAGCCGATCCGCATAGACGGGCGACGGGTCGGCGGCCAGCCGGGACCGTAGCCCCCGCTGCGCCTGGTCGCGCAGATAGTCGATCGCGCTGCCTCCGCCGGGCAGGGCGATTTCGGGCATCGCAATGCGTCCGAACGGCAGGTCGATGTCGCACCGCTCCGCGATCGTCACCGTGTTCGCCAGGGCGTCCGGCACGTCGGTGAACACCCCCGCCATTTCCTCTGGCGCGCGCAGGTGGAAGTCGCCCTCCATCCGCAGGCGTGAGGCGTCCGACAGCGTGCGTCCGGTCTGAATGCAGAGCAGCGTGTCGTGGGCGTCGCGGTCCTCGCGCCGCACGTAGTGCACGTCATTCGTCGCCACCAGCGGCAGCCCCAGACCGTCGGCCAGCTCCATCAGCCGTTGGTAGTTCGTCTCCAGCTCGGGCTGCGAGCGCTGGACTTCGATGTAGTAGTTGCCCTCGCCGTACACCTCGGCGTGCCAGCGCGCCACGGACTCGGCGTGCGCCATGTCCCCCGCCTCGATGGCGCGCATCAGCTCGCCCGAAGGACATCCGCTCAGGCAGATCAGCCCCTCGCTGTGCTCGCGCAGCAGCTCGCGATCTACCCGCGGGCGATAGTAGAACCCCTCCAGATGGGCCCGCGAAGTGAGCTTGACGAGGCTGCGATAGCCCTCATGGTTGCGCGCCAGCAGCGTGAGATGGAACGCGCGCCGGTCGAGCGTGGCGTCTCGGTCGGTGCGCGACCGCGGCGCCACGTAGACCTCGCAGCCGATGATCGGGCGCACGCCGGCGTCCTTGGCCGCCAGATAGAAATCCGCGGCGCCGTACATGACCCCGTGATCCGTGAGCGCAACGGCGTCCATCTCGAGCTCGCGGGTGCGGTCGAGGATGTCGGGGATGCGGCAGAAGCCGTCGAGCAGGCTGAATTCGCTGTGAACATGCAAATGGGCGAAATCAGCCACGCCGCGCCTCCCCGGTCAGCCGGCGGCATTGTAGGCACCGAACATATTGCGGACAAACGGAGGATGCCGGCAGCCCTGTAGGGGCGCCCCTCGTGGGCGCCCTCTGCGCCAGAGACCCGGGCAGCCACAAGGGCTGCCCCTACAGCCGGAAGGCCCAGGCCGCCCGGTGGACCGTCTCGGCCCGGGTCCGGTCCCCTCTCCCACAGGAGACCTTTGAATAATTGGGGATGGCGCGCGTGGGGAAGGGCATCGGGACGTGC
>JAPOXD010000037.1 GCA_026707285.1 Chloroflexota bacterium | reverse complement strand
CCATGGCAGCACCTTTGCCAGGTGTTGCACTTCGTTTGTGAATCTAGGGAATCCACCCTTCATTGAACCTCGGGGCGGATGGCGTTCGCCCGGTCATCCTCAAGCCTGGCCGGGTCTTGCAACGATCTCCGGAGGCGGGAATCCAGTCCGGCCGGATCTGGGTGTCCACCGGATACTTGGCGTCGGGCGGGTCTGAGACTCGCCCCTACGGCAAACGGCCAGTGCGCCTCAGGCCACGGCCGCCGCCAGCTTGGCGCGCGACATCTGCGCTGCGACCTTGATCGCGTGGTCCAGGCTGTCTTCGCGCGCGCGCCCTTCGCCGGCGCGGCCATAGGCGGTGCCGTGGTCCACGCTGGTGCGGATGATCGGCATGCCCACCGACACGTTGATGCCGTCGAAGAACCCCGCGGTCTTGACCGCCACGTGGCCCTGGTCGTGGTACATAGCCACGATTCCGTCGAAGCGACCGTCGATGGCCTTGTTGTAGACCGTGTCGCCCGGCTCGGGCCCGGTCACGTCCATGCCCTCCGCCCGCGCCGCCTCGATGGCGGGCAGGATCTCGTCCGCGTCCTCGTCACCGAACAGCCGGTCCTCGCCCGCGTGGGGGTTGAGCCCGTTGACGGCGATGCGCGGATGCTCGAAGCCGAGCAGTTGCAGCGACTCGTGGAGCAGCCGGATGCAGTGCAGCACGTTGTCGCGCGTCACGCGTTCGATGGCCTCGCGCAGTGAGACGTGCGTGCTGTTGTGAATCACCCGCAGCGACGGCGCCACCAGCAGCATGCGCGTGCCGGGTGTCTTGGTCAGGTCCGCCAGCAGCTCGGTGTGGCCGGCGTAGTGATAGCCGGCGCGGTTGATGGCCTCCTTGTGAATCGGTCCCGTGACGATGGCGGCCGCGCGACCGTCCATGACCAGCTTGGCGGCTTCGATCACGGCCTCGGCGGAGGATCGCCCGCCTTCCACCGTCACCTGCTTGAACGGCAGGTCGCTCAAATCCTCACGCCACGGGTCGTAGACCTCGATCGTGCCGTGCGCGTAGGCGGCCGATTTCGGCTCGGCGGCGATCACCTTCAGCTCGGAATCGAGGATGCCGGCCATGCGTTCGATCGCCGAGACGCTGCCCACGGCGAGCGGTCGGCAGATGTCGTAGGTCTCCGGCTTGGCCAGGGACTTGATCAGGATCTCCGGCCCGACTCCGGTCGGGTCGCCCATGGTGATGGCGAGGATCGGTCGATCGGCGTCGGCGGTTGCGTTTCGGATGCGGGGCTCCTTTGACGTGCGCCCTCGAAGTCACACGGCGGCAAGTGTAGACATGGATTCGGTCGCGTGCGCGAACAAGCGGCGGTTCGCCGGTCAGGGAGTTCCGATCGTGCGCAGGGCGTCCACCAGCGCCGTCGGTCCGCCCATCACGCCGGCCTTGGTAACTACCGGCCATCCCGCGCCGGGACCGGACGTGAACACGCCATAGGGCACCCCCCACCCGATCTCGCCCGCGAGCTCGATGGCCTCCGCCGGGATCGCCGCGAACGCGGCGCGCGCCGTGTCGCCGCCTGAGAGCACTAGCCCGATTGGGTGCGTGCCGCGCCAAATGGTGGCCGTGAACTGGCTCACCAGGTCCTGTTGCGCGGCCTGCGCCTCTGGGGACGGCGCCTTTACGGGAATCACGGCATCTATCAGGGCGGGACGGTCGAGGGACCAACCCGCCCGCACCGTCGCGGCCACCATGATCGAGATGCCGGGTTGCTGCAGGAGTGGAATGGGTTTTATCTCGAACGTGGCCAGCGCTTCGGCCACTTGCCGCTGCGTGTGGTCCATCGGCGATCCGATGATGGCGAGCGTGCGTGTCGTGCGCGACACCTCGGGAACCGGCTGAGGCAGCGACGCGGTGCATCGCGCCAGGGACGCGGCCAGGCCCGCCGATCCGGCGCTGACGCGCATGAGATCGGCAGCGTCCATGGCCACCGCCACGCACTCGAGATCGGCGTCCTCCGCGATATCCGGCAGGATCACGTTCACACCCGCGTCGCGGGCATTTCGCAAGGCGTCGGCAAGCGCGGTCATGTCCGACCGGACGATCTCCGTCGGGATGACACGGCACGTCAACGCAGACGTGGACTCGATCAGGGTCGGAATGTGCGACTCCAGCGCCGGCGTCACGGGGTCTCGTCCGGGCTCCGCCTCGGAGACGGGGGTGCCCCAGAGCGCCAGCGTGCCGGATTCCGTGGTCCGGCCGCCCGAGGGAAATGCGGGCGTGTACACCAGCGTCGAGACGCCCGCGCCGTCGAGCGCCGCCTGGATTTCGGCCGCGATGTTTCCGCGCAGCAGTGAATCGGTTTTTTTGTAGACCAGGGCAGAGGGGTCGGCCGCGCCAACGGCGCCGCGCACGGCGTCGTAGGCCGCGGAAGCGTCCAAGTGCCGCGATGCGGTGCTCATGGCCGCCGCCTCGGCGTCCGGCGGCCACGCGCCATCGCGCGTGGAGACCAGGGTTCGGCGCCCGGCATTGCGGAACTGCAGCGCCGTGTCCAGGGCGCCGGTCAAGTCGTCGGCGATGATCGCCCACCGCGGCATGGGCTAGTTCGTCAGCGGAAGCGTGTCGGGCGCGTGGGTGAGCACGCCGACGGATGGGTTGGCGCGAGCATCGGCGGCTGCGACTTCGAGCGCCGCCTCCACCGTGTCCGCCCGGTCGAACGCCAGGGCGCGGGCGTCCTCGCGTGCCACGCCGTCAGAGACCAGGATCACTCGCGCATGCTCGCGCACGCGCGCCCACGCCGTCGCCAGCGATGCGGCCACCGGGTCGTCGAACTCGCCGTTCTCGTAACGGGTGATGAGCGCGTCCGCCGGGGACGCCGCGTAGTCCAGCATCTCCGGATGCATCACGGCCACGCCCTCGGGACACGGCGTCACCACGATGATCGTGCCTCCCGGACGCACCAGCATCGCCGCCGGATACAAGCTCTTGTGCGCCTGCCAGAACTCGATGTCGCAAGGGTGTGAGCCGGCAATGACGATGTCGAGCCCCGTCGGTGCGGGCACCCCATAGATGCCCTGGGCGTCCGCCACGGCGCGCCGGTAGGCCCCGCGCGTGGTTCCAAAGCGGGCCGTCACGAGCTGGCCGTCGCTGTTGAGCGTGACGTTGAGGACGTGGTGCATGCCGGACCGTTCGGCGATGTGCTCCATCTCGCGGCGCACCGGCGTCACCACCTGGCCCAGCAGCGGCTCGACGGCGCGCGCGCTGAACATGTGCGTCGCGGCGGTGGTGGCCGCGCCCGACACGCCCGGTTGCACGATCTTGGCTCCGGCCGAGAACCCGGCGATGTGGTGGGGAACGACCGCGCCGGTGCCGATGACCAGGTCGGTCTCGAAGAGCCCGGCGTTCACGTGCACCGGCGTGCCGTCGGGCGTGGTGCCCAGGTCGCGCAGCGGGGCCACCGTGTGGTCGTGCTGGGTGACCTCGACCCGGCTCAGCACCTCGTCGCCAAGCTTGCCGCGAACCTCGTCCGGCGTCATCGGTCGGTGCGTGCCCAGGGCAATCATCACCTGCACGCCGTCGTCGGGCAGTCCGCCGGCGCGCAGCTCCTCCAGGAGCGCCGGTACCAGCAAATGGGTCGGCGTTTCGCGGGTGATGTCGTCGACCAGGATGAGCGCCGAGCGGGCGTGGCCGGCCGCCATGCGCAGCCGCGGGCTGTCGACAGGATTCGCCAGCGCTTCGCGGATCACGCACTCCGGATCGGGCGCCGGCGGGGCCGGGTGCGGCGTGAAGACGCCGGCCAGCACCGCGTCGTGGTTGACCTGAAAGCGCAACTCATCCGCGCCGTAGGGAATGGTGACGAACTCGCCTGGCACGGTGCGCCCCGATCCGGTCTCCGCTACGCGGCCACCACTGGATTGCGGAGCACGCCGATGTGCTCCAGCTCGATCTCGACCGTATCGCCGGCGGCGAGCGGACCGACACCCTCGGGCGTGCCGGTGAAGATGCAGTCGCCGGGTTCCAACGTGAGGCCCTGCGCCAGGTAGGTGACGAGCGACGCGACATCGAAGAGCATGTCGGAGGTGTTGTTGTCCTGCTTCGTTTCGCCGTTCACGCGCGCCTGGATGCGCAGGTTGTTGGGGTCGATGTCGGTCACGATGCAGGGACCCAGCGGCGCAAAGGTATCCAGACCCTTGCCCATCAGGATGCAACCCATGGCCATTTCGGCGAATTGCAGCTTGCGGGCGCTTACGTCGTTGCCGCAGGTGTAGCCGAGCACGTAGTCAAGCGCCTCGGAGACGTCGACGTTGCGGCAGGTCTTGCCCATCACGACCACAAGCTCCGCCTCGTAGTGGACCTCGCCGAACGGCTCGTCCTGGAGCGCGGGATCGTTGACGGCGTGGCGGAAGCCATCCCCTCGGGGCAGCACGATGTCGTCCCCGGGGCCGCTGATGGCCGTGCTCGGCTTGATGAAGAGCATGGGCATCTTGGGCACGCCGCTCTCACCGACGGTTTCCATGATGTGTTCCATGTAGTTCAGGCCGACCCCGATGGCCTTGCCCGGCACGATGGGCGCCAGCAGCTCGAGGTCGTCGACCGACCCGACGGGATCGCCAACCGAGTAGTCCCCGAAGATGTCCCCGTCGATCGCGTGGACGGTGCCGTCGTCGTCGAGTGAGCCGTGGCGAGCGCCGGAAGCGTGGGCGTATCGGACGATCCGCATGGTGGTTGACCGATCAGAAGCGAGGGGCAGGCAGCGGTCCGCAGCGTAGCATCGCCCGTGCGCGCGGCCGGGCTATTTCGCGTTTACGAAGTCCAGGATCGCCGCACGACATTCATCCGGCGCCTCCAGGTGCGGCCAGTGGCCCGCGTGCGCGACGTTGACCTGGGTGGCATTGGTCGCGCGGGCAGTCAAGATGGCCGCGTCGTCCTCGGAGACGAAGGGGTCGGCGTCGCCGCGCAAGACCAGAATGGGCGCCCTGATCGTGCGGGACGCTTCCAGGTACTCCGCGCCGATCATGGCGCGCAAGCATCCGGCGACGACGTCGCCGGATGCGGTCGCCGCCGCCTCGCACATCGACGACAGGTGTTCGTCGGCCAATTCTTCGACAAGGCCGCGCGTCAGCCAGCGCTTCGCGGCATCGGCATCCCAGCCGCGCATTTTGATCCGCTCGTGCACCGTCCAGAGGCTGTGCACGTCGCGGACGAACGCGCCCGACCCGAGGAGGACCAGGCGCTGGACGTGGCTGGGATATCGCGCCGCGAAGCACAGGGCGACGAGTCCGCCGTAGTCGTGAGCCACGATCGGAATCGGATCGAGCTGATTGGCCTGGTGCAGCGAGTGATGCAGCAGCGTCGCGGCGTGGTCGATGTCGCCCGCGAAGCCCGCGGGCGGACTCGCGCCGAAGCCGGGAAACTCGAGCATTAGCGCGCGCCGGTCCTCGGGAAGCCCCTGGGTCACCAGCTCCCAAACGACCGCGCCGGGCCCCAGGCCGTGCAAGAACAGAATGCCCGACCCGCGCACGCCCGTGGTTGCCAGATTGATGCGCCGTCCGCGCACCTGGAGCATTGGCATCAGCGAGTGTTGTCCACGGCGTGTGTCCCACGCCCTTGGACATGCGGTTTCAACTCGCGCGTGCAGTGATGGTCGGTGGGCATGCCGTGATTCCGGATCACGTCTTGGATGGCGTGTCGACGCCGCCCCGTGCTTTGCGCAGCTCCTCTTGCAGGCTTTCCGCGTAGCTCTCGACGGTGGCGCGCACCCGCTCGATCCGCACGATGGACGGCAGCACGCGTTGGCGCGCGGTCGTCTCGACGGTGTCCTGCACTCGCTCCGTCGAGCGCGCGGTGCGCCGCAGTCCCTGCTTGATCTTCACGGTGGTCTCGATGATGGCGATGGATCCGACCACGCCGCCCACGAACAGCGCCAGGAACACCACGCAGCCCTGGATGACCAGGATGATGATTGCCACGTCGCGCGCGATGTCCCACCCGTCCATTAGCGCCGACGCCTTCGCCGTCGACGGGACCGACCGCGGCGTCGCCGCGGCTGGGCATGCCGCTCTTGGGTCGCGCCTTCGGCAGCTTCGGCCGCGCGCTGGGCGGCCTCGCGGGCCCTACGCAACCTGGCCCCCACCTGCGCGATCAGCTCGCTGCCGCGTTGGGGCGCGAGCACCGTGCCGATGGCGCCGCCGACGATGAACCCGAGCGCCACGCCGAGCATGATCCAGGCCATGTCCGGCACGGCCTAGCGCCACAGCCCGCGCGCAAGACTGAGTGCGCGGCGGGCAACCCGAACGCCGCGCGAGGTCGTGCGCGAGCCGGCGGCGACGGTCTCTTGCACACTCTCGGCGGTGGCGCGAACGGTGTCGACGGTGTCACGGGCGGAGTCGATGATCGGGGTGACTTCGGCGCGAATTGCCGCCAGCATGCGCCACAGCAGCAAGCCGGTGATCGCCAGCATCACCGCGGCCAGCAGGCCGACCGACGCGAGCACGATGACGGCAATGTCGCGGACGACTTCTAGCGCTTCCACGACCCTGCCCTGCGGCTAGGCGCGCTGAATGCGCTCCAAGAAGCGCGCCGGTTGCACGATGCGCCGGATGAGTCGCTGCCGGATGACCCGCCACGCTTCGTCAACGGCTCGCCTTTCTGCCCGCGTTACTCGGTGCTGACTATAGGTGGCCCGCATGTACGCCACCCCCACCGTCTCGGGAGGACTTGCCCCGTCAGCGCCAGCCGCCATGGTGTCGGGGAACAGCCACGCGCCCAAGCGCCGCGACACCTCCTGCGGCGTCTCGGATGCCCCGGCATTGTAGCCAGCGCGGCGCGCGTAGCTCACCATTCGCGCGTAGACCCGCTGCACGCCCGTGCTTGGCTGCTGCAGGCGGTTGCGCGCGAATGCAGCCCCCATGATGATCAACACGACCAGTGCAAACGCGCCCAGCGCGATGGCGATGGCGACCAGGGCGCCGGCGACGTTGCCGAGCATCTCGCCAAAGGCGTCTTCCTCGTCGGGCTGAATCGCCGAAAACGCTCCACCGGCGGCGCCGCTCATCAGTTCGAGATCCTCGAGCAAGTCGTCGAAGGTCGGTCCGAGTCCTCCAACCACGTTGCTCGCGGCGATGCCGTCGCCGGCGTCGTCGGTTTCGCGTTCCACCGGCAGCCGGAACCCCGAGGGCTCGAAGGCCACCCAGCCATACCCCGGAAAGTAGACCTCCACCCAGGTATGGGCGTGTTCGGGGTTCACGAAGAAGCGGTTCGTCGCTTGGTCATAGTCACCGGCCACGAAGCCATTCACGAGACGGGATGGAATGTCGAGGGCGCGCACCAGCACGGCCATGGTGGAGGCGATGTTCACGGCCGAACCGCGCCGCGATTCCGTGAGGAAGAAGTCGGTCGCGTCGCGATCGCCGGGGAGCGGCGGAGCATCCACGGCGAAGGGGAAGCGCCGCATGAAGAACTCGATGGCGAGCACGCGGTCGAACGCCGTTTCCCCGGCCTCCGCGAAGCGCTGCGCCAGCGCAAGCACGCGCTCCGGCATCTCGGGCAGTTCCAGATAGGGCGCGATCCATTCCGGATACTCCGTCGACGCCGCGCGGAGCTGCGCGATCGTCGCCCCGGAGAACGTCGAGTCCACCGAATAGACCAGGCGCTGCCCGACGCGACGCGTGGCGCGGATGGAGGCGTAGTCCTCGATTGGCGCGCCGGAGTCGTCCACCTGCGCGAGGTAACGACGGTTGACGCGAATGACGTCGCCGGGCGAATACAGCACCGACGTGGTGAAGTCGAGCATCTCCACGTTGGTCCGTACGGGAATGCGCGCTTCCAGCCCAAACGACTCCGCCAGCGGCGCGCTCGGCTCGCGCTCGGCCAGCTCGCGATAGGTGCTGCGCCAGCCCTGTCCGGTGTAGACGTCGAACGTCTGCCCCTTCCAGTAGTTCGGCGACGTCGACTCGATGATCATGCTGCCGCGCGGCTGAAATGGTTGCGGACCGCTGAGCCCCATCGATTCGCGTCCGGCAAGCGCCGCGCCGGCGGGGTTCGAGACCCCGCCAAACAAGCGTTGGATTCCGGTCTCCACGTTGCCCCAGCCGTCGCCCAGGTAGGTCCAAAACGCCTCCGCCACGGGATTCCCGGCCGCCCGCGGCAGGGCGACGGACAGCACCACCACCAAGGCGATCACGACCAAGGCCCACGCGAACACCGTGTTGCCCAGGCCGCGGGTGTAGGCGGTGCCCGTGGTCGCCCATTTCGACTCCAACGACGTCGTGCGCAGATGCACGATCAGCGCCAGGGCCGCCGAGAGGAACACGACGAACGGGACCCAGTCGGGACCGATGTAGGTCACGTTGATTCCGAGTGCCAGCATGCCCGGGGTCAGTGCCCACAGGGCGCTGCGACGTCGAAATGCCATCCACCCCGCGAAATAGCCCATGCCCCAGGCGGCCATGGTCATCCAGAAGAGAAACACCACGTTGTCGCGGCTGACCTGGAACGCAAAGGCCGATTGGAACCAGCCCTCGAGCCGGAAATACAGGTCCCGCAACAGCTCCCAGGTTTCGTTGGCCGCGGCGTTGAGCGGCGGCTCACCGCCGAGGGCCCCTGACTGGCGGAGTTGCACCCACTCCACGGTTTCGCCAAACAGCGCGGCGAAATTCCGCACGCCGTCAATGGGGCCGGGGAAGGCCTCCGACGCGACGACATACGCCACGGCCAGGTCGCTGATGACGCCGATCGCCACGATCCAGACCGATGACATGCGCCGATTGGATAGCCACCACGCGGCTAGAACGGCCACGATGGCCACGGCGAATAGCACGCCCGTTCCGGGCGCCCAACCAACCAGGTGAATGCTGGCGAGCGGCGCCAGCGTGGCCGCCAGCAACAACCCAAAGGTCAGCAGTGAGCCGGCCGGCAGGTTCGGGAACCGGATGCGGCTGGCGGTCGCGGCGGCCACGCTCATGCGGCTATTGGTAGGCGAGCGACACCGTCGGTCGCCGCTGCCCCTCGGCTGCGGGCCCGCCGTGTCGGCTGGGCTGCACCGTTGAAAAGGTCGCGCCCTGGGAGACCGTGGTGAAGGAAACGCCGGCGGTTTCGGCCCCCTCCTTGAGCCCGGTGTTGGAGGGCGCCTCGTCGAATGTCGCGGCATCCACGCCGATGGCGATCGGATACACGGCCCGCTGTGCCAGGTGGGTCAGGCTTCCGATCCAGCTGGGATCCGCAGAAGGCGAGATCGCGACCAGGCTGACCCCGCGGCCCAGGATCGGCGCGGCGCTCGCGAGCACGTCGCCGAAGGGTTGCGTGCCGCGCGCCTGCACGATGGCCAGCGACTCCAAGATTCGCCAGAGCTGCCGCAGGCCCCGTTGCGGCTCGATGATGTAGCGGGTGCCGCGCCCCTCCGCCAGCAGGCCGACGGACTTGCCGTCGCGCACGAATTGGTAGGCGAGCGACGAGACGATCTTGACGCCGTATTCCTCGGTGGACTCGTCGCCGTGGCCCGCCTGCACCGCGGCGTCCAAATCGAGCGCCACCCATAGGCTGGCGGTCGGCTCGAGGTCGAACTCCTTGACCAGCAGCGTCTCGCGGCGCACCGAGGTGGGCCAGTGGATGCGTTTGAGCGGGTCGCCGGGCTGAAACTCGCGCAGGCCGCCGGCGTCCGTCGTCACCTGCTGGGTCCGCATCGAGGAGCGGGCCGCGCCCACCAGCGTTCCGGCGGGCACGGCGACGTCGTGCATCACCGAGATTGGGGGGTAGACCACGATGGTGTTCTCCTGGGCGAGCCGGCGTTCGGCCGTGAACAGGCCAAATGGGTCGCCAACCGTCACGTCCGCCGGCCCGAGCTTGTAGAGGCCGCGTCGACCGGCTTCCCCGCGCGTGCGCCAGCGACGCTTCCCGCGACCGCCAAGGCTGACGGCAATGGACGCCCGGTATCCGGGAAGCTCGGAATAGTCTTCAACTTCGAGCATGAGGATGGGCAGCCGGCTGCGGCTGCGCAGCTCGAACTCTTCCTCGATGGTGTCGCCAACCGTCGCCCACTGGGTGCGGATGTGACGCTGGATGGTGAGCCCGCGCGATGCCAGGCGCGTCCAGAGGTAGGACAGCAGCACAATGCTGAGCAATGCGTACATCAGCCAATACGCGATGGGCGACGTGGTCACCAGCGCCACGACGACGAGCAGACCCAGCAGCACAATGATGACCGGTCGTTGCAGGGTGACCGCGGGTTTAGGCTGGCTGGCCGTGACGGACACGGGGCCCTCCACCGGACGTGGGATGCAGGCAGCTTCCGCCCGGATTCGAGGCCGACTCTAGCATGCGCCCGACCGACCGGCGCCACCCTGATCGGCGCCAACGCCGCGTGGCTGGAGCCGCGCGTTCGGCGCGTCCACGCCATGCCCACGAAGCACGCGAGGAAGCGCCGTGCCTCTGGGATAGACTCGAGCGGAGGGGTGCCCGAGTGGTTGAAGGGGACCGTCTCGAAAACGGTTTGGCGTGTTGAGCGTCACGTGGGTTCGAATCCCACCCTCTCCGCCGGCTTTCCATGGGTGACGATTTCTTGAGCACTCCGACCCCATCGCTTGTGATTCGCGCCGGGCGGCTCGTGTGCCCGGCAAGCGGAATCGACAGTCCGGGCGCCGTGACGGTCGCAGGCGACCGCATCGCCAGCGTCCAGCGCGACCGTTCGGATGCACCGGCGCCGCCCGGCGCCCGCGTGCTTGAATTCCCCGACGGCATCCTCCTGCCCGGGCTGATCGACCTCCATGCGCATCCGGGGTGGGGCGACTCCAAGCATGACGTGGACCCCGATCGCCGCCTGCTCGCTCGCGGCACCACGACGGCCATCTCGCAGGGCGATGCGGGCGCGGCCAACTGGCCGCTCTATCGCGACACCGTCATCGAGGCGGCGCGGTTGCGGATCAAGCTCGCCATGCACCTGGCATTGCCCGGCGAGTCGGCGCCGCACCCGAGCCACTCGAAGCTCGACGACCTGGACGTGGACGCGTGCGCGCGCGCCGTCCGCGACGGAGGCGATCACGTTTGGGGTATCGCGGTCACCACGAACGTCCTCGGCACCGGCGACATCGACCCGCGCGAGATCCTGGCTCGGGGCATTGCGGCGGCGGAAGCAGTTGGCTGCCCCATCATCTACGGCTCGCGCTACCACACCGATTGGCCGCTGGAGGACCAGCTCAAGCGCTTGCGGCCCGGCGATATGGTCACCTACTGCTTCCACGATGGACCGGATCGCATCGTGCGTGACGGTCGAGTCCTCGACTGCGTCCACGAGGCGCGCGCCCGCGGGGTGCTGTTCGACACCGGGCACGGGATGAAGTCATTCGTCTACGACGTTGCCGAGGCCGCGCTCGCCGATGGATTCCCGCCCGACGCGATCTCCACGGACATTCAGCGGCGGCACGTCGGGGCGAACCCGCCGCACGACCTGCCGCTCGTCATGTCCAAGCTGCGCGCGGCGGGAATGCCGGAAGCCGACATTTGGCCCCGCGTGACCGAACGCCCGGCGCAGATCCTGGGCATGGCCGACGAGATTGGCCGCCTGGCGCCGGGCGCCTGCGCGGATCTTGTGGTCCTCGATTGGGCGCCGTCTCCCGAGCCCCTGGCGGATTGCAAGGGCGTCACGCGCGCCGGAGGCCAGTGGCACACGCGGCTCGTCGTGCGTGGCGGGTCCATCGTGGAGACGACCTCCTCCTAGGCCCACGCTTCGCGCGCTCCGCGCGGCGCTGCTAGCCTCGAAAGAACGTGGCGCGTGAGGTCGGATGCAATGGCGCGGGTGCTTGTGGCGATGAGCGGGGGCGTGGACAGTTCCGTCGCCGCCGCGTTGCTTGCTCGCGCGGGCCACGAGGTGATCGGCGTCACGTTCAACCAATGGCCGGCGAGCCAGACGCTTCGCAACGCCCGCAGCGGATGTTGCACGCCGCGGACCATCGACGATGCACGGCACGTCTGCCAGATCCTCGACGCGCCGCACTACGTGCTGAACTTTCGCGCCGAGTTCGAGGCGGCCGTGATCGATCCGTGGTCCCGCGCCTACCTCCGCGGCGAGACGCCGAATCCCTGCGTGACATGCAACGACCGCGTGCGCTTCCCGGAGCTGATTCGCAAGGCCGATGAAGTGGGCGCTGAATTCGTCGCCACCGGCCACTACGCGCGTGTCGCGAACGGAGCGTCGTGGCGGCTGCTCCGCGCCCGAGATTCGGCCAAAGACCAGTCGTACGTGCTGCATATGTTGCAGCAGGACCAGTTGCGCCGTGTCCGGCTGCCGCTGGGCGATCTGCGTAAGCCGGACGTCCGCCGGATGGCCGCCGAGTTTGAACTGCCCGTGGCCGCCAAGCCGGACAGCCAGGAGATTTGCTTCGTTCCCGACGGCGACTACGTGGCCGTCGTGCGGCGCCGGGGAACCAGCGGCGAAGGCCCGATCGTTGAGTTCGATGGGCGAGCGGTCGGGCGTCACGAAGGCATCGAAACCGCGACCATCGGGCAGCGCCGGGGACTCGCCCTTGGCGGCGGTGGCGGACGCCGCTATGTGACGGCGATCGACGCCGAGCGGAATACGCTGGTAGTCGGTCCGCGCGAGGCGGCGATGGTGGATTCGATTTCCGTGCGCGATGTGCGTTGGATCGACGGACCCGCGGCGACCCCGCCGCCGCGCGCCGAGGTGCAGACTCGCTCCCACGCCCGCGTCGTGCCCGCCCGACTCAAGCCGCAATCCGGCTCGACGCTGTCGGTCGTGTTCGACGAACCGGCCTGGGCGCCGGCTCCCGGCCAGGCCGCGGTGTTCTATCGCGGAGACGAGGTGCTGGGCGGCGGGGTGATCGACCGGTCGGAGGTGCGCTGATGCCCGACGTCTATTGCCCGCGGTGCTTCGACCTTGTCGAAGATGCGCGCGTCTTTTGCGAAAACTGCGGCCAGTTCATCCACGAGCACGCGCCGGCCGATTCGCGCGAATGGGACTCTCGACCCCCGGATCTGTCGCCGGTGGCGCCCGCCGCGACCGAAGCGCCCGTGGTGATCAACCTGCCGGACGAGCACATGCCCGACGCCCCGGCCGACCAGTCCCCTACCCAAGAAAGCGGTAGCGCACCAGCGCCCTGACCGCGGCGGGGCCGTCGACCCACCAGCGCAGCTTCTTGGCGGATCGCGCTTCGTACGAGATTGGCAGTTGCGCGATGTGTTCGCCACGCCGGAGAAACCGCGCCGTGAGCTCGACCTCGAGGTCGAATGAATCTGCGGTCAGCACGACGCCCTCCAGCACCTCGCGGCGCCACATCTTGTGGCAGGTTTCCATGTCGCGCACGGAGGCGCCGTAGAGCAGGTTCGTGAGCAGCGTGAGGAAGCGATTCCCGAGCCGGTAGAGCCGCGACTGCGAGTCCAACGGGCGGTAGCCATAGACGACCCTGGCTTCGCCGCGCTGGATCGGCTGAATCATGGCCAGGAAATCCTGCGGGTTGTACTCGAGGTCGCCGTCGTGAATGACTACCACCTCTCCGCGGGCCTGGCGCAGCCCCGAGCGCACGGCGGCGCCCTTGCCCCGGTTCTCCGGGTGATTGATGACGCGGATTCCGGGGATGGCGGCCGACTCGATCTCCGCTGTGGTCGCATCCGTCGAGCAGTCGTTGACCACGATGATGTCGAGATCGAGATCCACGGCGGCGACTCGCCGCAGCGCTTCGGCAATCGTGGGCGCCTCGTTGTACGCCGGCACGATCACGCTGAGGGTCACCGCAGGCGCCACCGCAGCCGAGCGATATCGGCGAACGAGTTCAGCACGACCAGCGGGCTGTTGCCCGACGAGTCGCCGGCAGTGCGCGGATAGTGATGGACGCCGACCTCCGTGTACGTGTGCCCCGCATGCGTGGCGCGGGCCACGAGTTCGGCCGAGATCACCGCGCCGCGACCGGCGATGAACTCGAAGTCCTGCACCACCTCGCGGCGAAACAGCTTGAAGCCACAGTCGATGTCGCGCACCTTGAAGCCCATCACCAGCCGCACCACCAGCCCCCAGAGGCGCGCGTTCAGCGACCGGTGCGCCGGATCGGCCCGCTGGATGCGATAGCCCAGCACGAAGCCGTGTGTGTCGAGCGCGCTAACCAATCTCGGCAGGTCGGCTAACGAGAACTGGCCATCGCCGTCGACGTAGCAGATCAGCGGCGCGCGCGCGGCGGCAAAGCCCGAGCGCAGCGCATGGCCATAGCCCAGGTTCGTGGGGTGCTGCACCACGCGCACGCGGTCGTCACCCGCGGCCGCCGCGCGGGCTCGCTCGGCCGTGCCGTCGCTCGAGCCGTCGTCGACGATGAGGATCTCGTAGTCGTCGCCAAGCGCGCCGACGTGCTGCTGGGCGTCGGCGATGACCGCGGCGACATTCTCCGCCTCGTTGTGACACGGAAAAACTACCGAGATTTGCGGCATGGATTGCCCGGCTGTTGAGGAGGTGGTCGACATAGGCGTTGGCACGTGAGCGTCGGCGCGCGGTACGCGCGGCGCTTGGATCTCGACGCCCGCCATCTACCGCCACGCTCCAGGGCGCCGAAACCTAGCACACCCCCGCGCCCGACCTGTTCGCTAGGATTGCCGCGGTACCGATTACCGGATTCCCTCACATGCGGCTGGCCGTCACGACTTACTCCGCGCCCCAGTGGACCATCGACGAGCATGCGCTGGTCGCCCGCGAGATCGGCTGTGACGGCCTCGAGATTCGGATGCTCGCGGGGCAGCCGCTCACGCCAGATCTCCCAGCCGCGGAACGTCGACGCATCGCCGAGGTGGTCGCGGACGCGGGTCTCGAAATCTGCGTGGTCGGCAGCGACTGCCGCCTGGCGCAGCCGGCAGCGCCGCGCGCGTCCGAAGTCGATCGGGCGTCGGGGTTCATCGAGTTGGCCCGCGAATGGGGGGCGCCGGTGGTCCGGGTGTTCGGCGGCGCGCAGAGCGCCGACGCGCCGCCCGCCGAGGCGGACGCTTGGGTGGCGGAAGGTCTGCGCGCCGCAGCCGCGCAGGCCGCGCCGCACGGGATCCAGGTGGCGTTGGAAACCCACGACGTCTTCAACTCCGCCGTTCGAGTCGGCGGCATCGTGCGCGCCGCGGCGCATCCGAACGCGGCTGTGGTGTGGGACCTGGGGCATCCCCACCGAGCCGGTGAAAGCGTCGCGGAGGCCTGGGACGCCATCGGCCCGTTCGTGGTTCACGTCCACGTCAAGGACATCGTTCGTACCGATGACGAGCGCGAGTGGGAAAGCGTCGTTGCCGGCCGGGGTGAAGTGCCGATTGCCGAGATGCTTGGCGTCCTTTCCCGCGCCGGCTACGACGGGTACCTATCGACCGAGTGGGAGCCGCGCGACGCCCGAGCGGGCGGCGGGCGCAAGGCCGCGCTGGCCCAGCACGCCGCCTATCTGCACGCGATCCTGGACGCCGCCTAGCGCGGGAGGTCGAGCAGGGTGCGCCGCAGCGGCCGTTCGTCGCGCGGCAGCACCGTGCGCACGTCGAGCCACACGTCATCGTCGCGAACGCGGGCAATCACCGGCGGGTCCGCGCGGCGCAGCCGCGCGGCCAGCGCCTGTCCGCCGCCGCCGAGCCGCACGGCGAAGCTGGGAAGCACCTGGCCTGGAAGCGAGCCGCCGCCGACCGCCGACTCCGAGTCCTCGACGCCGGCGCCGGCAACGCCGCGCGCCAGCCGGCGGGCGCGGGCGCGGAGGTCTTTGGGCTGCGCGGCGATCATCTGCCAGACCGGAATGGCGGTCTCGGCTTCGCCCAGCAGGTAGTGGGCGAGCGTGGCCTGGAGCGCCGCCAGCGTCAGCGCGTCGCAACGCAACGCGCGCGCCAGCGGGCGACGGGCGATCCGCTCCACGTGGGCGGCATGGCCGGCCGCGATGCCGGCTTGCGGGCCTCCCAGCAGCTTGTCGCCCGAAAAGGTCACAACGTCGCAGCCCGCGGCCAGCGCATCCTGCACGCGCGGCTCGTTGACCAGTCCGTGCGGCGTCGGGTCCAGCAAGGTCCCCGAGCCGAGATCGCCGATGAGCGGCACGGCGTGCTCGTGGGCAAGGTGCGCCAGCGCCGCAAGATCCGGCGACTCGGTGAAGCCGATCTGCGCAAAGTTGCTGCGGTGCACGTGGAGGATCGCCGTGGTGCGATCGCTCAGTGCCTCCGCATAGTCCTCGATCCTGGTGCGATTGGTCGTGCCGACATCCCGCAGCACCGCGCCGCTGGCGGCGAGGATGTCCGGCACGCGGAATCCGCCGCCGATCTCGATCGCCTCGCCGCGGCTCACCAGCACCTCGCCGCCTGCGGCCAGCGCCTGGAGCGCCAGGAAGGTTGCTCCGGCGTTGTTGTTGAGCACCAGAGCCGCCGGCGCGCCGGTGATCTCGCGCAGGCTCGCGGCCACCGCCGCGCCGCGCCCGCCGCGCCGACCCGTGTCGAGGTCCATTTCTAGCGCGGCGTATCCCGCCGCCGCCGCTTGAACTGCGGCGAGCGCCCGGTCGCTCAGCGGCGCGCGTCCCAGATTGGTGTGAACGATCACGCCGGTGGCATTGATGACGCGTCGCGGGGCATCGCGCACCAGCAACGCCGCCCGCAGCGCGGCGGCCTCGGCGAGAGCTTCCAAGCTCGGGGCGGCGCCGCCCCGCCCTATGGCATCGCGGGCGGTGGCGATCTCCGCGCGTGCGGCCGAAACCAGCAGGGCCGGCGACATCTCGCCGTGCGCGGCTGCCGTGTGCGCAATCCGGTCCACCGACGGCAGGTCCCGCAGGGACGGGCCGTCGGCGCTAGGCGCCATACTTCGCGAGCCGCCCGCCGTGCGCCAGCATGAGCGGCAGAATCGATCGGGCCGGAATGTGCCCGAGGCCGCCGTGAAAGCACGCGGGCTCGCTGAACTTCGTGACGCTGTCGGGTCTGTTGAGCGCCCCCAAGAGGATGACCGGCACCGGGTGCCAGGAGTGGGCCCGGAGTTTGGCCGGCGTCGAATGGTCACCTGTGACGACCAGCACATCAGGCTTGAGATCGCGAACTCGCGGCAGCCAGCGGTCGACCGCCTCGATGGCGCGCACCTTGCCGTCGAAATCGCCGTCTTCTCCGAGCGTGTCCGTGTCCTTGATGTGCACGAAGAAGAAGTCGAACGCATCCCAGGCCTGCTCGAGCTCCGCGATCAGGTTGTCGGGCTCCTCGGTGACCGGGAGCACCTTCATCCCCACCGCGCGCGCAACGCCGCGATACATGGGATAGACCGCCAGGCACGCCGCCCGCAGCTGGTGGCGCGACTCCAGCGACGGCAGGGATCGATGTTTGCCATAGCCCCGCATGAGCACGAAATTCGCCGGCTGCATCTCGCCGATGCTCTGCCGGACCCGATCGGTGAACTCGGTGAGGATTTGACTGGTGTACTCCGCCGCGGGATGCAGCGCGTCCGGGGAAAGCGGCGGCACGCCGATCGCCTGCGGGTCGGTTTCGCGCACGCGCGGGTCGAGCCCCTCCCCGCGAAGCACGAGCACGGCACGGTGCCGCCGCTCGGCGGCAAGCTCGAGGCCGACGTCCGGCGCGTGAATGCCGTTGAGCTTGGCGATGAGCTGCTGGTTCAGCTCGGTGGAAATGCGTCCCGCCCGGCGGTCGGTCACGTTGCCGTTGCCATCGAGGGTGCAGAAGTTCAACCGCACCGCTAGGTCGTGGTCGCCGAACTCGATCCCAAGCCCAATAGCCGACAACGCGCCGCGCCCGATGCTGTCGGCGACCGGGTCATAGCCAAACAGCGCCAGGTGTGCGGGGCCGCTGCCCGGAGTGATCCCACGATCCATGGGGTGGTGCACACCGGTGACGCTCTCGCTCGCCAGTTGATCGAGGTTCGGGGTGTTCGCGGCCTCGAGCTCGGTCGGTCCTCCAGGAACAAGGGGCAATCCACCAAGGCCGTCGAGGACGATCAGCACTAACTTGGTCGTCGCTGGCTGCGCCAACGATGACAGTAAGTTGCCCGTGACTGCTCCGCCGGTGGGCCTCCCGTCGCAGAGCTTATCATCGGGCGCGGGCGGCTTGCTGGAAGCTGTGGATAACTTGCGAGGGGCGCCGGTGACTTCAAATGCTCCCGGGCGGATGCCGGGCATTGCCGATAGCGTGGCGGACCTGGTCGGCAACACGCCGCTGGTGCGGCTGAGCCGCGTGACCGAGGGGCTCGCGGCCCAGGTCGCCGCGAAATGCGAATTCCTGAATCCGGGCGGCAGCGTCAAGGACCGCATCGGATTGGCGATGATCGACGATGCGGAGCGTGAGGGTCGCATTGCCCCCGAGCGCACGGTGATCGTCGAGCCGACCAGCGGCAACACGGGCATCGCCCTGGCGATGGTGGGCGCCGCCCGCGGCTATCGCGTCATCATTACCCTGCCGGAAACCATGACCATCGAGCGTCGCAATCTGCTGCGCGCCTTCGGCGCCGAGGTGATCCTGACCCCGGGGGCGCAGGGCATGGTCGGCGCCATCGACCGCGCGCAGCAGATCGTCGACAGCACCCCCGACGCCTGGATGCCGCAGCAATTCCGCAACGCCAGCAATCCGGACGCCCACGCGCGGACCACGGCCGAGGAGATCTGGCGCGATACCGACGGCGAAGTCGACATCTTTGTCGCCGCCGTCGGCACCGGAGGGACGATCACCGGCACGGCGCGCGCGCTCAAACAACGCAAGCCGTCACTGCAATTCGTGGGTGCCGAGCCCGTGGGCAATCCAGTCATCACCAGCGGACGCGCCGGCCCCCACCGCATTGAAGGCATCGGCGCGAACTTTGTGCCTCAGGTATTCGAGCGCGATCTCGTGGACGAAATCTTGCTCGTCGATGACGCGGTGGCGGAGGAGACGGCCCGACGGCTGGCGTCGGATGAAGGCCTGCTGGTTGGCGCATCTGCCGGGGCCAACGTGTGGGTCGCCCTGCAGGTCGCCGCGCGGCCCGAAAACGAGGGCAAGCTCATCGTCACGGTGCTTTGCGACGGCGGGGATCGCTACCTGACGCACCCCTTGTTCGCCGGACTGGACGCTTAGGCCCCCACCCCTCGTTGGTAGCATGCCGGCAAGGAGAGGTCGCCTAGAGGCTTAGGGCGCACGCCTGGAAAGCGTGTAGGGGACTCCCCTCGTGGGTTCGAATCCCACCCTCTCCGCCAATCTCGTGCCTGCGGCTCGGCAGGTGTTCACCTGCGGCCCAAGGTCGGACCTCACGCCTGCCCGAATGCACGCCAATGGCTATTAGTCAATACTTGCGTTTGGTGTTAGGCCCGACTAACATCCCGAATTCGGGCCAACTGCTGCCTACAGCCCGCAGCCTCAGGAGAGGTTCCCATGTCCCTGACCCGACGTGCCCTGCTGCGCGGCGGCGCCGCCGCGGCCGCACTGCCCGTGCTCACCGCTTGCGGCGAATCCGAGGTCGTCATCAAGGAAGTCGAGGTCGAGCGGGTGGTCACGGTGACCGTGACTCGGCCTCCGAGCGAGGCCCAGCCGCTGGTGATCTACTCCGGGCGCAGCGAGTCTTTGGTCGACCCGATCATCCAGCAATTCCGCTCCATGTCCGGCTTGGACGTGCAGGTGAAATACGCCGGCACGCCGGCACTCGCCGCCACGTTGCTGGAGGAAGGCGACGCCTCGCCGGCCGACGTGTTCTTTGCGCAGGATCCCGGGGGATTGGGCGCCGTCGAATCGATGCTGTCGCCGCTGCCCGAGGAGCTGCTGAGCCGCGTGCCCGCCTGGGCTCGCTCGCCGCAGGGCCTGTGGGCCGGCATTTCGGGCCGCGCGCGCGTGGTCGTCTACAACACCGACCGCCTCAGCCCCGCCGACCTGCCCGACGATCTCTGGGGCTTCACCGACTCGAGCTGGCGCGGCCGCCTCGGCTGGCCGCCGACCAACGCCTCGTTCCAGACCATGGTCACCGGCATGCGGGCGGTCTGGGGCGACGACCGCACGCGTGAGTGGCTGGACGCGATGCACGCCAACGAGATTGGGATCTACCCCAAGAACACGCCCATCGTCGCCGCCACCGGCGCGGGCGAGATTGACGGCGGCTTGGTGAACCACTACTACCTGCACCGCTTCCTGGCCGAAGAGGGTGAGTCGTTCGCCGCCCGGAACTACCATCTCCCGGGTGGCGGGCCGGGATCGCTGGTGATGGTGGCGGGCGCCGGCATCCTCGGAACCGCTGCCAACCGACCGGCCGCCGAGCAGTTCGTGGACTTTCTCCTGTCCACCGTCGGTCAGCAATACTTCGCCAGCACCACGCATGAATACCCACTGGTCGAGGGCGTGAAAGCGTCGCGGATCCTCACGCCCCTGGCCGACATCAACAAGCCGGCGATCGCGCTGAGCGACCTGGCCGATCTCCAGGGGACGCAAGCCATGTTGAGGGAAGCTGGAATACTGCCCTAGCCATGGTGTCGATCGCGCGTGTCATGCGCGTTGCCGCGCCCGGCGGGCCCATCGGGCGGCTGGGCCGCTGGACGCACGCGCCGCCCGCTCTTTGGGTCCCGGCGCTGGTGGTTGGCCTGTTGCTGGCGTTGCCGCTGGTTTACCTGGTCATTCGCACCGCCGGGGCCGGCGACGACGCCTGGGCGCTGCTGTTTCGCTGGCGCACGGTCATGATCCTGCTGCGGACGGTGGCCTTGGTCGTCACGGTGACGGTTGCGTCGGTCCTGATCGCGGTGCCGGTCGCCTGGCTCACCGTTCGCAGCAACCTGCCGTGGCCGCGCTTCTGGAGCGTCGTGGCGGCATTGCCCCTCGTGATTCCCAGCTTCGTCGCCGGGCTGGTGGTCCAGGTGGCGCTCGGCCCGCGGGGGATGCTGCAGCAGGCGCTCGAGCCGATCCTCGGCGTCACCGAGCTTCCGTCGATCTACGGCTTTCCCGGCGCCGCGCTGACGCTGACGCTGCTCAGCTATCCCTACGTGCTGCTGCCCGCGCAATCGAGCCTTCGCCGGCAGGACCCGTTGCTCGAGGACGCCAGTCGATCTCTTGGGCACGGCCGCCGCGCGACGCTGCGCCGCGTGACCCTGCCCATGCTGGGCCCGGCCGTGGGCGCCGGGTCGTTGCTGGTCGCGCTCTATACCCTCACCGACTTCGGCGCGGTGTCGCTGCTTCGCTACGAGACCTTCACATGGGCGATCTTCGTCCAATTCGAGTCGGCGTTCGATCGCGGGGTCGCCGCGGCCCTCTCGCTGGTGCTGGTCGCCCTGGCCGCCGCCATCCTCGCCGTCGAAGCCGTGGCGCGAGGACGAGCCCGCTATCACGGCGTGGGTCCGGGAGCGATGGCCGAGCCCAGGCGCATCCTGCTCGGCCGCTGGATGGCCCCGGCGCTTGCGCTCATGGCGGCGCTGGGAGCGGTCGCCTTGATCGGACCGATGGGAGTCTTGGCGTATTGGGTCGGCCGAGGACTGGCGGGCGGCCAGGAGCTGATCAGCGTTTGGGAGCCCCTGTTGAACTCCGTGCTGGTCGCTGCGCTGGCGGCGATCGCCGCGGCCGTGGCGTCGCTGCCCGTCGCCGCGCTCGTCGTCCGCTACCCGAGCCGGTTCGCGTGGGTGATCGAGCGGGCCACCTACACAGGATTTGCCCTGCCCGGGCTTGTGGTGGCTATCTCGCTCGTCTTCTTCGCCGTCAATCTCGCGCGGCCGCTTTACCAAACTCTCTTCCTGCTCATCATGGCCTACGTCGTGCTGTTCTTTCCGGCCATGCTCGCGGCCGTGCGGACGGCGCTCGCGCAGGTGCGCCCCAACGTGGAAGACGCCGCGCGCACGCTCGGCCGATCGCCCATCGCGACCTTGGTTCAGGTGACGCTGCCGCTCATTTGGCCCGGCATCGCCTCGGGCATCGGCCTGGTGTTTTTGCTCACCATGAAAGAGCTGCCCGCGACGCTGATCCTCGGCCCAATCGGCTTCAAGACGCTGGCCACGGCCACCTGGTCGGCGGCGTCGGAGGCGTTCTTTGCGCGCGCCGCGATGTCGGCGCTGCTGATCGTCCTCGCCGCCGGCGTGCCGTTGCTGCTGCTCCGGCTGCGCATGGGAAGGGCCACGCCGGCGGCGACGCCGCCGGTCCGACAGTAGCTCGCGCGCGTTGTTGGCCGTCGGGGCCAGTCGTACCATGCGGCCATGCTTGCCCTCTTAGGTGGAAACCCGGTTCGGCCGGACCCATATCCGGCGTGGCCGGTCTTCGACGAGACCGAGGTCGACGCCGTGGCCGATGTCGTCCGCACCGGCGAGTGGGGGCGCCTCGGCAGCCACCGCGTGATCGCCTTCGAGCGCGCGTTCGCCGCCTTCCAGGGCGCGGCCTACGGGCTGGCGGTCAACAGCGGCACCAGCGCTCTCGAAATGGGGCTCGAAGCGCTGCGGCTGCCGCGCGGCTCCGAGGTCATCCTGGCGCCGTTCACATTCATGGCCAGCGCCACATCGATCCTCAACGCCGGCTTGGTGCCGGTTTTCGCCGATATCGACCCGGAGACCTACAACCTGGACCCCGCATGCATTGCGGAGGCGATCACGCCGCGCACCTCGGCCATCATGGCGGTGCACTTCGGCGGGTTGGCCTGCGACATGCAGGCCATCCTCGACATCGCGTCGGCGAATGACTTGCGCGTGATCGAGGACGCGGCGCACTCACACGCCGGCACCTGGTGCGATCGGGGCCTGGGGACCATCGGCGACGTGGGGTGCTTCAGCTTTCAGGCCAGCAAGAACCTCAACTCGGGTGAGGGCGGCGCGGTGCTGACCAACGACCTCGACATCTTCTCGCGCGCCATCGCCCAGCACGATCTCTGGGGCGGCGGAGTCGAGCAGCGCGGCGGACAGCTCGGACGCGGCAGCCTGGCCACCGGGGAAGGCTGGGACTTCACCGTGTCGGCGGGCGATCGCCGCATCACGCCATTCCAGGCGACGCTGCTCCAGGCGCAACTCGGACGGCTGGAAGACCAGGCGCAGCGGCGCGCGGCCAACGGCGCCTACCTCAACGATCTGCTCGAAGATCTTGAAGGCATCGGCGTACGGCGCAGCGACGCCTTCGCCACCCGTCCGGCGCACCACGTGTATGTCTTTCGGTACCAGCCGGCGGCATTCCGGGGCCTGAGCCGCGAGCGCTTCGTCGAGGCCATGAACGCGGAGGGCATTCCGGTCACCAAGGGCTACCGGCAGCCCCTGCATCGCACCGCGCTCTTCGCCGACGTCGACGGCGCCCTGGCGCGGGCCTGGCCGCGCGGCGATGGCAGGCCCGACATCGACTACACCGAGGTCTCATGCCCCCACGCCGAGCGTCTCTGCGCCGACGAGACGCTGTTCCTGGCGCAGAGCGTCTTGCTCGACGACGAGGCCGGCATGGTTCAGATCGCCGACGCCATTGAGAAGGTCCGCGAGCACGCGGAGGCGCTCATAGCGGCCGACGACGCCGCTACGCCACGAAGCGATCCGCCCAGCGCGTAAGGTCGTCGGCCACGTCTTCCCAGCCATGTTCGAGCTGGAGCATGTGCGCGCGTCCGGGATAGATCATCGGCAGGACGCGGTAGCGCGCGCCCAGCCGCCGGGCCACCCACGGAATCATGCCCACGTCCTCCGATCCGGAAGTGACGAGGACCGGGCAACGAATGGCCGAGCGCGGCACGTGCGGTGGCCAGAAGGCAATTTGGCGCACGAGCCGCCGCGGCTCGGGCACCAGGTGCTCGATCAGCGCGGCGCCTTCGTCGGCCTGCAGGCGATCGAAGAACACGCGGCGCATGTAGTCGGCCTCGGGCCGAAACGGCTCATGGCGAAGCGGATGACCGGCGAACTTGGGCAGCGCCCACAGCGTCTGCCAGCCGCGATGCAGCGAGACTATGCCTAGCGGCCCCGAGCTTGACATAAGAATAAGCCCCGGCGCTTCCCACCCCGCGGCGGCTACCTGCGCGATGAGCCCACCGGCGCTGTGTCCGACCAGGATCGGGTCACCGATCTCGCGCGCCGCCTCGATCACGTCGCCGGCCACTTCCCGGACTCCCACGCCGCCGAGCGAGCGGTGGTCCGCGCCGGGATGGTGATGCCGCAGCCACACGGCATAGGTGGCGTAGCCCTGCGCCGCCAGGTACGGCCCCATGCGCCGCCACATGTGCGCCCCGCCCCACAGGCCGTGGACCAACAAAAATCGCGAGGGGGCGCGGAGGTCCGTCGGCAGCCAGCGCAAGGCCCGCAGCGGTCCAACGCGGACAACCTCCTCGCCCGGCGTGGGCTGAAAGAGGTCCGCTGCGCCGGTCGTCAACCGATGGCGCCGGCCGGAGCGTGCAACGCGGCGGCCTCGGCGGCGTTGCGCAAGATCTGCCCGGCCTCCTCGATTGCCTGGGCGTCGACCTGGTGGTGCGTGACAAACCGCAGCCGATGCCCCGGTCGGATGTCGGCGACGCCCAACCCTTGCGCCCGCGCGGCGTCAACGAAACGCTGCTGATCGAGCGTCTCCGGGTCCACCCGCACGAACACCATGTTGGTCGCCGCCGGGTAGATCAGATCAAGTCCGGGGATATCCGCCAGCAATTCGCCCAATCGCTGCGCGTTGACGTGGTCGGCGGCGAGCCGCGCGGGACCGTCGCGCAGAGCGATCAGACCGGCCGCGGCCATCACGCCCGCCTGCCGCATGGCGCCGCCCAGCATCTTCTTGTAGCGCGCCACGCGCTCGATCGTGTCGCCCGACCCCACCACCATCGAGCCGAACGGCGCTCCGAGGCCCTTGGAGAGACAGAACTGCACCGTGTCCGCGCCGGCGGTCAGCTCGCGCACCGAGACGCCCTGGTCGACGGCGGCGTTGAAGATGCGCGCGCCGTCCAGGTGGACGCGCATGCCCCGTTCGGCGGCGAGCTCCACGATGCCCTGCATGACCTCGGGGCCCCAGGACACGCCGCCGCGCACGTTGTGGGTATTCTCGGTCCAGATCAGCGCGGGCCGGGCGGGCGGAATGGTCGCGGAATCCAGCCGCTCGCGCACCATGTCCGCGTCGAGCACGCCTTCGGTCTCGACCGGCAGCAGGGTGCAGCCCGCGACGACGGCGTAGTTGCCGTTCTCGCCCACCATGTGCGACAGCCCGTCCACGATCACGGTGTCCCCGCGCTCGGTCAGCGCAAGCATGCTGGTCAGGTTGCCCATCGTGCCGCTGGGCACGAAGACCGCCGCCTCGCGGCCGAACATCTCGGCGGACGTGCGCTCCAGTTCCAGCACGGTGGGGTCCTCGCCCCACTGTTCATCCGCCACCTCGGCCATGGCCATGGCCTCGCGCATGTCGGGCGTGGGAACGGTCTGCGTGTCGCTGCGGAGCTCGATGCGGTAGGGGGCCACAGGCGGGACTCCTTTCGGCGGGTCTTCGATTGTAGGCGGTTCGCTTTCTCGGCAGCCGCGCTCGGGTAGGGACACTTCGCGAAGCGCCCCTACGACGACCCGTCGGACGCGTTGACCCTCGGTACCGCTGCGCCTACTATCGACGAGAGGCCGCGCTAGGTGGGGAGCTAGCGGTGCCCTGGAACCGCAATCCGCTACAGCGGGCTGAATACCTGCCTGAGGGTTGCCACCGTCGTGTCTGCCGCCGTTCATCGGTGCTGACGGCTGGGCCTCGTGCGACGAAGACCTCCTAACCCCGTCAGGTCCGAGAGGAAGCAGCGGTACGGAGCCATCTTTGGGTGCCGCGGGATCACCTGGCTCGAGCCGGCGGCGTCGGTAAGGCGGCGGCCGGTGCTCAACGGCAGGGCGCGGCCTCACTCTTAGCCGATTTCGTGACACGATAGACCTCATGACCGATTCGGCGATGCCCGCGTTCCAAGCGCTCTACAACCGCTATCGGCCGCAGCGGTTCGGCGAGCTTGTGGGCCAGTCGCACGTCGTGCGAATCCTGCAAAACGCGCTGGCGCACAACCGGCTGAGCCACGCCTACCTGTTTTCGGGCGAGCGCGGCACCGGCAAGACCACCGCCGCGCGCCTGCTGGCGAAGGCGGTCAACTGTCGCGAAGGTGTGCAGCCCGAGCCCTGCGCCGCCTGCGACCACTGCCGCGACATTGCCGCCGGCACGTTCGTCGATTTGCTGGAGATGGACGCGGCGTCCCACAGCAGCGTCGACGACGTGCGGCTGCTGCGTGAGCAAACGCAGTTCGCCCCCGCCGGCGGGCGCTATAAGGTCTACATCATCGACGAGATCCACCAGTTGTCCGCCTCGGCGAAAGACGCCTTGCTGAAGACGCTGGAAGAGCCGCCGACCCGCACGCTGTTCGTGCTGGCCACCACCGAGCCGCATCGAGTTCCCCTCACCATTCGCTCGCGCTGCCAGCATTTGACGTTTCGCCGCATCGGCACCGTGGAGCTCATCGATCAGCTCCGCAGCGTGGCCGCCGCCGAGGGAACGACGGTCGACGAGCTGGCGCTGGCGGTCCTGGCCCGCAGCGCCGGCGGCAGCTTGCGCGACGCGATTTCGCTGCTCGACCAGGCGCTGGCGTTCGCCCAGGAGACCGTGACGCTGGACGACGTAAACGGCATGCTCGGGCTCACCGGCCGGGCGGCGGTGCTGGCGCTGGTGGAGGCCATTGCCGCGGGCGATGCGGCGGCGGGTCTGGGCGCCATCGAGCAGGCCATGGCCGACGGCAATAGCCCCGGCACGCTGCGGGCGCAGGTCGTCGATCTGCTGCGCGACGTGCTCTTGCTTAGCGCGGGCGCGGCCGAGGCCGGCCACGTGCGCGACGATCCGGAAGTCGCGGCGCTCGCCAGTCGCATCTCCATCGGCCAGGTCGTCCAGGCGCTCGAAGTCTTCGCCGAGCCCGAGCCGCCGTCGCGAGAGGCCGGCGATCCCATCCTCGATCTCGAGCTGGCGTTTGCTCGCGCCGTCCTGCGGGTGCACGGCGACGCCGTCGCGACCGCCCAGCCGCCGCCGGCGCCCGCCAGACCTGCGCCGCCGCCGAAGGACGCCCAAGCCGAGGAGACTCCCACAGCCGCCACCAGCCCGGACGAGCTGACGGTCGAGACAATCAAGGCGCGCGCATCGGACTGGATTGGAGCCGTGCGCGAGGCCTCGCGCACGCTGGCGCCATACGCTGAGCAGGGCGAGGTGCTGGCCCTCACCGACGACGTGGTCACCATCAGCTACCGGAGCCAGCTGCTCTTGGACCAGGTGGATCGGCCGCAGTCCCGGCAGCTGATGTCCGAGGCGCTCACGCGAACCTTCGGCACGCCGCTGCGCGTCCGCAATCGTCTCGAACGTGAGGCCGCCGCGCCACGACCGAAGTCCCCCAGGTCGCCGGCCAGCAGCGATCCGGTCGTCCGGGTCGCGATAAGGGACTATGGGGCTCAGCCGATTGACGTCGAGCTCACCGAAGGAGCCTAGCCGGTGTCCATGAAGATGATGCGGCAGCTGCAGCGACAAATGGAGAAGGCGCAAGAGGAGTTGCGCGCCGCCACGCTGGAAGTCACGTCCGGCGGCGGCGCGGTGACGGTCGTCATCACGGGCGACCAGCACATCGAATCGATCGCCATCGATCCCGCGGCCATCGACCCGGACGATCCCGAGCTGCTCGGGGACCTGGTGACCGCCGCGATCAACGAGGCCATCGACCAGTCGCAGGACCTTGCCAAGCAAAAGCTGGGCGGCTTGACCGGCGGGCTCGGTATTCCCGGGCTGTAGCGCGTGCCGGACCCGATCCCACGGCCGATCACGCGCCTGATCGAAGAGTTCGGCAGGCTGCCCACCATCGGGCCGAAGACGGCGCAGCGCCTGGCCTTCTTTCTGCTGCGCGCGCCCGCGGCGCAGGTGGCGGCGCTGGGCGCCGCCGTGACCGGCCTGCGCGAGCACGTGGTCACCTGCGCGCGGTGCGGGAACTATGCCGACCAGGACCCCTGTTCGATCTGTTGCGACCCCACACGCGATCAGCAGCTCCTCTGCGTGGTCGAGGATCCGCTCGATCTGCTCGCCATCGAGCGCTCGGGCGGATTCAACGGCGTCTATCACGTGCTGCACGGGGTGATCGCGCCGCTGGACGGCGTGGGACCCGATGAGCTCAACCTCTCCGCTCTGGCCCAGCGCGTGCGGCGCGAGGGACTGCGTGAGGTGATCGTCGCGACGAACGCCAGCATCGAAGGGGACGCCACCGCGGCCTACATCAACGGCCTGCTGGAAGCGGATTCGCTGGTCGTCAGCCGGCTTGCGCGGGGCCTCGCCCGCGGCGGCGACATCGAGTACGTCGACGCCGCCACCATCGCCATGGCGCTGGAGGGTCGCAGCCGCGTCGCCGACGATTGGCCCAGTGGCGTTTGAGCCGGCGGTCCGGCTTCGGTGGTTGGGCCACGCGTGCTTTCTGCTGAGCAGCCCAGCCGGCGTCCGCGTCCTGATCGATCCGCTCAACGACGCCCTGGGCTATCCCGTTCCGGCGCTGCCGAACATCGACCTGGTGCTGCTGAGCCATGAGCACGCCGACCACGCCAACGTGGGGTTGGCGCCCGGACGTCCCAAGGTCATCCGGGGCGCGAGCGCCGACCTGTGGCATGCGGGCGAGGTGCAGCTCGGGGACGTGACGGCGACGGTGATCGCCGGCGCCTACCACGACCAGGAGCAGGGGGCCGCGCGCGGTCGAACGGCGCTGCTTTCGGTCGCCGCGGGCGGTGTTCGACTGCTGCATCTTGGGGATCTTGGGCATGTCCTGGATGCCAATCTGATCGCGCAAACCAGGGGCCACGACGTTGTCTGCGTTCCCGTCGGCGGTCATTTCACGCTGGATGGCGCCGGGGCGGCGGAGGTCGTCGACCAGATCGCCCCGCGGGTCGCCATTCCCATGCACTACCGCCCGTCGGGCCGTGAGTTCCCTTTTCCCATCGCCACGCTCGACGCCAGCGGTTTCCTGGCGGGCCGCACCGTCCGCGGCGTGGAGGCGTCCGAACTCGATCTCTCGCCCGACCTGCTGCCCGAAGCGCTTGAGGTTACGGTCCTGGCGCCGCCGGCTCTTCCAGCGCGCGCGTGAACAGGCCGGTGATCCGCGCGTCGTAGACCTCGGGATCGACGAATTCCGCCACGACGTGGCCTGCGTCGGTCACACGCCACAGCTCCTTCGGCTCGCCCGCGCGTGCAAAGAGGGCCTCGGCATCCTGGGGCGAAACCAGCGGGTCGTCCGTGCCGTGCGCGATCAGCACCGGCCGGGGACTCAGACTCGCAATCGACTCGATCACGGCCAGTTCGCGCATTCGCGCCCCGGTCATGCGCTCCACGAGCCACGTCACGCTGCGCTTGAACGGCCACGGCGGCAGGCCGGTGAAGGTCCGGAATCCCCAGGCGGTGGCGCTTTCCAGGGAGGCATATGCGGCGTCGCTGGCGATGGCTCGGATTCTGGGCTCGCTCGCGGCCACGGTGATCGCCACCGCGGCGCCCATCGAGTTGGCCAGGATGACGATGGGGGCGCGATTTAGCGAAGGGTCGTTGGCCGCCAACTCGACGACGGCCCGCAGGTCGCGCATTTCGTGCACGCCCGCGCTGCACATGCGGCCCCCGGACTCGCCGCAGGCGCGAAAGTCGAACAGCACCACCGAGTAGCCGGCGCGATGCAGTCGACCGGCCCGCCACTCCATTTCTGTGTGGTTGGTGCCCCAGCCGTGCACGCAGATGACGGTCGCCGGGGCGTCGGCTTGCGGCGCCACCCAAACCCGGACGCGCACGCCGTCGTCGGCCTGAATCGTCGTGGCCTCGAGCGGGAGGTCGGACGGCTGCCAATCGTGCGGGCGCCAGCCGCGCGGGGGATGGGTGAGGCGCCAGGCGGTGTGGGCGGTCACCGCGGCCCAGAGCAGCGCCGCCCCGGCGAGGATGGCTGCGATCAGCGGCATCTGGCGGCGTCCACCATGGCGCCGACCTGGGCGGCCGCCCGGCTCACGGCCGCGGCGGGGGGCGCGGCGTCGAAGATGTCGATCAGCGCGCTGGCCATGATCGCCGCGTCCGCCTGTCCGCAGAGCGCCCGCACGTGCGCCGGGGTAGAGATGCCAAAGCCCACCGCCCGAGGCAGCGAGGAGGACTCCCCGACCCGTTGCAGGAAGGCCGTGAGCCCGGACTGCAAGTCTTCGCGCCGGCCCGTCACGCCCGTGAGGCTCACGCAGTAGAGGAAGCCGCTGCCGCGCTCGGCCACGCGGCGGATTCGCTCGCTCGGCGTCGTCGGCGCCAGCAGCGAAATCACGTCGAGGTCGTGGGCGGCGCAGGCCTGCGCCAGGTCCTCGTTGTCGTCCGGCAGCAGGTCGGGAACGATCAGGCCGTCGACTCCGGCGCCCTGCAGGTCGCGGGCCAAGTCCTCGTAGCCCCACTGCATGAAGGGATTCGCATACCCCATCAGCACCAGCGGCGCGCCGGTCGCGGCTCGAATGTCGGCAGCGGCCTCGATGCAGCGGGCGAGGGTGGCGCCCTTCGCCAGCGCCCGCTGCGTCGCGCGCTGGATGGTCGGCCCGTCGGCGATCGGGTCGCTGAACGGGACGCCAAGCTCCAGCATGTCCGCGCCCGCGTCGAGGTAGGCCCGGGCCAATTTCACCGAGGTCGGCATGTCGGGATAACCCAGCGCCACGTACGGGGCGATCACGAGCCGGCCGTCGCCGGCCGCGTCGCTAAACGCCCTGGAGATTCGGCTCAACCGTCAGCCCCTAGCGCGCCGACCACGGTGTCCATGTCCTTGTCGCCCCGCCCGGACAGGTTGACCAGGATCGACGCGTCGGCCGGCAGCGTCGGCGCCAACTCGATGGCGTGGGCCATGGCGTGCGCGGACTCCAGCGCGGGGATGATGCCCTCCAGGCGCGCCAGGGTCTGCAAGGCGTCCAGCGCTTGTTCGTCGGTTACCGAGACGTAGGTTGCGCGACCTGTGTCCTGGAGATAGGCATGCTCAGGTCCCACGCCGGGATAGTCCAATCCGGCGGCGATGCTGTGCGTGGGAGCGATCTGGCCGTCCTCGTCTTGCAGCAGGTAGCTGATCGCCCCGTGCAAAATGCCGGGGCTGCCGGCTTCCAGGGTGGCGGCGGTCTCCGCGGGACCCGTGCCGCCCGCTTCCACGCCAACCAGGCCGACCGGGTCGTCCACGAACGGATGAAAGATGCCGATGGCGTTGCTGCCGCCGTTGACACAGGCGACGACCGTGTCCGGCAGGCGGCCGGTCTGCTCGAGCATCTGCGCGCGCGCCTCGATGCCGATGACTTTCTGGAATTCCCGGACGATCAGCGGGTAGGGATGCGGCCCCGTGGCCGAGCCAAAGAGATAGAACGTCGTCTCCACGTTGGTCACCCAGTCGCGCAAGGCCTCATTGATGGCGTCTTTCAGGGTTTGACTACCGGACGTCACCGGCACCACCTCGGCCCCGAGCATGCGCATGCGCACGACGTTGAGCGCCTGGCGGTGGACGTCCTCTTCGCCCATGTACACCACGCATTCCAGGCCAAACATGGCGCACACCGTCGCGGTGGCCACGCCGTGCTGGCCGGCGCCGGTCTCGGCGATGACGCGCCGCTTGCCGCTGCGCACCGCCAGCAGCGCCTGGCCCAGCGCGTTGTTGATCTTGTGGGCGCCGGTGTGCGCCAGGTCTTCGCGCTTGAGCCAGATCCGAGCGCCACCCAGCTCCTCGTGCAGCCGGCGCGCCTCGTAGATCGGCGTGGGCCGACCGGCGTAGTGGCGGAGCAGGCGCGCCAGCTCGCCCCGGAACGCTTGATCGTCCCGCAGCCGCATGAAGGCGCGCTCCAACTCTTCGAGCGCCGGCACTAAGGTTTCCGGCACGTAGCGGCCGCCCCACGGCCCGAAGTAGCCCGCGGCGTCGGGCGTCGAGGCGCGCGCGGCGGTCGTCACGGAGCTTGGCTCGTGCGGAATTCCGGCGGAATGCGGGACAGCAGCAGGTCGCCGACGGGCACTACGTTGCGGGGATCCTGTTCGAGGATGTAGACGACCTCGATCGCGGCGGTGATACGGCCCTCGAGCACCACGATGTAGTACACGGTTGGCACCGGCGCGCCGCTGGTCGGGGCGCCCTCAGGCACGTTCGGATCGATTTCGAGGACGACAAGCGTCGTCTCGTCCGCGCCCTCGAGCACGTCCCGAAACCCGTTCAATTCCGACACCAGGTTGGGGTAGTACTCCTTCGTCGCCTCCTCGCGGGAGTTGGCGGAACCGCTGACAAAGGTTGTGCTGAGGAATTCGTAGAACGCCTGCGCGGCCGGGACGCTGGTGTGCACGAAGATGAACTGCACCAGCTGAACGATGCGCTGCCGCTCGCTCAGGGCATCCGATTCCGGCGGCCGATTGCTGACCCGGAAGGCGAAGCTTTCCAGTCCGATTTGGGCGACCATTTCGGGCAGGAAAAACTCGGCGGAGTCTGACGATTCCTGAGCTGTCACCAGCCCGGGGTCCACGGCCGGGTTGGGAATGAGGATCGAGGCGGCCAGCGGGTTGGCGGCAATGGCTTCGGTGTCCAGCGGCGCTGGCGCGACGGTTTCCGTCACGGGCGGCGTGCCCTCGAACTCGGCGCCGGTTGACTGAGTGAACGTTGCGACTGGCGTCCCGGTAGCAGTCTCCGCGGTGCCTCCGCCCGGCGTTGGCGCGCGGTCGGTGGGCGCGGATGCCGGCGAGGCCGTCGGGGGGGGCTGCGGCGCCGGCGTTGGCGTCGGCGCGGGCGTTGGCGTCGGCGTGGGCGTTGGAATGAGGCTGGTTGGGGCCGGCCGCATCTCAATCTCGGTTTTGCCCTCGGCGAACACGAACTTGGCGTCGGTCAGCTCGTCCGCCGGGCGCTCGCCGTCCTCGAGCATGAAGCCCTGGGTGCAGCCGCATGCCAGCGCCCCCGCCACGAGCAGTGCCGCGGCAAGCCGTCGCATGGCTAGGCGGCGGTTTCCAGCGCCGCGAAAGCTTCGCGCGCGCGCTGTACGAATTCTTCGATCTTGTCCGGGTCCTTGGCGCGATTGGTCTCGACGCCGCTGGCGACGTCCACGCCCAACGGCCGGGCGGCGGCGATGGCGGTCGCCACGTTGTCCGGCGTCAGGCCACCGGCAAGAAGCACCGGATGCTTCCGGCCCAGGGATCGTGCCGAGGCGTAGTCCCACGACTCGCCCGTGCCGCCGGCTCGGGAGTCGTGGGCGGTGTCGAAGTGGAAGAGCCGTACGTCAAAGTCGGCCACGATGGCCTCGTCCCGCGGCAGCCGCAAGGTCTTTACCGCACGCGATCCCAGCGCGGCGCAATAGTCCGGGTCCTCGCCGCCGCCAAGCTGGATTCGGTCCAGCTTGCACGCGTCGGCGACCTCCTCGACCTCTGCCAGCGGCGCATCGACGAACACGCCCACGCGCTCAGGCCCGGCCGGCGCTGCGTCGAAGATGCGCCGCGCCTCGGCCACGGTCCGCCGACGCCAGGAGGGCGCGAAGATCACGCCCAGCATGTCGGCCCCCGCGGCGGCCGCGGCGGCCGCGTCGTCGGGTTGCAGCAGCGCGCAAATCTTGACCAGCACGGCTTATGCCGCCGCTCCGGCCGCCACCAGCTCCCGGAGCTGGCTGCCCGCGTCGGCCGCCGTCACGATCGACTCGCCGACCAGCACGGCGCTCACGCCGCTGGCGGCCAGCCGTCGCACGTCGGCCGGGGTTCGCACGCCGCTCTCGCTCACGATCGTGATGTCGTCCGGAATCATGGCGCAAAGACGCTCGGTCACGGCGAGATCGGTCTTGAACGAACGCAGGTCCCGGTTGTTGATGCCCACGATGCGGGCGCCGGCAACCAGGGCCTGCTCCACTTCCTCTTCCACGTGCGCCTCGACGAGCGCTTCCATGCCCAGCTCATGCACGAGCGCCAGGTCCTCGTCCAAGTCCTGCTCGGGCGTCAGGCCAACGATGAGGAGCACGGCGTCGGCGTTGGCCGCCGCCGACTCGTAGATCTGGTACGCGTCGACGATGAACTCCTTGCGGATCACCGGCAGATCGCAGGCGTCGCGGGCCTGCCTAAGATCGCCGAGCGATCCCCGAAAGTACGCCTGATCGGTGAGCACCGAGATCGCGGCGGCCCCGCTGTCGGCGTATTTCGCGGCCTGGACCGCCGGGTCCAAGTCCTCCGCGAACACCCCGGCCGTCGGCGAGGCGCGCTTGATCTCGGCGATCACCACGACCGCGTCGACGTCCAGGGCATGCCATAGCGAGCGTCGCGCCCGCTGTTGCTCGCCGCGGCGGCGCATTTCGGCGAGCGGCACGGCCGCCGCTGCCTGCGCCACTTCGCGGCGCTTGTGCTCGACGATCTCGTCCAGAATCGTCATCTAGCTGCCGGACGCGCTGTTCGTGATGGCGACCATGCGCTCCAGGCTCGCCGCCGCCGCGCCGTTGTCGATGGCGGCGGCCGCGCGTTCGACACCGTCACGCCACGAATCGGCAACCCCGGCGGCCAGCAGCACGCCGGCCGCGTTGGCGACCGCCAGGTCGCGACGCGGCCCGCGGTCGCCGCCGTCGAGGATGCCGCGGATGGTGACGGCGTTTTCGTCGGGCGTGCCACCCGCCACGCTGGCCGCTTCACTCGCCGCCAACCCCAGATCCTCGGCGCTGACGGTGTACGACGAGATTGCGCCGTCGCGTAGCTCGGTCACCTGGGTGGGGCCGTCGAGCGTGACCTCGTCCATGCCCCCATGCCCGGCGACCACCAGCACGCGGACGGCGCCCATCTTCTGCAGGGCGTCGGCCATGGTCGCCGCCAACGCAGGACTGGCCGTGCCCAGGAGCTGCCGTCGCACGCCGGCGGGATTCGTCAGGGGGCCCAGCACGTTGAACATCGTGCGGATGCCGATTTCCCGGCGCAGCGGGGCCGCGAACTTCATGCTGGGGTGAAAGGCCTGGGCGAACATGAAGCCGATCCCCGCTTCGCGGACGCACCGGGCCACAACCGACGGCGGAACGGCCAGCTGCACGCCGAGGGCTTCGAACGCGTCCGCGCTGCCACTCTTGCGGGTGAAGGATCGGTTGCCGTGCTTGGCGACCTTGGCCCCGGCGCCGGCGGCAACCAGCGCGGCGGTGGTCGTCACGTTGAACCAGTTGACCCCGCGGCCACCCGTCCCGCAGGCGTCCACGGCGGGCAGGTCGCCCAGGTCAACCCGCGTGGCATGGGTCCGCATGCTCTCCAAGAAGCCGGCGATCTCATCCGCCGACTCGCCCTTGAGACGCAAGGCCGTGACCAGCGCGCCGAACTGGGCGGGCGTGACCTGGCCGGTGAGGATAGATTCCATCACCTCGCGCGCCGTCTCGCGCGCCAGCGAACGGCCCTCGACCACGGTCTGAATCGCGCCGACGATCATGAGAGCGTCCGCATGCCGGCCATCTTCACGAAGTTTCGGAGCAAATCGGGCCCCACCGTCGTGAGAATCGACTCCGGGTGAAACTGCACGCCGAATATCGGGTGGGTCTGATGCCGCACTCCCATGATAGTCCCATCCGGGGTGCGCGCCGTAACTTGCAGCACGTCCGGCAGGCTCGCCGCCTCGATGATGAGCGAGTGGTAGCGAGTGGCGGTGAACGGGTCCGGCAAGCCCTCGAACAGCTCGTCGCCGTGGTGATGAATGGGCGAGGTCTTGCCGTGCATCAGCTCCGGCGCCCGCACGATGCGCCCCCCGAACGCCGCTCCCACGGACTGGTGGCCCAGGCACACCCCGAGTGTGGGGATGCGCGGCCCCAGGGTGGCGATGAGGTCCACCGAAATGCCGGCCTCGTCCGGCGTGCAGGGGCCAGGCGAAACCACGATCGCCTCGGGGGCTTTCGCCTCGATGTCGGCCACCGTCAGCGCGTCGTTGCGGTGGACCTCGATGTCGTCCGTGATCACGCTGAGGAACTGCACCAGGTTGTAGGTGAACGAGTCGTAGTTATCGAGTACGAGCAGCATGGCCAGCCTCCTCGGCGATCTCGATCGCCCGCAGCAGCGCCCGCGCCTTGTTGAGGCACTCGTGATACTCCAGCTCCGGCACGGAGTCCGCCACGATCCCCGCGCCGGCCTGCACGTGCGCCATGCCGTCGCGGACGACCATGGTTCGAATGGTGATGGCCGTGTCGAGGTCCCCCGAGTAGCTCACGTAGCCGACGGCGCCCCCGTACGGCCCGCGTCGCAGGTTCTCCAGCTCGGCAATGATCTCCATGGCCCGGATCTTGGGCGCGCCCGAGAGAGTTCCGGCCGGGAAACAGGCGCGCAGCGCGTCCAGTCCCGTTCGGCCTGGTTCGAGCGTGCCGGTCACGTCGCTCACGATGTGCATCACGTGGGAGTAACGTTCGATGCTCATGAAGTTGTCGACCGCGACCGAGCCCGACACGGCCACCCTTCCGACGTCGTTGCGGCCCAAGTCGACGAGCATCACGTGCTCGGCGCGCTCCTTCGGGTCCGCGATGAGCTCGCGCGCCAACTCCGCGTCGGCGTCTGGATCCTCGCCTCGCGGTCGAGTTCCGGCGATGGGACGTGTGCGCACCTGGCCGTCCTCGTAGCGCACCATCATCTCGGGCGACGCGCCCGCGAGCTGCATGTCGCCGAAGTCCAGGTAGAACATGTACGGCGACGGGTTGATGCGCCGCAGGGCGCGGTAGACCTCGATGGGGTCCACGCTGAGCTTTCGGCTGAGGCGCAGCGACGGCACCGTCTGGATGATGTCCCCCGCGGAGATGTACGCCTTCGCTCGCTCCACGGCTCGGATGAACTCGGCCTTGGACATGCTGAGGTCCACGCGGCCGTTGACCGGCGACGCGGCGCCCACTGGCGGGATCGGCGTGGGGCCCGCGATGCGGTCGGCAAGCGCGGCGAGCCGGTCCCGCGCTGCGGCATACCCGCCAGCCGGATCGGGATCCGGACGCGCGACCGTGACCAGCCGCATCACGTCGCGGACGTGATCGAAGATCACCAGCTCCTCGCACAGCATGAACATGCCGTCGGGCACCCCCAGCGGGTCGGCGTCCGGTACGGGCAGGCGCTCGAAGTTGGCCGCGGCGTCGTAAGCCAGATATCCGACCGCGCCGCCCTGGAAGCGGGGCAATTCGGGATTGGCGGCGATGTTCGCCTCGTCCAGCATCTGCGAGACTAGGTCCAGCGGGTTGGCGTACATCTGCGTTCGAGTCTCGCCGCCGGCGTCGGTGAACGTCGCCTTGCCGTCGCGGAAGCTGAGACTCTGCGCCGGCCGCGCGCCGACAAAGGAGTAGCGCGCTACCTGCTCGCCGCCTTCCACGCTTTCGAGGAGGAACGCGGGGTCGCCGGCCCGCAGCTTGAGGAACACCGAGACCGGTGTGTCCAAGTCGCCGGGGATTTCATCGAAGATCGGCACGGCGCGGCCGTGGGTGAGCTGGTCAAGGGCCCACGCGCGCTGATCCGTGCGCGCGCCCACCAATTGCGTCATGCTCATCCGACCCCTCCTTTCGGCCCCGACGCAGGGCACAAAAAAACCTCTCGCCTGAGGGGCGAGAGGCTCGTGCCTTCGCGGTGCCACCCTGCTTCGGGCGCGCAGGGCGCCCCTTCTTCCAGATACGGAGCTTGCGCTCGATATCCTGCCCTGTGCTAACGGAGGGCCTCCGGCGGAGCCTACTTGGGCGCTGCCCGTTGGGTCCGCGGCTCGTGGGGCCATTCGCCGTCGTCGCCGCGACCGGACTTGCAGCGCGAGGTCCGGCTCTCTAACGCGGCTTCTGACGGGTACTCGTCCCAGTCACAGCCTTTCCAGCAATGGCGAGCCTACGGCGGGCGATTGGCGCGTGTCAACGCATTTTTTCCCAAACAGCCCGTCGCGGCGGACGGCCTAGGACGCCGCGCGCGCCTGGGTGTTAGACAAGGTTTCCAGCACGCTGAACAGGTCGTCGAGGTAGGCGTCGGTGGTCGAGAGCCCCATGTGCCCCACGCGGAACACCTCTCCGGCCAGCTCCGCGATCCCGCTGCCGAGCTGAATATTCGCTCGCTCGCGCACGGCCGCCACGACGTCGTCCGCCCGGATACTCGACGGCGGACGCAGGGCCGTGACCGTGGGCGAGGCCCACGCGTCGTCGGCCAGCGGCTCATATCCGGCGGCGCGCGCTCGCACGCGCACTCGGGCGGCGATCTCCCGATAGCGCCGATAGCGCGGCTCGAGCCCTTCCGCCAGGATTCGATCGGTTGCCACGGTCAGCGCGGCGATGACGTTGACCGGCATCGTGGCCGGCTGGGGGTGAAATTCCGCCATCTCGTCGGCATAGCGGCGCCAGACGCGCAGGTCGCTGTAGAGCCCGTGATTCGCGGCGCCGCTCGAGTCCAGGAACTCCCAGGCTCGGGGATTGACGATCACGGGGGCCGCGCCGGGCGGCGACTCCAGGGCCTTTTGCGACGCCGTGCAGCAGATGCCGACGGCCCAGGCGTCCACGGCCACGCGCGCCGCGCCGAAGGTGGACACCGCGTCGACGATGAGAAACCGGCCGGCATCCGCCACCACGCTCCCGAGCGCCTCCAGGTCGTTGAGCACGCCGGTCGCCGTCTCGCCGTGGGTCAGGCCCACGACCCTGGCCTCCGGATGCGCCTGCATGAACGCCGTGAGCTCTTCCGACCTCACGGGCTCGCCGCGTGCTGTGCGCAGAACGTGGGTGGTGATGCCGTAGCCGTCCGCGACCTCGCACATGCGACCGGAGAAGAAGCCGTTGTCCACCACGATCAATTGGCCGCCGGTTGGAACCGCCGTCCCGATGGCGGCGTCGATGCCCACGATGCCGGTGCCGGCGAGGACGAAGGCTTCGCCCTCGCTCTCGGCAATGGCCAGCAGGTTCTTCCGCACGTGCCGGTAGGCTGCCACCCAGGCGTCGCCGTAGTGCGGAACTACCTGTTCGGCTAGTGCCTCCAGCACCTCCGGCTCGAGGTCGATCGGACCGGGGATCATCAGCCGCGGGCGGCTCATGCCGAAGCCGCCAAAGGGTAAGCAGTCAGTACGGCGCGGAGGTGCACCGGGCGCCTCCGCGCCCCCGGATCGCTCGGTGGGTTGTTCATTTGGCCTGATGCATGCGTGGCGTGAAGCATAGCCGCTCGGCGGCAGAGGCAGCGTGCTATACACGCACAAAGCAGGTACTTGGACAGCTTCATGAAGGCCACGCGACCGTCGAACCGCGTCTACGCCGAGCTGGGCGTGCCGCTGGTAATCCACGCCGGCGGGCCTACCACGAACTACGGCGGCTCGCTGATGCGGCCCGATACGTTGGACGCCATGGCCGAGGCCGGGCGGGCGTTCGTTTCGGTCGAGACGCTCAACCGCCGCATCGGCGCCTACATCGCCGAGGTCACTAGCGCCGAGGCGGGCATGGTGGTGGCCGGCGCCGCCGCCGGGATGGTGCTCTCGCTGGCCGCCTGCGTGACGGGCACGGACCTCGCGGCCATCCGGCGCCTGCCCGACACGACCGGTCTCAAGGACGAGATGGTCATCCAGAAGATCCATCGCGGTCCCTATAGCCACATGTACGGCTTCACCGGCGCGCGGATTGTCGAGGTGGGCAACGTGTCGTCGTGCCTGCCCGAGGAGCTGGATGCCGCGCTCAGCGAGCGCACGGCGGCGGTGGCGTTCCTGTTCGCGCCGGGGAATCCGCGCGGCGGATTGACGCTGCCCCAGGTGGCCGAGATCGCCCACGCGCGCGGCATTCCCGTGATCGTGGATGCGGCCATGACGGTGCCGCCGCGCGAAAACCTGACGCGCTTTATTCGCGACGGCGCCGACCTCGTCACCATGAGCGGCGGCAAGGTCATTCGCGGCCCGCAGGCGACCGGACTGCTCTACGGACGCGCGGACCTCATCGAAGCCGCCTACCTCAACAGCAGCCCCAATCACGCCATCGGCCGTCCGTCCAAGGTGGCCAAGGAGGAGATGGTGGGCCTCTACGCGGCGCTGCGCAGCTACATGGACTCGGACGAGGACGAGATGCTGCGGGAGATGGGAGAGCTAGTCGAGATCATCGTCGACGACGTGGGCGAGATCGACGGCGTGCGCGCGACGGTGGAATTCGACGACGACCGCTTCTTCGTGCCGACGGCGGTGGTCGGATTCGAGCCCGACTGGACCGGAGCGGACGCCCAGACGATCGGCGACGCGCTGCTGGCGGGTGAGCCGCCGATCTACGTCCGCGTCGACCCGGCGCGGAATCAGCTGGAGGCCTACTCCGCCAATCTCCAGCCTGGGGAGCCGGAAATCATCGGGCAGCGGCTGCGAGAGGCGCTGACGGAATCAGGCGCGTAGTTGCCCAAGCTGGCTGGCTCGCTCGAATGTCAAGAGACCAGTGACGCCCACGGGTAGACAGCCGGGACCGAGGAGGTTTCAGGTGTACTGCATCGGTGCGGCGAAGTCCGGCACCTCCTCGCTGGCTGGGGTGCTTGAGACTGGCTTCCGGGCTGCTCACGAGCCGCAACGGGCAGAGTTGCTTGATGCGGTCATGGCGTTGGACACCGGCCGCCTTGGTCCAAGCGAGCTAAATCGGTACTTGTGCGAGCGTGACCATCGACTCCGACTGGAGTTCGATTCGTCGTGGGCCAACTACTTCGTCATGGATCGGCTGGCGACGCTCTTCCAAGACGCCAAATTCATTCAACTCATTCGTGATTGCTACACCTGGGTTGAGTCGGTCATCAATCACTTGATCGCTCGAACGATTCCTTCCGATGTGCAGGATTTTTTGGACTGGTGGTTTGAGCCGTCAAAGTTCCCATACAAGCGATCAGACCGAGGTTTGGAGGAGATCGGCGTGTATTCGCTGGATTGCTTTGTGACCCGTTGGTCCATTCATGCGGAGGGTCCCGCGCAAGTCATTCCAGCGGACCGGCTGATGACCATTCGCACGCCTGAAATCCCCGCCTCAGCCCAGCGGTTGGCGGATTTCTTGGGTGTGTCCGTTGACCTGATCGACAGAACGAAGTCCCACCGGAACAAGGGAAACACTATCCGGCCGCTCCTGGGTCTCGTCGACAAGGCCTACCTTGACGACACCGTCGCCAGAATTTGTCGGGACAGCATGAATCGATACTTCCCCGAGGTACGGAACTCAGACGACACGTCTTTAGCTAGGTAGGACAGGACGGGCGGCTGCGGCTGGCCTATGGCCCAGGCTGCGCGCAGCGCGGGCTACCGAGGCATTGCCAATGCGTCGTGAACGGAAAGTCCTGGAGTTGTCGCCATTCGTGTCCGGCAGGGCAGTTCACGCGGGCGAAGAGGCTCATGCCGTTTGCCTTGACCCGTGCCGGCAAGCTGAGGTCTCGGGCCGCTTGCATTCCGCGGGCGTGGCTCAGCTCGTCGGCACCCTGGAAAAGCGTCAGGTGATACCGAAAGCCTTCGACGGGCTCAGGGCGATCGGGGAGATACACGCTGGTCGAGATGGGTCCGATTCCACACATCAGCCTTCGATGCAGGCGATCCAACTCGGGCGACCGCTTCACGGATACGACGACGATTCGCCGGTCATGCGCATCCCAGACCGTCAGGTCGCCGAACTCCACAGCGAATGGCGTCGTGTCCGCGGCGGCAGCGGATGTGATCTCGATGACCTCCTTCAGGTCGGTCGGATCGGCGAAGGTTCCTTTCACGGTGACATGGGGAGGCAGGGTCGAGACGGCGAGGCCCGGTTGCTCGCGTACCTTGGCGACTTCCTGGCGAACGTTCTCCGGCATCACGATGGCGACGCCGTAGCCCGTGTATCCGAATCTGTCAGGGCGAGGAGATGGTCCAGGCAAGTGACGCTCCGGAAGTTGGTGAGCCGACCCGACTAGCGACGCGACGCCCATTCTGCCCGGTGCCCGGTGGCCCAGGCTGTGGGCAGCCTGGGAGATTGAACCGCGGCCGGTCCCACGCTGCGCGCAGCGCGGGTCACCAAAGGCTCTCTTGGGCTGTCATTCCGAGCCGCAGGCGAGGAATCTCGGACGTTCGATCTCCGCCACGGGGATGACGCTCTGCTGGTCCGGTCCTGGATTCCGGCTTCCGCCGGAATGACGGACAGGATCATCACTCCGCGCTCACTCTCCGGATCGTGGATCGGTCGTGACGGACAGGGCGTCGATGACTGCGACGATCCGTCGCTGCATCTCGGCGATCGCCTCGTCCGAGAGGCGCGAGGTGTCGAAATAGAGGGTCTCGCCGGTGACCGTGAGCGACTCGAACGGCGAATGCAGCATCGCGTGCATGTCCGAGAAGCGGTCGTGATCGAAGTGGCTGGGGTGCCGCTCGCCGCGCTCGGCGCGCGACCGATAGCGCTCGAAGAGCACGTCGGGATCGCCCGTGAGGACGACCTGGACGGTGAGGAAATCGGCGTCGCGTTCCAGCGGGCGGATCCGGGGGTTGTCAAAGGACGGGATCAGCGGTGATTCGATGATCACCGATGTCCCTGCGACCAGCAGCTCGCGGGCCACACTGAACATCACGTCGATCGCCGCGGCCCCGAGCCGCTTGGATTCCTTGTAGTCGGCTGCGCCGAGCCGGTCGAACAGCAGTTCCTTGAACTCATCCTTCACCACCAGCGGCCAGCGCAGCTCGCGGGACAGCGCCCGCGCGAGGGTGGTCTTCCCCGATGCCGCATACCCGTTCACGATCAGCAGCACCGGCAGGGGCGGGCGCTCTGGGTTGGGGCTCACTAGCAGCTACTTCGTTCGGCCGCGCGGCATGAGGGTGGCATTCCAGAAACGCAGGCGCCAGGCAGCTCGTCGCGCTCGATTTCGTCTGATAAACTAGTTTGTGCTATAAACTAGACTTCGGGAAACGGCCCGATAGGACATGGAGGCAGGCAATGCAAGGATCAGATCCGGAAACGGCGGCTCTCACACCCAACGAGAGCTGGGGCGACATCCACGCGACGCTTGATCGCGCCAGGAATTCCATGTATGTCGCCGGCACGGCGACGATCTTGCTCCTTTGGGGCGCCATTGTCGCCGCGGGCGCATTCTCGCAGTACGCCATTGCGACTTTGGCGTCCGACGTCGCGGCGAGTACCCCGTGGTATCCCGGACCGCTTTGGGGCGTGCTCGCGGCCGCCGGAATGGTGGGCAGCGCCCTCATCGGGCACCGCGCGGGCCGACAGATCGCGGCCGGCGACGCCGCCCGGAGCGCTGGTATTCGGGTATTCCTCTTCTGGCTCGCAGTGATGGCCGCGGCGTTTCTTGTGCCGGCGGCGGCGGGACTTTGGACGGCGGAAGGTGCCGGGGCAGCCATTCCGCGAGTCGCGGTGGGCATCGCGGCTCTGGGGCTCGTGCTGTTCGGCATCATGCACCGCCCCGCGATTGCAGCGGTGGGCGTGGGGTTCGCAGCGGCGTATTACCTGCCCAGCTATTTCGCGGGTGACGCGGCGCTGTTGGTGACGGGAGCGGCGATGCTGGCCGTGGTTGCGCTGGGCGCGACCTGGATCCGCAAGAGCGGCGTCCTTTGACCGAGGAGGCCGTCGTCCTCGACGAAACCATCCATCAGGCGACGCGATTGCGAATCATGACGCTGCTGGTCGGCCAGCCGGAGACGGACCGGCTCGCGTACGGATTCATCCAGAAGACTCTCGGCTTGACCGGCGGCAACTTGACGATCCATCTGCGCAAGCTCGAGGACGCGGACTACCTCGCCACGAGGAAGGAATTCGTCGGAGCCAAGCCGCGCACCTGGGTGCAGGCGACGCCGGCGGGCCGCCGCGCCTTTACGGAATACCTGTCTGCCCTGGAGAAGGCCCTGAACGGGCAACTGCATAGATAGCCCACCGGTCCGTGCGACGCGCCCGGTGGCCCAGACTGCGCGCAACCTGGGAGCCGCAGCCGGTCGGGTCCCCTCTTCCCACCGTGGAAGAGGTTTAGGGTGAGGGGGACTGGGCAGCGTTTCCCGCCCGTCGAATCGGGCATTGGTCACGCGCACGCGACGCAACCCTAGCCTCGCGCTCTAGAATCGACTATGGCCACCACGCCCCGCACCGGAGTCCCCGCCGGCTTCCGGCTCGAAGCGCCATACGCCCCGGCGGGCGACCAGCCCAAGGCCGTGGCGCAGCTCGTGGACGGCCTTGACACCGGCTTCCGCTGCCAGACGCTGCTCGGCGTCACCGGTTCGGGCAAGACCTTCACCATCGCCAACGTCATTAACGACGTGCAGCGCCCGGCGCTCGTCCTGGCGCACAACAAGACGCTGGCGGCGCAGTTGACCACGGAGCTGGCCGAGTTCTTCCCGCACAACGCCGTGGAGTATTTCGTCAGCTACTACGACTACTACCAGCCCGAGGCCTACGTGCCGCGCACGGACACCTACATCGAGAAAGAGACCGACATCAACTGGGAGATCGACAAGCTGCGGCTTTCCGCCACGCGCTCCCTCTTCGAGCGGCGCGACGTGATCATCGTGGCCACCGTCTCGTGCATCTACGGCATCGGCTCGCCGGAGGACTACGGCCAGGTCAGCCTGGCGCTCGCGGTGGGCGAGGCGTACGACCGGCAACGGTTTCTGCGGCGGCTGGTGGGCATGCAGTACCAGCGCAACGACGCCGGCTTCCAGCGCGGACGCTTCCGCGTGCGCGGCGACGTGGTGGAGATTCACCCGGCCTACGACGATTTCGTGCTGCGGTGCGAGTTCTTCGACGAGGAGCTGGAGCGCATCGCCAAGATCGAGCCGCTGACGGGCGAAATCCTCGAGGAGCTGGAGTCGGTCACCATCTACCCGGCGCGGTTCTACGTCACGCCGGCCGAGCGACTCAACGGCGCCCTCAGCGCCATCGAGGACGAGCTAGGCGAGTACGCGGTCCAGCTGGACGAGCGCGGCAAGGTGCTGGAAGCGGCCCGGCTTCGCCAGCGCACCAACTTCGACCTGGAGATGCTGCGCGAGACGGGCATGTGCTTCGGCATTGAGAACTACAGCCGCCACCTGAGCGGCCGGCGCCCCGGCCAGCCGCCGTGGGTGCTGTTGGACTACCTGCCGGACGACTTCGTGCTGGTGGTGGACGAGTCGCACGTCACGCTGCCGCAGGTGCGCGGCATGCTGGCCGGCGACCGCAGCCGCAAGCAGTCGCTGGTCGACTACGGCTTTCGCATGCCGTCGGCGTTCGACAACCGCCCGCTGGCCTTCGAGGAGTTCGAGACCTACATGCGGTCGGCCGTGTTCATGTCGGCCACGCCCGGCCCCTACGAATACGAGCACAGCGAGCAGGTGGTGGAGCAGATCGTGCGGCCCACTGGCCTGGTCGATCCGGCCATCGAGGTGCGGCCCACCGAGGGGCAGATCGACGACCTGATCGGCGAGATCAACAAGCGGGTGCGGGTCGGCGAGCGCGTGCTCTGCACCACGCTCACTAAGCGCATGGCCGAGGACCTGGCCGAGTACCTGGCGGAGATCGGCATCAAGGTGCACTACCTGCACTCGGAGATCGACACGCTGGACCGGGTCACGATCCTGAGCGAGCTGCGGCGCGGGGTCTACGACGTGGTGGTGGGGATCAACCTGCTGCGCGAGGGGCTCGACCTGCCGGAGGTGTCGTTGGTGGCGATCCTGGATGCCGACAAGGAGGGATTCCTGCGCGCGGACACGTCGCTCATCCAGACCATCGGCCGCGCCGCGCGGCATCTGAACGGCCGCGTGATCATGTACGCCGACATCGTGACGGCGAGCATGCAACGCGCCATTGACGAGACCTATCGCCGCCGCAGCCTGCAGATTCAGTACAACGCCGAGCACGGCATCACGCCGCAGTCGGTGATCAAGGGCCTGCGCGATCTCACCGACCGGGTGGAGGCCGAAGCGCTGCCGCGCGCCGCCGAGGAGGCGCCGGCCTATGAGTTGGGCTTTCGCCGCGTGGACGCCATGAGCCGGGCGGAGCTGGCCGCCCACATCAAGCAGCTGGAAGCCAAGATGCGCCTGGCCGCGGAAGCGCTCGAGTTCGAGAAGGCCGCCCAGTTCCGCGACCGCATCCGCGAGCTCCGTGAGGACCTGGAAGCGGCGAAGGCCTGACGCGGTGCCGGAGGTCCAGTTCCCGCACTCGCCGATACCCGCCGCCAACGTGGCGTCGGTACCCCAGCGCAGCCCGTTGCGCTATCCCGGCGGCAAGACCTGGTTGGTGCCGCACATCCGCGCCTGGCTCGGGGGCCTGGACCCAAAGCCAAAGCTACTGATCGAGCCGTTCGGCGGCGGGGCCATCGTCTCGCTCACGGCCGTGATGGAGGGGCTGGTCGAGCGCTGCCTGCTGGCCGAGCTTGACCCGGACGTGGCGGCCTTCTGGAAGGCCGCGCTGTATCACGGTTCCGAGCTATGCGATCGGGTCATGCGGTTCGAGCCCACGCGCGAGGCCGTGGAATCGCTGGCGCGGACCCAGCCGGACGAGGCATTGGAACGGGGCTTTCGCGCGCTGGTGCTCAACCGCACCCGCCGCGGCGGCATCCTGGCGCCCGGTGCCTCGCTGGGCCGTGCCGGCGAGAGCGGCAAGGGGCTCGCGTCCCGCTGGTACCCGGAGACCATCGTGTCGCGCCTGGAGCGGATCGGGGCGCACGCGGACCGGATCGACTTCCGCGAGACCGACGGCATGCGGTTGCTCGAAGAGTTTGCCGGACTGCCACGCTCGGTGGTCTTCGCCGATCCGCCCTACTCCGCCGGAGGAAAGCGCGCCGGACGGCGGCTCTATACGCACTTCGACATCGACCATCCGCGGCTGTTCCAGCTGCTGGCCGGCGCCGCGCCCGAGTTCATGCTCACGTACGACCACGCGCCCGAGATCGCGGACCTTGTCCGCCGCCACGGCTTCCACGCGGTCCAGGTGACGATGAAGAACACGCACCACGACCGGATTGGGGAGTTGGTGATTGCGCGTCGGCCGCTGAGCTTAGCTGGGGACTCGATGCGACATGCCCCGCGGTCACGTCGACGGGCGCTGTGCCTGATTCCGGCGCCTTAGACTCCTCGCTGCGCTCGGAGTGACAGGCTTGGCGGTGCGGGCACGCAGCGCGGGCCGCCGGCCGCAGCCGCCAATCGCTCAGTTTTGCGAGAAGTGCGTGGCGACGACGTGGTCGAGCAGGTCGTTGGTGCAGTCGCGGCAGAAGACGATGCGGGAGCGATGCTCCTGGCGGGCCAGCTCGAGGATGTCTTCGGGGCGCGGCGCGGCGCGCATGACGCAGACGTTTGTGCAGACGCGGCGGCCTTGCACCAGGTCGACCGCTTGCGCGCGGTTCGGGCCGGGCAGGTCGAGCACCTGGCCGAAGCTGCGCGTGGCGAGCCGGCGCACGGCCATGCGCCGATCGTCATGCTCGGGAATGCGCCGCAGCCGGTGCACGGAAAGCACCGCGGCCAGGTCGGCCTCGGTGGCCGCGAGGACGTGGGGATCGCTGGTGCCGCCGGCGTTGCGTTCCGGGGCGTCCAGCAGATCCGCGTGCACGATGGCCACGTCGTAGTGGGGGCCGACCTGCTGCCAGGGCTCGTCGCGCAGGACGTTGATGAACTTCGGCGCATAGATTTGCCCGGTGGCCTTGTCGAGGCTCTGGTCGACGTACCAGCGCGTGCTCCAATAGGGCGAGCCGCGCGGAATGCCGGGAATCACCCAGGTGCCGAAAGGGCGCAGCTCGCCGCGATTGAGGCTCAGGCCGGCGCGCTGGCCCAGCACGAGCATCACCTCTTGAATGTGCGCCACGGTGGAGACGACGGTTTCGGCCTCCCACGGCGCGACGCCTTCGGTCCACTGGAACGAGATCGACTTCATGGTCGAGCCTGGCGCGTCCCATCCGTTGCCGGTGATGCCCGCCGGTCATGGTAGGACTTCGGCGGGGCCGGAAATCTAGCCGAAGCGTGGGCCGTCACCCTAACCCCGGCCCTTTCCCCGAGGAGGTCTTTGCAGAATTCGGTCGGAAGAAGCCTGACCGGGCGAACCCTATCCGCCCCCAGGTTCAATGAAGGGTGGATTCCCTAGATTCACAAACGAAGTGCAACACCTGGCAAAGGTGCTGCCATGG
>JAPOXD010000038.1 GCA_026707285.1 Chloroflexota bacterium | reverse complement strand
GCCCTGTGGGACCCCACCGTGGGCTAATCCCTTGACGGTCAAACACCGTTGCTACCGTCTGTGAACAGGTTCGCTAGCGGCGCGCGGGGATTGCGCCGGCGCCGCCCGAAAAGGCGCTGAGCGCGACGGCGGCCAGGATCACGGTGACCACCACCGGGTGCCAGCCGAGCGATTCCAGCGTGGCGGTGTAGACGGCGGCCGCGTGCAGCAGCCCGGCGCTCATCAGATAAACACCCAGGCGATCGGTCAGCCAGCCCTTGGCGAGCAGATAGGCCGTGCCCAGGTGGAGGCCGATCCAGAGCCACTGCTGGACGATCGGATAGACCAAGTCGCCGTCCACGGGAAGCTGTTGGATTTCGGGGGAGAGCGCGGCGTTGGCGCCGAACAGGGCGAAGCCGAGGGCTGGGACCGCGGCGGCGGTGGTGACCGGGCGCGGCTCGCGCGGATAGGCCATGGCGAAGAGCACCAGCAGCATGAGGATGAGCTTGACCATCTCCTGCGCGTAGCCGGCGATCAGGGCTTCGACAACGCCGGTGAGCGGTCGGGCGTCGGCAATGCGAGCCGGGTCGATGTTGTCGGTGATGAGGTCCATCACCGCGACCGTGGGCTCGCCGCGCACCCACACCTGGGCGACGGCGTAGACGGCGGCCCCGGCGACGAACCCGAACCACGCCGCGGGGCGGTCCGGCATGAGCGGCGGCCCGAGCCTTGACCAGAAGAGGCCGAACGCCACCACGGCGACCACGGCCACGGGGTGGGGCAGGAAGAAATAGGGCGCGAGCACGGCTTGCTGCTCGGTGAACCACTCCATGCGGCTAGCTAGCGAAGGCGGGCGGGCGCCCGATGCTTGGTACCATGGCGGCGATTGGCGGGTGCGGCGGCCGAGAGGTTGTCGTGCCCGCGCGACTGTTTACAACGCAAGCGAACGGGTGCGCCTTTCGCGGGTCGGTGGGTGAGCGGCTAATACCACCGGACTGTAAATCCGGCGCCTTTACGGCTACGTAGGTTCGAATCCTACCCGGCCCACCGCCACCGTGGCGTCGGATACCATGGTGGGCGGCGCGCCCGCAACGCTGGTCCCGTGGTGCAGTGGCCTAGCATATCTCCCTGTCAAGGAGAAGATCGCCGGTTCGAATCCGGTCGGGACCGCCACACATGCCTCGTGCGGGCCTGCCATGGGCCCATAGCTCAGCGGTCAGAGCAGCCGGCTCATAACCGGCCAGTCCCTGGTTCGAATCCAGGTGGGCCCACCCAGCTTGACGATTGAGAGAACCGAGCCTGGTACAGCAATCGTCCAGAACGCTTGCCAGGGAATCCTCCAGGTACCTGCCACGGAGACGCGCGAGTTGAAGAGAGTGATGCAGGTTCGGCTGTGGAGACGGCTGAGTATCTTGGGCGTTGTCCTCGCTGTGGCCCTTGCCTCGGTTTTCGTGGCCTGCGGCCCAGACGCAGCGACACCGACGGACGCGCCGGCAGCCTCCGAGGAGTCCGCACTCGATCGCACCGGCTGGCCGGCAACAGTCCGGCTGGGCCTGATTCCCACCGAGGCCAACGTCTTAGCCGACTGGACCCCTGTGGTGGAACATCTGGCGGCTCGGCTTGGATTGGAGGTGGAAGTCTTTGTAGGCGCTGACTACGCCGCCACCATCGCAGCCGCCAGGAATGGCGACGTCGACATGGTGCAGCTCGGCCCCACGGCCTACGTCGAGGCCCGGGCACAGGGCACCGATATCAAGCCGGTGGTCAAGTGGGTTAACGCGGACTCCGGGCTCGCCGGATACAACAGCCTGCTCATTACCCATATGGACAGCGGCATCACGACCGTCGAAGGCGCGCGGGGCCGGACTTTTGCCTTCAACGATCCCGAGTCCGCCTCGGGATTCCTGGTTCCCTCCGTGTTCTTTCTGGAACGGAACATCGACCCCGAGTCCTATTTCAGTGAGGTGTCTTTTGCGGGTTCCCATGAAGCGACGGCTCTCGCTGTGGCCAACGGCGACGTCGACCTGGCCTCCAACAACAACGAGACCCTGCCGCGACTCTTCGAGACGGGCAAAGTACGTGAGGACGACATACGGATCATCTGGACGTCCGCACTGATTCCCACCGACCCCATTTCGGTGCAGAACAGCCTGCCCGAGAGCTTCCACACGGCAGTCAAAGAAGCCTTCCTGAGTTTCGACGACCCGGCAGCTCTCGACGTGCTCCGGATCCAAGGCTGGATCCCTGCCGAAGACGGAGACTACGAGATCATCCGCACGCTCGAGGCCACCAAGGCGCAATTGGCCGGCGCCAACTAGCATCCAGGAGGGGTTTGACGGCATTCGGTATGTTTCCCGGTGCCCGTGCGCGGCCAAGTGGACGTTCCAGTTGACCAATCAGATGACACGTCGATATCGGAGGGATGGCGGTGCGAAAGATCGAGGCCGTGAAGTTCAAGGAGCAGTGCCTGGCGTTGTTGGAAGAGCTCGACTTCGGCGGCTTGATCGTCACCAAGCGAGGTGAGCCGGTGGCCCGCGTGCTTCCCTACCAGGGCGACGACGCGGATCTGATCGGCAGCCTGCGGCATAAGATCGAGGTGCGGGACGACCTGATGACGACCGGGAGTTGGCGCGAGTCCTAAGTCGGCTGCTGTTGTGGCCGAGCGGTCCAACTTGGGACGTAGGGGTAGGGCGCCGCTACTCCATCCGTTCGAGAGACCCTTCGACAAGCTCAGGGCGAACGGATGGTGTAGAGCCCACGGCGATTTCCGGAGCCTTCCCAGACCTTGGCTGCCTGTGAGGACTCTGCCGGTGGTTGCGGAACAATCGGCACAATTCGAGTCCGGCATCGCAGCTAACGTGGGAGTGCGCCAACGAACGGACGCTCCTGGGTAGGGCGGAGGGTGCACGTGGGCCGATCCGACACGATCCTGGTCACGGGGGCGACGGGGTATATCGGCGGGCGGTTGGTTCCGCGGCTGGTCGAGTTGGGTCGGCGGGTTCGGGTGTTGGTCCGCAGCCGGTCGCGCGTGGCCGCCCGTGCGTGGCAGGCGCAGGTCGAGGTGGCGGTGGGCGATGTGCTGGACGCGCAGGCGGTGTCGGAGGCGCTGGCGGGAATCGACACGGCCTACTACCTGGTTCACAGCATGTCGCGCGGCGCGGATTTCCATGATCGGGACATGCAGGCCGCGCGCGCGTTCGGTCGGGCCGCGAAAGCCGCGGGCGTCAGGCGCATCATCTACCTCGGGGGCCTGGGCGACCCGGCGTCGAGGCTTTCCCATCACCTGCGGTCCCGGCAATCCACGGGACAAGCACTGCGGGAGAGCGGCGTTCCGGTGACCGAGTTCCGGGCCGCCGTGATCGTCGGCGCGGGCAGCATCTCGTTCGAGATGATTCGCTACCTGGTCGAGCGGCTGCCGGTGATGATCTGCCCCAGGTGGATCTACTCGCGCATCCAGCCCATCGCCGTCGACGATCTCCTGGAATACCTGGTGTCCGCCCTCGATTCGCCGGAAAGCCAAGGCCAAATCGTCGAGATCGGCGGCGAGGACGTGGTCACCTACCGCGGCATGATGCTGGGCTATGCCCAGGCGCGGGGGCTCAGGCGGCTATTGGTGCCGGTGCCGGTGCTGACGCCCCGCTTGTCCGCCTATTGGGTGCATTGGATCACCCCGATTCATGCCGGAATCAGCTCGGCGCTAATCGAGGGCCTGCACAACGACGTGGTGGTGACCAACGACTTGGCTCGACGGCTCTTTCCGGACGTGGCGCCGATGGACTATGCCGGGGCGATTGGGCGCGTGATCGACGATCTCGACGCGGGGCGGATCGACACGTCGTGGAGCGACGCCCTGGGCGCGCCGGCGTGGCGCGAGCAACCCGTGGGGCTGGAGTCGCGCCACGGGATGATCATCGAGCGCCGCCGCGTGCGGGTGGCAGCGCCGGCGCGAGCGGTGTTCCGCGTGTTCACCGGCATCGGCGGCGCGCGCGGCTGGTATTTCGCCACCTGGGCCTGGCGGCTGCGGGGAGCGTTGGACCGCCTGCTCGGCGGCGTCGGTCTGCGCCGGGGTCGGCGCCATCCCGATCACCTGCGCATCGGCGATGCGTTGGATTTCTGGCGCGTCGAGGACCTGCGGATCGATCGCTCGGTGCGTCTGCGCGCGGAGATGAAGCTGCCGGGCCGGGCCTGGCTCCAGTTCGAGGCGCGTGAAGCCGGGGACGAAACTTCTCACTTGGAGCAGACGGCGGCGTTCATTCCCAAGGGCTTGCCGGGTTTGGCGTACTGGTACGGCCTGTATCCGCTTCACCGCTGGATCTTTGCCGGACTGGTCAGGGCGATCGCCCGCCGCGCCGGGCGGAGGTGAACCGCGGGAGCCGGTCGGCGCGAGGGGCGCCGGGTGAGTTCCCGGCATGAATTGGGCGAGATTCCGGCGTCAGGAGGCCTATGCATGGTTCGGTAGGGGCGGGCCTCGGACCCACCCGACGCCAAGCATCCGGCGGGCGTTCAGATTCAGTGAGGGGGGATTCCCGCTCCCCGCCTGCGCGGGGACATGCTTCGCGGGAATGACGGAAGCCGGAATGACGGAGGGAATTCGCAAGGGTCTGCCTCCGCGGGAATGACCAACCCGACGCTGCGCGCAGCCCGCTCGATCCATCTCCTGACCCCGGTTCGTCGTATAGTGCGCCCAGACTTGCCGCGCGGCATGGTTGCGGGGAGGTTGTTCTGGCGGCGGCGACCCAGCAGCACCCACGCTACGAGGCGCACGAGAGTCCGCCGCTGCTGGCCTCGCTCGGGTATACCCTGCAATTCGGCCTGATCGCTTCAGCCGCCCTGCTGGTCACGCCGGTGATCGTGGCCAAGGCGTCGGGACAGAACGACGCCTACTTGGGATGGATGGTCTTCGCCACGCTGGTGGTCGTTGGCGTGGCCACCTTTCTTCAGGTTCGCCG
>JAPOXD010000051.1 GCA_026707285.1 Chloroflexota bacterium | reverse complement strand
TGGTCTTCGCCACGCTGGTGGTCGTTGGCGTGGCCACCTTTCTTCAGGTTCGCCGGATTGGATTCGTCGGCGCGGGAGCCTCGCTTCCGCTGTTCACGGCGGCGTTTTCGATCCCCTTTTGCATTACGGCGCTGAAGGACGGGGGACCGGCAACGCTGACCTGGTTGATTCTCGCCTCGGCGGCGTTCCAACTGGTCATTTCCCGCTGGCTCTTCATTTTGCGGCGCATCGTGACGCCGACCATCGGCGGCACGGTGATGATGATCCTCTCCATCACCCTGGCTTCGGTGGTCTTTGGACTGCTGGACGAGGCCGCCGAAGTCGAACCCGTGGCGGCGCCGCTGACGGCGCTGGTCACGCTCATCGTCGTCGCCGCGCTGACCCTGCGCGGTTCGCCGGTCTGGCGGCTGTGGGCGCCGATGATCGGCATCGTGGTCGGTTCGGTGGCTGCCGCGGCGTTCGGCATCTACGACTTCGACCGGATCACGCAGGCGAGCTGGATTGGGCTGCCAAGCGAAGGGCCCCAGCTGGGCTTCGACTTCGGCATTCCCTTCTGGACGCTGCTGCCGGCGTTTCTATTCCTGGGCGTGATCATCTCCATCCAGGTGAACGGCGAATCCATCTCGCTGCAGCGGGTGGCGCGGCGCGAGGACCTGGCGATCGACTTTCGCGAGGTGCAGGGCGCGATGGCCGGAACCGGCGTGTGCAACGTGCTCGCCGGCGTCGCCGGCTCGGTGCCCACCATCGTCAGTCCCGGCATCGTGTCGTTCACCCAAGTCACGGGCGTCGCGTCGCGCCGGGTGGGCTACTTCATCGGCGGCCTGTTCATCCTGCTGGCGTTCTTCCCCAAGGTGTCGGGGCTGCTGAGCTCGCTGCCCGGACCCGTGATGGCGGGCTACTTGATCCTGGTGACCGGAACGCTGTTCGTGGACGGCGCGCGGACGGTGATCCAGACCGAACAGAATCGCCAACGGCTGACCATTGCCGGCCTCTCGTTCTGGATCGGGGCGGCGTTTCAGTTCGGGCTGTTCAGCTTGCCGGACCTTGGCACGGTGTGGGGCACGCTGCTCAAGAGCGGCGTGACGACGGGGGGGTTCGCCGTGGTGGCGATGATCCTGTTCATGGAAGTGACGAGCCATCGCCGGATGCGATTCGAGTCGAGGCTCCACATCGAAGTGCTTCCCGAGCTCTCGGCGTTTGTGACCAAGTTCGCCGACCGCCGCGGCTGGGACGCCGCGATGAAAAACCGTTTGAACGCAGTGGCGGAAGAAACGCTGCTGACGCTGGCGCCGATGAAACTCAGTCTCGACGACGACGATGATGGTGATGACGACGGACGTCGCCTGGTCGTGGTGGCCTCGAGCGAGGGCCCGGTGGCGGATCTGGAGTTCATCGGCGGCGGCAGCGAGGAAAACCTGGAGGACCGCGTGCGCCAGCTCCAGCAGCACGACTCGGAGATCGTGGCCGAGAGCGAGCTCTCGCTGCAGCTGCTGCGGCACTACGCCACATCCGTGAACCACCAGCAATTTCACGGCACGGATATCATCACCGTGCGCGTCGATCCGCCCGAAGCGGGGTAGGCTCTCACCGGGCGCCCGCGAGTCGCCTGACGGTTGCGGAACCTCTGGCGAGACTTGCGGTTAGCACACACGAACGTCCCGGACGAGTTTCCGCCGGCTGACGCCACGCGACGCCCGCAGCGGATGCGCCAGGCGTTCGAAGGGCGACGCCGCGCAGGCACGGCCATGCGGTGCGGCAGGAGTCCGGGCGCGACGGCCAAAGCGGAGACCCGCGCAGCGCGCCAGCGCAGCTAGGCAGGCCCCGTCACGCGCAGGCGGGCCACCCGGAGTGCTCCCGCCGATCCCATGCCCCCGGCCCTCCGTCGTACGTTGCCAGCGGGACTGTCCCCGCGGAGCTGGTCAACCGGGACTCCAAGAATCTGGTCCGCTTCTTGCAAGTTGGCAAGCGCAGGTGGAAAGACGGTGCCTGCTACAGCCCGCATTGGCTGGCCTGTGACGGACAACGGCTCAGCCAATCGCTCTGCCGCGTGGCGCCGGCCCAATGCAGCGCGGAGGCTGCGACACCTGCGGACCCACCGGTCAGCGGTGTCGCACCCCTCAGTGGTGAGCACATCCAGGGCCTCATGCGGGCTGAACTTCAGTTGGCCCATTCGCTCGGCTCGCAGACGCACGGTCGTCCGGAGACTCATGCCTGCGGCCTGCCAGCCATGAACTAGCCACTCATATATCAGATCTACTGTAGATCATTTCATATCAATCTACATATAGTGCCGCACCAGCGCGTTTCGAGTCCCTTTAACTAGTCCGATAATGATATAAATTTCATGATCTAACGAACACATATATACGTCTCCATTCAATGACAAAACGTGTCAAAGGCGATGTTGTACCTATTATTATTATGTTGTAGGTTTCATGAACTGATTCGAACATATTGATATCTCCCTTCAATGAGAGGTTGCGTCCCAGGTGATGTTTCGCCGAGTGTCTCGTCACGACGTGCACCTCCAGCTTGGCTTTCCCAACCGCAAGTCGCGCTAAGGCGTGAGTCACCGCTCCCCATCCTGGACTCGGGTCCAACTAGGTAGCCGTCTGTAGCTCTCAGCTTGGCCGTTACCGCTCGTCGCATGACTCCATGAGCCTGGATCCAACCGCATCCCCCTGGCCCGGGGTGATCGCGTCCGTGGCGGTCTGCCTGTGGATCGCCGCCATCGGGGCGCTCATCGCCTACGCGGTCTTCCGGGACCGCCCGCGCCTGGTCTGGCCGTTCTATGCGCCGATCGTGGGCGTGGCGGTGGTGCTGCTGGTCACCAACCTTGCGGCCTACGTCATGCCCGGAGTGCCGTCGGCTTGGTTTGGGCTGGTTGCGCCGTCCGTGCTGGGAGTATTCGCCGCCCGGCGCGGCGGTCCGCTGCGGCCCCTGCCACCAGGATCGCGGACCGCGCTGCTGGCCATGGGCCTACTGGCCGTCGGCGTTTTCGTGCTCGCCTATGCCAATCGGCCGCACCTACACCCGCCGGATGAGGGGTGGCATTCCGCGCTGGCATTTCGCCTGGCACGCGGAGAGTTTCCGCCCGTAACACCCTTCGGCCTCGATGCCGGGATCGGCTACCACTACGGCGCCAACCTGCTGGCCGCCAGCATGATCAACATCGCCAGCGCGTTTCCGTGGACGGCCTTTGACGCGCTGTCAGTCCTGCTGGTCGTGGCGCTCGTGATCGCCGCCGCCGGGTTCGCCTATGACGTGGGCGCGCCGTTGCCGCTGGCGCTGGGGGTCGGCGCCGCCATTGGATTCTTCGACGGCGGCGTGTATATCGGCCACCGCACCGGCTACTTCGAGGGGCTTGCACTGCTCGAGTCGTCAAGTTTCGCGCAGCAGGCGTTTGTGTGGACCGAGCGGCTGCAACGGCCATTGGGCGTGCTGAGCGTGGTGCTCGTCGCGGCTTCGCTGCAGGCCGGCACGGCGAAGCGGCAGGCGGCGCTTTTAGCGGCGGCGGCCGGCAACCTTGCGCTGGCGAACTCCGCGCTGATGGTATTTGGCGCGGCGGCGCTGGCGCTCGTGGGTGTGGCTCGACTTGTTCGGCTACGGGGTCGCGAGCGAGTGGCGATTGCCACCGCACTGGGGGCGAGCGCCCTGCTCGTGATGCTCGCCGGCGGACCCGTATCCGACGCGCTCTTTGTCCGTGGCGGCACCGTTGGCGACCTGCGCGTCGCCTGGGAGCCGGCCGCCGGCGACTTTCTGCCGCTTCAGCGAGCGGGGCCGGCCCTGGCCACAGTCGGGATTATCCCGCTCATTGTGGTCGGCGCGTTCGCGGCATGGAAGCGGCGAAGCTGGGGCCTTGCCTTTCTGGCGGCGGCCGGCGCCTGTGGACTGCTGCAAATGGAGCTGCTGCAGTCGCGGATCGCCGGCCATGACAGTCGCGTTATCTGGCTTGCCCAAGCGGTGGCGCTATTGGCCGCCCTCGCGGGCACAGGGGCGCTTGTGGGTAGGCTTCGCGGGAAGGGCGGCCAGGTACTCGCATCCGTCGCGATTGGCCTGGTGGTGATCCTTCCCACCGTGCTGCCGCGCGCGGTCGGCGGCTTACATCTGGCATTTCGTGAACTCCAGCATTCCGATCCCTTGGCCGACGCCTCGGGACATCACTACCGCGATCGAACGGCCTTCGGTCCGAATCTGGCGGCCCATTGGCAGCTCTACGACTGGCTGCGTCGGCACCTGCCCCCAGATGCGCGGCTCCTGACGCCATACAAGAGCGAGAGCGCGACGGGGGCGGGCGTCGCCGCACCCTTCTCCGGCGGCGACTTTCAGGTCTTCAGTTCCGGAAACACATCGTGGGTTTACGTCGATGCGATGCGATTCCTGCTTCGCGACGACCTTTCGGATATGGGCGTCACCCACGTGCACCTCACGGCGGCCTCGGCGTCCGCCCTGGATCCCTCCGCCACACGCCTGCTCGACGATTCGCGGCACTTCCAGTTGGTGGCGGAGATCTCCACAAGCTCGGGCGCGTGGCACCGGGTGTTCGAGGTCATGCCCGGCGGCGGCGCGACCGCTCCCGATTCCGCAAGCTATCGTGCCCTGCGCCGGCTCGCCGCGCCACAGGCAACCGTGTCGGCGCTGGGATCGCTATCTTGGTTTCAGCTCCGGGCAACCCTGTCCGCATTCGCTGATCGCGCGGTGCTGCAATCCGCGACCCGAGTTGGGTTCGAACGCGGGACGCTCACGCCGCCGGTCACGACGCTGGCCGACTTGCCGCAGCGCGGCATTGTCGTCCTGGCCGAACCCCTGGAGCCGACCGCGCTCGGGGTGGCACGCGCCGAGGTGATTTGGAGGGGTCACGGGTTGCGCGCCTACGACTTGGCGTCGGCGTGGTCGCCCCTTTGGCGCGTCGGGCGCGACCCAGCGACGCTGCCCGGGCCGGCGCGGTCCGTGTGCGGGACGGCAGACGGCGAGGTCGATCTGCACCTGCTCGGCGAGCCTGGGACGCGGATGACGGCCGGCGCGACGGACACCGTGCTCACCGGCCTGCCGCAGGTCGTGCAGCTCACGGTTCCCGACTGCGGGGCACTCACCCTGAGCGCCGACTCGGCGATTCCCCCATTCGTCCAGATCCGGCCGCGTCACGCGGGCACGGCGGTGGTCGTGGATGCGCCCATCGCCGGCCTTGGCTTCGACGGCAGCGTGGACGGCGAGCGCGCGGTGCTCAACTTCTGGTTCCGGAATCCCGAGGACATTGCCTTCACGACCGGCACCGAGTTTCGCCTCTACGAAGCCAGTCCGCTCGGGGTGGACCTGCACCCCGACAATCCGAATCCCCGGACTGCGTCGCTGCGGTGGTGGCCGGGTCCCGTGGCAATGCGGGCGCCCGAGCAGATCGCCCGTATCGAGTTCGACGCGCGGCGACTCGAAATCAACGGCAATTCGGGCGGCGGCGCGGCGTCCAGCCTCACGCCCGGGAAGACCTACCTGCTGACGCTCAACGTGGCGGGCACGGACCCGCGCTACGGTCTGGTAGAGATCCAGCACATCGTGCCCCTGGCGCGTGTGACGGTGGGGGAGAACAGCGTGGCCTATGAAGTGTTGTCCGGCATCGTGACCATCGAGCACCATGCGTCCGGCTCGATTTACCAGCGGACGGGCTACGACGGTGGACTCGCCAAGGGGGCGGCCCTGACGCCGCGCTGAGCGGGCGGCTTCCCGCCATCGAACGGCGTTCCATCTCCCAGGCCCCGCGATGGTGGACAGGAGTCACGAAGGTCCCACCCAGGGCTGCCGTGGTACCGTTCAAATCCAGCCCCAGCGCTACTCGTGTGGGGTGCGGCGGAGTAGCTCAGAGGTAGAGCAGGGGACTCATAAGCCCTTGGCCGCAGGTTCGATTCCTGCCTCCGCTACCGGCCGGCCGAGGTGGTGAAACTGGCAGACACGCAGTCCTCAGGAGGCTGTGAGCAACCGCTCGTGCGGGTTCGAATCCCGCCCTCGGCACCACGGTCCAGTGGGCGGTGACGAGTGCTCCACCGCCCGCGAGCTACGGCAGCTTGCCCGAAGCTCCGATCTTGCGCCCGTGGGCACCGTCGTCCACAGTGGGTCGGAGGCGTGGGTTCGATTCGCCCACGATGAATGTGACGAGCCACAGACGTGACGGCCGAGGATTCGCGAGCGCCGATGCCCAATAGATCGAGTGGAGGCCTAGCCGTACTGCTTCTCGGCCTTCAGATCACGCGGCTGGTCGTTGCTCAACTAGGCAGACGCAGCTATATCGATCCCGGCAGTGGCAGCTTTGCGATCCAGATCATCATTGCGGCCGTTTTGGGCGGACTCCTTTCGGCGCGGCTGTGGTTTCGGTACGTGTTGGGGCGAATCATCGGCTGGTTTCGCCGGTCGACGCCGGAGGCAAGCCCCTCGGCCGAGGAGGCCAGTCGAGAGGACGGATGACCGCCGACCCCGAGGCCCGCCTGCCAGGATCGTTCCGCGATCCGGCGGGATTCATGTTCCGGCGCGACGGCGAGCATCTGCGACAGGTCAACCGGTCCTACGAGTCCACGTTCCGCACCCTGATGGACTCAGGGCTGTATGCCAGCCTTGTCGACGACGGCCTGCTCATTCCCCACGAGACCGTGGACCTGGACCTGGCGCCGGAGCCCGGCGCCGTGGCCGTCCTCCGTCCCGAGCAATTGAAGTTCGTCTCCTATCCGTTCGAGTGGTCGTTTTCGCAGCTGAAGGACGCCGCGCTCGCTACCTTGCGCGTGCAGCGCCGCGCGCTGGACCACGGCCTGTCGCTCAAGGACGCGAGCGCGCGCAACATCCAGTTGCACGCGGGTCGTCCAACGCTGATCGACACGCTGTCGTTCGAGCGCTACGAGGCGGGCTTTCCGTGGGTGGGCTATCGCCAGTTCTGCCAGCACTTCCTGGCCCCTTTGGCGGTGATGGCCTCCACGGATGCACGCTTGAGCGGCCTGCTGCAGCGCCACCTGGACGGCCTGCCGCTCGATTTGGCGTCACGGCTGCTGCCGTGGCGCTCGAGGCTGCGGACCGGCTTGTTGATGCATCTCCATCTGCACAGCCGGGCTCAGGCGCGCGCGGCTTCGGCCGGCCGCAAGCGCGCCGACCTAGCCGGGCGCATGAGCCGGCGACGGCTCGACGCCTTGATGGAGAGCCTGGAGTCGACGGTGCGCCGGATTTCATGGAATCCCGACGACACGCCCTGGGCCGGCTACGGCGACCAGACGAGCTATTCCGGCCGCGCCCTGGCGGACAAGCAGCGTCTGGTGGCCGACTACCTCGCCACCGTCTCGGTGGAATCCGTGTGGGACGTCGGCGGCAACACGGGCGACTTCAGCCGGCTGGCCGCGGCTCGCGGCGTTCCGGTGGTGTCAATCGACAGCGATCCGGGAGCGGTCGACCTGAACTACCGGCGCATGGCGGCGGCTGGAGAGGCGAATCTCTTTCCGATCGTGGCGGACATCACGAATCCCAGCCCCCCGCTTGGGTGGGACAACCGCGAGATCGCCTCGCTGACCGCGCGGGGGCCGGCCGGGCTGGTGATGGCGCTGGCGCTGATTCACCACGTGGCGATCGGCAACAACACCGGCTTCGACCGCCTGGCGCGGTTTTTCGCGACGCTGGGGCCGAAGCTCCTCATAGAGTTCGTGCCGCCCGACGACGACATGGTGCTTGGCCTGGTGGCGATGCGGAACCACGAATTTCCCTGGTACACGCGGTCCGACTTCGAGTCGGCCTTGGGCCGCCACTTCGAGACCCAGCGGTCGGACGCGATTGCGGACTCGAAACGCCGGCTCTATCTGATGACCGCGCGCCGCTAGAAGAAGTGTGACCGAGGCCCTGTGCCTCACCCCAATCCGTTCGATAACCCCTTCGACAGGCTCAGGGCGAACGGATTGGAGTTGAGGTCCGCTTTTGGCGCAGCTTTCTCAGAGGTTCTCTAGGTCGGTGGCGAGAAGAGGTAGCGGTAGACAGCGCCCTGCCAAAAGTGGTCCGCGACCTCGCCGAGGCGGGTGAGGTAGATCTCGATGTCGAGGGTTTCGCGGTCTTCGAGGATGTTGAAGTTCGAGAGCTGCAGCGCCTCAGGTTCGTTTGGGCCGCGGTCGTCCACGAGCCGCAGGCTGTCGCGCCGCACCGCCGGGCCATCCTCGTCGATCTCGGCGATGTAGAGGGGGTAGCGAGGACTGTTGCCGTCCGGGGGCTCCGGGGTGATGTTGGCGAGCCAGTAGAGCTTGCCGTTGCGCTCGGAGCGGATGAACCGATGGATGCTGGACGGGGAGTAGAACCGAGAGCCGTCGTCGTAGCGAAGCTCCTCAAACGGCGCGAAGCGGCGGCCGCCGTCGTCGGAGACGCTGAACCACTTCCGCCCCGGGGTCGTGGCGGTGTGGCTGGCACGGACGACGGTGAGCAGACGGCCATCGCGCAGCACCGCGACTTCCGGCTCCAGCACTCCGCGTGAGGAGCGCTCCGGCCCGAGGAACTCGATGTTCGATGCCTGCCATTCGCTCGACCGGGGCTCGCGGCGCATGACGACCAGACCGCCGCTGGCGTGCGCAGCCTCTAGCTCGGCAGGGTGCGCCACCAGGGGCAGATAGGCCGTGCCGTCGGGCCCGATGGTGATGGCCTGGCCGGGATAGGCGCGGTTGGTGGCGCAGAAGTCGGAGTCAAACGGATCCTCGGGATCGAAGTCTGGCCCTTCCTCGTATCGGAGCAGCGTTTCGGGCTCGTCGTCAGCCCAGGCGAAGACGTGGTCGTTGCACGGGTGCCGGTGGGAGCCCCACGCATGGGTATAGGCCGGCAGGCCGGGCCAGATCCGGCGCATACGTATCTGGTAGCGCCGGTTGCGGGCGCGGTCGACGTAAATGCCGGGCGGAGCGGTGACGATGCCGCCGCCGTCGAGGTCCTGCACGATGCCGGGCAGCGTTTCGCGCTCGGTCCAGGTGCGGCCGTTGTCGGGTGAGGTGCGCTGCTCGAACTGGTGGTACTCGTCCGAGGCGCCGCTGGTTTGAAAGCGCTCGAGGCGGGTGAGGCCGGCGTCGATGTAGCTGACCGAGTGCCACTGGGCGATGTCTTCGCCGGCGGCAGGCAGATAGCGTTCGCGGGGCAGCATGGTTGAGATCCGTCGAGCGGTCGTGCGGAGCGTAGCGAGCGGCTAGGTCACCTCGCCAGCGAGCCGGGCGAGGGCTGCCTTCCAAAAGGCACGCTTGACCTCGACGTCGTCGCGGTCCGCGAGCTTGGAGTGCTGCACCACGACCTGGCTCTTTGACGGCGCCTTGGGATAGAACGCCACCTCGACGTTGGTGCGACCGTCGATCCAGGTGATGCGAAGCGACTTGTTGGGGCGCGCGGTGCGGATGTGGGGCTCGTCGTCGCCGAGCCAGCGCCGGCGAGACTCTTCCTCCGCCCAGGCCTCGTAGAGCGTCTCGGCGGCGACCGGCAGCGTCTTGCTCACGCTGACCTGGTAGCCGCGGGGGGTCTGGTGCTCCTCGCGCAGGCCGCGGATGCGCTCGTAGCCCACGGTGACTTCCTGGCTCCACCAGGCCGGGACGTCGTGGTGGTCGCGCAGGTACGCAGCGATGGCCGTGTGGCCGATGGTCTTGCCGCCGGCGGCGTCCAGGATGGCGCACCACTCGTCCCACGTTTTGCCGGTCTTGGCGGCGACGGCGTCGTCGCTGACGGGCGGCTTGGCGATGGGGTGGTCCTCAACGCGGATTGGCGGCGGATTCGACCCTACGGCTGGCCTGGCCGGCCGTCAATGGCCCCGCAGGCGGGCAGTCCGTCATTCCCGCGAAGAGCCTGCCCCGTGCTCGATACGGGGCGGGAATCCACCCCCTATGCGTCGCCAACCAAACCAAGGGATCGGATCCAGGAAATTGACGCTCTATCCGACGCATCGTCGGACTCTCCAACCGACCAAATCCCTCGGACTACTCAGCATCCCTTGACGCCGTGTACTCGCGGATCACCTGAAGGAAGTCGTCGGCGAATTCCTCCAGCTTCGCCGGGCCGACGCCTGGTAGGTCGGCGAAGCCCGCGTGGTCCCGGGGCATGGCGCGCGCCATTTCCTCGAGCGTCCGGTTACTGAAGATCACGAATGCCGGCTGGTCCCTGGCTTCGGCCAGGCGCCGCCGCAACTCGCGGAGGCAGTCGAATAGCTCGCGGTTAGCGCCGAGCGTCTCGCCGGTGGTCCGGGGGACATCGGATGTGGCCCGTGGATCGCGCGGGCCGGCTTGGGTCTGGGACGCCCCGCGCCTGATGCGATTAAGGGTTAGCGTCTCGCGCCGGCGCAGGAAGTAATAGCCAGCCGCCGTCACCGAGATGGTCGCGAATTTGTCAGGACTCCGCTGCAGCAGCCCCTCGTCTTCCAATAGATCCAGAATTTCCTTGAGTTCGTCGCGGTCATACGCCCGAGCAATGCCGTACACCGGCAACTCGTGATGACGCCACTCCAATACCTTCTTGGCGCGCGAGCCGCGCAGCACATTGATGACGTGGGCGGGTCCAAATCGCTCGCCGGTACGGATTACCGCCGACAGGACCATTTGGGCGATTTCAGTCGCATCGAACGCCTCGCGCTCGGCCAGGCACACGTCACAACCGCCGCAGTCCGTCTTGTCGTAGGTTTCGCCGAAGTAGTGGAGAACGAACGCCCGCCGGCAGGTCCGCGCCTCGCCGTAGGCGATCATTTGCTCCAGCTTCTGCTGGGCCCGCGCGCGTTCGGCCGGGTCCTCGATCTCGTTGATGAAGTGCGTGAATCTGGCCCGGTCGCCGGCGGAAAAGTACAGCACGCATTCGCTTGGCAAGCCGTCGCGCCCCGCCCGTCCGGTTTCCTGGTAGTAGCCCTCCAGCGTCTTGGGTAGATCGTAGTGGGCGATGAGTCGCACGTCGGGCTTGTCGATCCCCATGCCAAAGGCAATGGTCGCCACGATGATCCGCGCCTCGTCCCGAATGAACCGCTCCTGCGTGTTCCGGCGGAGGCTCGGGTCGAGACCGGCGTGGTACGGGAGCGCCGGCAAGCCGTGCTGTGAGAGCTTCGTCGCCAGCCTTTCGGTGCCGTCGCGCGAGAGGCAGTAAACGATCGACGCCCCGTCAGCATGACGGCGCAGTTTCCGGACCAGATGGTCAAAGGGGCGGCGCTTGGGACGGACGATATAGGTCAGATTCTCACGGTTGAAGCTCGCGATGAACCACCGCGCCTGCGGGATCATGAGTTGCTCGGCGATGTCGTCGCGGACCTTGGCCGTGGCGGTGGCCGTCAGCGCCATCACGGGAGCTCGGGGAAACATCGCGCGCAGCGATCGAAGATTGCGGTAGTCCGGCCGGAAGTCGTGACCCCACTCGGAGATGCAGTGGGCCTCGTCGATGGCGACCTGCGCGACGCCTAGCCCTCGGAGGAACTCCTCGAATCCGGGAACCGCCAGGCGCTCCGGTGCGATGTAGAGCAGCTTGAGCCGCCCCGCCCGCGCCGCGGCATATATGCTGCTCACTTCATGCAGCGGCACGGAGCTGTTGATGAACGCCGCCGCGATGCCATTCGTTCGCAGCGCGTCGACCTGGTCTTTCATGAGCGCGATCAGCGGCGAGATGACCAGGGTCAGCCCGTCAAAGCAGAGCGCCGGCAGCTGATAGCAGAGCGATTTGCCCCCGCCGGTAGGCATGAGCACTAGCGTGTCCTGCCCGGCAAGCACATTGCTGATGATTTCGGCCTGGAGCGGACGAAACTCGTCGTAGCCGAAGCGAGCCCTCAGGATTTGACGAATGTCGAGCTCGTCCGTCGCGACGCCGCGGAACGTGGACAAGCTAGACGCCGGGCAACGGCTTGCGGTTGTCGAAGCCCTCGTCGGTGCCGTGCCAGTAGGCGATGTCCTCTTCGCCGAGGCGCCAGCAGAGGTAGCAGTCCTCGCCGTCGAGCTCCGAGAGGAAGTCGATCAGCCCGGTGGCGGGGTCGCGCAGGAGGATGTCGCGGGCGCGCAGCCAGGCCACCAGCGGCTGGACGTCCCACAGCCCGGCGATGAGGCGCTGATGCGCCAGGCTCACGTCGACGGCGCCGGCGTCGGACTCCTGGACGCGCTCGAAGGCCTGACGATCCGGGTCCGCTTCCAGCCAGATGCGCCGCAGTTTCGCCAGCACCGGCCGCGCCTCGACCAGCAGCTCGTTGGCCTCGCTCAGCGTGTAACGGCGAAGCTCCGGCTCTTCGGGCTCGTCGCCGTGCAGCGCTTCGGGTTCGTCATGCATGGTCGGGCGCAGTATGGCGCAGCGGCCACATGGTGCGCTGCCGTTCGATCTCCTCCGTGGGATACCAGCGCGGCCGGATGTTGCCCGCCAGGTAGAGGGATCCCGCCACGAGCACGCGTCCGCCTGGGGGACAGATCTCCAGGGCACGGTCCAATGCGCGCAGCGGGTCAGGCTCGGCGGCGACGGCCGGATACCCGGCGTCGCTTCCGGCCTGGGCGGCAGCCGCCGCGGGCGTGGGCGGCTTGCCCAAGACCTGGGGCTCGGTGGCGATCCACGCCTGGACCGTGGGCCACAGCGGGGCGAGGACGGCGGCCGGCGACCGATAGCCCACGGTGCCGGCCACGAGGACGCCGGCGTGCGGCGAGCACTCGCGTCGCCAAAGGTCCGCCAGGGCACGGGCTTTATCGGGATTGTGCGCGCCGTCGAGGATGACGGCGGGACCATCGGGGGACGGCATGCGTTCGTAGCGCCCGGGCAGGGCGCTGCCGCGCGCGGCCTCGCGCGCGGCGGCGTCAATGCGAGCGAACCCTCTCGCCGAAAGGGCATCGAGGACCGCTTCCGCCAGGCGGTCATTCGTCGCCCGGAAGTCGTCGGGGGCCGTTGGCCCGGCTTCGATGAGGGTCGCCCCGGCACGGTGCACCTCGTCGATCACCACCGCCCGCGCCGGCGCGGGCATGCCGCCCACGACCGTGGGCACGCCCGGTCGCGCGATGCCGGCCTTGTGCCAGGCGATGTCGGCCAGCTTCGGCCCGAGGCTTTTCTCGTGGTCCATCCCGACGGTGGTGATCACATTGAGCAGCGGGTCGCAGACGTTCGTCAGATCGAAACGTCCGCCCGCGCCGACCTCCAAGACCAGCGCGTCGACACGGGCGCGGCGGAAGTATTCGAACGTCAGCGCCACCCAGACCATGCCGTAGGTCGGCGGCTGGCGAGGATCGGCGCGCTCGACGACGGGCCGGATCCACGCCGCCAGATCGGCCAGCTCGCCGGGACGGGCCAGCCGGCCGTCGAGCCAAAACTTCTCCAGCGGCGTCTGCAGATAGGGGGTGACGTGCAGGCCGGTCGCATAGCCGGCGGCCCGCAGTCCCTCCGCGATCTTGACCGCCACCGAGCCCTTGCCCGAGGTGCCCGCCACCAACACCACGGGCAGGCCGGCTTGAGGATGGCCCAGCGCATCGAGAAAGCGACGCATGCGCGCCAGGCGTTCGCGGCCTCGGCGGCGTTGGTGGACCGGGGCCCGGGGCTGCGTGGGGCCGGCGGGGCCGCGGATGAGGCCGTTGATGTAGGCGGCGGCGGCACGGCCGGCGGCCATTTCCTCGGTGTCGACCGGCGCGGAGGGCTCGGGTCGCGGGTCAGCCATCGCCTGTTTGCTCCTGCCGCTCGGACATGCGCGCCGCGTCCGCCGGCTATGCGTCGCCGGACTGGTTTCGGGCGACACTGATCCAGAAGTCGACCAGCAGGTGCTCAGCCTGGGCGCGCCGGTCGGTGGCGTCGCGCAGCGCCTGCATGTCGATGCCGTCCGCCGTGACGGCGCCGTCGCGCAGCAGGTTGCCGACCGCCATCGAGGCTCGATTCCAGCTGGCCGCTAGACTGCGCAGCTCGCGGGCTTGCTGTTCCGTTAGCGCCATTGGGCCTCCCCAGGGCGCCACGCTAGCACCACGCGTTCCCGTGCAGCGGACGGGGCGTCCATCGCGGGCTGCCGCAGGGATGGGTGCTAAACTCACCCGCCATTTTTCAGGTGATCGGACGCGCTGCCGCGCGCCCTTGCTGCATGGCCATTCACCACACTGAGCTCGAGACGCCGCCTGGCCGCGAGCCGCTGCCGGAGTCCGAGCGACCCAAGCTGGAGACGCTGCGGGAACAGCTGCAGCCGCTCAAGGATCTGCCCGGCTCGTCCATCGAGGCGCTCTACGCGGCCCAGGAGCTGTTCTCGTACGTGCCGCCCGAAGCCATCACCTTGATTGCCGAGGAGCTGCGCATCCCCGAGAGCCAGGTATTCGGCGTGGTGACGTTCTACACCATGTTCTCCCTCGAGCCGCAGCCGCCCTACGTGTTGCGCGTGTGCCGCGACTTGAGCTGTCACCTGGCCGGCGCTCCGAAGCTGATCGGCGCGCTCGAGAAGGAATTGGGCGTGCCGCGCGGACACACCAGCCCCGACGGCCGGTTCACCGTGGAAGTGGTTTCGTGCCTCGGTCTGTGCGACAAGCAGCCAGCCCTGCTGGTCAACCTGGATCAGCATGGCCCGGTGATGCCGGACGACGTGCCCGACTTGCTCGGCGACCTGAGGAACGGCGCGGGCTGATGGAGCTGGTCGTCACGCGCAACTTCGGCCGCCCCGAGTCCTGGACGCTGGCGAGCTACCGCGAAGCCGGTGGCTATGAGGCCCTCGAGCGCGTCCTGAAGGAGATGACGCCAGAGGACGTGAGCGACCTCATCAAGGATTCGAATCTCACGGGCCGCGGCGGCGCCTTCTTCCCGACCGGCCTCAAATGGGAGTTTGTCCGCAAGGACCCCAAGACGCCGCGCTACGTAGTGGTGAACGCCGACGAGAGCGAGCCGGGTACCTATGTGAACCGCCTGTCCCTCGAGCTGGACCCGCACATGACCATCGAGGGCATGATCATCGCCGCGTACGCCTCGAACGCCGAGCGCGGATACTTCTACATCCGCGGCGAATATGGGTTGTCGCACGAGCGAGTGAAGGCCGCGCTGCGCGAGGCGTATGAGGCCGGATATCTCGGGCAGGGCATTTGCGGCCGGGACGACTTCAACCTGGAGGTCGAGTTTCGGCGCGGCGCCGGCGCCTACATCGTGGGCGAGGAGACGGCGCTGTTCAACTCGCTGGAAGGCAAGCGCGGCAACCCGCGGTTCAAGCCGCCGTTCCCGACCAACTTCGGCGTGTGGGGGCTGCCGACCGCGATCAATAACGTCGAGACGCTGGCCGCCGCGCCCGCCATCGTGATGAACGGCGCTGAGTGGTTCAAGGACCTGGGCATCGGCGACGCGGCGGGCACCAAGATGTATTGCCTCTCGGGCAACGTGGTGAACCCTGTCTGCGTGGAGCTGCCCCTCGGCGTCACGGCCCGCGAGGTGATCATGGACCACGGCGGCGGCGTGCCGGAGGGGCGGACCTTCAAGGGCTTCAAGCCCGGCGGAGCGTCCTCGGCGCCGCTGACCCCAGCCGAGATCGACGCGTCGCTCGAGCCCAAGTCCATGGCCGAGCTGGGCACGATCATGGGCACCGGCGGCGTCGTCGTGTTCGACGACACGGCCTGCATGGTCGACGCGGCCTACCGGGACGCGCTGTTCTTCGAGGACGAGAGCTGCGGCTTCTGCATCCCCTGCCGCGAGGGCACGCCCAACCTGGTCCAGATCTGCGAGCGCATCATGCACGGCCAGGGCACGATGGACGATCTCGACCTGCTGGAGGAACTGGGCGCCAGCATGATGGCGTCGTTCTGTGGGCTGGGACACTTTGCACACCAGCCGGTGCGCGGCGCGGCCAGCCGCTTCCGCGACGAGTTCGAGGCCCACATCCGCGACCACTACTGCGCCGCGGGCACCTGTTTCACCGCGAACGGCAACGGCCGCGCGGGCTGAGCGCTAGGCGTCCGTTGCGCGGAACGGACACCGGTCACGGAAGTCGCACCAGGCACAGTGCGGCCCGGGAGTGGCCGTGAAGCTGCCGGCCTCGACACGGTCCGCCGTCGTCGCATAGCGTTCCAGCAACGCGGCGCTGTAGTCAGGGTCGGGCGCGATTGAGATGCCGGCGTTGTCGGTCAGGAAATAGGCGTCCAGGCGTTCGACGCGCCGTTCGTGCACCTGCTCCACGCCCAGCGCGTAGGTGTGCAACTGGGCGCGCAGGCGATCCGGCAGCCGGTCGGGGCGGCGACCGCTCTTATAGTCGATGATGGCCGCGCCTGACGGCGTCTCATCCACCCGATCGATCACGCCCTCGATGGAATAGCCGGCCGCGGGGTCAGGACGAAAGCGGAAGCGCGACTCGAGCAGCACCGGTTGGCCGAGGTCAGCGTGGTTGGCTGACCAGTAGCCGTCCAGTAACGCTTGCCCATCTCGCCACATGTCGGGGAACCGCTCACGGTCGAGCCGCGGCGCATCGTTCCAGTAGTCGGCGTGCAGACGGTCGAGGACCTGCTTGTCGACCCGACGGCGATCTTGCAGCCGCTCGAAAAGCCGCTGGAGCACCGCGTGAACGATCGCCCCCACGACGATCCGAGGAACGAAGGGCGTGGGCACGCGCTCAACGTAGCGATAGCGATAGGCCGTGGGGCAAAACTCGAAGAGCGACAGCTTGGTGAAGCTGAGCCGAGTCGAGCGCCGCGCAGTCATGCCGGCTATTGATGGTACAGATTGCGGGCTTGGCGTGGATCTGCGGCGTGGGGTATGCCCACGGCGCCTGTCAGCGCCATGCGGCGCATCCCGTGTAGCCGCATGGGTGGCGTATCCTGCAGCCCATGCGGCGCCTTCCCGGGGTGATTCTCAGCCTGTGCGTCGCGGTCACGTTCTGTATCGTCGCCGGCATCGCGCTCTTCGCCGAATTTGAGCGTCAGGCCGACGGGTGGGGACACATGCAGCGCGGTTTCCACGCCGGCCCCGTCTCGAAGATTGCACAGCCGTTCCGAGTACCACATGACAACTTATCCCGCATCGACGTATGGGCTTATGTCGACGGCGGCGAGGCGGGGGCCGCGGGCGACGTAATTGCCCGCGTAATCCCCCATGGAGCCGACGCCCCGATCCGTGAAAGCCGCGTCAGGGTCACCCACCCATCGAAGGCCGGCGCACCGATCAAGATTCGATTTTCGCCGATTTCCGACAGTCGCGGAGTGCTCTATGTCCTCGAGCTCACTACCCTCAGCGGCCCGCTCCCGTATCTGTTCCTTGGTATCACCAGCTCGGACATGAATCCGGCTGGTCAGGTATCGATCAACGGCGACACCTCTCGCGCGCAATTTGACCTTGCTATGCGGCCCTATTGGATTGGTCGCGGCGGCCGAGTGCTGGAACACCTAGTCAAGTCCGATCCTTGGCGATTATTCCTTGTTGTGGACGCAGCACTATGGGGTCTGCTCATCGTATTTGGCGTCGTCGCCGCGTGGGGAATCCACGAGCGTGGTCACTGGCGCAGCGTCATCGGGTATGCCGCCGGGTGGAGTGCGCTAATCACGCTTGGCCTCGCCACCTGCGCCATAATCCTGCTTTTGATCCTATCCGCAGATCCTCGTGCTTAACCTCAGTATAATATTGAACAAGGAGCTCAAACAAAATCACGGTGATTATCGATCCTGCCATCATTTCCGACCCTTCTTCCATGAGATCCATCCACAAGTTACCAGAGATGAGTTCACGAGCTAATCCGGTAACAGCAAAAACAATCGCGGCTACTGACAGCATAGCCAATGCAGGATTCCTCGTCACTGACTTATAGATCACATAGCCGGCCATAACTCCTGGAACGGCTACGAATGGTGCGACGACAAACTCCCAGCGAACATTGGAGGGTATGAATTCCAACCACTCGACTCCTTGAGCGAGATAGCCTTTCCTTTCGAGATACTCCTCCACCGCGATCATCGCTGCGATGCCCCCTGTACATATCCAGCCGACCAGCCACATCCCGCCACGGCCATTGGCCGGTCGGACTGCTTGTGCGAGCGCCAGGGCGGCCACGATGCTCCAGAGCACGATCGTATAGGTATTGATCGGGGTGACCTCGACGTTTGCTTCCAAGGGAGACACCCAGATAATGGTCGGCGTATCCTCCCCGACGTTCCCTTCCAAGGGGATCACCCAGGAATTGAATGGCGGCCAGTCGAGACGTCCGCGGCTCGTCACCGGCAGCACGGCCAGCAGACCATGGGCCGCGAGCCACGCCGCATAGAGCCGCCCGCGCAGCAACCAGCAAGACGTCAGGGTCAGGAGCGACTCCTGCGCCCAACGCTGAAGCGAGCCACGCTCCACCGACCCCACGTTGGCACTAGCGACCCAGAATCCAGCGGACGTCCTCGCTCAGCATCTCCTCGTTCCACAAGGGGCTGAACGTCAGATCGAGATCCATGCTGCTCACGCCGGGGACGGCCTCCACCACCTGCTTCACCTGCTGCAGGATTTGCGGTCCGGCCGGGCATCCGGGCGTCGTGAGGGTCATGGTGACCGACACGTCGTGGGCGTCGGACTCGGCTGGGGCCACGTCGATCTCGTAGATCAGTCCCAGGTCCACGATGTTGATGCCGATCTCGGGGTCGATCACCTCGCGCAGAGAGTCGCGAATCGTCTCTTCCGCCAGGGGTGCGTCCATCGTCGCCTCCAAGCGCCATATCTCTCACCAGCAAGCATCGCAGCCCTTGCGCACGCGAACAAGACGCCCGCTAGGCGCGCTCGTAGCCCGGCAGGATCTCCGTGCCCGGATATCCCGCCGCGCGGCCCGCCGCGATCTCGGCCGTGTGGTCCCAGATCACGGCGTGCGGCTCGGCCGTCCACGCGCGCCTCGGCGCATCCCACGAGATCTCGGTCCAATGGGCCTGGTTGTAGGCATTGGCTTCGTACATCAAGCCCACGCTGCCCGCCCGCAGCACGCGTGTGGGTCCGACCTGCAAGTCCAGCGGGGCGTGGATGTGCCCGACGACCAACAGCGCCGGGCGCGGCGCGCCCATCAAGCGGTCGAGCTCCGCGGGATCGGTGTCGGCCCAGATGAACTCGTCGAGATTAGCGCCGTTGGCATGGCTGACGACCAGCAGCGGCCCACCATCGATGCCCAGCTCCAGCCGGCGCGGCAGCGCCGCCGCGCGCGCGATCACCTCGTCCGGCAGCGCCTCGATCGTCCAGTCGAAGACTTCGAGGATGCGCTCGCGCCACTCGCCGCCCGCGGGGGCCGGGGGGAACTCGCCGGTCCCGAGATCGCGCTCGGTGTTGCCGCAGAGGCAGTAAGCGCCGATGCGCTCAAGCTCCCGCCAGGTTTCCAGCGGTCGCGGTCCTCCGAGAATCTGATCGCCGTTGGATACCACCAAATCGAAGGGCCCGTGGTCGTCGATGTCCCGAAGCACCGCGCGCAGCGCGGTCAGATTGGCGTGGACATCGGAAACGACGGCAATGTGCATGAGGCGCGTTGAGCGGGGACTTGGGGCGCGCGACAGCGCAACGGCCAGCCTCCCTCGCTGGCGAATGTACCGCACGGCATTGGTGAGCCGGATCGTGCGCCCACGCTTTTCCGTCGATCGCGCGGACGCGGGAACCTTGCGTTGACTCGACGACGGACGCACCCGGTGTACCGAGCGTCCGCCCGGTTCGGCACGTCGCGGCATGCCCCAGGGGTTGAACAGCGCCCCCCCCCGTTGCCCGTCACCAGGGCTTGGGTGATGCCTGCCCGCGCTATCGTGATGAAACAGTCGCCCGTGGACACCACGCGGTGAGGAACGCGGCGCGGTCGCCTACCTGGGAGGCATGGCCCATGACCATCCGTACCGCCACGCTCGTGGTCCTGCTGGCATTCGCGCTCATGGCGGCCACGTGCCATGCGCCGGCCGACGCGCCTGGGACCGCGGAACCGGCGTCGACGACAGCCCCGGCCCAGCCGGCCGTGTCCAGCCCAGCACCCGACCCGACCGCGGTGCCGACCGTCGCGCCTACCCCAACGCCCGAGTCAAACCCAACGCCGACGCCCACGGTCCCGCCTTCGCCGACGCCTACCCTAAACCCGACGCCGACGGTCACGCCCACGCCCGTCCCAACGCCAACGGTGGCTCCCTCGCCAACGCCCGGCCGCGATCACGACCGAGAGGTGCTGGTCGCGCTCTACCACGCCACCGATGGAGCGAACTGGAGAAACAGCCGCGACTGGCTCAGTCAGGAGCCGCTCTCGCAGTGGTATGGCGTCTGGGCGGACGCTGCCGGTCGGGTTACCGCGCTGTGGCTCAGCGACAACCAGTTGCGCGGCGAGTTGCCACCCGAGCTCGGCAGCCTGGCCGAGCTCAAACAGCTTCGGCTCAAGGGCAACGAGTTGAGTGGGGCCATTCCTGCCGAGGTGGGCCGCCTCGCCAACCTTGAGGAGCTTCTGCTCAATAGCAACGAGCTCAGCGGCGCGATTCCCGCCGAGCTTGGGCTTCTCGCGAGCCTGGAAGTGCTGCACATGCACGGGAACCAGCTCACCGGGGCCATTCCGCCCGAATTGGGCAACCTCTCCAACCTGAAAGAGCTGTGGCTGGCCGCGAATGCGCTCAGCGGGGAGATTCCTCCGGAGTTGGGCAGTCTTTCCAGCTTGGAGCAGCTTCTTCTCAACCGGAATCAGCTCACCGGGGCGATCCCCTCGGCGCTCGGCCAGCTTTCCAACCTGGCGTCGCTGGTGCTCAGCGACAACCAGTTGAGCGGCCGGATCCCCCCGGAGCTGGGAAACCTCGGCAATCTGTGGTCGCTGTGGCTCTTTGCGAATCAGCTCACCGGCTCGATCCCATCCGAGCTGGGCAACCTCTCCAAGCTGGCGTCGCTGCATCTCTCTGACAATCAACTGAGCGGCGCCATCCCCTCCGAACTCGGCAGCCTCGCCGATCTGCAGCGGTTGGACCTGAGTAAGAACCTGTTGGAAGGGGCGATCCCGCCTGAGCTGGGACGTCTCTCCAAATTGGAGTCACTTTGGCTCAGTGACAACCGGCTCAGTGGAGAAATCCCTTCCGAACTGGGTGGCCTTGCCAATCTGCGGTGGCTGATTCTCTCCGGGGGCAATCAATTCACGGGGTGCATCCCCAGCGAGCTGGAACGTCACAGTTTGGATGGACAGCCGTCCGACTTGTCCGTGCTTCGGCTGCCAATCTGTGGCAAGCCGCCCGAGCCTTCCGCGTCTACCGTCGTCGTGGTCAAGGTCGTGCCGGTGGACCCCAGCCCGACACCCAACCCGACCCCTACGGCGACACCGGACCCAACCCCGACCGTGACCGCTACGTCGACCGCCACGCCCGGTCCTAGCCCAGACCGAGAGGTGCTGGTGGCGCTCTACGAAGCAACTGACGGACCGAACTGGTTGAACAACTCCAACTGGCTGAGCGACGCGCCGCTCGGCGACTGGTATGGCGTCTCGACGGACGACATGGGCCACGTCACGCAGCTGGACCTCGGGAACAACCAGTTGCGTGGAGAACTCCCGGCGACGTTGGGCCGCCTGGCCAACCTGGAAACGCTGCATCTCTACGAGAACCAACTCAGTGGGGCCATCCCTTTCGGGCTGGGCGGCCTGTCCAACCTGCACTATCTGGACCTGAGCATTAATCAGTTGCGTGGAGAAATTCCTCCCGAGCTGGGCGATCTCTCCCAGTTGAGAGACCTTCACCTCGGGTTGAACCGGCTCGGTGGGGCAATCCCGCCCGAGTTGGGAAACCTGGCCAAGCTGATAGTGCTATGGCTCGGCGGGAACCAGCTGGGTGGAGCAATTCCGCGGGAGCTGGGCGACCTCGCCAACCTGAGGTACCTGGATCTCTCAGGGAATCAGCTCAGTGGGTCCATCCCTCCCGAGTTGGGTCGCCTATCGAAACTCGAAGATTTGGTGCTTTATGGCAACCAGTTGCAGGGAGCGATTCCGCCTGAGTTGAGCGGCCTTGCCAGCCTGGACACGCTGTGGCTCGGCGATGGCAACCAGTTCTCCGGCTGCATCCCATCGGGGCTGCGGGATGTCGAAATCCCCGACCTTGCCGAACTCGGGCTGGCGCTCTGCGAGACTAGCGAGGATGCAGCCGAGACTGAGACTGAGGCCGAGGTCACGGCTGAAGCCACGTCTGGACCCCTGGTGCAAACCGCCGTATCGCGCACCGGCCTTCCCACGGTGGGCGACACGCTGCTTAGGGAAGACGGGCTGGAGGTGTCGCTGGTTTCGGTGCAGCGGTTCGAGGAGTTGGCGCAGGTTCACGGCTCAGCGTTCCGTCCCAAGAGCGGCATGTTTCTGGTCGTGACCATCACGTTCAGCAACACCAACGACAGCGGAAACATCGTCGTCTCCAATGCGAACATCTCCTTAGTCGAACCGGACGGCAACGATATTGCCGTGGACTCGCCGGGCCTCGATGCGCTCTTCGGCATGGCCACGGAAGGCCGCCCGCTGTTCCTGCTCGAGGCCGTTCCAGGCGGACAGGCGATCACGGTTGCCGTGGTGTTCGACATCGACCCGGGATTGATAGACCTGGAAATCGACATCGAGGGCCTTCTCTTCGAGGTGCCCAACCCCTAAGAACGCTCTGACTTGATCCGGGGTGGCGGCTCGCCCGCGGATTCTGTGCTCAGACGTGACAAAGATCCGGTGAGGCGGTGATGCACCCGCAGCGTTCATTTGCCAACGTGGAGTATGGGCGGAGGAGCCGCCCCAGACGCGACAAGACCGCTTCCTACGTGGCATGGACGCGCTGCCGTCCTGGCGCGCGTCAAGCTCGCGCAGGAGCACGTTGCCCAGTGACGGCGGCCGGCGGTAGCGCGGAATGCCCTTCGCCGCGGACCACCCGTGCGCCTCCAGCTGGCAGGTGATGAGGTGGTCGGCCCGATTGAGAAACGCCTCGATCTCGATATCGCCGTGGCGCATGCTTTCGACCGGGGCGGCCGTCAGCGAGTGCCGGGCCTTCGATCCGGGTTTCGGCGCCGAGTTCAAATCCAGAGCCGCCCCGCCCGTGGTTGTCCGGCGTGCGGGCACGGGCCATGCTGGACGCGATCCGACTGGTGTTCACGGGCCGCACGGTGCACGACAAAGCCGCGCGATTGCCGCTTGGCGAGATCCTGCCCGTGACCATCCGCGCCGTCGCGCTCATGGTCCTGCTCGCTTTCGCGCTCCTGACGCTCGCGTGCGACGCCCCCGCCGATGCGTTTGCGACCGCGGACGCGGCGCCGGCGACGACTCCGGCCCAGCCGTCCACGCCAATTCAAACGCCCGACCCCACCGCGGCGCCGAAAGTCTCGCCCGCTCCGACACCGGACCCAATCCCGACCGCGCCGGTCGCGCTAACACCGACTGCGATGCCCGACGCGACGGCGATGCGGACCGGCGGACCCACCTCCAGCCTTGACCGGGAAGTGCTCGTGGCGCTCTACCACGCGACGGACGGACCGAACTGGAACAACAGCGCCAACTGGCTGAGCGACGCGCCGCTCGGTGATTGGAGTGGCGTCACCACGGATCGAACGGGCCGCGTCACGCGGCTGGCGCTCGATGACAACCAGTTGATCGGGGAACTACCGGCTGCGCTGGGCCGCCTCGACAGGCTGGTGGCGCTGTGGCTCTCTGGGAACCAGCTCAGTGGGGCGATCCCGCCGGAATTGGGCGATCTCTTCCGGCTGCGACGGCTGGAGGTCCGTTTCAACCGGTTGAGCGGCGCGATCCCGGCTGCGTTGGGCCAACTCGTCAACCTGGAACTGTTGGATTTCCGGGGGAACCAACTACGCGGGCCGATCCCGCCCGAATTGGGTCGACTCTCGAGACTGGCAGGGCTGGTCCTGCGGGACAACCAGCTGAGCGGGACGATTCCGCCGGCGTTGGGCCAACTCGCCAACCTGGAACTCTTGGATCTGCGTGGGAACCTGCTGGACGGGCTGATCCCGCCAGAGCTGGGCCGCTTGAGCAACCTGCAAGAGCTGGCCCTATTCGGCAACCGGTTGAGCGGGCCGATCCCGCCCGAATTGGGTCAACTCACCGAGCTGTACGGGTTGGACCTCGGTTCCAACCGGCTCAGCGGGCCGATCCCACCCGAACTGGGCCAGCTGGCGAATCTGATACGCCTCAACCTCAGGGACAACGGTTTCAGCGGAACGCTGCCGCCCGAATTGGGCCGTCTTTCAAGCCTGGTTGGGCTGGACCTCAGCGACAACCAGCTCAGCGGGGCGATCCCTTCCGAGCTCGGCCGCCTGGCCGACTTGGACGAGCTGTGGCTGAGTGACAACCAGCTGCGGGGAGCCATTCCTTCCGAACTCGGTCGCCTCACCAATCTGACGCTGCTGCGTCTCGCCGGTGGCAACCGGTTCACTGAATGCATCCCCGCGACCTTGGCCGAGCTGCCGCGCAGTGATCTCGAAGAACTCAGTCTGCCGTTCTGCGTGGTCGCGGATCCGGCGTCGGCCGGGGGACTGCGGGTCGCCATCGCCACCGACCGAGCGGCACTGGTCGCGCTCTATCGCGCGACCGATGGACCGAACTGGGTGCACAGCACCAACTGGCTCAGCGGGGCGCCCCTCGGCGAATGGACCGGGGTCATCACGGATGTCAGCGGTCGCGTGACGGCGCTGGCGCTCGCGGAGAATCAACTCAGCGGACCGGTCCCGCGCGAACTCGGCCGGCTCTCCAGCCTGCGCGTGCTGGTTCTCGCGGGGAACCGGCTGCACGGGCCGATTCCGTCCGACTTCGGCAACCTCGGCCGGCTGGTGCACCTGCGGCTGGACCGCAACCATCTCAGCGGATCGATTCCGCCCGAGCTCGGACGGCTCTCGAATCTGCGGTCGCTCGAGCTCGCGTACAACCAGTTCACGGACTGCATCCCCGAGCGATTGCGCGATGTACCCGACAGCGACCTCGACAAGCTTGGTCTGCCACTCTGTGGGGAGAGGTAAGGCCGAGCAGTCAGAGCGATGTGCAGTGGGCAACGTGGGAGGCCCTGGCAATGACCATCCGGGCCGCCGCGCTCCGATTCGCGCGAACGTCCGCAACCCTCGCAACGTGCACGAGGCGTGCTGAAGGGGAAATAGTCGCGCGTGAGGGCGCAGCGGCCGACCCGGCCTCCGCTTCCGGCGGCTGAATCGCTTGGTGCCCGCCAGACGAGTCGTGGGCGAGGCCAGATCCGCCACTCTTGTCGGGATTGACGGTGGAAATCGGCGACGGATCCGCCAGGCGATTCAACCCGGAGGCTTGGCCAAAACGACTGATGCCCAGCGCATAGATTCCGACCGAACTGGGTGACATCTATCGGTCGATGAGGTCGTTAAGTACCATGCCTCAAGCGAGGTGATTGCAAGCCGTAGTTGCCGCACCCATGACCCACCGTGCCGCCGCGCTCGCACTCCTTTTGGCAATGGCGCTCATGGCGGCCACGTGCGACGCGCCCGTCGACACGCGAGAGGCGGCTGACTCGGCACCGACGCTGGGTTCCGCCGGGCCTGATCGGGCCGCCCTGGTGGCGCTCTTCCACGCGACCGACGGACCCAACTGGAATAACAACGCCAATTGGCTGAGCGGGGAGCCGCTCAGCGACTGGTACGGCGTCCACACGGACCGTTACGGCAAGGTCACCAGCCTCGTCCTCGCGTACAACCGATTGCGTGGCGAGATCCCTCCGGAGTTGGGACTCCTCTCGAGCCTGGAATACCTGTTGCTTAGTGACAACCAACTAACGGGTGAGATTCCGTCGGAGCTCGGCGGCCTCGGCAGGCTGAAACACCTGGGGCTCAGCAGGAACCGGCTGCGTGGGGGAATACCGTCCTCGCTTGGACGCCTCTTCCTGATCGAAAAGCTCGAATTCGATAGCAATCAGCTAGCTGGATCGATCCCACCCCGTCTGGGACGCCGGTCCATGCTCCGCGAGCTAGATTTTTCGAAGAACCAGCTGAGCGGGTCGATCCCGCCGGAACTGGGCCGTCTGAGCAACCTGCGAGAGTTGCGGCTGAGTGACAACCGGCTAACTGGGAAAATTCCGCCCGAGTTGGGGGCCCTCTCCAACCTGACATTGCTGTCGCTCCGAGAGAACCAGCTCAGTTCGCCGCTCCCGCCGGAGCTTGGCCGCCTCGCCAACCTGCAAGAGCTGTGGCTTGCCGGAAGCAATCACTTCACGGGCTGCATTCCCGTAGCCTTAGGCGCTGTTGGGCGCGGCGATGTCGCGGAACTCGGGTTGCCGCTCTGCGGGGGTGCAGCCCGCGCGGCCGCCTCGCCCGTCCACCGTGAGGTGCAGATCGCGCTCTACCACACGACCGACGGCAGCACGGGGTGCGTCCCCGAGGCGTTAGACGGTCTATCTCGCGACGATATCGCCAAACACTTACTGCTGGAGTGCGGTGCCCTGATCGCTCCCCCCGCATCCCCAATGGACAAAGCCGCGCTTATTGAGCTCTACCGCGCGACCGACGGAGCGAATTGGCGCGCCAATCGCAACTGGGCGACCGACGCGCCGCTTGGTCGCTGGCACGGCGTCTTTACGAATGCCGCCGGCCACGTCACGGAACTGCGGCTCGACAACAACCTGCTAGTTGGAGTGATCCCGTCGGAACTGGGTCGCCTCGCCAATCTTGAACGTCTGGATCTCCGGTGGAACAAACTCAGCGGAGAAATTCCGCCAGAACTTGGCGGCCTCATCAATCTGCAGGCGATGGACCTCGGTGAGAACCAGCTGAGCGGGGCGATCCCGCCTGAGCTCGGAAACCTCGTGAACCTGCGAAGGCTCCTCCTCCACGGGAACCAACTCAGTGGGGAGATCCCACCTGAGCTGGGCCGCCTCGCCAATCTCCAGCTGCTGGACATGCGGTCGAACCAGTTGAGCGGACCGCTTCCGTCCGAGCTGGGCCGCCTCGCCAACCTGGAACTCTTTTACCTCGGCCGCAATCGAATCAGTGGGGAGATTCCGCCTGAATTTGGGACTCTCGCCAATTTGAAGTCATTAGGCCTCAATGCCAACCAGCTCGGTGGGGAGGTTTCGCCTGACTTGGGAAGTCTCGCCAATTTGAGTTCGTTGTCCCTTAATGACAACCAACTCAGTGGAGCGATTCCGTCGGAGTTGGGCCGCCTCGTCAATCTCAAGCGGCTGAATCTGCGGTCGAACCAGTTGAGCGGACCGATTCCGTCCGAGTTGGGCCGTCTCGCCAACCTGGAACTCCTTTACCTCGGCCGCAACCAACTCAGTGGGGAGATTCCATCTGAGTTGGGTGACCTCGCCAATCTAGCCCTGGTGCATCTCGGCGATGGCAACCAATTCACGGGGTGCATCCCTCTGGGATTGCCCACTAAAAACAGTGACACCGACGAGCTCGGGCTGCCGTTCTGCGAGGCGAGCTGAAGCCTGGGCGTCTGGTGGTGGGCGACTTAGACATCTGAGCGCTGCACGGCGACCCAACACCGGCGGGCACCTCGATTCGTTCGTTGCCGTGCGCGGATGGGTTCCCGCTCCCCGCCTTCGCGCGGACAGGCTTCGCGGGAATGACGGACTCCAAGTGACCCACTACCGGGTAGTGGGTCATTTTGAGTTGCGGTAGGATGGGGGCATGACGGGCACCGAACGCGCCGAGACTCTGGGCTGCCTGCTTCAGAACTACAAGCAGTCCCGCGAGGATATCGCGTGTCTCTCGTCCGGCGTCCGCGACGCGGCGCAGACGTTGGCCAAAATCGATGCCCTGCTCAAAGAGAGTGACAGCGACCATACATCGTCCAGGGAGGCATCCCTACTGGCGGAACTGTCGTCGCTGTCGAGTCGCGCGGTCGAGGCGATATCGGAGACCCCGCGTCGCTTGACCGAACTTCACGACGCCCTTCGCCGCAAGCGCGATCTGAAGATTCGCCTCGATAATCTCGGCTATCGCGACCTGATTCGGTCCTAGGGGCATGACGCCAGAGGAACGCCAGCGAGACGACCGTGAGGTCCTGGATGCGTACCAGGAATCACTGGCGTGCCTCGAAGCCCTCAACAATCGCTTTACGAAGATCAAGACGATGTTGAAGCATCTGGGTCTCAACATCGACACCGGGCTGCACCTTGACATGGCGACACTGACGGCCCTGGAGGGACTCCGGGCGCTCATCGAGGACTACGAGCAGACACACACCCGCTGCGAGGAACTGCACGAGTCGCTCACCCGCCGGAATCTCGCGGGGGCGCTGCGGCGCGTGCCGTACCCTCCCTACACCCTGACGCGCTAGCTCCGCCGATCCTTGCGGCGGGCGCCCACGTCCTTGGCCGATTCCTCGCGTTCCTCGATCAGCTCCACGATGTCGGCCATCGTCCACGGCTTCGAGGCGAGCCCCGCGGCCATGGCTGGCGTTGTGGGCCGCCCGTTCGCCTGCTTGGTGAGCGTGCCGTGCGGGCGCACGTAGTTGTGGTGGAAGAAGTAGAGCGCCGTCGCGCAGCTCAAGTTGTAGACCTTCTTGGAGAACGCGTTCGTCAGGCGGGTGAACCGGCGTAGGCCCATGCGGATGTTCAGGTTCTGCCGTTCGACATGCGAGGTGCTGATGTGCTCGGGGTCGGGATTGCCCGTGACCGGCTCCGGTCGCGCCGCCACGCACACGGGCGGGCTGTACTGTCGCTCACCGTCTGACGCGGCGCTGTACAGCTTGACGAGCTGCGCGTAGTCGATGGCCGCGCCGAACGCCTCGGCGGCGGCCTCGCGGTAGAAGCTCGCGCCGTCGCTGGTGAGCTGGAACCGGCCCTGAATCCGCCGCCCCAGGTCCACCAGAAACTGTCGCGCCGTCGTGGCGTCGCGTCGGCCAATCAGCCACGTGGGGACCAGCTTGGTCTTCGGGTCGATGCTGGTGAACGTCCACACGTCGCCGATGCCAAACTCACCCTTGCGCTCGGCGGGGACGCGCTTCTGCTTCATGCCCACGTAGGCCCACAGCTCGTCCACCTGGACCTGCTCGCACCGTAGGTCGCGCACCAGCGCCCCGTGGGCCTCGGCGCACGCCTGGCCCGCTTCGACGATCAGCCGGGTGACCGCGCCCTTGGAGCGGCCCGTGAGGCGGCACGTCGCGCGGATGGAGACGCCCTCGATCTGCATGTTGAGAATCTGCGCGCGTTGCTCGCGGGTGAGCCGGTGCATATGACCTAAGACCTAGTGCTAAGCTGTATAGGTTATTATGAATTATCCTGGGGCCAGTGTCAAATCAAACGGGCCTGTAATGGCTTGCCGGTGTAGGGGTCCGCCATGAGCGGCAGCAGGGGCGAGCGGTCGTCGAAATAGTCGGCCATCGACCAACGTTGGAGCCGTGGGTAGGCCATGCCGTCAATGCGGATATGCCCCATGCCAGCCGTCTCCGAACGGGCGGCGTGCGTGTCCACGCGGTCCAGCGTGACGTAGCAGCCCAAGGCCGCTCGGTCCCGGTCAATCACGCGGCCAAAGTCTCGCAGCCCGCTCAAACTGAACGCGCCGCCCTTGACCTGCGCGAGCGCCAGCCGCGTCACGTCGGCCTCCGGTTGCTCCCACACGGTGCCGCGCCCGTCCACGCCGCCATCCGCGACCTGCTTGGTATTCGGCACAAAGCCGTTGAGGCGCGTCACGGCCCACGTCTCGAACGCGAACGGGCGCTCACGCGCCAGCTTGGCGGCGCCCGCCACGTCGAAGGGAATGCCGTAGGCGGGGATGGCCGGATCGCCCAGTCGCTTGCGGATCACGTCAATGGCAAAGGCCGAAATGTCCACGCCGATCCACTGGCGATTGAGTTCCTGGGCGGCGGCAACGGTAGTCCCACAGCCGCAGAAGGGGTCAAGCACCACGTCACCCGGATTGCTGGAGGCCGCCAGAATGCGCCGCAGAAGCGCGACAGGCTTTTGGGTGGCGTATCCCAGCCGTTCGCGCGAGGCCGGCACCAGTGTGGGCATTGACCAGACCGCATCCACCTTGCGATGCGTCGCGGTTCGATAGGTGACCTTGCCATCAGGCCCGCGCTTGTTCTTGAGCACGCCGCCGACGTTCTCACGCACTAATTGGCGACGCGGCTTGTCTCGTTTTTCTCGTTGCGGATGGAATGTCGCGCCCTTCGACCTTGCATAGAATAAGATTTGGTCATAATTGCGGCCAAAGGCATGTGTTCCCGCAGCATACTTATTATAGTAGTGCCATATAACTTCATTCCTAAAATTACCCCCCCCCATATCGAGTCTAGGATTATCTTTAGATAGTGACTTGCCGTCGGGTCACAGTGCAAATAGATACTACCCGTCGGCTTCAGCAGCCGGTGGCAGTGCTCCAGCCGTTCGGCCATATAGGTGAGATATGACAGCATCCCCGACGGTCCTAGAACGGTCTCCAGGCCAACGATGGCGGCGTGCGCGGGCCGGGCAATGGCCGCCCGGTACGCCGCGAGCCGGTCGGCGGCCTCATGGTCCCAATGCCACGTATCGTCAAAGGCTCGGAACTGGGCGCCGCCCGGCGTCTTGCCGAAGAGGATGTTGTAGGACGACTGCGAGTTGAACGGCGGGTCCAGATAGATCAGGTCAACCGACTGGTCGTCCCACTGGCCCATCCAGTCGAGGCAGTCGCCGTAGTACAGCGCATTGGCCGACGGCTGCATGGCGGCCTACTCCGAGCTGGCGGCCCAGCGGGCCTCCCCGCCCTTGGCCGCAATGGCGGACCGCTCCGAGGCGCTCAGGGCCGCAGCGCGGGCCTGGCCGCCCTTGCGCCCCGCGACGGCCTTTGGCGTCTCTTCGACCGGCTCGTCCTCGTCCTCGCGCGTGGCCTCTTCGACCAGCGCCCGCGCCAGTTGGCTAAAGTCCTGCTTCATGGGTTCCACTCCCTTGGCGGTGTCGGCACTATGGCCGACGCCCGGATCGGCTGTCAATAATTTCTGGACACACGGCTCACAACTCAAAATGACCCACTACCCACTACCGAGCGACGCGGAAGGTTCGGGTCGGGCCGTGCTACCCTGAAGCATCGCGGCGTGCAGCGCCGCGGTTTTGTTGTCCTATGCCAAAACTCAAAACACGAAAAGCCGCCGTTAAGCGGCTGCGCAAAACCGCCAACGGCAAGGTGACGTGCGCCAAGAGCACGGCGCAGACGCTGCGGCGCAAGAAGAGCCGCCGCGCGCGGCGCGCCAAGGGGCACGAGCAGCCCATCACCGGCGGTCAGCTCAAGCAGGCCAAGCGCCTGCTCGCCGGGTAGGACGGATCGTCGATGGCACGAGTCAAGCGCAGCGTCGCGAGTCGCAAGCGCCGCCGCCGCGTTCTCAAGGCGGTGCGCGGTCACAAGGGCGCACGCAGCCGTCAGTTCAAGGCCGCCCACGAAGACCTGATGCACGCGCGGCAATATGCCTACGCCCACCGGCGCACCCGGCGCCGCGACATGCGGCGCGGCTGGATCCTGCGCATCAACGCTCGCGCTCGCGCGCTGGGCATGACCTACAGCCAGTTCATGCACGGCCTGCGGCGGGCCAACATTGACCTCGACCGCAAGGTGCTGGCGGACCTGGCCCTCAACGAGCCCGAGGCCTTCGAAGACCTGGTGAAGGCGGCGCAAGCCGCCGCCTAGGCGCGGTGGGGCCGTGGCTCCGGCGCCGCTCATCCGCAGTGCCCGCAACCCGGCGGTTGCCCATGTGCGTTCGCTTCAGCGCGCGAGCGCGCGCCGCCGCGCCGGTCACACGGTCGTCGAGGGGCCGAAGCTCGTGGCCGAGGCGTTGCATGCGGGCGTGGTTGAGTCAGTGCTGTGCGTGAAGGACCCATCACCGGCCGCCGCGGCAGCTGTCGACGAGGCCGCAGCGCGGGGGATTTCCGTGCGCCGCTGCACCGACGGGGTATTCAACGCCGTCGCCGACACGGAGACGCCGCAAGGGATTCTCGCCGTAATCGCCACGCCCGACCCGCCGCCGCCCCCCGGGCCCGCGCTGCTCCTAGTGCTTGACGGGGTGCAAGATCCGGGAAACGTCGGCGCCATGGTCCGCAGCGCCGCCGCTGCGGGCGCGACGGGCGTGATCTGCACCCCCGGCACGGCGGATGCCTACAGCCCCAAGGCCATGCGGGCGGGCGCGGGCGGTCAGCTTCGCGTGCCCATTCGGAAAGCGCCCGAACCGGCGGACTTTGAGTCGGTCGCCCCCGATGTCGACATGTACACGGCGAGCGCCGACGCCGATCTGGCCTACCACGACATCGATTGGACTGTCCCCTGCGGCCTGATCGTGGGCGCCGAATCGGCGGGTGTTTCGCCCGACTGGCGCGCCGCGAGCCGCGCTGCGGTCCGCGTACCGATGCAGCGTGAGGTGGAATCGCTCAACGCGGCCGCCGCGGCCGCCGTTATCCTGTTCGAGGCCGCGCGGCAGCGCGCCGCCAATTCCACGAATAAGGACCCCGGTGCGCGAGCGGATTGACGAGTTGCTGGCCGCGGCGCAGGCCGAGCTGGCGCAAGCCGGCTCCGATGCGGCGCTCGAGGCGTGGCGCGTGGCGCACCTGGGACGGCGCAGCGCGCTCACCGGCATCCTGCGGTCGATCCGCGAGCTGGCCCCGGAGGATCGTCGGGCCGCGGGGCAGGCCGCCAACGCCGCGCGGCAGGCGCTGGAGGAAGCACTTGCCGCTCATCGCGAGAGCCTGAGCCGCCAGTCGAACGCGACTGGCGCCGACGTCACCATGCCCGGATATCCGGTGCGCCTGGGCCGGTTGCATCCGCTAACGCGCACGCTGCGTGAGATTCGCGCGGTGCTTGCGCCGCTGGGCTTCCGCGCCGTCAGCGGACCGGAAGTGGAGTGGGACCGATACAACTTCGAGCTGCTCAACATTCCCGCCGACCACCCGGCGCGCGACATGTGGGACACCTTCCACCTCCAGCAACAAGCGCGCCCCGGCGATTTGCTGCTGCGGACTCACACCTCGCCGGTGCAGGCGCGCGTGATGGAGCAGGTGCGACCGCCGGTGCGCGTGATCGTGCCGGGCAAGGTCTATCGCTACGAAGACCGCTCCGCCAAGAATGAGTCTGAGTTCATGCAGGTCGAAGGGCTTGCGGTGGACGAGTACATCACCATGGCGGATCTGCGCGGCACCCTCACCCACGTCGTACGGGCGATGTTCGGCCCCGATCGCGACCTGCGAATTCGCCCCAGCTACTTCCCCTTCACCGAACCAAGCGCCGAGGCTGACATGTCGTGCCACGCCTGCGGCGGCGACGGCTGCTCGGTCTGCGGGGGCAGCGGCTGGATCGAGATCCTCGGCGCCGGCATGGTGCACCCCACGGTGCTGGCGAACGTGGGCTATGACCCCGAGGTGTACCAGGGCTTCGCCTTCGGCATGGGCGTGGAGCGGATCGCCATGCTGAAATACGGCGTGACCGACATCCGCAGCTTCTACCGCAACGACCTGCGATTCCTCAGGCAGTTCCACTAGCCCATGCGAGTGCCCTACGAATGGCTGTGCGAGCTATCGGGCATAAGCGCGCCGGTTGACGAGGTCGCGCGGCGGCTGACCGACGCCGGTTTCGAGGTCGCCGAGATTCATCGCACCGGCGAGCACTGGGACCGCGTGGTGGTGGGCGAGGTCGTGCGCATCGACCCGCATCCGAACGCTGATCGGCTCAACCTGCCGACGGTGACCACCGGCGCCGACGAGATCCAAGTTGTGTGCGGCGCGTGGAACTTCGGCGTCGGTGACAGGATCGCCTTCGCGCACGAGGGCGCGCGGCTGTGGGACGCCTACTCCGACGAGCCGCGTCTCAAGGAGCTGAAGCCAACCAAGATTCGCGGCGTGGTCTCACGCGGCATGTTGTGCTCCAACCGGGAGTTGGGGCTGAGCGACGACCACGAGGGCATCCTGATTCTCGAGCCCGACGCCCCGGTCGGCCGGCCCTTGACCGAGGTCCTCGGCGACGAGGTGATCGAATTCGAGCTCAAGGCCAACCGCCCGGACGCCCTCTCGGTGCTGGGCATCGCGCGCGAGGCCGCCGCGCTCTTTGGTACCGAGGTCAAATCGCCGATCCCCGACGCTCGGGCGAGTGACGGCGATGCATGGCCGTCGGTGCACCTGGAGATCGACGATCCGGCGCTCTGCGCCCGCTATTCGGCGGCGTTCATCCGCGACGTGGAGGTGGACGAGTCTCCGGCCTGGCTGCGCAAGCGGCTGGAGCTGGCGGGCATGCGGCCGATCAACACGATCGTGGACGTGACCAACTACGTGATGCTGGAAACCGGGCAGCCGCTGCACGCCTTCGACTGGGACACCATCCGCGGAGGCATGATCGGCGTTCGCACGGCCAGGCCCGGCGAGCGGCTGGTGACGCTGGACGGCCAGAACCGCGAGCTGACCGGCGAAACGCTCTGCATCGTGGACGGCGAGGGCCCGGTGGCACTGGCCGGCGTGATGGGCGGACTGGCCACCGAGGTCACCGACGCCACGTCGACGGTGCTGCTGGAATCGGCAACCTTCGACCCCGTGAGCATTCGCCGCACGGCGCACCGGCTGGCGCTGCGCAGCGAGGCGTCGCGCCGGTTCGAGAAGGGCCTGCCGCCGGAGCTCACCGAACCGGCGCTGCGACGCTGCGTGCAGATCATCGAGACGATCGGCGCGGGACGCGGGGAGTTCCTTTCGGCCGACGCCTACCCGGCGCCCAGCCAGCCCGAGCCGGTTTCGCTCGGGTTCGAGCGCATCGAGCGCCTGATGGGCCTGGCCTACGAGCGCGCCGAGGTGCGGCGCGCGCTCGAGGCGCTGGCCTTCGCCGTGACCGAGACCGACGACGTGTTGCACGTGCAGCCGCCGTTCTGGCGCCGCGACGTCACGACGCCAGCCGACGTGGTGGAAGAGGTGGCGCGCCTGCTCGGCTATGACCGCATCCCGAATACGCTGCCCACCGGAGGCGTGACGGACGTGGTGCCCGGCGAGCTCGACCCGCGCGACGACGAGCTGCGGGACGTGATGGTCGGCCTTGGATTCACCGAGTGCGTGACCTATGCGCTGACCAGCGAGGCCCGCCTGGCGCGGCTGGTGTCGCCGGACCTGCTGGACGCCGATCCGGAAACGCCGCTGGGCGACCCCGAAACCTGGGAAACGGTTCACTGTTCCGCGATGAACGACGCCGGGCGCGCGCTCACCGACCGGCTGCTGCCGCTGCACCGAGCGCCGCTGGCGATTCGCAATCCGCTGTCGTCCGATGAGTCGACCCTTCGGCTTACCGGCCTGTCGACGATGCTGGAAACCCTGCGCGCCAACCGCCGACACACCGACCGAGATCTGCTCCTCTTCGAGTGCCAGCCGACATTCCTGCCGCGCCAGGACGATCTGCCGGAGGAGCCGCTGCTGCTCACAGCTGTGTTCGGCGAGCGCCTGAGCGCCGCGCGCTGGGACGAAACCGCGTCCGTCGAGCTTCCATTCGTTCGCGGCATCGTGGACGAAGTGCTGGCGCGATCAGGCGTTGACCTGTCCACGGTCAGCCACGAGGAGGTCGAGCACCCGACGTTCGCGGCGGGGCAGGCGGCGGCAGCGACGCAAGCCGGTCGGGCGCTGGCCGCATATGGCGCCATCGAGCCCGAGGTGGCCGCGGCCTATGGCCTGGACGAACGCGCCTGGGCCCTGCTGGTGGACGTGGGCGCGCTGCGCGCAGCCTCGGCCGGCCCGCCGTCGTTCGCGGCGTGGTCGGAGTATCCCGCCGCGCTGCGTGACCTGGCGGTCGTCGTCGACGAGGGCGTGGCCCAAGCGGAGGTGCTGGAGACGATCCAGCGCGCGGGGCGTCCGCTATTGGCCTCGGTGCGCATGTTCGACGAGTACCGCGGCGAGCAGATTGCCGCCGGCAAGCGCAGCCTGGCCTACGCGCTCAGCTATGCCGCCCCGGACCGGACGCTCACGGACAAGGAAGCGGACAGGGCGCACAACCGGGTAGTTCGCGCCCTCCAGCACCGGCTGGGCGCGGAGTTGCGGGGCTGAGAGCCGGCCCCACGGCGGCGGATCCGGCTGAGCGTCCGGCGCTACAGGTCCTCGAACGTGACGTTGGCGGCGTGGACCTCGTCGGCGCAGGCGCGGTCGATGGGGACCGGCGTGGGCAGGTTGTTCTTGGCGATGTAGCCCTTGTCGGCCAGCCAGGCCTCGACTTCTTCGCCGCTGACGTCGGCCAGCATGCGGCCGTCAACCACCACGCACGGCGACAGCGGCTGCCCGCTCTTGATCACCATCTCGTGGTAGTTCGTCGGGCTGTTGATGATGTCCTTGTCCTCGTAGCCGAGGTCGTACTTGTCCAGGACGGCGCGGACGCCGGCGCTCCAGCCGCAGACGGGCTTCAGATAGGCGACGATCTCAGGCGTGGATTGGGTTGCCATGGTTTGTCTCCAGAAAAATCCCGGCGGTCCGGGCATGTCGTCGCCCAATTGTGTCAAATCGGGGCCCCGGTCGGTAATGGCCGGCGAATCCGTTTGTGGTTCGACAGGCTCACCACCAACGGCGGACGGCCCTACCGACCCAGATGCCCGGCACCGGAGCCAACGCGGCCGTCGGTCATACTGGCACCTTCGGCAAAGGGGGCTGATCGATGGGCAGGCTAAACCTCGGCGATGCGTTTCCGACGCTGGAAGGCGTGCTCGGCGACGGCACGCCATTCCGCGTGCCCGACGACCTGGGGGATCGGCGCACGGCGTTGCTGTTCTACCGCGGCCACTGGTGATCGCACTGTCGCCGGCAGTTGGCCGGCTATAACTGGTTGCTCGACACCCTTGACGCGATCGGCGTCGACGTGGTGGGACTCTCCGTCGATCCGCGTGAGGACATTGCGGCGCTGACGGAGCGCCTGGGCCTTGAGTTCCCACTGGTGGGCGAGTTGGCCTACCCCGACGCCCTCGACGCGGTGGGCGCCTACCGTTTCGAGCGCCGCCGCGCCTTCCAGGCCACCGCATTCGTGCTGGACGCGGACGGCCGCGTCGAAGCGGCCGTCTACTCGGCCACCAACGCCGGCCGCCTCACGCCCGAAGAGCTAATGCGCACCTACGGCTGACCGCGCGTCAGCCCGCGAGGTGCGGGTTCACCGAGCCCCAATCGGGGACGGCCGGAATCAGGCCCATCTCGATCGTCTCGTCGCGCAGGTGCTGCAGGTGCGTATAGGCCGCGTCAAGCTCCGCCCGTTCGTCCGCGTCGCCTTCGGGCAGTCGCCAGGCAACGCCGCCCGGACCGAGCGTGGTGGGCATGGCCATCATGACGTTGGTATAGGGCTCGCCGGTCACGAACGCGCCGCACGGCCACTCGAACGGCTCGCCGCCGCACGCCGCCCGCACCATCATGGCGGTGAGGTGCGCCGGCGACTGGAAGGATGAGCGTCCCCGGAGCTTGATGACACGCGCGCCGCCGCCGAGCACGTGCTCGCGGATCGCCTGCCAGCCGTCGGCGTCCAATCCCACGCCGTTGGCCTGGGCGCCGCCGTTCACGATGTCGTTGAGCGGCACGCCGTCGATCTGAATCGCGCCCTTGTAGAGCGCCATTTCCTGGCCGTGCCCGCCGTAGGTGCGGCAGCCGTCCACACGGTGCTGCGGCACGCCGAAGTGCTGGGCCAGCCGAGTCTGCAAGCGCGTGCTGTCCAGCGCCGCCAGCGTGGTCACGCGCTGGGGCGGCAGCCCCGAGTGCACCAGGGTCACCAGGCCGGTGACGTCCGCCGGGTTGAACACGATCACCACCAGTTTGGCTTCGGGCGCGTGCCGGCTGATGTCCTGCCCCAGTTGCGCCGCGATCTCCGCGTTGCCGCGCAGCAGGTCCTCGCGCGTCATGCCCTCGCGGCGCGGCGCGCCGCCGGAGCTGAGCACATAGGCCGCGCCGTCCAGCGCCTCGCCCGCGTCCGTCGTCCAGGTCACGTCGGCGCCGGGAAAGGCGCAGTGGTAGATCTCCTCCGCCGCGCCCTCCAGGCCGGGCCCGAATGGGTCGTACATGGCGACGGTGTTGGCCGTGCCGGTGGACAGCAGCGCTTGGACGAGATTGGATCCCACGGCGCCCGCCGCGCCCATCACGGCGACCTGGTCGCTGGTGAGGTAGTTCACGCCGCCCGCCGCGCCCACTAGGCCCGCACCGCGGCGAGTTGCTCAACCAGCGCGGCCTGCAGGATGCGGTAGTCGCTCGAGTAGTCGATCATCGTGAATCCCTGCGCGATGAGCTGGCGCGCCCGCTCCACGTTCGGCGCGGGCAAGCCGGCCGGTTTGCCTGCGGCCTGCGCCCCGGCCAGGACCCCAGCGATGGCGTCCGCGTGATCCGGGTTCGTGAACATGTCGGCACTGGTGAGCCCCATGGACAGCGCCAGGTCGGACGGTCCGATGTAGGCCACGTCCATGCCGTCGACCTCCATGATCGCCTGGGTGTTGGCGACGCCCTCCAGGTCCTCGATTTGGGGGCAGATGATCAGGTTGTCGTTGGCCTGCGCGGTCCAGGCGCGGTCGATGGTGGCGCGCGAGGTGCCGGACGAGCGGTGCCCGCGGGGCGGATAGCGCACGGCCTCGGCAATGGCCTCGGCCTGCTCGACCGTGCTCACGTGCGGGACGACCAGGCCCATGGCGCCAGCGTCCAGGATCTGCCCGAAGCACGCTGGGTCGTTGGTCCAGGGACGCACGAGCGGCACGCATCCCTGCGACTCGATGGCCCGGAGCCCTTCCGTGATCATCCCCAGGTCCCAGGGCGCATGCTCGGCGTCGATCACCAGCCACTCGCAGCCGCCCACCGCCATCACTTCGGCGGCCAGGGGCGACGCCAGGTTGAGCCAGGAGCCAATGGACACTTCGCCTCGGCGCAGCGTGGCCAAGACCGGATTCGGCAATCTCACAAACGTCCTCCGTTTCGCACGGACTTGCTGACCTGATTGTGACGCACCGGGCGGGCTGTCGTGGGCGATGCCTCCGCCGAGTCATTGACAAGCCCATGGAGGCAGTCAGACTCTAAGGGTAATTCCCCCAGTTGCTTCGGCGGCTGGGAAGAGGCCACCCCAGGGTGGCCTCTGACTTTGTCTTGCCAACCGCGGCGGGATTGTCAGCGGCAACTGCCGCCTCCGGGCCTCAGCCCGACAGGCACGCCATCACGGGGTCGTAGTCGGGCAGTTCGGCCACCTCTGGCGCGGTTTCGATGTGCGCGACCTTGCCGTCACCGTCGACCACGACGATCACGCGGTTGGCGATGTTCATGTCCTCGATCAGCACGCCGTAAGCGCTCGCGGTGGCTCCGAGCGGATTGAAGTCGCTCAGCACCGGATAGCTCACGCCCGACTGCTCGGCCCAGGCCTTCAACGACCACGTGTTATCCGTCGAGATTGCGACCGTCACCGTGTCCGCGAGCCCGCCCAGCTTCTCCTGGATGATCGGGAGCTGGTCGCTGCATACCGGCGAGAACGCGGCTGGCACGAAGTTGATCACCACCGTCGACCCGCGATGGTCGCTCAGCTTGAACGGCTCGGCGTCCCTGGGGGCCGTCGGAAGCTCGAAATCCGGGGCCTCGTCGCCCACTTTCAACGTTGTCGTCTCAGACATGACACATCTCCCGCGGAAGTAGCTACCGCGATCGTACGAGCCGCCGCCCCCGCCCACAACGCGGGGCCTTTCTCCTCAGACGAAGGAGCGCGCGACGACCATCGTCAGGACGTTTCTTCCTCGCCGCTTTCCTGTCCGGCGCCGCGCGGTGTCGCGCGCCCGCGCCCATTCATGCCGACGAACAGCCCTTCGATCACGCCTTCAATGCGCGAAGTCCGTTGGTCCAGTCCGTGCACGTCCGTCCGCAATTCACGAATCTCGGCCCCCAACTCCGCCCGCACGGCGTGGATTTCAGTCGTCAACTCGGTCCGCACGGCGTGGATATCGGACTTCAACTCGGTCCGCACGGCGTGGAGTTCGGTGCGCACGTCTCGGATGTCGGCACGCAGCCAGGCGGCGACGGCGAGGTTGAGGGTCGCCAGGGCCGCGCCCACGCTCAGAATGCCGATCAGCTCCGGCGTCATTTGGCTGGCGCAAGCCGGTTACACGTCACTCGATCCCTCCGTCGCGTCCGGCGACCCGCGCATCGCTGAGTCCCCGACGCATTTTGGTCATTTTCGCAGTAATTGCGGCCGCTGGGAAGCGGGTCCGCTACCGATAGGCCGACGCCTGCATGCCGAACCAGGTGGCGTAGGTTCCGCCGCGGGCCAGCAGCTCCTCGTGGGTGCCGTGCTCGGACACCCGCCCGTCCTCGATCACGTAGATGCGGTCGGCCATCCGCACGGTCGAGAAGCGGTGCGAGATCAGCACCGCCATGTGGTCGGCGGTCAGCTCCCTGAAGCGCTGGAAGACCTCGTACTCGGTGCGCGCGTCGAGCGATGCGGTGGGCTCGTCGAGGATGAGCAACTGGGCGTCGCGCATGTAGCCGCGGGCCAGCGCGATCTTCTGCCACTCGCCGCCGGAAAGCTCGGTGCCGTCGCCCCACCAGCGCCCCAGCGTGGTGTCGTAGGTGTCGGGCAGCCCCTCGATGGTTTCCGCCGCACCGCTGCGTTGCGCCGCTGACTCCACCAGCGAACGCACGTCCTTGAGCGGCAGGTTGCCGTAGCCGATGTTGTCGTTGGCGGTGGCGTGAAACTGCACGAAGTCCTGAAACGTCACCCCGATCTGACTGCGCACGCTTCTGACGTCGTACTCGCGCAGGTCCACGCCGTCCAGCGTGACGCGCCCGCGCGAGGGATCGTAGAGGCGGGTGAGCAGCTTGACGATGGTGGTCTTGCCCGCGCCATTTGCGCCGACCAGGGCGATGGTCTCGCCGCGGTTGATGGTGAGGTCGATGCCGCGCAGCACCGGATCGCGCACGCCGGGATAGCTGAAGTGGACGTCGTGGAACGCCATCCCCTCGCGAATCGGTCGCGGCACCGGGCGTTGCCCCGGATCGGGGCGAATCGTCGGCTCGAAGGCCAGGAAGTCGAACAGGTTGGTCAGAAACAGGTTGGCCTCATACATCGAGTTCACGCCGGAGAAGATTCGCCGCAGCCGCTCCTGGGTCTGCACCAGCGCCTGGTGGTAGAGCGTGAGGTCGCCCAGCGTCAGCCGCCCCGCGATGGTGGCCAGCGCCACGAAGATGTACAGCCCCGACGCCGTGCCCGCGGACACGATGCCCAGGGCGAAGGTGATGCTCTCGCGCGAGAGCGTGAGCTTGCGATTCTCGCGGTAGAACCGGGCAAAGGTGCGGCGGTACTGCGCCAGCAGATGGCCGCCCAGGTCGAAGAGCCGCACCTCCTTGACCGTTTCGTCCGACGTCATCACGTAGCCCAGATACCAGAGCCGGCGGGCGTCGGGCGCGCGCCGCCAGTTCATCCGGTAGCGCGCGCGGGCGAACCACATGTCGGCGCCCAGATAGGGGATGGACGTGACCGCCACCACCAGCAGAATCCACCACGCGAGCGCCGCCAGCAGCGCCGCCACCGACACCAGCTGGATGAAGCTGCCAGCCAGCGAAAAGACGTTGGTGACGAGCCCGGTTGGGCGCATGTTGGCCTCGCGGCGGGCGCGCTCCAGCATGTCGTAGAACGTCGAGTCCTCGAAATAGGCCAAATCCAGCGTCTCCGCCTTCTCCAGGATCATGATGTTGATCCGGTTGGAGAAGCGATCGCCCAGCATCGCTTGCAGCGCGTTGCCCCCGTGATCGAGCGCCGTGCCGACCAACGCCAGGGCCAGCTGCAGTACGACCAGCGTCACCACGCGGTTGACCGAGTCGCCGGTGCCGCCGACGGCGATGGCCTCGACGACCGCGTCGATCACCAGCTTCGTGAGCCAGATCGTGGCCGCCGGAATGAGCGCGCGAATCGCCGTGACGCCGGCTACGCCCGCGGTGAGCCCCGGACTGGTTTGCCACACCATGGCCATCACGCGCGGCGTATAGGCGAAGGTGGCGCCGAGGGCGCGCGCGAACTCGCGCGGGCTGAAGGAAGCCCGTCCCGACGACCGCCCGTGCGCGAAATCCATGAGGGCGATGGGATCCGAGTCTCGACCTAGACTAGAGGCTAGCAGCGCAACCGCGCGGCTGAAGCAAGCGGAGACGTGCTATCGACCTCAGCAAGCGGGTTTGGCGGGGGACCACGGCTCGCGTGAGCCCGGAGGCGTCGGCACGGAAGCTCGAGTTCGCCATACTCGCTGCCTAGTCGAAGGATTTCGGGAAATCCGCTCCGTGGCACAGGCGAACTCCGCAAATAACCACTCCGAGGGCGTCACGCGCTACGCCACCTGGGCCGCGCGCATAGTGGTGCTGGCGGCGTTCTTCGATCTCTTCATGCAGTTTCCGATCATGGCGCCGCATGCCCGGGACCTCGGCGCGTCGGCCACGTTGGTCGGCGTAATCGTCGCGGCCTACTCGGTCACGAATCTCTTCGGCAATCTGGCGGCCGGTTTCGTGCTCGACCGATGGGGCCGTCGACTTCCAGTGCTTCTCGGCCTGGGAATCACGGCGCTGGCCGTGCTCAGCTACGCGATTGTCCGCTCGCCGGAGCAGCTTCTAGCCGCGCGAGCGATTCACGGCCTCGGGGCGGCCGCGCTCACGCCGGGGGCATTCGCCATCCTGGGAGACCGCGCCGTGACCGAGCGGCGAGCGCGGGCGATGGCGCTTGCCGGCGCCCTGATCGCGGTCCCGGCCATGATCGGACCGCCGGCCGCCGGGCTGCTTCGCGACGCGTGGGGCGCAAACGCCGTTTTCCTGGCCGACGGCGCCTTCGTGATCGCCACGCTCGTCATCTTTGCGTCCACCTCGCGCGGGGCATGGCGCCCGCCGGATTCGCGCACCCGCGCAAGCGACGCCGAGCCGCTTCCCGCCCTGTGGCGCAGCCGATTGCTGTGGTCGGCCTATGCCGCGCAGTTCGCCATCACCGTCGGCGTCGGCGTCCTGGTGACGCACCTGCCCCTCGTGCTGGAAGACCAAGGAGAGACCGCCGCACGATCCGGCGTCAGCTTCGCGATCTACGCGCTGGTGTCGATGCTGGTGATGGCCAGTCCCATCGGCGGCGCGAGCGATCGCATCGGGCGCTTCATTCCTCTGATTGTTGGGCTCTTTGGCGTAGCCGCCGGGCTGGCCGTGGTCGGAACGTCCGCCGGCTACGCCGGGATTGCTATCGGAATGGCGGTCTTCGGCCTCGGGTACGGGCTCGTATTTCCGGCGGCGGCGGCGTTGGTCACGGAAGCCACCGGCCCCAGGCGCCGCGGAAGGGTGTTTGGGGTCTTCTATGCGGTGTATTCGCTGGGCGTCGCCGCCGGCGCGGCCGGCAGCGGGCGGCTGGCCGGGCAATTCGAGGACATGGCCGGCCTGCCGTTCTACGCGGCGGCGGCCGTCGTCCTGGCCGCGCTGCCCATCGTGGCTACGCTCCGGTATGCGACGCGATCGCGGGGGTGAGCCGGCAGTCAGCCCATACCGGGAACGAGGAGGACGACCGCACGCTCGCTCGATGGCGATCCCGGCCTACGCATACCACGGCAGCATCGGTTCAACGGCTAGCACCAGGAACACCAGCGCGAGGTAGACCAGCGAGAACTTGTAGGCGCTCAACGCCTGCTTGGCGCCGGCGCCGTGGCGCAGGGGCCAGGAGGCGCGCAGCCAGTAGGCCCCGAGCAGCGTCGCCGCCAGGGCGAACGCCAGCCCGCCGTAGCCGGCGGCCAGCGGCAGCCATGCCAGGGCCGTGAGCAGCAGGATGTACAGCATGATCTGCACAGCGGTATCGCGAGGACTGGCAACGGCCCCCAGCATTGGAATCTTGGCCGCCGCGTAGTCATCGCGCAGCACCAGCGACAGCGTCCAGAAGTGCGGCGGCGTCCAGAAGAACACAAAGGCGAACATGTAAAGGCCGACAGCGTCGATGTGGCCCGACACGGCAGCCGCGCCGATCAGCGGCGGAAACGCGCCGGCGGCGCCGCCGATCACGATGTTGTTCCACGAACGGCGCTTGAGGAGGACGGTGTAGACGAGCACATAGACCGCGGCCGCGGCGAGCGTGAGCAGCCCGGCGAGGAGGTTGGTGGTAATGGCGAGGGCGACGACGGCGATCGCCACCAGCACCACGCCGGCAATGACGGCCGCGGTCGGGCCGACCCGGCGCGACGCCACGGCGCGTTCGCGGGTGCGTCGCATCCGGGCGTCGATGTCAGCCTCCAACCCCTGGTTGATGACGTTGGCCCCGGCGGCGGCCACGGCGCCGGCGAGCACGACGGCCAGCAATACCGCGGGCTCGGGGCTGCCGGCGGCGGCTTTCCACGCCCCAGCCGCGGCCGTCACGACGAGCAGCAGGACGATGCGGGGCTTGGCGAGTGAGAAGAAGTGGCGCGCCAGGTTGGGCATTAGCGGCGCCACGGGTGGAGCGCCAGACCGAAATGAATGACCACAACCCACCAGAGCAGGGTGGCGAGCGCCAAATGGAGCACGCGCAGCTCCGGATAGAGGCCGATGGCGATCGAGGTGACGCCGACGGCGAATTGCGCGGATGAAACGAGGCCCGCGGCCAGGCTCAAGGTGAACGGAAGACCGAGTCCCGCGCGCCGCCAGACCTGCCAGGCGGTAAAGAAAAACGTGAGCAGGAGCGCCGAGGCCGCGGCCCGATGCAGCATGTGCAGGGTCAGGTTCTCCGCGCCGACGCTGCCGTCGCAGAGCGGCAGCGTGGGGCAGCCGGCGCTGGAGTTGGTGCCCACGATGGAGCCTCCCACCAGCACCACGAAGGCGGTCGCGACAACCAGCGCCCGCGTGCGACGCACGCCAGGCAGCGCCGCGCGGGTCCAACCCAGCGCGTGCAGCGCGCCGATGGTCAGCAGGGCCAGGGTGAGCAGAGAGAAAGTGAGATGGGCCAGCCGCACCATGCCGTGCAACTCGGTGAGCACGGTGGCGCCGCCCAACCCGGCCTGGGCGACGATGGCCGCCAGCGCCCACAGGAGCAGGCGGTTGGTCAGGGAATCAAGCGTGCGGGCGCGGAAGGCGTACCAGGCGGCCACGGCGGTGGCGAGCATGGTGACGCCGGCGTAGACGCGGTGACCGAACTCAATGGCGGTGGCGCCCTCGAGCTCAGGGACGATCACGCCTTCGCACAGCGGCCAGTCGGGACAGCCCAGCCCGGCCCCGGACACGCGCACCCAGGCGCCGTAAGTGATGAGGCCAATGGTGAGCACCGCGGCGCCCATGGCCCACTGCCCGGCACGGCGCACACAAACGGCGAGCGGATTCTCCGAGGCGTTCAAGGTGTCGCTGCGCTTCTACCGGGCCTGCGATGACACCAGAACCAGCACCGCGAGCAGCAGTGCCGGAAGCAGCGTCCACGAGATCTCGGCCGGCCGGCCGCCGACGACGCTGCGGGCCGCCGTGGACCGCACGCGCATGCGCAGCGCGGTGACGACAACGGCGGCCTGGACGACGGCGAGGATTCCGACGACAAGCCAAAAGCCAAGGGTGTGCATCAGGGCAAGGGTAGCGAGCCGACGCCGGTCGTGGCGGCCGACAACCGCAAGGGCCGCGGCGCACGGTACATGCGGTAGCGGCGTAGGTCGAGAGCCAGGTGGCAGCCGTTCACCACGAGGGCGCGCCTTCTACTTGACGAGGCGGGTTTCCGGGTAGAACGCCGCCCACGCGAACCAGAAGTGGTTGGCGTGGACGACCGGCGGGAGTTGAATGCCCTCCAGGGCCCCCGCCACCGCCTCGCCGGAGATTGACCAGGTAGAACTGGTTTCGCGGTCGGTGAAGACCCCGTCCCCAGGCTCGAAGGTCAGCGTGCGGCCGGCGACCTCGCGGCCAAACGCCACGCCCGATCCCACGGCCTTGGCGTCGGCGATGGAGCGGGCGTCGAGCGCGCTGGCCGTGTCGGGTGACCAGAACACGACAACCGGCACGCCGCCGACCACGTCGTTGACCACGCCGACGCTCTGCAGGTGGGTGAAGGCATAGGCGACGGCTTCGCCGCCAAGCTCAATGGCCACCACCCGCTCCCCGGACCGCAGCCGGTCGTCCAGGTCTCCACGGAACAGAAATGGGCTGCCGCGGGCCGCGTCGTAGCCGGGGTAGGGATTGCGGCCGTAGTCGCGGCGAAAGCCGGTGTCGCGTCCGAGAACCACCCCATTGGGGAACGACGCCTTGAATTCCCCGTAGCCAATGAGCTGCGCGGGCAGGGGGTCGAGAAAGTATCCGGCCAGATCGCCCACGATGGCCTCGCCCGTGAGCTGCTGCCACCAGGTTTCCGTCAGGTCGTCCCACATGATGAGGTCGCTGTTGCGCAGGTTGCCCGAGACGCCGAAGCGCATGGTGGCCCCGAGGACCTCGCGGTCGAACACCAACGCCGAGTTGCACAGCGGGCAGAAGGTCACGGCGACGGGTCGTCCGCCGACCACGTCGTTCGCGATTTCGTGCCAGGTCAGGATTTGGAGCGGGTAGGCCCGCACGTCTCCGTCGTTGGCGTAGACCACCACGGGCTCGCGGTCATTGAGCCACTCGTCCGCCTCGGCAGCGGTGACGAACTTGGGCGCGTCGATCGGGGGGATGCCGTCGCGCGGCACGCCGCCGGAAAGGATCTCCCCGTAGGAGACCACGCTGAGCTCGAAGTTGGTCTGCCAGCCGCCCGACCGCCAGATCTCGATCTGTCCCCGGTCATGTGACTCGGCCGCGATCAGGCGCGGCTCGCGTCGAGCGACGACGCTTCCCGGCAGGGTGATGGCGCCATCGGCGAGGACGATGTCAGCCGCCTGAACCGGCGTGGCCGTGGGGGATGGCGCAGGGGTCGCTGGCGGGGTCGTCGGAACGGCGGTGGCCCGTGGAAGCATGTCGACCCGGGTGGCGGTCGGCGGAGTCGGGGAGGCCGTCGGCGGTGTTGGGGCTTGTGTTGCCGCGGCGGCGGTGCGAGGCGCCGAGGTTGGCGCGGCCGGGCCGGCGGACGGGGTGGAGGCGTCGTCGCTGATCGCCGGCTCGCCGCAAGCGGCCAGCAACGCGCTCGCGGCACTGCCCAGTGCAAGGACGACAGCGCCACGCAGCAGTCCGCGACGGCTAAGGCTGGGCGTTCTTTTCATGCGGCGCTCGCGATTCGTTGCGACGACCGTGGCCTTCTCCTGACCCTACGTCCGCGGTGGCGCGACGGTTGGGAAGAAACGAAACACAGATCACTTAGTCGCGTTGCAGCCACTCGAGCGATGCCACCAACTACAGGAATCTGCCCTATGTCTAGCGGGCTGAGGTCGCGCCACTGGCCGTCTCCTTTGCCTCATTCATCAGGTGATGGGCGATCGCTACCAGCTTTCGCAGACTGTCGACCTTCGTCTTCTCTCTTATATTGTCGCAATGCGGCAAACACGCTCGGATCTCCGATGTCAAGGAGCTGAACATCGTGACTTCTAGCTAAGTCATCCAGATCTGACCTCATTACTCCTATGCCAATTGGATCGTGTTTTATTTCGTGGAGCATTCCAGCTTTCTCAAACTGACCTGTCGCGAACGAGTATGACTCTAAGAGTACTTTTGTCCAATTTGCAAGTTTATGCGTATTAGCTCCCGGTGACGCGATTAGACTTTCTAGAGACCCTCGCGTGAAATCAAGGCCGAACATTGCGTCCCGCATTGGAGCCAATTCTTCCTCAGTGAGCACACGATATCCAATTCTTCCAGATTCTTCTATTTCAGCCCACTCGCGGTTTAGTAGTACGCACTTTGCAAGCATGTCATTTGCCATCTGGCGTACTTTGTGCTCAACCTCACGCTGAGATTCTTTATCAACTTTGTCCATCTCAAGTTGTAGTGCTTTTCTATTGAACCAAGTGGTGGCTACTAGGGAGGCGAATGCTATGAACAGCGCCGCTCCCGCGAGGGCAAACTGGAGGATGTCTTTCATATCCATCTGCCACCGCCCTCGATGAACTGCAAGGACCGTCTGAACAGCGCTGAAAGAGATCTCACGCCGTCGCGGATGGAATGATCTCGACACCACGCGCGGCGCCGATGGCCCGGAGCGGCGTCTCGATGGCGAGGTCCAGCGTCATCATGCGGCGGGGGCAGGTGGCGCAGGCGCCGGTGAGTTGGAGTTTCACGTACCGGTCTGGCGTAAAGCCCAAATACCGCAGCCCGCCGCCGTCGACGGCCATCTGGTCGGCTGCGTGCTCCAGGACCTGGTCAACCGCCGGCGGAGCGCCGGTCACCACCCGCGCGCCTCGGCGGAGTGGAAGGTATCGACCCCACCTCGCAGCGAGCCGTCCGGACCGGCCAGGATCGTCACCGGGCTGGCGAAGGCCGATTGCTCGGGATAGGGCGGCACCTGCACGTCCCAGCCGCGTGCCCGCAGGTCCTCGTGCACGGTGTCGCCCAGGCGGGCGTCGGCGGTGACCCACGGCGTGCTGGCGTCGATGCGCGGCGCGTCGATGGCCTGCTGCGCGCCCATCCGGTGATCCACGACGTGGGAAATAATCTGCGAGACGCAGTTGGTGATGCGGCGTCCGCCGGACGCGCCCACCGCGAGCAGCGGGCGCCCACCGCGCGTGACGATGGCGGGCGTCATGTTGCTGAGGCCGAACGAGCGGGGCCGCAGGCTGTTCGGGCGCCCCGGCCGCGGGTCGAACCACCACATGCCGTCGTTCCAGCAGATGCCGGTGCCGCGCGGCACGA
>JAPOXD010000052.1 GCA_026707285.1 Chloroflexota bacterium | reverse complement strand
TCATGACCACCTTCGCCTCGGACGACGTGCGCATCACCGTGCGGGCCGACGAGCATTTCCTGGGCGAGCACCTCTTCAGCGCCATGCACGAGGCCGGCCACGCGCTCTACGAGCTGGGCGTCGACCCCGCATTCGAAGGCTCGCCGCTTGGCGACGGCGCCTCCAACGGCATGCACGAGAGCCAGTCGCGGCTGTGGGAAAACTTCATAGGGCGCGGCCGGGATTTCTGGGAGGGGCAGTACGCGCAATTGCAAGCGGCGTTTCCGGACCAACTTGGATCGGTTCCGCTGGACGTGTTTTACCCGGCGATCAACTACGTGCAGCCGTCGCTGATTCGCACGGACGCCGACGAGGTCACCTACAACCTGCATGTGATGCTGCGCTTCGACCTGGAGCTGGAGCTGCTCGACGGGCGGCTGGACGTGCGCGACCTGCCGGAGACCTGGCGCGCGCGGTACGCACGCGACCTGGGCGTCGAGCCGCCGGACGACCGCGACGGCGTGCTCCAGGACGTGCACTGGTTCCACGGCACCATCGGCGGCGCGTTTCAGGGCTACACGCTGGGCAACCTCATCAGCGCCCAGGTGTTCGACGCGGCCCGTCGCGCACTGCCGGACCTGCCCGAGAGCATCCGCCGCGGCGATCTGACGTCGCTGCACGACTGGCTGCGGCACTCGATCTACCGCCACGGCCGCGTGTTCACGGCAGCCGAGTTGGTGCAGCGGGTCACCGGCGCGCCGATCGGCGTTGACGCCCTGATGGGCCACCTGTCCCGCAAGTACGGCGCGATCTACGGGTTGGCATAGCCGAACTCTTCCCGACTGCCTGGGCCACGTGTGGAATAATTGACTGGTTATATTCACTGGTTGAAACGGAAGCCCATGCGTGAAGTTGCGGCCACCGAGGCCAAGGCGCGGCTGGCGGAGTTGCTGCGCAGCGTGGAGCACGGCGAGTCGATCGCGATCACTCGCCATGGACGGCGAGTGGCGCACCTGCTGCCAGCCGCGGCGCAAGAGCGCGCGGCGTTCAAGTCGGCGGTGGACCGCTTCCGGCGGCGCCGCGCCCGCTGGCCGCGGATCGAGATGTCCACGGCGGAAATCCTGGCTGCCCGCCACGAAGGCCATCGCTCGTGACGGCGCTGATCTTGGACGCTTCCGTGGCTTCGGCCTGGGTCTTGGATGACGAGCGTGAGCCGCGCGCGGACGCCGCGCTCGCGATGCTTGAGGAGCGCGGCGGTCTGGTCCCGCAGCTCTGGCACCTGGAGGTGCGCAACGTGCTGCTGACGGCCGAGCGGAGAGGCCGCATCGCCGCGGACCTGGTGAATGACCGGCTGGCGGGTCTGGCGGAGCTGCCGATCCAGACTGCCGCGGATCCAGACCTCAATGATGTGCTCGCCCTCGCTCGGGCCCATCGCCTGTCGGTGTACGACGCCGTGTATCTGGCCCTCGCGCGACGACACGATGCGCCGCTCGCCACGCTGGACGCCGCGTTGGCTGGCGCAGCGGAAGCGGCGGATGTGCCGTCTGTCTGACTCAAGGCATTCCGCGCCGCCGCCTGATTTTCCGCACTTGCCGGGCCACGCAGAAATGGACACAAGGTGGTCGACGCACTTCTGGTCTTGACTACCTCGCCGCCCGCGCTCACCATCGGGGCCAAGGAGGCCCGCCATGGTCACCACCGCGCTACCTGAAGCTGAAGCCCGCACGGACCACCAGGCCAAGACGCCACTCAAGCTCATCGACGCCGATGTCCACAACTACGTCAACTCCATCGACGAGCTGCTGCCGTTCCTGGCGACGCGTTGGCATGCCTACATCGAGCAATCGGGATTCGAGGCGCCGGGGGGCAACATTTACCCGCGCCTCTATGAGAATGCGGCGCGCCGCGACTCCTTCCCGCCCAGCGGCTGCTTGCCCGGCGGCGATCCGGACTTCGCCCGCGACCAGCTCCTGGACGGCTGGGGCATCGACGCCGCGATTCTGAATCCGCTGTATGTCGCGTCGTCGCTGCGCAACCTCGATTTCGCCAACGACCTCTCGCGCGCGGTGAATGAGCTGACGGCCGCGCGCTGGCTGGACCACGATCCCCGCTGGCGTGGCTCGATCGTCGTCAACGTCGAGGACCCCGACGCGGCCGCCGCCGAGATCCGCCGCGCCGGTCGGGATCCGCGCTTCGTCCAGGTGCTCCTGATCGTCCGCGCCGTCGAGCCCTACGGCCGGCGGCGGTACCGTCCCATCCTCGCCGCGGCCTGCGACATGGGTCTGCCGCTGGGGATTCACTTCGGCGGCAACCCTGGCCCCATCACCGCCACGGGCTGGCCGTCGTTCTACATCGAGGACCACACGGGCATGCCGCAGGCGTTCGAGGCCCAGGTGCTCAGCCTGGTGGCCGAGGGCGTGTTCGAGAGCTTTCCCGACCTGCGCGTGGCGTTGGTCGAGGGCGGGTTCGCCTGGCTGCCGGCACTGATGTGGCGCTTCGACAAGAACTACAAGGGGCTGCGCGACGAGGTGCCATGGCTCAAGAAGCTGCCCAGCGAGTACATCCGCGAGCACTTCCGGGCGACCACGCAGCCCATGGAGGAGCCGGACGACCCGCGCCACCTGCTGCAGATCATGGACATGATCGGCCGCGACGACTTCCTGATGTTCGCCACCGACTACCCGCACTGGGACTTCGACGCGCCCGACCGGGCGGTGCCGTCCATCGTTCCGGACGACGTGCGCGAGGGGATCATGTCTAGCAACGCGGCGGCGTTCTATGACTTCGACCGCGCATGACGTGGGGGCGCTCGCCGACTTTGGCGAGCGCTGCGCGCGCCGCGTGCAGGTCGGTCGCCACGCCATCGTCGTGGTGCGCTGGGGCGACGAGGTATACGCCCTGCGCGACACCTGCGCCCACCAGGGCGCCCGCCTGTCGGGCGGCACGCTGGGACATCACGTCATCGCCGCCGAGGCCGGCGCGCCCATCGTGCTCGACCCGGATTCACGCGTGCTTCGCTGTCCCTGGCATGGCTGGCAATACGATCTGTGCACCGGCCGCTCGCTGCACGCGTCCGAGCGCGCCCGCGTGAGGACCTACCCCGCTCGCGTCGCCGATGGCCGCGTCTACGTGGACGTCGGCTAGCACGGACGCTGCGGTGGAGGCGGCCGTCGCCGCGATTCGCTCGTCGCGAGCCATGGTGGCGCTGGCGATCACGGGCGGCGGCTCGGGCGCCATCCCGCGCCTGCTGACGCGTCCCGGCGCGTCGCGCACGGTGCTGGAGGCGCAGGTCCCCTATGGCCGCCTCGCGCTCACGGAGTTGCTTGGGGCGGCACCGGCGTCGCGCTGCTCGGCGGAAACCTCGCGCGAGCTTGCGCAGGCCATGTATCGGCGCGCGCTGCGGCTGCGTGAAACATCCCAATTGCCGGTGCTCGGGCTGGGCGCCACCGCCGCTCTGGTCACCGACCGTGCGCGACAGGGCTCCCATCGGGTCCACGTCGCCGTCGTCGATGGCTTTCAGTGCTGGGAAGCAGCGGTTCATCTGCGCAAGAACGCCCGCACGCGCGCGGACGAGGAGGCGATTGCCGAGGGCGTCATTCTCCGCACCCTGGCAGAGGCCATGATCGGTGGAGACGTCGATTCCGCCGCTGACTCGGATCAACGCCTACGCATCGAAACGGCGCCGCTGGCCCATCCGTGCGACGTCATCGCGGGCGGTGAGCAGCCCTGGGCCACGGTCGATCACATTGACGGCCGCGTGCGCGCGGGAGGAGCGCTGCCCGACATCGTGGTGCCCGGGTCGTTCAACCCGCTGCACGCGGGCCATGATGCGCTGCTGAAAGCCGCCCTCCGCCGAGCGTCCGGCAGCGCGGCCTACGAGATATCAATCGCGAACGTCGACAAGTCCGCGCTCTCGGCCGCCGAACTCGATGCACGGGTCGCGGGGGTTCCGCGTTACGCGAAGGTGGTGGTCACGAACGCGCCGACGTTCGTCGAAAAAGCCCGGCTGCTGCCCGGCACGGCGTTCGCAGTGGGCGCCGATACCGCGGCTCGCATCCTGGAGCCCCGCTACTACGGCGGCGCGGAGGGGCTGGCGCAGGCCCTGACGGAGCTGCGTGAGCTGGGCGCCCGCTTCCACGTGGCCGAGCGGCGCGCGGGCGAACGTCGCCTCCGGCTCGACGACCTGCGGGTACCGCCATCGGCCGCCGGAATGTTCGAGGCCATTCCCGCGTCGGAGGTTGACGTGGACATCTCGTCGACCGAGCTGCGCGAGCGGGGTGGGGCCTAGCCGCGTTGGCGGCCGTCGAACACATCGAGTCGCCCCAACCGTCATTCGGAACGCCCTGAGGAATCCAAGGATGTTGTGCGATTTCCCGACCTCTTAGGAATGCTCTGAAAAAGCCCATCGAATTGACCCCGATCCGTTCGCCCTGAGCGAAGTCGAAGGGCCGTTCATGGTTCGACAAGCTCACCACGAACGGCTCGGGGCGAGGTTCAGGCGTCTATTCAGAGATTCCTTTAGATGTCTCGCTTCGCTCGAAATGGCATTGGTGGGTCGAAATGACTTTGGCGGTTTGGAGTCGGTTGAGCGTGAACTCGAGAGTCATACCGAACCACCCCACATGTCATTTCGAACACAGAGGCAGCCCGACACCGGGTACCATCGGCCAGCCGCATCTGCGCCGTTGCGACCTGGGGGACCGTGGCCGCCGACAACGCCCGTCCCCCGTCGCAGCCCGAGTACGCCACGTTGCGTCGTCCCGCCCGCACCCGCGATTCCGGTCCGCGCGTCGTCGTGCGACCCGGCACGGCCTCCGATTGGGCGGCGTGTTGGGCCATGGACGTGTCCTACGAGACCGACCATGTATGGCAATTGCAGACGAGCGTCCAGGCCGACGTGTCGATGGTGGGCTTTGTGCAGGTGCGTCTTCCGCGCACCGTCACCCTGCGCGATCCGCTGTGGGGTGGGTCGGCCGATCCGCCGCAGCCGGAACGGGGATCCCTGATCGTGGCCGAGGCCGGCGGGAGCGTCGATGGCTTCGCGCTTGTCGTGCCCGACGCGCCGCGCGACGTGGACACCCTCTGGATGTTGGCGGTTCGCCAGCGCGCCCGCAGGGGCGGTCTGGGTACGCGCCTGGCGCGGGCGGCGGTCGAGGCGGCTCGCGCGAGTGGCCGCCGCGCTCTGTGCGCCACTGTGCAAGCCCGCAACTTTCCCGCCATACGCACGCTCCAGGCGGCGGGATTCGTGCTCACGGGCTATGACGAGCAGTACTACCCCTCGAACGACGTGGGCCTGCGCTTTGCCCACCGCCTGACGGCCAATGGCGCCGGTCGCCGCGCGGGGAATCGGCCGCCAGGGAGCCGATAGCAAGCCCAGCCCGGCACGCGGCGGGTATTCTGCCCCTTGCCGCCTCCCGTCGGGGTGCTGCGGGCCAGGGTGAGCCACGAATGTCCAGCGGGATAGGACTCGGCCTCCTCGGCGTTGGCAACGTCGGCTCGGCGGTCGCGCGCCACGTTCACGCGCGTGCCGCCATGCTGGAGCGGCAACTCGGACGTCCGATCACCGTGCAGCGCGCGCTCGTGCGCGATCCGAACAAGCCGCGCGACGCCTCGATTCCCGCCGATCGCCTGACCACCGACGCGGCGGCCGTGATCGACGATCCCAACGTCGACGTCATCGTTGAAGTCCTGGGCGGCGTCGAGCCCGCGCAGCAATACCTGCGCCGCGCGCTGGAAGCCGGCAAGCACGTCGTCACGGCCAACAAGGAAGTCATGGCCGCCCACGGGGTCGATCTCTTGCAGCTCGCCGCCGACCGCGGGCTCGATCTCTACTTCGAGGCCAGCGTCGGCGGCGGCATCCCGCTCATCGGCCCCTTCCGGCAGGACCTGGCGGCGAACGAGATCGAGGAAGTGCACGCCATTCTCAACGGCACCACCAACTACATCCTCTCCCAGATGGCCGAGCACGGCCGGAGCTACACCGACGCGCTGGCCGAGGCGCAGCAGCTGGGCTACGCCGAGCCGGACCCGACCAACGACGTCGAGGGCCACGACACGGCATTCAAGCTGGCGATTCTGGCCACGCTGGCCTTTCGCGGCCGCGTCGCTCCGGCGGAGGTGTTTCGGGAAGGCATCTCGCAGCTCACCAAGGCCGACTTCACCTACGCCGCGGAGCTTGGGTACAGCATCAAGCTGCTGGCGATCGCCAAGCGCCGCGGCGACACGATCGAAGCCCGCGTCCATCCGGCGCTGGTGCAGCGCGACTTTCTGTTGGGGCAGGTCGAGGGCGTTTACAACGCGGTGCGCATTTCGGGCGACCTGGTGGGACGGGCGATGTTCATGGGCCGCGGCGCCGGACCCGAGCCCACGTCCAGCGCCATCGTCTCCGACCTCATCGACCTCGGTCACAACATGCGCCGGGCGGCGCACAACCGGATACCCGTGCTCCTGGACCGGCCGGTGCGCGTGCTGCCGATGGACGAGGTGATCTCGCGCTACTACCTGCGCCTCTGGGTCAAGGACCGCCCCGGCGTCTTGGCGCGCATCGCTGCCATCTGCGGCGAGCACGCCATCAGCATCGCCTCGGTGCTGCAGAAGGAAGTCGACCCCGATGCCCGCCGCGCCGAGCTGGTGCTGCTCACCCACGACGCCCGCGAGGCCGATTGGCGACCCGCGATCCAGCGCATCATGGACCTCGACGTGGTGCCGGAGGTCGCCAGCGTGATCCGCATCGAAGACCTGCTCGAATGACGCTGAGCGTCCCCGCGGGCGTCATCGAACGCTATCTCGAGTTTCTTCCCTTCGCGGGCGGCGCTCCGGACCTCACCATCGGCGAGGGCGGGACCCCGCTCGTGCGCGCGCCGGTCCTGGAAGATCGAACCGGCATCCGTGAGGTCTGGCTCAAGCTCGAAGGCTGCAACCCCACCGGGTCCTTCAAGGACCGGGGCATGGTCGTTGCCGTGGCCAAGGCGCTGGAGGCGGACGCGCGCGCGCTCATCTGCGCCTCAACCGGAAACACGGCCGCGTCGGCCGCCGCCTACGGGGCCCGCGCCGGCGTGACGACGGTGTGCGTGGTTCCCCACGACTCCACCGCCTCGGGAAAGATGGCCCAGACCCGGATGTTCGGCGCGCGCGTCGTGGCCGTGACCGGCACCTTCGATCACGCGCTGACCATCGTGCGCCGGCTGGCCGAACGCGACGGCGTGGAGCTCGTCAACTCGGTCAACCCGAATCGACTGGAAGGGCAGAAGACCGCGGCGTTCGAGATCGTCGACGCGCTGGGCGACGCGCCGGATGAGCTGTATTTGCCGGTGGGCAATGCCGGAAACATCGCCGCCTATTGGCGTGGGTTCGTTGGCTACCAGGAGGCCGGGCGGGCGACGCAGACCCCGGTGCTCCGGGGATTCCAGGCGGAAGGCGCGGCACCGATGGTGCTCGGGCATCCCATCGACGACCCCGTGACCCAGGCGTCGGCCATCCGCATCGGCAATCCGGCCAATTGGGAAGAGGCGGCGGCGGCGCGCGACGCCTCCGATGGATCGATCGAAGCCGTGCCCGAGTCGGCGATCACCGAGGCCTATCGCCTGCTCGCGCAGGAGATGGGCGTGTTCGTGGAGCCCGCCTCGGCCGCAGGGGTCGCGGGATTGCTGCAACGACGAGGGGGCGGTCCGGCCTCGGCGGAGCGTGTCGTGTGCGTGCTCACCGGCTCCGGCCTCAAGGACCCGGACACGGCCCTGCGCGAGTCCGACAGCCCGATCACGGCGCCCCCCGACCTCGATGCCGTGACGCGCGTTCTGGGGTGGTCCGACTAGGTCGAAAACGCCCAGTGCGAGCGCGCCACTCGCGGTGCGGACGGCACTTGCTGGCCCTTGGCGCCTCGCTCTACTATCGAGCCGCTTTGGCTGTGCCGCCGACCTGGCTTGGGAGTTCCAACGGATGGGGCAGGAGAACACGCGCGAACGATCCGATCGAATCCGCCGCGAAGTCCGCGATCTGACCGAAAAGGGACTATCGCCGCAGGAAATCCAGTCGCTGTTCTACATGCGGGGCAAATGGCGCAGCCGCCTCTCCGAGGAAACCGAACCCGATAACGCTCCCAGCGAAATCGGTCGCGACTAGCCGCCGAGCAGGTCGTTCCAGCGGGCGGTCACCTGGGTCCGCAGCTCTTCCAGTGAGCCGTTGTTGCCGAGGCGCACGATCGGGCGCTCGGGACGAAGTTGACGGAACGCCTCGGCCTTTTCGTCGGGACCGGCCTGCATCGCCAGACGGGCCTGAACCTGGGCGGCCGAAAGGCGTCCGCTGGCTGTGACGCGCTCGACCAACACCGCCGGATCGGCCTCGACGAGCCAGAGTCCGTCCAACCGACCGCCGGAAGGACCCTCGACCACGTTGATGGCCTCGATGAACGTCGCGGGCGCGTCGGTAGCTTCGGCCAATAGGGCGTCGGTCGCCTCGCCGACGGACGGATACAACAGGTCCTGCAGCAGCGTGAGCCTTTCGCGATCCGCGAACACCTCCCGCGCCACGGCGGCGCGGTCGATGCCGCCGTCGGGCCGTTGGGCCGCCGGAAATGCGGCGCGCACTTCTCGCATCACCGCCTCGTCCGACTCCAGCAGCGTGCGCACCGTCGCGTCGGAGTCGATCACGCGCGCGCCGAGCTCCCGCAGCATCGCGCCCACGGTTGACTTGCCCGCGCCGATGTTGCCGGTGAGTCCCCAGACTGAATGCTTGGCCACGGCCTAGCCCGCGTCGCGCACGATCGGCCACTTGCGGCGCCGAGCAATCTGGTGGAGGCGATCGTTCGGCCACACCGCCACCGGGTGGCCGACGAGTTGCAGCAGGTCGAGATCGCGCTCGGTGTCGGCATAGGCCAGGCTGCGCTCGAGGTCAATCGGCCGCTCGGCGTCCTGCCCCATGGCCATGACCCGCCGCACCTTTTCCGCGCCCGTCACCGTGTCGCCGATCACCCGACCCGTGACCCGGCCCGCGGCGACTTCCACCCGGGTTCCAATGACCACGTCAAAGCCGAGCGCCTGCTGGACCGGCTCCAAGAACGGCTCGTAGGTGGCGGACACAAGCGCGGTGCAATAGCCGTCAGCCTTATGCCCGCGCACCATCTCGGCCACCCGCTCGCGCATGGACGGGCGGAAGATGGTTTCCCAGGCGTGCTGGACAAGGGCGGCGAGCTCTCGCTCGTCGATGCCGCGCACCGTCGCCCACGCGGCCGGCATCCAGCGCCGCACCATGAAATCCGCGCTCACCAGGCCGACCTTGCTCGCGAGGATGACCGGCAACTGGCGCACGATCATCCGCGTCTTGCGACGTCTCCACGCGCCGCGTCCGCCCATCCACGACTCGATGGCCTGCCACACCTCGCCGGTGACGAGGGTGCCGTTGAAACCGAAGATCGCGGCGGCTTGCGGGGCCTGGACGTGGTCTCGCATGGGAATGGCGCTCAGCCTTGTGGTGCCGTCGCGGCAATGTCCCACACGAGCCTTCGGCGGGCATGTACCCAACGTCACCGTGAGCCGCGTCTATAGTTGACCGGAGACGTCGGCGGTTGGCGGAGCCACGGCTGCGTACCGTGATGTGGCGGGCTAACAGGTTCAGTTACAGGTAGATTTCCGCTCCCCGCCTTCGCGGGACAGGCTTCGCGGGAATGACCGAGGGTTTCGCGGCGGGCATTCGCACGGAAACAACTTCGTCGGTGACCATGACACGCACTCACACGCCGCCCGCCATTGACCAGCAAACTCAGGCGCGGGCCATGCGCCGTGCCGTCGAGCTTGCGCGCGCCGTGCGGGGGCGCACCAGCCCCCTGCCGCCAGTGGGCGCGGTGGTGCTTCAAGGCGACCGCGTGGTCGGCGAGGGGGCAACCGCTCCGCCCGGCGGACCGCACGCCGAGGTGAACGCGCTCGCCGAGGCGGGCGAGCGGGCCCGGGGCGGCACGCTGGTTGTGACGCTGGAGCCCTGCAATCACATGGGGCGCACCCCGCCCTGCACGGAAGCCATCCAGCGGGCGGGGATCGCCCGGGTGGTGGTTGGCACGCGAGACCCGAATCCCCGCGTAGCGGGAGGCGGCCTCAAGGCGCTGGCGGCCGGCGGCGTGGCCACGGCGGTCGGGCTGCTCGACCGCGAAGCCGAGGCGCTCATCGCGCCGTTCGCAACCCTGGTCACGCTCGGCCGGCCGTTCGTCACGGCAAAATGGGCAATGACGCTCGACGGCAAGATCGCCGGCCCGCGAGGCGGCGAGTCGATTACCGGCGCCGACGCCCTGGCCGAGGCGCACCGCCTGCGAGACCGCGTGGACGCAGTCGTCGTCGGCTCGGCCACCGCGCGCATCGACGACCCGCGGCTCACGGTGCGACCCGCGCCGCCCGACGGACGTCAACCGCTGCGCGTGATCATGGACTCGGCGGCTTCGCTGGCGTCCGATGCGCGCATGCTCGGCGAGGCCGGGTCGACCCTGGTCATGACCTCGCGTGAGTCCGCCGCCGACCGCGCGCGACTCGAACGCGCCGGGGCGGAGGTCGTGCGCGTCGCCGGCGGACCGGAGGGCCGGGTCGAGCTGTCCGATGCGCTGACGACCCTGGGCGCGCGCGGTCTGGCCCATGTGCTGGTGGAAGGTGGATCGCGCCTGCTCGGGGCGCTCGTCGCCGCCGACCTCGTCGATGAAGTCGTCGTGTTCATCGCGCCGCGCGTGATGGGGCCCGGCGTCCCGGCGCTGGATCCCCCGCCCGAGGCCGGCGGCGTCCTGCCCTGGACGCTCGACGAGCCCAGCGTGCGTCAACTCGGACCGGACATCATGCTGCATGGTCAACGCCCGGCAGCCGAGGGCGGCTGACCCATGTTCACGGGAATCGTCGAAGCGATGGGCGAAGTGGTCGAAACCACGAACCGCCGGGGGCTGCACCGCCTCGTCGTCGCCGCGCCGGTGCTCGGCGACGGCGTGGCCATTGGTGACAGCGTGGCGCTCAACGGCGTGTGTCTCACGGCAGTGCAGATCGAGCATGAACGCATGACGGTCGAGGTCGTGCCGGAAACGCTCCGCCGCACGAACCTGGGCGCTCTTGCTGTTGGCGATCCGATGAACGTCGAGCGCTCGCTGCCCGCCGACGGACGATTCGGCGGGCACATCGTCCAGGGTCACGTGGACGGCACCTGCACCATCGTCAGCCGCGAGCCGGACGGCGCCGGCGAGATGGTGACCTTTACGCTGCCGCCCGAGCACGCGGCACAGGTCGTCCCGAAGGGATTCGTCGCCCTTGACGGCGTGAGCCTCACCGTGGTCGATGCGTCCGCCGAGGAATTCCGCGTGACGCTCATTCCCCATACCCGCAAGCTGGTGACCCTGGGGGCGGCAGACGTCGGATATCGCGCTAACCTCGAGGTGGACGTGCTGGCAAAGTACGTCGAGCGCGCCATGTCCGTGATGCCGCGGGAGGCCGCGCTCAGCCGCGCGCAGCTCCAGGCGTCGGGACTGCTGGACGTGGAGACGGAGGAATGAGCGGGACCGAGATCGAGACCGCAATCGGCCATATCGCCGCCGGCGGGATCGTTGCGGTGGTGGACGACGGCCGCGATCCGCCGGACGTGGACCTCGTCGCCGCCGGCTCGACGCTCACCGAAGCGAGTCTGGCCGAGATTCGCGCCCTCACCACCGGCCAACTGCACACCCCCGTGGCGCCGGAGCGGCTCGACGCGCTGGGCATTCCGCTCATGATCGAGGCGGAGGCCAACCCCGTCGCGCGCTCGGCCGCATTCACCGTAACGGTGGATCTTGCCGACCAGGCGCCGCAGCCGGGCTCGCTGCCGGGCGTGGTGGGCACCATCCGCGCCCTGGCCGATCCGACACGCGACGCGGCGGCGTTTCGCAAGCCGGGTCACGTGGCGCCGCTTCGCGGCCGCAGCGGCGGCGTGCTGCGGCGCTTCGGTCACACGGAGGCCGCCATCGATCTGGCGCGCCTGGCGGAGCTGCCGCCGGTGGCGGTGCTCACCGCGCTGCACACGTCCGAGGGTCGCGCCGCCCGTCCGGAAGACGCCCTCGAGCTCCTCGAGGGCCGCGACATCCCCTCGATCGCGATTAGCGAGATCGTCCGCCATCGCCGGCTCAACGAGCGCGTGGTGATCCGCGGCGCGGAAGCGGCGCTGCCGATGGCCGGCGGGACCTTTCGCGCGATCGCCTTCCGCGACACCACGACGAACGAAGACCACGTGGCCTTGATCAAAGGCGCCGTCGCGGGGGGAAGCCCGCCGCTGGTGCGGGTGCATTCCGAGTGCCTCACCGGCGACGCGTTCGGCTCGCTGCGGTGCGACTGCGGCGACCAGCTCGCCGCCGCCACGCGGCGCATCGAGGCCGAAGGCCGCGGCGTGGTGCTCTACATGCGCCAGGAGGGACGGGGGATCGGGCTCGCGAACAAGCTGCACGCCTATCAGCTGCAGGACGACGGCCTGGACACCGTGGAAGCCAACCACCATCTCGGCTTCGCCGTGGACCTGCGCGACTACGGCGTCGGCGCCCAGATCCTGCGCGATCTTGGCCTGCGCGAGCTGCGTCTCCTCACCAACAACCCCAAGAAGACCGAGGGGTTCCGCGCCTACGGGCTCCACGTGGTCGAACAGATTCCACTCACCGTCGAGCCGGGAGAGCATAATCAGCGGTACCTGGAAACGAAACGACAGCGAATGGGCCATGGCGTCTGATCAAGACCCGGCGATGACCGACGGCGAAGTCATCGAGCCGCGACTCGACGGCGCGGGGCTTTCGGTGGGCATCGTCGCCGCCCGATTCAACGAGTTCTTCACCACGCACCTGCTCCGCGCCTGCCAACGTGAGCTGCGACGGCACGGCGTCGCCGACGAGGACGTGATCGTCGCCTGGGTGCCCGGGGCCATGGAGCTGCCGATCACGGCGCGCGAGCTCATCGCCTCTCGCGACGTGGACGTGGTGGTGTGCCTGGGGTGCATCATTCGCGGCGAGACCACCCACTACGACCACGTGGCCCAGGAATCGGCCCGGGGCATCGCCCGCGCCGCGCTGGATACCGGAACGCCCGTGATCTACGGCGTCGTGACCGCCGAGACGTTGGCGCAGGCCGTGGATCGCAGCGGATCGCGCGCCGGGAATCGCGGCGGCGACGCGGCGCTCGCGGCGATCGAAATGGCGCGCGTGCTGGCCGAAGTTCGCCAGGGCCGTCCAGTGGTTCCCGCCGCCGAGCTATGACCGCGGCGGCCGCCGTGACCTCGTACGCGCCGCAGACGGCGTCGGCGATGACGGCGGCGGCGCGGGCATTCCTGGAATCGCTCGATGGTTCGCAACGGGCGGAGGCCGTGTTCCCGTTCGTCGGGGACGAGCGCTTTGTCTGGCACTACACGCCGGTGCCGAGGAACGGCCTGTCGCTCAATGCCATGCAGCCGGATCAGCGGACCGCGGCCTTGGATTTGGTGGCCACGGGGCTGAGCCCGCGCGGCTGGCGCCAAGCCCAGCAGATCATGGCTCTGGAGACCATCCTCGACGAGTGGGAGCGCGTGCAGGGCCTTTCCGTGCGGTGGCTCCGCGATCCGGAGGAATACCACGTCAGCATCTTCGGCCAACCCGGCGACGATCGCTGGGCCTGGCGCGTGTGCGGCCATCATCTGCTGACTCACATCACCGTGGTGGCGCAGGCGCATCTGGCGTGCGTGCCCCTGTTCTTCGGCGCCAATCCGGCCGAGGTGCGCCACGGGCCGGAGAAGGGCCTGCGCATTCTGTCGGCGGAAGAGGATCTGGCGCGCGGCCTGCTCGCGCAGCTCACGCCCGACCAGCGCCGGGTCGCCGTGGTCGATTCGCAGGCGCCCGACGACATCCTCACCAAGAACTACCGGGCGATCCAGCCCGGCATGGCGCCCCAAGGGCTTGCCCTGGGCGAGATGGCCCAGGCGCCGCGCGAGCAGCTGGTGCGGCTCATCCGGCACTACGTCGACCGCTCGGCCGGCGAGATGGCCGCCAACGCGTGGCGCGACATCGAACGCGCCGGTCTGGACCCTGTCACGTTCGCCTGGGCGGGCCCCCGGGAGCGGGGACACGGCCACTACTACGCCGTGTTGGGATCAACCTTTCTCATCGAATACGACAACACCCAGGACGGCGCGAATCACGTTCACTCGGTGTGGCGCGACTTCAGCAACGACTTCGGCGGCGACGTGCTGGCCGAGCACTACGCCGAGTCCGCCCACCACGACGACCACGGGTAGAGCTCACACGCCGAGGGCGTAGCCCTCGCGCCGGGGGTCGGCGCCGCCCTCCAGCCACCCGGCCTCGGACCGCGCGACGCCCTGCATGCCACCCATGGCCTGGTCGAACGTCTCCGCAAACTCCAAGCGGTGGCCGTGGGCAAGCAGCGCTTCGACCGCCTCCGGCCGTGCACGGGATTCGATCCGCACCAGGTCGCCGTCGTGCGCATGCAGGCGCGGCGCCTCGATCGCCGCTTGCACATCGCGGCCAAAGGCCAGCATGCCGACTAGGACTTGGGCCTGCGCCTGGCAGATCGTGTAGCTGCCGGGCGTGCCGAGGGCCAGCGACGGCTCGCCCCCGCAGGTGACGATGGTCGGAGCGAGAGGCAGGGACAGCGGTCGACCGCCGGACAGGTGGTTGGGACTGCTCGGGTCCCGGTCGCCCCAATCCAGCAGATTGTTCAGCACGATGCCGGTGCCGGGCACGACCAAACCCGACCCGAACTTGCCGCCCAGGCTCTGGGTGAGGCAGACCAGGTTTCCGTGCGCGTCGCCGGTTGCCAGAGCCGTGGTGTGCTGCGGCGGGTGGACCTCGCCCCGGTTGCTGGTGCGGCCTGAACGGGCAGTGGCGGCGTCGACGCGCATGCGCGCAACGGCGTCGTCGGTGAGCAAGGCCATCAGCTCGTCGCGCGGTGCGTTCGTGTGCCGGATTCGGGCCGTTGCAGCCACCCGGATCGCCCTCACCAGCGAATCCAGATTCGCCGACCCGTCGCCCGACTCCAGATCGCTATCCAGGATGTGCAGCGTGAGCAGCACTTGGATGCCCTCGCTGGTTGGCGGGGGCGTGTGCACCTGCGCGCCCTTGAACGGTGCGGCCAGCGGCTCGGTCCAGCGGGGCTTCACGTCGCGCAGGTCGTCCTCGCCGATCCATCCGTCTTGCGACTGGACGTGCCGCGCCAGCGCCGCGCCGAGCGGGCCGTCGTAAAGGGCGCCCGGTCCGTCGGTGGCGAATTGCTCCAGCGTTGCCGCCAGGTCAGGTTGCCGCAGCACCGAGCCGGCGGGCGGCACCACGCGGTCAGGGGTGAAGACGTCCAGCCACTCGGATTGGGCGGCGTGGCGTTCGATGCAAATCTCCAGGAACTCGATGGCGAACGGTGAGAGCGGGTAGCCGTCTTGCGCCAGCTCGATGGCGGGCTGCAGCACCTCCGCGGGCGACTTGCTGCCATAGCGGCTCAGCAATTCCCACCATCCGGCCAGGTTGCCGGGCGTGCCTGCCGTCTGGGCGGCATTTGCCAGGTCCTTCCCGCGCCGCGCGTCCGCCTCGAGACGCCGCGGCACCGGCGGCACGAAGTCGAGCGCGCGCACGCGCCTCTCGCGGGCCACGTAGCAACAGGCGACGCCCATGCCGGCGAGGCCGGACATATAGGGCTCGGCCACGCCCAGCGCCGCCGCCGTGGCCACGGCCGCGTCAAAGGCGTTGCCGCCGGTCATCAGCGTCCGCACGCCGGCGACGGTGGCCAGCGGGTGCGCCGACGCCACCATGCCGCGCATCGACCGCACGGCCGGTCTGCCGCCGGAAGGCGTGGGCACGGGTCAACCTCCCTGTCGGCAACTGCTAGTTGCCCATGTTCCGCCGTCCGGCGCGCGGTGTCACGCCGCCCTGCAATCGCCTACCATCGCCCGTGGTCGACGCACCGCGTGAATCGAGCCGCCATGGCGCCCAACGACTCTGTGACAGCCGACGTTTATGCCGACTTGGGGCTGGAGAGGGTGGTCAACGCCCGCGGCAATCAGACGGTGCTCGGCGGGTCGCGGCTCTCCCCGCGCGTGCTGGCCGCCATGGAGTCCGCCAATGCGTCATTCGTCGATTTGGACGCCTTGCTGACACGCGTGGGCGAGTTGGCGGCGGAGATTTTGGGCTGCGAAGCGGCCTATCCGACCTCCGGTTGCGCCGCGGCCATGGCACTCGGCACCGCCGCGTGCATGGCCGGCGACGACCAGGAGCTCATCGCCCAGCTGCCGGACACGACCGGCATGCGGAACAAGGTCGTCATCCAGTCACCCCAGCGCAATGAGTACGACCGCATGCCGAGCGTGGCCGGGGCGCAGCTGGTGGTGGTCGAGCCGCGGGACTTCGAGGCTTCGCTCACGGACGACACGGCGGCTGCCTTCTTTGTGGCGTCGTATGACGGTCGAGGCGGCAGCGTGCTTCTGTCCGACGCCATCCCGATGGCGCACGCGCGGGGCATTCCGGTGATCGTGGACGCCGCCGGCAGCGTCAGCCCGCCGCAGATGATGAATGAGGTCGTGAGCACCGGAGCCGACCTGATCGGCTTCGGCGCGAAGTACTTTGGCGCGCCGAACTCCACCGGCTTGCTATGCGGCCGCCGCGATTTGGTCCGCGCGGCGGCGTTGCAGGGCTTCATCGGCTTCGAGCTGCACGGCGGCAACGCCTTCGGCCGCGGCTTCAAGCTGGACCGCGCGGAAGCGGTCGCCGTGATCGAGGCGCTGCGCGAGTGGCGCAGCGGCGGTTACGAGGCCGTCCGCGACGCCAGCACCGCCCGCGCCCACGCCCTGGTCGGGCAACTCGCCGGCGTGGCGGGAATGACGGCGCGGGTGGACGCCGACTTTGGGCGGGCCGTGGTCACCTTCGACCCACAAAGCGCGCACAGCGCCGAAAGCGTCGCCACGGCCCTCAGCGAGTGTCACCCGCCGATCTGGGCGCGTGTGGAAGGCGCGGAATTGGCATTCCAGACGAACACGCTCAGCGACGACGACCTAACGATCGTCGCTGCGAGCCTGCGAGAGATTCTGGAGAGCTAAGCGCGGAAGCCATGCTTCCGTGCCGGCCGCCGGAGGTCTAGTAGCGACCGCCTCCGCCGCCGCCGTAGCCGCCGCCACCGCCGCCGTAGCCACCGCCACCGCCGCCGTAGCCGCCTCCGCCGCCGCCGCCGCCGCCGCCGTAGCCACCGCTACGCGGGCGAGACTCGCGCGGGCGCGCCTCGTTCACGGTCAGCGCGCGACCCATCAGGTCGGAGCCGTTGAGGGCCTCGATGGCCTGGCGAGCCATTTCGTCGTCCATCATTTCGACGAAACCAAAACCGCGCGACTTTCCGGTCACGCGGTCCTTGATCACCGTGGCTCGAGTGATCTCGCCGTATCGTGCGAAGAGCTCATGGAGCTCGTCATCGGTCGTCACGAACGGCAAATTGCCGACGAAGATATTCATCAAGTCAAACCTTCCGCGGAACTCATGCGACGCTCGCCTGATCCGCCAACCTTGCCCGCCGCACACTCCGCGGTCGCAGCCAAGAATCCAACGTTGCAGGTTCCACGCGGAACCCGACACTGCGCAAACAGTACCACGGGATGCGGCGTTCGCCGCGACAATTTTTCGAATGATCCTCGGGGATCGCCTGCATACGGACCAATCCCGCTCGGCGCGCGGCGCGGGGCCAGTTCGCGGTGCGCCCTTCGACAAGCTCAGGGCGAACGGATGGCTAGCCGCCTCCGCCGCCGCCCGCGCGCACGCCGGCCTCGGTCATGGGCGTGGGGTCCAGCGCCTCCGCCAACTCGTCGGGTGGGATATCGGTCAGCCGCGCCGCGACCTCCGGCACGCCTTCGCCCGTCGCGACGGCCTCCTTGGCGATCTCGGCGGCGGCGGCATAGCCAATGCGCGGCGCGAGCGCGGTCGCCAGCATGGTGTTCCGCTCCAGCCAGTAGCGCAGCATCCGGTCGTCCACCTCCAGCCCGCGAACGGCACGAGTGTCAAAGGCCCGCGTCGCGTTCGTCAGGACCTCGATGGACTGGCACAGGTTGTAGGCGATGCAGGGCATCATCACGTTGAGCTCGAGCTGCCCGGCTTCGGCGGCCCATTGGACGGCGGCGTCGTTGCCGAACACGTGGAAGCAGACCATGTTCAGGCACTCGGCCATGACCGGGTTGACCTTGCCGGGCATGATCGACGACCCCGGCTGCAGCGCGGGCAGCCGCAGCTCGGAAATGCCCGTGCGGGGACCGGACGCCAGCAGCCGGAAGTCGTTGGCGATGCGGCTCAAGTCGATGGCCAGCGCGCGCAGCGCCCCGGACAGCATGGCGAACCGCGCCATGCTCTGCATCGAGTAGAAGAGGTTCTCGGCGCGGCGTACGTCGAGCCCCGTGACCTCGGCGATGACGTCGATGACTGCGACCTGGTATTCGGGCTCGGCGTTCAAACCGCTGCCCACGGCGGTGCCGCCGAGGCTGAGTTCCTGAACCTGGGCTTCGGCGTCGCGGATGAACGTCGCATCGCGCCGGATGGCCTCGGCGTAGGCGCCAAACTCCTGGCCCAGCCGCACCGGCGTCGCGTCCTGCAGATGGGTTCGGCCCGACTTCACGATCCCGTCCCAGTCGCGCGCCTTCTCGTCGAACGCGTCCGCCAGGCCGTCCAGTGACACAAACAGGTCCTGCAACAGCTTCAGCGCCGCCAGGGCAATGGCCGTGGGAATGATGTCGTTGGTCGACTGGGCCATGTTCACGTGGTCGTTGGGGTGCACCGGCGCATAGGCGCCGCGCTCGCCGCCCAGCAGCTCGTTGGCGCGGTTGGCGAGCAGCTCGTTGGCGTTCATGTTGTGCGAGGTGCCGGCCCCGGCCTGGAAGACATCGACGACGAACTGGTCCTGGTGCAGCCCGTCCGTCAGCACCTCGTCCGCGGCCTGCACGATGGCGTCCGCCAGCTTGGCGTCGAGCCGGCCGGTGCGCCGGTGGGCGATGGCCGCGGCCTTCTTGACCACCACCGTCGCCCAAATGAACGCCGGGTGGGGGCCGATGCCGCTGATGTCGAAGTTCTCAACCGCGCGCTGCGTCTGCACGCCGTAGAGCGCGCCGGCTGGAACCTCCAGATCGCCCAGGGGGTCCGTTTCGGTCCGTGTCGTCATCCGTCGTCCTTCCCGATGTCTGGCTGTGTCGTGGCCGCGGCTGTTTCCAATCCACGCAAACGGTCGATCACTGCATCGCAAGCCTGCACCAGCACACGAAATCTTCCCAGGTCCGTGGGGGAAACGAGTTGAAACACGGCTTCGCGCTCACGCGTATAGTCCGCGACCGAAAGATTTGGACGGCGCTGCACCGCCGGCAAATGCTCGCCGATTCCGAGTGCCGTCAGGAAGTCTCCCTGCGTGCCCACGCGCGCCGCCGTCGCGCCGGCGCGCGTCCCCGCGTCGATGAGTTCGGAGAAGTTTACGTGCGCGGTGAGGTCGGAGGCGCCAGGATCGGCCAGCAGGTCCTCCGAGGCGCGGTGTTGGCGGTAGGCCAGCAGCGTTCCCTGGCTGAAGCGCGGACCGTGAACCTCGGCCGCGAGGCCGCCGTAGTCGATGCCGGTCATGATCCAGCGGCGGGCGATGCGACGGACGTTGGCGTAAATCTCGGCCACTCCCTCGCGCATCTCGATGATTCCGCCGTCGAGAGCGCATTGGCCGTAGCGCGACGCATAGTCCCTGGAGGCGCCGTCCGCCGGAAATGGCTCAAGGGCCAGGAGATCGTCGCTCACGCCCACCCGCAGCTCGACCCAATCGCCGCCGTCGCGTTGCAGCAGCCGCACGGGCAGGGCGTCGAAGAGCTCGTTGCTGAGAATCGCGGCCGCCGGGCCGGCGTCGATTGCGTCCAACGACGCCGCGAACGCGGCCGTAGGCACCTGCTTCCGGGCCCGCGCCATTGCCTGGGCGGAGCGCTCGACGCCGACGTAGGCCAAGTGCTCACGCCAAGGGCGCTTCTGGGCGGCCGACGCGATTTGGCGGGCGAGCGTGCCGTCGCCGCAGCCAAGCTCGACCACCCGGAATGGTCGAGGTTCCCCAAGCGCCGTCCACACGTCGTCGAGATGCCGCGCGAGGAGCGTGCCGAAGAGCTGCGGATGAACCGTGACGCTGGTGAAGTAGTCGCCGGCCCGGGACGGCGCGCGGCTATAGAAGCCGTGGCGCTCGTCGTAGAGGGCCGACGCCATGAAGTCGGCGAACGAAATCGGGCCGTCGGCGGCGATTCGCCGGCGAAGTGACTCGAAAAGGGGGCCGCGGGACGCTACTGCAGGTTCGAGACGACGATGACGAAGGCGATGAGAAGGATCGCCACGGCGGCCCACACGGTCAACGGCAATCCCAGCAGGTTGGTCGACGGCGTACTCGGCGCGGTCTTGCGCGCGCGAGGCTCCGACGCGGCTCGCTCGCGCTCCGTCTGCTCACGCAATCGGCGCAGATTCTCGCTGATCTTTGGCGCAAACTTGCCGGATTCGTCCGGGGTGGCCGTCTCAGAGCTCAGATCGGCTTCGGTCGTCTCGGGTCGAGGCAGCTTCTCGCCGCAGTTGATGCACAGCCAAGCGCCCTCGGTGTTCTGATGGCTGCACTCCGGACACCGCATATGCACCGACCCGCAACGGCTTTCCCCTGCGGCCAATCCTAGCACCCGTCCTTTCTGCAATCGGTGCGAAACGCGCCAATCGAGGCGGGCATCGGGACGGCCCGTGAGGTGGTGGGTCGGTCCTGAAGGTCCCAGTCAACATACCCGCGGCATGCACAGCGAGATGCCGATGGTCGTTGGGAGAACCCGGCCCGTTCGTATAATCCCGCTGGCGCCGCCGCATGCCGGCAACCCATGGCGGCCCAAGCTTTCCTCAAGGAGCCCCGCCGCGTGCCGACCTACGAATACGAATGCACCGCGTGCGGCCACAACTTCGACCTGGTGCAGAAGTTCAGCGACGAGCCGGCAACCCAGTGTCCGGAGTGTCAGGGCCGTTTGCGCAAGGTCTTTCACGCGGCCGGCATCATCTTCAAGGGCGAGGGCTGGTACGCCACCGACAGCCGCTCCAGCGACGAAAAGAACAAGTTCAAGGACGACGGCAAGGCCCCAACGGAGTCCGGCGACGCCGGCAAGGACGCGGCGGACAAGCCGGTCAAGGACGGGGCGACCAAAGAGACCCCCGCGAAGGAGCCGGCGGCGGCCAAATCCGACGCGAAGGCCGAGCCGGCGAAGGGCGCCGCGTCCGATTGAGGCGCGATCTCCATGCGCGTCGTCATTCAACGAGTTTCGCGAGCCCGTGTGTCCGTGGGCGGCCGGGAGGTAGCGGCCATTGGTCCGGGATTTCTGGCGTTGGTCGGCGCGGCGGAGGGCGACGGTCCCGGCGACGTGCGCTATCTCGCGGAGAAGGTCGCCAATCTGCGCATCATGCCGGACGCGGACCGGCGCATGAATCGATCCGTGCTGGATACGGCGGGGGCCGTGCTGGTGGTGTCGCAGTTCACCCTGATCGCCGAAACGCGCAAGGGCCGGCGCCCCAGCTTCACCGGCGCGGCCGCGCCGGCAATCGCCGAACCGTTGGTGCAGGAGTTTGGCGCCGCCCTCGAGGCGCTGGGCGTGCCCGTGAGCCACGGCGAGTTCGGGGCCGCCATGGATGTCGAGTTGGTCAACGAGGGGCCCGTCACCATCATTCTGGATAGCCATGACCGACACATCGCGCGCCGTCGCGCGTAGCCGACGTTCGCGCTTCTTCGCGGCCCAGCCGTGAGCATTCGCGTAGTTCACGGCGCCGACGCCGTGCGCCGGGAGCTGATCGCCAGGCACGGCGAGTTGGCCGTCATCGACGAGGCGGCGCGGCGCCGCGCGTCGGAGGTCTTTGGCGAGTCCCTGAGCCCTCGGGAGTTCGTCGCCAAGGTCGTCGAGCGCGTGCGGGCCGACGGCGACGACGCGCTGCGAGAGATCGGCGCCAAGGTGGGCGACCACATTCCATCGCGCTTCGAAGTAACCCCGGCGGAGCTGACAGCGGCGCGCGACAAGGCCCCGTCCGACCTGGCGTCCGACCTCGAAGTCGCCGCCGAGCGCATCCGGGTGTTCCACCAACGTCAGATGCCGCGAGACTTCTTCGACGAGGTAACCGGCGTGGGGCAGCGCTGGATGCCGGTCGATCGAGCCGGGATTCACATCCCCGGCGCGTCCGGTCCGCTGGCCTCGTCGGTGCTGATGACGGCCATTCCGGCGCGCGTGGCAGGCGTGCGCGAGATCGTGGTTTGCACGGCCGCCGCCGAGTCCGGCATCGACCCCGTCATCGCCCTCGCCGCCCACATCGCCGACGTGGATCGGGTGTTCCTGGTTTCCGGCGCGCAGGCGATTGCCGCCATGGCCGTTGGAACGGCGTCGGTGCCCCGCTGCGACGCGGTCGTCGCCCCCGGCAACGCCTGGGTGGTGCTCGCGACGCGCGAGGTGTTTGGCCTCACCGGCGTGAGCGTGCTGCCGGGACCAACCGAGACCCTGGTGATCACCGACGCGAGCGCCGATCCGGCGGATGTCGCGGCCGACCTCATCGCCCAGGCCGAGCACGGCGGTCCGGCCAGCCCCATCGCCCTCACGGACTCCGCCGAGTTCGCCGCGAGGATCGTCCAAGAGATCGAGCGCCAGCTGGAGCTGCTGCCGCGCCGGGACGTCGCCGCCGACAGCTTTGCCGCCCGGGGCGGCGTGGGCGTCGTGGCGAGTCTGAACGAGGCCGTGACGCTGGCCAACGAATACGCGCCCGAGCACCTGTGCCTGCTGGTGGCCGATCCGGAGCGGCTGCTGGAAGGGGTGCGCAACGCCGGCGGCGTGTTCGTCGGCGCCGGCTCGCCCGAGGTGCACGGCGACTACGTGGCCGGTCCGAGTCACGTCATGCCCACCGGCGGCACGGCGCGGTTCGCGTCGCCGTGCGGGGTCTATGCCTTTCTGAAGTCCATGAGCGTGGTGCGGCTCGACGCGGCCGACTCACAGCGACTGGCGCCGGTGGCCGCCCGCATGGCGCGGGCGGAGCGGCTGGAAGGTCACGCGCGAGCCGCCGAGCGCCGTCAGAACCCCGTCGGCCCGTGACTACAATGTCGCGGCAACACGCGCACGAGAGGGTCGCCGGCATTGGCTGACCGCACCGCCTCCGTCCAGCGAACAACGGACGAGACCGACGTCACGGTGACCGTGGACATCGACGGCACGGGCCACTTCGAGGGAACCACGGGCATCGGGTTCCTGGACCACATGCTGGGCCAGATCGCCAAGCACGGCATGTTCGACCTCGACGTCCAGGCAAACGGCGATCTCAACGTCGACGGGCACCACACGGCTGAGGACGTCGGCATCACCCTCGGCAAGGCGTGCAATGACGCCCTAGGCGATCGCGCGGGTATCGCCCGCATGGCCGACGCCACCGTGCCCATGGACGAGGCGCTGGCCAACGTGGCCGTGGACCTGGCCGGGCGCGACCATCTGTCGTTCGACGCGGAGTTTCAGCAGGACGCGATCGGCGACCTCGAAACCTCGCTCATCGAGCACTTCATCGGGTCGTTCGCCCGCCATCTGGGGGCGGCGGTGCACGTGCGGCTGCTCGCCGGGCGCGACGACCACCACAAGGCCGAAGCCATCTTCAAGGCGCTGGCGCGCGCCCTCGACGCGGCCACCGCGCTCGATCCGCGCCGTGAGGGCCAGGTGCCCAGCACCAAGGGCACCCTCGAAACCTAGTCGCAGCCGGTGAAGCGCCGGCTGGATAGCGAGCTTGTTCGCCGCGGACTGGCGCCCACGCGCGCCCAGGCGCGCCAGTACGTGCGTGACGGCTTCGTGCGAGTCGACGACGCGCCGGTTCGTGGGCCGGGGCGCGCCGTCGCGTCCGACGCTGCCATCGAAGTGGACGCGGAAGCGTCGCGCTACGTGGGACGCGGCGGGCGCAAGCTGGCCTTCGCTCTCGACCAATTCGGCCTGGATCCGTGCGGGCTCCGCGTGCTCGACGCTGGCGCCGGAACCGGCGGCTTCACCGACGTGCTGCTCCAGCGGGACGCCGCAGGCGTTGTGGCCGTCGACGTGGGGCACGGACAGCTCGCTCAAACTCTGTGTGACGATCCACGGGTTGACGTGCGCGAAGGCACGGACGTCAGGAATCTCGGCGCCATCGAGCCGGCAGTCGATGCGGTCGTCGCCGACCTCGCCTTCATCCGGCTGCGCGACGTGCTCGACTCGCTGGTTCGCGCGGCGCCGGCGGCGCGATGGATGGTCGTGCTGCTCAAGCCGCAGTTCGAGCTGCCGGGCAAGAGCGTGCCCGCGGACGGCGTGGTCAAGAGCCAGGCGCAGCGCGACGCGGTGTTGCAGGACTTTCAGTCTTGGCTGGCGCGCGCCGGCTACGTCCGGGTGGCGACGTGCCCCAGCCCGGTGTCCGGCGTCGGAGGCAACCGGGAGACCTTCGTGCACCTGGCGCCGCCGTGGCCCGCGCCCCACTAGAATGCGGCAAAGTCGGCGACGGGCCATGCCATGCGCGTTGGATTGCTCTATCAGCCTCATATCGCGGCGTCGATTCGCCATGCCGACCGCGTACGCGAGCGGCTTGGAGAACTTGGCGTCGACGCGTGGGCGTCGTCGTCCTTCGAGATCGTCGACGAACCGAACGCGATTGAGGGCTCCGATCTCCTCCTGACGTTCGGCGGCGACGGCACCGTGCTGCGCGCCGCGCGCACCGCGGCGCCGTTCGGCGTGCCCTGCGCGGGCGTCAACTATGGACGCATCGGATTTCTCACCGAATTCAGCGGCGCCGACCTGGATGCCCGCTTGCCCGACCTCGTGGCGGGCCGCTATTGGATCGAGCCCCGGCTGCTCATCGACTGGACCCACACGGGCAGCGGCGGGGCGGAGATGCGAGGCATTGCCGCAGGCGACGTGGTGGTCGGCCGCGGGCGCATCGCGCGCGTCGTCGAGGTCGAGGTTCGCATCGACGACGCCGAGCTCACCACCTACACCGCCGACGGCGTGATCGTGGCTACGCCCACCGGCACCACCGGCTACACCCAGGCCGCCGGAGGCCCGGTGCTGCATCCCGAGGTTCGCGAGCTTGTCGTCACCCCGATCGCGCCGTTTCTGACGCCGGCCAACTCGATCGTGGTGGGCCGGGACGTCACCATCGACATCGGCGTGCGCACCACCCACGAGGCCACGCTGTCGATCGACGGCCAAACGCAATATCTGCTGGACGCCGGCGATCGCGTAGTGTGCCGCGCATCAAAACACGTGGCCCAGTTCGCGAGGATGCAGTCGCGCAGCTACTTCTACGCCACGCTGGCGGAGAAGCTGCGCTGGCGCGTTCCCCATCAGCTCGCGCGTCCGTCAAACTCGGATTCCTAGGTCGCGTGCTGCTCCGGCTGCGGGTGCAGAACCTGGCCTTGATCGACTCTGTCGAGCTTGCGCTGGAGCCGGGTTTCAACGTGCTTACCGGCGAGACGGGCGCCGGCAAGTCGATTCTGATCGACGCGATCGACCTGCTGCTGGGCCGCCGAGCGCGGCCCGAAGACGTGCGCGCCGGCGCGCGGGCGGCGTACGTGGACGGCGTCTTCACGCCGCCGGAGAGCGCGGGCCTTTCCGCCGCGCTGAAGGCGTACGGCATCGAGCCGGACGAGTCGCTGCTGATTTCGCGGGAGGTGATCGTCAACGGCGTGGCGCGCTCCGTGGCGCGCTCCGTGGCGCGCGTCAACGGGCGCGCCGTGCCGGTGCGAGCCCTGGCCGAGCTGGGGCCTCACCTGATCGATATTCATGGGCAGGTTGAGCATCAGTCGCTCTTTCGCCCCGCGCGGCAGCTCGAGTACCTCGACCGCTACGGCGGCCACTTGCCCGAGCGCCAGGAGGTGGCTCGACTGGTGGACCGCTGGCGCGCCGTCAAGGCCGAAGACGCGGAGTTGCGACGGGACGCCCGAGAGACCGCGCGCCTGATCGACCTGCTGTCCTTCCAGGTGAGTGAGATCGATGGGGCGAGCCTGTCGCTTGACGAAGACGAGGCGCTGCGCGTCGAGCGCCAGGTGCTGGCCAACGCGGAGCGCCTGCGCGAGCTGGCCGGCGTCTCCGAGCGTCTCCTGACGGGCGATGACGCCGGGGCGGCGGTGGACCGCTTGGGCGAGGCGATGGCCACCCTGGCCGAGATCGCCGACCTCGATCCGGCGGTCAAACCCGCGGCGGACCAGATCGCCGAGGCGCAGGCCGTGATCACCGACGCCGCGCAGTCCATTTCCGCCTATGCCGCAGACATCGAGTACGATCCGCCCCGGCTGGAGGAAATCAACGCGCGGCTCGACCTGCTGGAGACGCTCAAGCGCAAATACGGCGACTCGCTGGCCGAGGTGTTGGGATTTGCCGACGATGCGCGTCGGCAGCTTGCGGATCTGGGCGCCGCCGACGACCGGCGGCGGGGACTTGCCGCCGAGCAGGCTGCCCTCGAAGCGGATCTCGCGCGCGCGGCGCAGGACCTGCGCACGCGCCGTCTGGACGCCGCCAAGCGGCTGACGCGGGTGATTGCCTGCGAGCTGGCGAACCTCAACCTGCCCGACGCCGCGGTGGAGTTCCCGCTTCACACACGGGCCGATGCCGTCGGGCTTGTGCTCGGCGAAGGCGAGGAGCCGGTGGCTTTCGATCGATCAGGCGTGGACCTGGGGGAAATGCAGCTCAGCGTGAACCGCGGGCAGCCGGTGCGGTCGCTGGCGGCGGTTGCTTCGGGTGGGGAAATGTCGCGGATTCTGCTGGGGCTCAAGTCGGCGCTCGCCGCCGCCGACGAGACTCCGACGCTGATTTTCGACGAGATCGACGTGGGCGTGGGCGGACGCAGCGGCGACGTCGTCGGGCAAAAGCTAGCCCGGCTGGCGCGGGCCCACCAAGTCCTGTGCGTGACCCACCTGCCCTCGGTGGCGGCCTTCGCCGACACGCACTTCGTGGTGGAGAAACACGACGAGGCGGCGGGCGCCCTGACCGACGTGCGGCGGCTGGATCCTGACGCCGTGGTCGAGGAAATCGCGGCCATGGGCGGCAGCCGCACCACCGCCGGACGGCGCGTGGCGCGCGATCTCCTGGCCGACGCGGAGGCATGGAAGGACGCCGGCCGCGCCGAGCCATCCGGTGGGTATGCCACGGAGGCGGCTGGGCGCCGATGCTAGGCTCGCTGCTACCTGTCCCGCCGGGGCAGGGCGTGGGTCCGGCGTGCGCCGCGGAGGTCCGTCGCGCGCCGCACGCCCGGCATCGACCGGAGTTCGGATGATCAACGCCAGCGCTCGCCGGGCGGCATGGCCGGGCGTTTCGCTGCCACGGCCCAGCTTTCGCGGGACGGCCTACGGCCGGAAGGCGCTGGGCCTGCGGCTGTTGCAGCTGGCGCGCCGCCGACAACGCGCCCGCGCGCTGGCCCTGGCGCCGCGCCTGGTCACGTTGGGAATCGCGGGCACGCTCATCATCGCGGTGCCGGCCGCGTGGCTGGGAGGTCCCAATCTCCTGGTCCCAACCGGCATCGCGCTGGCGCTGGCCGGCGTCGTCGTGCTGGCCGGGGTGGCGCTCCATGTGCCGGCGCCCGGTGACGTGGCGCTGGCCTACGACAGCCGGGCGGGCTTGCACGAGCGTCTGTCGACGGCGATTGCCGAGCTGCGCAACGTCGATCCCGACGTGCGCGAGTTGCAGCACGCCGACGCGCTGGCGGCCGCGGGTCGCCTGAATCCCGGCGGGGCCATGCCGTACGGCGTCGCCAGACGCGATCTATTGATCATGGCGCTGGCAGCCACCGCGCTTGCGGCGTGGGCGGCCGCAATCAGCTTTACCCCGTTTTGGCGCACGATCAACCCGCCGCTTTCCCTCGATCGCGGCGATGTCGCGCAGTCCGACACCGCGGCTCCCGCTCCGGCGGCGCCCGGCGATTCGGCGGCAGCGCTCGATCCGGCAACCGCCGCGGAGATCGAGCGCATGCAGGCGGCGATCGACGAGCTGCGCGCGCAGCTCGATCCCGAAGCCGGCACGGCGGCGCAGGCGCTCCACGAAGCCTCGGAGCATCTGCGCCTGTCGGACGAGGGGCGGCGGCTCGGTCGCGAGCTTGGGAATCGCGAGTATGCGGCCGCGGCGTCGGAGCTGCGCCGCCTCGCCGCCGAGCTGTCGCAGCTGAGCGCGGCCCAGCGGGAAGAGCTTGCTGAACGTCTCGGCGAGGCAGCCGCCGCGGCAGCCGCGGATCCCCGGATGGCGGAACCCCTGGGAGACCTGGCGGAAGCCCTGGAGAGCGGCCGGCTCAGCGACGCCCGCACCAGCTTCGAGGAGCTGGCCAGCATGCTCGAGGCCGTCGAGGAATCGGCCGCCGGCAACGCGGCCATGCAGCAGGAGCTTGCAGCCCTCGAATCCGAGCTGGCCGAGATGCTCGCCGACTCCGGGGCGAGCGCCGGACTGCCAGGCGAGTCCGCTCTGGACGGATCCGCGATGCCGGGGCAGGGCGGCATGGCCGCCGCCGGCAACGCGGCCATGATGAATCAGTCCGGCGGCGAAGGCGGCGGCTTGGGCGGCTCGGCGGCCGAAGGCCAGGAGATGCCTGCCAACATCGAGGGCCTGGCCGCCAATCAGCGGCTGGACGCCGAAGGCCGCCTCGAAACCATTTCCATCGATCCGACCGCCGAAGGCCAGGAGACGGTCATGCGACCCGTGCTCGAGCTCGGCACGGACGTGTCGCGCGAGTTCGAGCCGTCGGCGGGAAGCCGCGGCACGGCGGTGGGGCGTCCCGACATGAGCCGTGCACTGCCGGCGGACCGGCAGATTCTGCTCGACCGCTACTTCTCCACTCCGTAGGGTGCCAACATGACCACCATGACGACCGAACGCCGCGCCGAGCACCTTCGCGAGCTCGCCCACGGCATCATGTCCGAGGTTTCGCGCGTGATCGTGGGCCAGTCCGAGGTCATCCGCGACACGGTGGTGGCCCTCATCGCCGGACAAAACGTGCTGCTCGAAGGCGTGCCGGGGCTGGGCAAGACGCAGCTGGTGCGGACCCTGGGCCAGGTGCTCGATCTCAGCTTCAGCCGCATCCAGTTCACGCCCGACCTGATGCCGGCCGACATCACGGGCACGAACGTCCTGGTCGAGCCCGCCGACGGTCGCCGCGGCTTTCGCTTCGAGCCCGGTCCGGTCTTCGCCCACCTGGTGCTGGCGGACGAGATCAACCGCGCCACGCCCAAGACGCAGTCGGCGCTGCTGGAAGCGATGCAGGAGCGGCAGGTCAGCGTGGGCCGCCAGATCCATGCGCTCGACCGGCCCTTCTTCGTCATGGCGACCCAGAACCCGATCGAGATGGAGGGCACCTATCCCCTGCCGGAAGCCCAGGTCGACCGGTTCATGTTCAAGCTCGTGGTGGACTATCCCTCGGGCGACGAGCTGGGCGAGATCATCGGCCGCACCACGGGCGCCCAGATCCCGGACGTATCCACCGTCGCCACGGGCGATGACCTGATCGACATGGGCGAATTCGCCCGGCGCGTGGCCATCGCGCCGCACGTCGAGTCCTACGTGGTCACGCTGGTCAAGGCCACGCACCCATCCGACAACCGGGCGCATGACATGACGCGTCAATACGTGCGCTACGGCGCCTCGCCCCGCGCGGCCCAGGCCCTGGTGCTGGCGGGGAAGGTCTACGCGCTGCTGGACGGCCGCTACAACGTGAGCTTCGACGACATCCGGCGTGCGGTTAAGCCGGCCATGCGCCACCGAATTCTCTTGAACTTCGAAGCCGAGGCGCAGGGGGTGACCAGCGAAGGCGTGCTGGACCAGATTCTCATGACCACGCGCCCGGACGGCGGCTGAGACACCATGGCCCGGCGGGCCGAACCGGCCTTCGCTCCGGAGGCCGGGCTGCGCGCCCAGCTCGAACGGCTGGCCCTCGTCTCCAACCGACCCCACGGGCACCTCCACACGGGCGGGCGCCGCAGCCGTAAGTCGGGATCGTCGATCGAATTCGCCGACTACCGCTCCTACACGCCGGGGGACGATTTCCGGCAGATCGACTGGAATGTCTACGCCCGCAGCGACGAGCTGTTCGTCAAGGTCCGCGAATCCGAGGAAACGCTCGTCGTCCACCTGTTCCTGGACGCAAGCGCCTCGATGGCGACGGGCCGGCCGCCGAAGTTCGAAGTCGCCCAGCGCCTGGCGGCGGCGCTCGGTTGGGTGGCGCTCACCAGCCACGACTACCTGGCCGCGACTCTGATCGGCGGCGACTCCGAACGGCAATTCCCACCGCAACAGGGCCGCGCGGCGGCGAGCCGCTTGTACGACTTTCTGGACGCCCAGCCGCCCGCGGGTCCCACCCGCCTCGCGGCGTCGGCGCGCGCCCATGCCGCCCGTGGCGGGCCGCACGGGGTGGCGGTGCTCATATCGGATCTGCTGGCCGACGACGCCACCGAGGCCATCGGCATGTTGGTCGAGCGGGGCCACGAGCTTGTGGTGATCCACGTGCTCGACGGGCAGGGCGTGCAGACGGACTTTGCCGAAGAGGTCGAGTTGGTCGACGTCGAAACCGGCGGCAGCCTCGATCTCTACGGCGACTCGGCGCTCCTGGCGGCCTTTCGGGCCACCGTGGCGGAGTGGACCAGTGAACTCCAGGCCTTCTGCCACCGGCGACATGCACGCTACATCCCCATCGAGTCGGAGTGGCCAGTCGAGGAGGTGCTGCTCCGGCGATTGCGGGCGCATCGCGTGCTGGCATGACCTGGGCCGCGCCGCTGGCATTCGGATGGCTGGCGCTCATGGCGCTGGTGGGGCTGTTCTACCTGTTGCGACCCAAGCGGCAACGGGTCGCCGTGGCCTCGCTGCTGTTGTGGCGGCGGACGTTGCAGCGTGAGCGCGACGAATCGTGGCTCGACTGGCTCAAGCGCCACCTGCTGCTGATTCTCCAGCTGCTCCTCGTCGCGGCCTTGGCCCTGGCGCTGGCACGGCCGGAGTGCACTGCCACGCGTACCGTCGGACCGCCGGTGGCGGTGGTGGTGGACGCGTCGATGTCCATGCAGATCGCCGACGTGGGCCGTCCCCGGATCGAAGCCGCCAAGGACCAGGCGATCGCGTTCGTTCGCACGTTGCCCGCCGACGTTCGGGTGTCGGTACTCAGCGCCGAAGGCGCGCCGCGGCCGCTGGTGACGCACAGCGCCAACCGATTCGAGATCGAGGCCGCGATCGACGGCATTCGGCCAACCGCCGCCGAGGGCGCGATCCCGGGCACTTTGGACATTGCGCTGTCCCTGGCGCCGCCCGCCACCGGCGGCATGGTGGCGCTGTTCAGTGACGGCGCATTCGAGCTGCCGCCGGGCCGCGCCTATGACGACGTGACGGCGTTCATCGTGGCCGGGGACGCGGCCAACGTGGCGCTGGAACAATTCGCCGTGCGCCGAGAGTTCGCCGAGGCGCGGGGCGTCCAGGGCCTGGTCGTGGTCCGCAACGACGGCACGCGCGCGGCCGACGTGGCGGTGCGCATCGATGCCGCGGGCATCGGCGTTGCCGAACGCCAAGTGACCATCGAGCCCCGCGCCCGCGAAACCTTGCTCATCGACGATCTCGGCTCGGCGCCGGGCTACTCCGCCACCGTGGTGCGCGGCGACGACGGCCTGGCGCTGGACAACACCGCCTATGCGGAGCTGAGCGATCCGCGGAACTTGCGAGTCCTCGTTGTGGGCGAGGAAACCGAGCCGATCGTGCGGGCGCTGCAAGCGTCGGCCAGGGTCACGGCGGCGGGCGGTACGCCGGGCGAGTACGACACCGAGCGCCCGCACGACGTCTACGTGTTTCTCGGCTGGCTGCCCGAGTCGCTGCCCAACGCCTCGGTGGTTTTGGTGAGTCCGCCGGACGTCGAGGCGCTCGGGGTACAGGAACTCCCCTCGCTGGAGTCCGCGCCCCGCGCCGCCCGGGACAGCGTGCTCCTACGGCACGTGGACCCGATCGCGATCACCCTGCCGCAGGCGCGGCGCTACGGAGCGCCGGCCGAGCTGGCGGTCGACCTGGACGTCGACGGCGGTGCCGTGCTGGCCCACGGCGTGATGGACCGGCGGCGGCTGGTGCTGATCGGACTCGACTTGCTGTCCCCGAACGCAACCATCGCCCCCTGGTATCCCGTGCTGTGGAGCAACGTCCTGCAGTGGGCCGATCCGTTCAACCCACGCGGGGACGATGCGCCGCTCAGCCCCGATCGGCCGGCGCGGCTGATTCCGCACCCGCTCGCCGATGCGTTCGAAGTGGTGCACCCGAGCGGGGCTCGGACGGAGCTCTCGGTCACCGCCCCCGCGGTGCTCGACGCGGGCGAGATTGGCACCTACGTCGTGCGGCAATACCGCGAGGGCCAGGTGCTGTCGCAGACACGCCTGGCGGTCGAGCCGCCCGAGGGAGAAGTTGGCGCCGGTTTCGCCCAGACAATGACGGGGGCCGCGGCGCCCACGGCCGGCGTGACCGCAGGCGTGCCGGAGACCGTCCAGGTGTGGCCGATCTTCGCCGCGCTGGCGTTGTTTTTCCTGATCGCGGAGTGGTGGTGGTTCCACCGCGTTCGGGGATTGCGGTAGCGCCGTGACGCTGGATCGCATCTGGCTGCTCGCATTCCTGGCGCTGATCCCGCTCGCCGTCTGGATGACGCACGCGAGCCGCGCCCGGCTCTCGCGGCGGCGCACGGCCGTGGCCGCGATCCTGCGCTCGGTGGCTATCGCCGCCCTGGTGGTAGCGATTGCTGGACCCGGCGGCGGCAGCGGCCCCCCCGTCACGATCTTCGCCGTCGACACCTCGGCCAGCGTGCCGCTGGCCGATCAGGCCCTGGCCATGGGACAGGTTGAAGATTTCGCGCGGGCCTTCAGCTCCGACACGCCGGTCGGCGTGGTCCAATTCGCCGGTCGCGCCGCGGTGCTCGCTTCACCCGATCGGCTTGAGGAGGCCCCGCCGCTCACGGCAGCGGTACCGACCGACGCGACCGACCTGGCGCAGGGCCTCTCGGCGGCCCTGGCGCTCGTGCCGCCGGATCGCGAGGGCCGGATCGTGCTCGTCACCGACGGCAACCCAACGGCGGGTAATCTCGACGCGGCGATCAACGCGGCGGTCGTGAGGGGCGTCAGCGTCTCCCCAATGCCGGTGGCGAGCGAGTCCGGCACCGACCTGGCCATCGACGGCCTCGACGTGCCCCACGCCGTGCGCCGGGGCGCCGCGGCCCAGGCGCAGATCACCGTCGTGTCGGGCCGCCTCACCAGCGCGCGACTGCGGCTGTGGAGCGCGGGCACGCTGCTCAGCGACGCCCAGGTCGAGCTTCGTCCCGGTCGCCAGACCTTCATCACGGACCTCACGGGCCTGCCCGACGGCTTTCACCGCCTGCGGGCGGAGCTGCTGGAGGACGCCGACGTGCGGCGGGCCAACAACGTGGCCGAAGCCGCCACCTGGGTGCAGCCCGCAGGTTCGATTCTGCTCGTCGGCGACGCTGTGGCGCCGGGGGTCCAGGGCGCGCTCGCGGCATCCGGGCTCGACATCACCCCGGTCCGCCCGGCGGATCTCGAGTCCGCGGCACTGAGAGATTTCGACGCCGTCGTGATGGCCGATACCGCCGCGGAGTCGTTGAGTCCCGCCCTGATGGCCTCGCTGCGGGAATACGTGCGGGACGGCTACGGCCTCGTGGTGACCGGCGGCGTCCGCAGCTACGCCGCCGGCGGGTATGAGGGCACGCCGTTGGACGAGGTGCTTCCGGTGTGGTCGAACCCAACCGAGGCGCGGCCCGACCCACGCCTGGCCATCGTGCTGCTGATCGATCGATCGTCAAGCATGGGGCGGGATGTGCCCGATGACGAAGTCAAGAAGCTCGACCTGGCGATCGAGGGAGCCGTGGAGGCGGTTGAGGTCCTCGACGAGGGCGACATCATCGGCGTGATCGCCTTCGACGAAAACACGCAGTGGATCGTCCCGCCGCGCGCCATGGAAAGCGTCGCCGATTTTTCGAGCGTGGTCGATGCGATCCAGCGGATTCAGATCGGCAACCTGACCGACATGTTCCTCGCCATGTACACCGCCCGCGAGCGACTGCAACGGGTCGATGCCTCCGTGAAGCACGTGATCCTGCTGACGGACGGCAAGGCCCACCGCGGCGACTTCGAGGCGATGACCCGCTCCATGCGCCGGCGCGATATCACCATCTCGTCCATCGCCATCGGGGAAGACGCGGACAAGGACCTGCTGACCGAGGTGGCGCGATTGGGCAATGGCCGCTACTACTTCGCGCCCACGGCCAGCGACCTGCCGCGGGTCCTGACGCAAGAGACGCGCCTGGCCGGCGAGTTCGCCGTCGTCGAGCGGGAGTTTCAGCCGCGGCTCCAGACGCCCAGCCCGGTCTTTGCCGGCGAGCTTCAGGGACAGGCGCTGCCCAATTTGACGGGCTATGTGCGCACGCGGGCCAAGCCCACGGCCGAGGTCGTGCTGGCCTCCGACAGCAACGATCCCATCCTGGCGCAATGGCAGTTCGGCCGCGGCCGCGCGGTGGCCTGGACGTCAGACCTTGGGGGCGACTGGGCGGAGGATTGGTCCCAGTGGCCGCTGTTCGCCGCCTACTTGCGCCAGGCGGTGGACTGGGTGATGCCGCCCCCCGACGGGACGCTCGCGGAGGGCCTGTATCCGGTCGTGGAGGCCACCGCCGAGCGCACCACGATCACGATCGACTCGCTGGACGCGGACGGACGCTTCCGGAACAGTCTGGACACGAGCGTGCGGCTGATCTCGCCTGGGCTTGAGGAGCTGGCCTACACCGCGCAGCAGTCCGCGCCCGGGCGCTACACCCTTGATATAGCCAGCCCTCCGCCGGGCGTCTACGAGGTCCAGATCGAGCAACGGAGCGCCGGGGCGCTGGTGGCGAGCAGCCAGACGTCGCTCGTCGTGCCCGCGCGCGCGGAGTTTCGCAGCATCGAGCCGGACATGGCGACGCTGCGGCGCATCGCGGCGGCCACGGGCGGCGCGATGGTCGAGACGCCGACGGATCTCGCCCGCACCGCCCTTCGCGCCACGCCCGGGAGTCAGCACCTGGGATGGCCGCTGTTTCTCACCATTGGGCTGCTGTGCGCCGTGGCCGACATTGGCGTTCGCCGGGTTCGCGGCACCCCGCGCGAGGTCTGGGAACAGCTTCGGGAGCGTGTAGAATCGCTGCGTACGGCGCTTGGTTCGCTGCGCCGCCTGCCGCGCTTCCGACAGCGCCCCTAACATCGTCTCAGGCCTGTGAATAACCCCATCGGGCGCCTCGCGCAATCATTCCAGCGGGCGGGGTTTGCCCTCTATCTGGTCGGCGGCCCCGTGCGCGACCGCATCCTTGGGCGCGAGTCGACGGACCTGGATTTCACCACCGACGCGCGGCCGCCCGAGATCAAGGTGTTGCTGCGCCGCGCCGGCGCCGACTCCATCTATGCCGTCGGCGAGCGGTTCGGCACCATCGGCGCGATCTTTGGCGACATGCCGGTCGAGATCACCACCTACCGATCGGAAACCTACGAACCCGGCTCGCGCAAGCCGAGCGTGACGTTCGGCCGCTCGCTAGAGGGCGATCTCTCCCGGCGCGACTTTACGGTGAACGCCATCACCCAGGACATCGCCACGGGCCGCATCTTCGACCCGCTGGGCGGGCTGGGCGACATCGCGCGGCGCGTGATTCGGGCCGTCGGCACCCCGGACGACCGGTTTCGCGAAGACCCCCTGCGGGTGCTGCGAGCCGTGCGCTTCGCCGCGCAACTGGATTTCACGATCGACCGCGACACGGCCGCCGCGATGCGCCGCCAGGCCACGGGCTTGGGGACGATCAGCGCCGAGCGGATCGGCGCCGAAATGCACCTCATCATGGCCTCGGACCGCCCCAACCGCGCCATCGTGACGCTGCTGGAGCTCGGGCTGCTGGGATTCGTGATTCCCGAGTTGATCGCCATGCAGTCCACGGTTCAGGACGAGCGGCACGAGCACAAGGACGTGTTCGCCCACACGATGCGCGTGCTGGCCGGCACACCGAACCGCCTGGAACTGCGCTGGGGCGCCCTGCTGCACGACGTGGGCAAGCCCGCCACCAAATCCGTACGTCGCGGGCGGGTGCACTTCTACGGCCATGCCGAGGTCGGCGCCCGCATGACGCGCACCATCCTGGAGCGGCTGCGGGCCGACAACCGGCTGACCGACCGCGTCTGCCACATCGTGGCGCTGCACATGCGCGCCAACGGCTACGAGCCGACCTGGACGGACGGCGCGGTGCGGCGCTTCATTCGCGAATCCGGCGAGGAACTCGACAACCTGATCGCCCTTTCCCGCGCCGACATCACGAGCTATCGACCGCGGCGCATCGAGACGGGACTCGCGCGCGTCGCCGAGCTGCGGGCTCGCTGCGACAGCTTGATGGCCGAGCAGGACGTCACCGCCCTCGACAGCCCCCTGGACGGCCACGCGCTCATGGGACTGTTCCAGCGCCCGCCAGGCCCGTGGATCAAGCCCGTCAAACAGCACTTGCTCAATCTCGTACTCGACGGTGAGCTGGCCCCGGACGACATCGAAGGAGCGACCGAAATCGCGCGCGAGTTGGTCGAGGCCGAGTCTGGCGTGCCGGCCGCATCGGCCAAGGCGTAGCGCGGTGGCGTCCGGCGACGACCCGCGCGCCGCCGACCAATGGGAGCGCCTGCGGGGCTGGCTCCAGCGCAAAATCGCGCAGATGGCGGAAGGCGATTTCGAGCGCCTGCCGTCGCAGTTCAGCGACGACGACGGCCGTCGGGCCAGTGAGGCCTATGAGACGGTGCTGCTGGCAATGGAGGTCCTCGAAGGCCGGCGCGGCACAGCCGCCCGCCGGCCCGACGACGCGACCTGATCGGGGCCGCGCTTCACAGGCACGCCGCGCGGCGCGCTAGCATGAGCCGTCTCGTCCCCGAGTCCAGCGAAATGCCTCAGGATCCTGACGCCACCGATGTATTGATCATCGGCGCCGGCGCGTCGGGCGCGGCCGTCGCCTGGTCCCTGGCTCGGGCCGGCATCGGGGTCACCTGCCTGGAGCAGGGCGGGTGGCTGGATCGCACCGACTATCCGCACGAGCTGCCGGACTGGGAGATGCATCGGCAAACCGACTTCTCCAATGATCCCAACGTGCGCGGGCGGCCCGAGGACTACCCGCTCAACAACGCCGACACGCCCATCGCGCCGCTTATGTTCAACGCCGTGGGCGGCAGCACCATCCACTGGGCGGGCCACTTCCCGCGATTTCGGCCATCCGACTTTCGCGTGCGCACGCTCGACGGGGTCGCCGACGACTGGCCCATCGTCTACGAAGACCTCGAGCCGTTCTACGAGGAGAACGACCTCAACGTCGGCGTCGCCGGGCTCAACGGCGATCCGGCCAACCCGCCGCGCGGCCCGCGGCCGCTGCCGCCGGTGGCGCTCGATCCCGCCGCGTACGTCTTCATCGACGGACTCGAAAAGCTCGGCTGGCATTGGTGGCCGGCCGACGGCGCGCTGCTGACCGCGCCTTACGGCGACGGCCGCCACGTGTGCAACCGCTGCGGTCCGTGCGACCTGGGGTGCCCGAACGGCGCGATGTCGAGCGCCCATGTGACCTATTGGCCCAAGGCCCTGGACCTCGGCGCGCGCCTGGTGACGCACGCCCGCGTGCGCGAGATCACGGTCGATGCCCGCGGCCGGGCGTCGGGCGCCGTCTACTACGACCGGGACGGCGTGGCGCGGCATCAAGCCGCGCGCGCGGTCGTGATGGCGTGCAACGGCGTCGGCACGCCGCGTCTGCTGCTCAATTCGGCCTCGGCGCTGTTTCCCGAAGGACTGGCCAATTCGAGCGGGTATGTCGGCCGGAACCTGATGTTCCACCCCATCGGCTTCGTCAGCGGTGAGTTCGAGGAAGATCTGGTGGGCTATCAGGGTCCGCTGGGCGTGTTGCTCCAATGCCAGGAGTTCTACGAAACCGACCTGTCGCGAGGCTTCGTGCGTGGATGCCAGATGCAGCTGCATCACGATTTCGGCCCGCTGACCACCGCGCTCGGCGGGTTCACGGCGCACCGCGTCCCCTGGGGCGCGGATCACCATCGGGTGTTGCGCAAGCGGCTCGGCCGCACGCTGTCGATCACCGCGATGACCGAGGACCTGCCGGAGCTTCACAATCGGGTCACGCTGGACGACACCCTCACCGACAGCCACGGGATCCCGGCGCCGAAGATCAGCTACACGCTGAGCGACAACACGCGGCGGGCGATCGATTTCGTGGTCGCGCGGGCGCGTGAGCTGCTCGAAACCTGCGGCGCGCATGAGGTGCGGGAACTGCCCTGCGTTCCCGAGTCGGGCTGGCACCTGATGGGAACGGCGCGGATGGGGAACGACCCGGAAACCTCGGTGGTGGACCGCTGGGGCCGCGCCCACGACGTGCCGAATCTATTCGTGGTCGACGCCAGCCTGTTTGTCACGGGGGCGCCGGTGAACCCCACCAGCACGATTCAGGCGCTGGCCCTGCGCACGGCAAGCTGGATCGGCGCCCATCACCGCGAGATTGCCGCATGAACGCCGAGTTGCGCTTTCTGACCGGCGAGCAACTGCGGCTGGCCACGGCCGTGTTGGACGTGATCATCCCGCCCGATGGCGAACGGCCCGGAGCCGGCGGAGCCGGAGGCGCCGAGCGCCTGGACGCCATCCTGGCCGAGCGACCCGACGTCAGGCGCCCCGTGCTCGACGCGCTGCGCGCGATTGACATCGCGGCCGGCCCGTGCGGTTTTCTTGCACATGATCCCGCGGCCCGGCCAGACGTCTTGCGAACGGTTGAGGCGGCGCAACCCGAGGCGTTCACCGCCCTGGTCACACAGACCTACAACGCCCACTACACGTGTCCCAAGGTGCGGCGGGCTTTAGGCTTCACACCGGAGAATCCACAGCCCGAAGGATATACGCAAGCGCGACCCTTCGACCCCGCCCTGCTCGAAGGTGTGCGCACGCGCAATCGGACCTGGCGCCGCGTCTAGTTTCGACGGCCCATGGCCGCCGAGATTGGCTTACGCCTTCTGTACGCCCAGGTCGCCGGCTCGCATTTCGAACTGAACCTTGAAGCCGGACTGGGCGGCTGCCGACTGGATGCGGCCGCGAATCGTGGGCTGTCGCTTCTTCTCCTGCTCCGTGAGGGTGATGACTACCCACTCGCCACGCGATGTCTTATCCAGACGGTCGACAATCTCGCGTATCTCAGGGCTGATGCGACGCGAACGCTGCGGTCGCTGCTTCCAGTCGCTGGTCGAAACCACCTCTTTGACCTTCATCCGAATCCCCATTCCTGTCGAACAATCCACATTGGATCGGGTCATCATGGCACACACAAATCGCCGGATGCAAATGTCGGACCATAGTTGAAGCTATTCGGGATGTAATCGTGGCAATTCCAGGCGCGGCACCGCCGGTGCCTTGCACGCTATGTTCTTGCGACCTTGTATGGCGGGAATTGGTGCGCTGCCGGGTGTTCTAATCGTGGGTCCATTCCCACGAGAGCGTGTCTTGAGGAAAGACTGGCCCGTCCCTACATACGCGCTTGACGCCATGCGTGGTGCGGACGACGCAGGAGTAACACACGCCAACGGCACAGCCCATGCGAGCCTCGAGCGACGCGAAGACGGGGCGTCGACCGCGCTGTAATCCGAATCTGGCGCTGAGCCGCGACATTGCCTCGAGCATGGGCGTGGGACCGCACACGAACACTTGCTGGGACCAGTCCCACCAGTCGGGCACCAGGTCCGTGATCACGCCCGCATGGCCCTGCGAGCCGTCGTCGGTCGCGGTGAGATAGCTGGCCGTCTCGGGAATCCAGTCTGCGGGAGTGATTCCCGCCGCATCCCGCGCGCCGCACAGAATCGTGGACTCGACGCCGTTGGCCGCCGCGCCGTCGGCCATGACCAGCAGTGGCGCCAGCCCGATCCCCCCGCCGACGAAGAGCGCCCGCTGGGCGTTTGGCTGCCACTCGAACCATGTCCCGAGCGGGCCGAGCAGATCAATCTCCGTTCCCGGCTCTTGCCGCACGATCCAGTCGGTGCCGCGACCCACGACGTCGATCAGAAAGGCGATGCGGCCCTGCTCCGGCTCGACGCGACTGAAGCTCAGCGGCCGGCGCAGCATGGGGTCGTAGCTGCCGGGATCGCCGCACAGGGCATGGGCAAACTGTCCGGCGCGGGCGGTGGCCGCAATGCCCGGCGACTCGTAGGTGCACCACCACAGGCGCTCGGTGATCCGCTCGTTGCGGACGATCCGCGCCGTCTCCTGCAGCGCCTTCACGCCGGGATTGGAGCCGCGCCGCGGTATTCGTCGATCGTGCGCACGTCATACGCTCCGCGCGTGCTGCCCAGCGCGTCCAGCAGCGAGCGGACCGTCTCCAGCGTGGTGAGACAGGGGGTGCGCGTCTCCGCAGCGGCCCGCCGCATGTAGTGACCGTCCTGCAGCGCCTGGCGGCGGCCCGTCAGCGTGTTGACGACCAGCACGCTGCTGCCTGAGCGAATGAACTGCTCCACGTTCGGGGTGCCGGCGCGCATCTTGGCCACCGTGCGAGCGCGGAGCCCAAGGTCGCGAATGAACCGCGCCGTGCCTTCCGTGGCGACGAGCCCATACCCCAGCTGGTCCAGGCGTCGGATGATGTCGACGGCCCCAGGCTTGTCGCGGTCGGCGATCGAGAGCAGCACGTCGCCCTCGGGCGGCAGCGCGTTGCCCGCCGCGATCATGGCCTTGAGCAAGGCGGGCGGAAACGCGCGATCGACGCCCATCACTTCGCCGGTGCTCTTCATCTCGGGGCCCAGATACGTGTCCACGCCCGAGAGCTTGGCCATTGAGAACACGGGAGCCTTGACCGCCACCAAGGGCGGCACCGGCGCGAGGCCCGGCGCCCAACCAAGCTCGGCCAGAGACGCGCCGAATAGCGTCTGCATGGCCAGGCGCACCATGGGAATCCCGGTGGCCTTGCTCAAGAACGGCACCGTGCGGCTGGACCGCGGATTGACCTCGAGCACGTAGACGTCGCCGTCGTACTCCACGTACTGCACGTTGACGAGACCGCGCGCACCGAGCCCGGCGCAAATGCGCTGCGTGGCTTCCAGAATGGCCGCCTGCGTCGCCTCCGACGCCGTGACCGGCGGGTACACCGCAAAGCTGTCACCGGAGTGAACGCCGGCCCGCTCGATGTGCTCCATGATGCCGGGAATCAGCGTGTGCGTGCCGTCGCAGATCGCGTCGACTTCGAGCTCCCGGCCTTCGAGGTATTTGTCGACGAGCACGGGGCGTTCGGGCGAGGGCTGCGTGACCTCGTGGATATAGCGTTCCAACTCCTGCCGGTCGTCGACAATCTCCATGGCGCGCCCGCCCAAAACGTAGGACGGGCGCACGAGCACGGGATACCCCAGCTGCTCCGCCACCGTCACCGCGTCTTGCATGCGCGTCACCGTGGCCCCCGGCGGACGCAACAGGCCCAGCCGTTCGAGGAACCGGTCGAACTTGGCCCGATCCTCCGCCTCGTCGATGCTTCCCGGACCTCCGCCCGCGATCTCGTGGCCCAGCGTGTAGAGCGGCTCGGCGAGGTTGATGGCCGTCTGGCCGCCGAATTGCGCGATGGCGGGCGGCATCCCGTTGCGCCGGCCCTCGTTGGCGAGCACGTCGGCCACGCTTTCGACGTCGAGCGCCTCGAAATAGAGCCGCGTCGACGAGTCGAAGTCGGTGCTCACGGTCTCGGGGTTCGAGTTGATCATCACGCTGGCGCGTCCAGCCGCTTGCAGGGCCCACGCCGCGTGGACGGAGCAGTAGTCGAACTCGATGCCCTGCCCGATGCGAATCGGTCCGCTGCCGATCACCACCGCCGGCGAGTCGGCCTCGGGCTGGGCCTCGTTTTCGTGCTCGTAGGTGCTCCAGTAGTAGGGCGTGACGGCGTCGAACTCCGCCGCGCACGTGTCGACCATCTTGTAGACGGGAGTGATCCCGTACGACTCGCGCCGTTCCCGCACGCGCTGGGGCAGCTCGTCCGCCAGCGCGGCGATCATCTCGTCGGAAAATCCCATCCGCTTGGCATCCCACAGCAGATCGGCGGTCAGCAGTTCGTTGAGCAGGCGGCGCTCCATGGCGTGGATGGCGGCCATCTTGTCGACGAAGAAGATGTCGATGCGCGACCGCCGGGCGATCTCCGCGGGTTCGGCCCCACGCCGGAGGGCCGCCATGATGGCCCACAGCCGCTCGTCGTGGGCGTGGTCGATGCGCCACCAGACGGCCTCATCGTCGTCGGCCCACGCCGGGTCCTCCCAGAGCAGCGTGCGGCCGCCGATCTCCAGCCCGCGGACAGCCTTGTTGAGGCAGGCCTCGATGGTCCGCTCGATCGCCATCACCTCGCCCGTGGCCTTCATCTGGGTGCCCAGGCGCCGGTCGGCGTGCTCGAACTTGTCGAACGGCCAGCGCGGGATCTTGGTCACGACATAGTCGAGCGCGGGCTCGAACGCGGCGCAGGTCCGCTGCGTGATGGGATTGGGCAGCTCGTCGAGCCGCCGGCCCAGGGCGATCTTGGCGGCAATGCGCGCGATCGGATAACCCGTCGCCTTGGACGCCAGCGCGGACGACCGGCTCACGCGCGGGTTCACCTCGATCACGGCGTAGTTGAAGGACTTGGGATCGAGGGCGAACTGGACGTTGCACCCACCCTCCACGCGCAGCGCGCGAATGATCCGCAGCGCCGCGGACCGGAGCATCTGGTACTCCTTGTCGCTGAGAGTTTGGCTGGGCGCGAACACGATGGAGTCGCCCGTGTGCACGCCCATCGGGTCGAAGTTCTCCATGTTGCAGACGGTGATGCAGTTGTCGGCGCCGTCGCGCATCACCTCGTATTCGATCTCTTTCCACCCGGCGAGCGAACGCTCCACGAGAACCTGCCCAATCGGGCTCGCCTGCAGCCCGCCGTTGACCACCGCCTCGAACTCGTCCTCATGCCGTGCGAATCCCCCGCCGGTGCCGCCCAGGGTGTAGGCCGGGCGCACCACCAGCGGAAAGCCGCATGAACGCGCGAAATCCCAGGCTTCCGGCAGCGAAGTGACGGTGCGACTCTCGGGCACGGGCTCGCCGATGCGCTCCATCAGCGCTCGAAATCGCTCGCGGTCCTCCGCGTCCTGGATGCCTTCGAGCGGGGTGCCCAGCACGCGCACGCCGGAGGCGTCCAAAATGCCCGCCTCGCCAAGCTCCACGGCCATGTTGAGGCCGGTCTGTCCGCCCATGGACGCCAGCAGCCCCTGCGGCCGTTCCTGTTCGATGACGCGCGCAAGCACCTCACGCGTGATGGGCTCGATGTACACCCGGTCGGCGATACCCTCGTCCGTCATGATCGTGGCGGGGTTGGAGTTGACCAGGATCGAGCGCACGCCTTCTTCGCGCAGCGCCTTGCAGGCCTGCGTTCCGGCGTAGTCGAACTCCGCCGCCTGACCGATCACGATCGGCCCCGAGCCGATCACCAGCACGCTGTCGAGGTCAGCCACGCATGCGTCCTCGGGCCGGCAACGTCGTCAAGCCGCGCGCCCGCCCACGCCCTCGATCGCGTCGAGAAACCGGTCGAAGAGGTACTGGTTGTCCTGGGGGCCTGGACTGGCCTCGGGGTGGTATTGAATGGAAAAGACGGGCAGGCGCTCGTGGCTCAGACCCTCGACCGAGCCGTCATTCAGATTGACGTGGCTCACGGAGAATCCGCTGTCGGCGGGAATCGAGTCCGCATCGACCTGAAAGCCGTGGTTTTGCGAGGTGATGTGCACCCGCCCATCCGTGAGGTCCTGCACCGGGTGGTTGGCGCCGCGATGGCCGAAGGGCAGGCGGCTGGTGGTGGCCCCGATCGCCAGCCCCAGGACCTGATGCCCCAGGCAAATGCCCATCAGGGGATAGCGACCGATCATGGCGCGGACGGTTTCGACGGCCCGGTCGGCCTGCACGGGATCGCCGGGTCCGTTACCCACCACGACGCCGTCCGGCTGCAGGGCGTCGATGTCGCTCGGCGTCGAGCCGTAGGGCAGCACGTGCACCCGTGCCCCACGGCGGGCGAGCGAGCGCACGATGTTGGTCTTGACGCCAATGTCCAGGAGGGCGATGCGCGGTTCCCGGTCGCGCCGTCGGGGCTCCGGCCAGGGCGCCCACGGCGCGCTGGTGGTCGTGAACGGCTCGGGGACGGTGACTTCGGAAACAAATGGCTGGTCGTCGTAGGGCGGCAAGTCCTGCGCCCGCTCGACCTCACTCTCGGCCCAGGCCGCGGCGCCCGGATGCGCTCCCCGCAGCCAGTGGAACGTCGTGGCGCCGCGGGCCACGTCGCGGGGAGCTCGAACGAGCCGGCTCGGCGCCGGCCCGGTGCGGCGGATCACTCGCACCAGCGCTCGCGTGTCGACGCCCATGATCCCCGCGATGCCGTGCTCGTCCAGAAACGCGCCCAATCCGCCGGCCGCGCGCCAGTTGCTGGACGTCGGCGCAAGCTCGCGCACGACGAGCCCGGCGATCCATGGGCGGCGCGATTCGACGTCGTCGGCGTTCACGCCGTAGTTGTTGATCAGCGGGTAGGTCAAGGTCACGATCTGCCCGCGGTACGACGCGTCGGTCGTGATTTCCTGATAGCCCGTCATGCTGGTGTTGAACACCACTTCGCCCTCGGCCGGCTCGCAGCTGCCGAAGCCATAGCCGAAGAACACGTCGCCCGTGGCGAGCGCGAGAGCGGCGGGCTCAGCCTGCATGTATCAGCTCAGGGGCGGATGCCGCGCGGTCGTAGACCACCGAACCGCCCACGATCGTCTGCTGCACCACGCCCTGCATGGGCAAGCCGGCCAGCGGCGTGTTGCGCCCCTTTGAGCGGAAGGCGCTTGGATCGATGACGGTCTCCTCGTCGGGGTCAAAGATCACCACGTCGGCGGGGGCGCCGGGCGTGAGCGTTCCGCCGGGCAGTCCGTAGACCCGGGCGGGCGCGCAGGTGAGCATCCGAATGGCGAAGGCCAGGTCCAACTGCCCGGCGTGCACGAGGCTCAGCACGCTCTGCAGGGCCGTCTCGAAGGCGCTGAAGCCGACGGCCGCATCGGCGTACTCGATGTCCTTCTCGTGCACCGCGTGCGGCGCATGGTCGGTGGCGATGCAGTCGATGGTGCCGTCGCGGAGCGCTTCGAGCAGGCGCTCGGTGTCGACCTGCTCGCGGAGCGGCGGCGCGACCTTGGTGTTGCCGTCATACGGCGGCAGGATGGCGCTCACCGGATCGTCACGGCCGGCCACCAGGTCGCAGGTCAACGTCAGGTGGTGCGGCGTGACCTCCGCGGTCACGTTGGCTCCGCGCGCCTTGGCCCGCCGAACCAGGTCGACGGAACCGCCGGAGGTCACGTGCAGGCAGTGATAGCGCCCGCCGGTCAGCTCCGCGAGCAACAGATCGCGTCCGAGCATGATTTCCTCGGCCTGCCGCGGAGTGCCCGGCAGCCCGAGCCGCGCGCTCACCACGCCCTCGTGCATCGTGGTGCCGGCGGTCAGGGCCGGGTCCTCGCAGTGGTTGGAGACGGGGAGACCCAGCGGACGTGCGTATTCCAAGGCGTGCCGCATCAGCGCGGTGTCGGCCAGCGGGCGGCCGTCGTCGGTGAATCCGACCACGCCGGCCTCGGCCAGGTCCACCATCTCGACCAGCTGGCGACCGTTTTGGCCGCAGGTAATCGCCGCCAGCGGAAGCACGCGCACGACGGCGTGTCGCTCGATCTGGTCCTGCAAGCCTTCGATTACGCTCCGCGAATCGAGCACGGGGTCGGTATTGGGCATGGCGCACACGGTGGTGAAGCCGCCGGCCGCCGCGGCGGCGGTGCCGCTGGCGATGTCCTCCTTGTACTCGAATCCCGGTGTCCGCAGGTGCGCGTGCACGTCGACGAATCCGGGGGCGACCACCCGGCCCGCGGCGTCGATCACCCGCGGCGCGCCCAGCGGCAGCTGGGCGCCCACCTCACCGACGCTCGCCAGCCGGCCGTCGTCGATGAGGACGTCGCCGACTCGGTCGACATCATTCGCCGGATCGATAATCCGGCCCCCGCGAATGACCAGCGGCGTGTTCTCAGCCATCCAGGGCCTCGCTCAGATAGCGGCGCAGGGCCTCCTTGGCGACGTCGAGAATCGGCTCGCCGTGTCCCACTGCCAGTGAGGTGAAGGGCAGCTCCAGCAGGCCGAGGAGCGCGTGCGGCGGCCGCGCCCGCGGGTGCGCGCCAACCTGGCCCTCGTTGTGCGTCCAGTAGCTCGTGGTCCCCAGCGCGTCGCCGACGAAGAGCACGCCGCGATTCTCGGGCCACAGCAGCGCGTGCTCGCCTTCGGTGATCGTGCCGAGCGCGATCGCCTGCAGCCCGGCGGGAAGCTGGGTGTCCGCGCCGTAGACGTGATCGGGCGTTACCGATTCAAGCTCGCCGATGTCTCCCTCGGGCGCCCAGACCTCGGCGCCAAACCGTCCGCGCATCATGGCCGCCGCCCGCTCGTGAAAGTGGTTGGTGATGAGGATGTGGCTGACGCCGTGGCGCTCGATGGCGCCGATGGCGCGCGGCGCGTAGTCGCTGGGATCGATCAGCACGCAGCCGTCCGGTTGCTCGATGGCGTAGGACTCCAGCGAATACCGCTGCCAACCGACCGACCAATGGATCAGGCCGGGCAGGATTTCTCGGGGTCCGGATCCCGCATAGCCGCTCATCGTCGTCCCTCCCCAGTCAGCAAGAGGTAGAGCACCGCCATACGCACCGCCACGCCGTTGGCCACCTGCTCTTCAATGACGGACTGCTCGCTGTATGCCACGGCCGGCGAGATTTCTATGCCCTGATTCATCGGTCCCGGATGCATCACCAGCGCGTGACGCTGGGCACGCTGAAGCCGCGCCGGATTGACCGACCAGCGGCGCGCGTATTCGCGCAGGTCCGGCAGCAGGCCCGCCTGCATGCGCTCACGCTGCACGCGCAGCGCCATGACCACGTCGGCGCCCTCGATGGCCTCGTCCAAGTCGTGCTCGATGCGCACGTCGCCGGTCCCGTTGGTGAGGGACGCCATGGTGTCGGGCAGCAGGGACGGCGGCCCGCTCAAGACCACCTCCGCTCCCATGCGCGCGAAGGCCCAGATGCCGGATCGCGCCACGCGGCTGTGCAGGATGTCGCCCACGATGACGATCTTGCGGCCCTCCACGTCGCCCAGCCGACGCCGCACGGTGTAGAGGTCCAGCAGCGCCTGGGTGGGGTGACCCCGGGTCCCGTCGCCGGCGTTGATTACGCCGCAGTCGAGGTGACGCGAGGCCAGCTCGGGCGCACCCGCGCGCGAGTGGCGCACCACCACGATGTCCGCGCCGAGCGCCTGAATGGTCTGGAAAGTGTCGATCAGCGACTCGCCCTTTTCCACGCTGCTGCCCGAGGCGGCGATGTTCACGACATCCGCGCTCAGGTTCTTGCCCGCCAGCTCGAACGAGACGCGGGTGCGCGTGCTGGGCTCGTAGAAGACGTTGGCGATCGTGGTGCCGCGCAGCGTCGGCACGCGCCGGATGGGGCGCTCCAGCACCGCGTGCATGCGCTCGGCGGTGTCCAGGACTTCCACGAACTCGTCGCGCGTGAAGTCGCTCACGTCCAAGAGGTGCTTACGTTGCAGGAGTGGCCTCCCGCGCCCCGCGCGTCACGCGCTCGATGTGGACGGCGTCTTCACCGTCGAGTTCTTCCAGTCGCACGGTGACCCGCTTGTCGTCCGCGGTGGGGAGGTTCTTGCCAACGAAGTCGGCACGAACCGGCAGCTCGCGATGGCCGCGGTCGACGATGACGGCGAACTGAATCGCGCGCGGCCGGCCAAAGTCGTTCAGCGCGTCCAGCGCCGCGCGCAACGTGCGGCCGGTGTAGAGCACGTCGTCCACCAGGACCACTGTGCGATCGGTCACGTCGACAGGAATGTGGCTGGGACGCACCGGCGGGCCGATGGACCGGCGGTCCAGATCGTCGCGGTGCATCGTGGTGTCCACGGCGCCGGTCGGCACCTGCCGGCCCTCGATCGTCTCGATCAGGCCGGCCAATCGCTCGGCAAGCACGGGGCCGGGCCGTGGAATGCCGACGAGGACGAGCGACGCCGCGCCACGGTTGCGCTCGATGATCTCGTGGGCAATGCGGGACATCGCGCGACCCATGTCGGCCGCGGACATCACCACGCGGCGCTGCGCCGCTGCCACCTACACCTCCCTATGTCTTTCCCCTCCGGCCCGGGGCGTCCGCGGCACAAAAAAAAGGGCCGCGAGGGCCCTCTGTCCGCATGCGACACCTACGGCGCCGACGGTCTGCCGCTTTCCGTCTCGCTGGAACGGATTAAAGGGCTCTGAAGTATAGCCGCTCCGACCTGGTGACCCTACGCGGATTGCGGCTAGGAAGTGGGCGACTTATCCACATTTGAGCGCCGAATTTTGGCCCGGCGCCGGCGGGCGCCCGCGATTCGTTGGTTGCCCTGTACGGATGGATACCCGGCTTGGGAGAACTTGGGATAAAGAGGTAGGGGCGACGCATGCGTCGCCCCTACGCCAAGATTCCAGCGCGCCGCCAGTCGTGACCGGACTGGATTCCGGCCTCCGCCGGAGTGACGGCAGGGACCCCTCACCCCGGCCCTCTCCCTGTTTAGACCGGATAGATGGTTTACGGGTGTTCGGAGACATCGTTTACACATTT
>JAPOXD010000025.1 GCA_026707285.1 Chloroflexota bacterium | reverse complement strand
GTTGTAGCCGAACAGCTCCTGCGATTCGGGGTGATAGACGATCCCCACCGCGGCGCGCGGACACTCCAACGGCAGGTGCTCGCGCAGGCCGTCGATCTGCCGGATGGCCCTTGTCGCAGCCGCAAATCGCGGCGTGGGCTCCCCGTCCAACGCCACCAGGTTGTAGCCCGGCGATTCGAAGCTGAGGTACTCCGGCCGGTACTGCCAGAACATGGCCCCCGAAGCACCGTGCGCCAAGGTCATCCAGAGCAGCATAGTCAGCTCGCGCGGGTCCGATTGCTTCTTCCACGCCACCCCGCCGCGTGACATGCCGGCGTAGATTTCCTCGTTCCACCAGCGCCCGTACTTCCCCGCGCTGCGCGACCAATCGAACCCGAACGCTCGCCCCGATACCTGGTTCGGGTCTCTGGAGGTCAGCAGGTTGTTCGAGGGCATGGACATGCCCCAACTGTCGGCGATGGCCGCGCAGTCCTCGTCCCAGGGGCGAGGGGACCAAGCGCCGTGGGAGCGGGTCTCATGGTCGGGATCGATCTGCTTGGTCTCGTCGACCATCCATTGCAGGTGGCCGGCCAGGTTTTCGTAGTGGAAGCGCCGGTACAGCAACATCTCCACCACGTTCCCATTCGACCGCGGCGGCTCCACGTCCTCCCAGCGGCGGTAGCGGCGCAGCAGGCGCTCGTTGAGCTCGTCCAGCGTGAAGCGCTCGCGCAGCCAGGCCTCGTACCGCGCCAGGGTGTGCCGGCAGTAGCAGGGATAGCCGCGCGCCGACGCTAGGCCGACACCGTCCCAAAGGCCCCATATCAGCAAGCTGGGCCGCTCCCGGTAACGCGTCACCACGTGGCGAAGCAGCGCGCCCCCGTAGTCCCGCCAGGCCGGGTGGTCGTAGCAGTGAATCTGCGAGCCCTGCGGCGTGGCCGCGCCCGCAGTCGGCGCTACCGGTTCCCCGCTGTTGGTGACGATCCGCATGTCGGGATGCTCGCGGGTCAGCCACTCGGGGCAGGCCCCGTGCGTAGCCAACGTGATGTCGAGCCAGACCTTGAGTTCGTGCTTCGCCGCCAGATCGAACAGCCGGTCAAAGTCCTCCAGCTCATACTGGCCCGGTCGCGGCTCCATGTGGTTCCAGTAGGAGAAGCTGCGGACAATGCGGAAACCCGCCGCGCGCAATCGCGCGAAGTCCTCGTCCCAGACGTCAAGCTTGGGGATCGGCGCGCGGTAGTACTCCACCCCAACCGGAAACGGATCTCCTGGAATGCCAAAGCTGTGGTCTGCAGTCATCTCGACAAGCTCCGTTCCCGCGCGTGAGCCGGCCCCATGGTATCCGCCGTGAGCCCGGCAAGATCGAGCATGCTAGATTGCGGCCGTCTCGCGCTCGTGGTGCCGGACGCGAAAATTTGACGCCATCGCATGGCTGACCTCCGTTCGTCACAACGTGTGCCCCCAACCACCGTGCGGCGGCTTTCCGCCTACTACCGGGCGCTCGGCGCGCTCCTCGACCAGGGCGTTCCGCACGTGTCGTCAAAGGTGCTGAGCGACCTTGCCGGGTCGACGGCGCCGCAAGTGCGCCGCGACCTGGCCTATTTCGGATCGTTCGGTACGCGAGGCGTGGGCTACTCCGTCAACGCTCTGCGGAGCCAACTCGCCCGAATCCTGGGCATCGACCGCTCGTGGCCGCTGGGACTGATAGGGGTGGGCAACTTGGGCCAGGCGTTGCTGGCCTATCGCGGCTTTCGCGGACCCGAATACACGATTGCCGCGGCATTCGACGCCGACCCGGCCAAGATCGGCGCGGTGGTTGAAGGCGTCCAGGTGATCGACGTGTCCAGCTTCGCGAGCGAGGCGCGACGTCTCGGCCTGGCGATCGCGCTGGTCGCGGTGCCAGCCGAGGCCGCGCAGGCCGTGGTGGATCAAGTCGTGGCCGCCAACGTGCACGCCATTCTCAACTTCGCGCCGGCGCAGTTGCGCGTCCCAGCAGGCGTGCGGCTCTCCAACGTGGACCTGTCCATGGAAGTGGAGTCGCTCACCCATGCCCTCACTGACGGACGGCATGGCGCGGGCGTGGCGTGATGCGTATCATGAGCGCGGCTTGTGAAGTCCGTCACTAACTGTCAACCGACGAGGGGTAGCAGCGCGTCCTAATGCCGTCCTGGATCGCCGTTGTCATTCTCATCGCGCTCGCGCTTCTCTTCACCATCGGCAGCTTCGTCGGGACGATGGCTCTCAAGCCGCGCCGCAAGGACCCGGTGAAGGGCGAAGCCTACGAGTCCGGCATGCCCCCCATCGGCGACACGCGCGGCCGGCACAACGTCCGCTTCTACATCGTCGCCATGCTGTTTCTGATCTTCGACGTCGAGCTGGCGTTCCTCTACCCGTGGGTCGTGCTCTACAGCAATCTCGACGAACAGCTCTTCCTGTTCATTGAAGCGTTGGTGTTCATCGGCATCCTCGGCGTCGGCTACGTCTACGCGTGGCGCAAGGGCGCCCTGGACTGGAAGAACTAGCCTGTGATCAGCACGGCGCCGGCACCGACGATCGACGCGGCAGGCATCGTGAGCCGCGTGCGCGAGCTTGCCGGCGACGCATCCGAAGGCGGCCGCGTGGTGCGGGGCGACGCCGTCGTCGAGGTTTCATCGGACGCCGTCATCACGCTGGCGGAAGCGCTGCGCGATGACGACGCGCTGCGCTTCGAGCAACTGATCGACCTAACGGCGGTCCACTGGCCCGCGGACGTCGGGCGCGAGTTCGAGTTGGTCTACCAATACCGCTCGCTCAGCAAGAACCTGTTTCTGCGGGTAAAGACGCGCGTATCTGACGGCGGCTCGGTCGCCACGCTGGCCCACACCTACCAGTCCGCGCGCTGGCTGGAGCGCGAGGTGCACGATATGTTTGGCGTGGGCTTCGAGGGCCATCCGGACCTGCGCCGCGTGCTCCTGCCCGAGGGCTACGAGGGCCACCCGTTGCGCAAGGACTACCCGGTCGAGGGCCCAACCTTCCCCGAGGACGCCCACCGCAACGATCTGTTCGGACAGCTGGACCCGGATGACTTCTGGGACGAGCCGGAAGCCGGAGCGTCGGGCTCATGAGCGTCGAAACTGGCACCGCCAGCATGTTCGGCGATATCGAACAGGTCAGCGAAAACCAGATGGTGCTCAACATGGGGCCGCAGCATCCGAGCACGCACGGCGTGATGCGGTTGCTGATCGAGGTCGATGGCGAAACGGTCACCAAGTGCACTCCCGACGTGGGCTACCTGCACCGCGGCGTGGAGAAGCTCATCGAGACCCACGACTACCGTGGCGGCATCACCCTCACCGACCGCATGGACTACACCGCCGGCCCGTCGAACAACATGGGCTACCTCATGGCCATCGAGAAGCTGATGGGCATGGATGACGAGATTCCGCTGCGGGCCAAGCTGCTGCGCACGGCGGTGGCCGAGCTTTCCCGGCTGGCCTCGCACCACATTTGGATCGGCACGCACGCGCTGGACATCGGCGCCATGTCGGCCTTCCTCTGGTCCCTGCGCGAGCGCGAGAAGATCCTCTATCTATTCGAGCAGGCCTGCGGCGCGCGCCTCACCACGTCGTTCATGCGCGTGGGCGGCACCGGTCCGCATGACGTTCCCGAGAGCTGGGTGGAGAACGTGGACGCGTTTCTCGACAGCTACACCCTCGACGAGCTCAACAGCCTCCTGACCGGCAACGAGATCTTCCAGAGCCGCACCCGCGGCGTGGGGGTCATTCCCGCCGAGCAGGCCCTGAGCTACGGGCTCACCGGCCCCTCCCTGCGGGGATCGGGCGTGGACTGGGATCTGCGCAAAGCCCGGCCCTACGCGGCTTACGACATGATCGACTTCGAGATTCCGGTGTTCCCCGAGGGCGACGTCTACGCGCGCTACCTGGTGCGGCTCAACGAGATGTACCAGGCGACGCGGATCGTGCGGCAGTGCATGGAGCATCTCCGAGACTTGCCGGCGGACGCCCCGTCCAACGCGGACCGTCCCGACCTGGTGCCGCCGGACGTGGGGCGGGTGCCCTTCGACATGGAAGCCATGATCAACCACTTCAAATTGGTGATGCACGGCGTCCAGCCCCCGGTCGGTGAAGCCTACTTCGGCATCGAGGGCCCCAAGGGAGAGTTGGGCTACTACTTCGTGAGCGACGGCAGCGGCATGCCGTACCGCTGCCACGTGCGCTCACCGTCGTTCGTCAATCTTGGCGTCATGGAGGATGCGGCGGTCGGCGGCCTGATCGCGGACACCGTGGCGCTGATTGGAAGCATCGACATCGTGTTGGGTGAGGTGGACCGGTGAGCAACGAACTCATCAGCCTGACGGTCGACGGCGTCGAGGTCCAGGTGCCCGCGGGCTCCACGGTCCTTCAGGCCTGCGAGTCCATCGGCGTCGAAATCCCGACCCTCTGCACCGACCCGCGCCTGGACCCCTATGGCGCCTGCCGCATGTGCGTGGTGGAGATTCAGCCCGGGCCGCCGCGTCCCATGGCCTCCTGCACCATGCAGGCCGCGCCAGGCATGAACGTGGTCACGGACAGCACGTCGATCAAGGAAATCCGCAAGCACGTCATCGAGCTGCAGCTCCAGCACCACCCGTTGGACTGCCCCTACTGCGACCAGGCCGGCACGTGCGAGCTGCAGGACGAGACCTTCACCCAGGAGATCTTCCAAAGCCCCTACGAGACGGTGCCCAAGGCCCATCCGGAGGAAATCCTCAACGAGGTGATCCTCATCAACCACAACCGCTGCATCCTGTGCGGCCGCTGCGTGCGGATCTGCGACGAGCAGATTGGCGTCTACGCCCTCGACTTCGTGCATCGGGCAATCGGCACGTTCATCGCGCCGGCGCAGCACAAGGAGATGGACTGCGAACGCTGCGGCATGTGCATCGAAACGTGCCCGGTGGGCGCGCTGCTCAGCCGTCCGTTCAAGCATGCGGCGCGGAGCTGGCAGACCGACAAGACCGCGTCGACTTGCCCGCACTGTTCGGTGGGGTGCTCGCTGCTCGTGGAGTCGCGTCACGGCGACGTCGTGCGCACGCGAACTAACGGCCTGGAGGAACCGGCCAACGGCATCCTCTGCGCCAAGGGCTTTTTCGGCCACTCGTTCGTCAACAGCGGCGACCGGCTGACCCAGCCGCTGATCCGCCGCGACGGGCGCCTGGAGCCGGCAACCTGGCGTGAGGCCATATCCCACGTCAGCGGCGCGCTCCGCGGCGTCATCGACCGCGACGGCCCCAGCGCGGTTGGCGCGGTCGGCTCGCCGAACTGCACCAACGAGGACAACTACGCCCTGCAGCGATTCACGCGAGACGTGATCGGCAGCAACAACGTCTACAGCCAGTCCGGCGGCTTCCACGAGACGTTCCACGCGCTCACGTCGGTGCTGGGCGGCCAGGCCGTACTGCGATCACAAAATGAGTTGCTGGAGTCGGACGTGATCCTGGTGATCGGCGCCGACATCGGGCAGACGCACAACGTCATCGGTGCGCACATCAAGCGCGCCGCGCGGCGGAACGGGCGCCAGTTGCTCGTGGCCACGCGGCTGGCCAGCACACTCGACCGATACGCGGCGGCCACCGTGCGCGTGCGACCCGGCGGCGAGGCGGCATTGCTGGCCGCGCTGGCCGGGCGTGACGACCTGCCCGAGTCCGTGACCGGCGCTTCCGACGAAGCGTTGCAAGCCATGCGCGATGCGCTCGCGGCCGCCGGCTCCATTGCCGTCGTGTGGGACACCGGGGTCTGGACGCTGGGCCGAGTCGAGCCCTTGGCCCAGGCGGCAGCGGGTCTCGCTCAGACGTACGCGGACGTCCGCCTGTTTCCGCTGGCGGAACGGGCCAACACGGTGGGCACGCTGCTGACCGGAATGGCGCCCGACACGCTTCCGGGCTTGCGGCCCGTAGGCGATGCCGATGCACGGGCCGAGGTCGAGGGTACAACCGGCGCGCCGCCGCCACAGGACCCGGGGCCGTCACTGGACGCCTTCCTGGAGGGCGACGCCAAGGCGCTGTACGTGATGGGCGAGGACCTGGTCGGCAGCGCCGGCGATCCCGACGCCATGCGCGAGCAGCTGGAAGGCCTCGATCTTCTGATCGTCCAGGACATCTTCCTGAGCCCCACGGCCGAGGTGGCCGACGTGGTGCTTCCGGGCGCCTCGTTCGCCGAAAAGGGCGGCCATTTCACCAACTTCGAGGGTCGGCGCGGCGCGCTCGCTCCGGCCATCATCCCCGTCGGCGATTCCCGGCCGGACTGGGAGATCATCGCGAGGCTCGCCGCCGCACTCGGCAACGACTTCGGCTGGCGATCACACGAGCCGATCTCGGCCGAGCTCGAGCGCCTCTGGCGCATGCCCGACATCGAAGGCGGCGAGCCTGTCGCCGACCTCAACGGGGCGTTGACCCAGACAAACGGTGCGGCGGACTTCACGCTCGCAACCGAGCAGCACCTCTACACGGCGGGAGTGACGGGCCGGCACGCGCCAAGCCTGTCCCTGATGCTGCCGGAGGCCGTCGCCGAGCTAAACCCCTCGGACGCGCAGGACCTCGGCCTGGCCGACGGCGACCCGATCAGCGTGGCGTCGCACACCGGCGCGCTGAATCTCAAGACACTCGTGGCGAGCCGCGTGCCGCGCGGCGTCGTCAATCTGCCCGACCGATTCCTCGACGCACCGCCGCGACGCCTCGACCCCACGGGCCCGAATGGGATTCCCGTGCAAGTGACGAAGCGTTAGCCGATGGACGGCTGGGAATGGCTGATCGTCGCCATCAAGTGCGTGGTGATCCTGCTCATTTTCCTGGGTGCGCCGCTGATTCTGGTGCTGGTCGAGCGCTGGACGCTGGGCCGGCTGCAATCGCGCATTGGCCCCAACCGGGTGGGGTGGAGCGGAACGTTGCAAACGGCGGCCGACGGGCTGAAGCTCGGCATCAAGGAAGACCTGATTCCCCGCGGCGCGGACAAGTTGGTCTTCTGGTTCGGGCCGGTGTTCCTGGTGGTGCCGGCGCTGGCCGCGTGGGCCATCGTTCCTGTCGGGCCCAAGGTCGGCCTGGGACGCGACATTGGCCTGTGGGCCGTCGACCTGAACGTCGGCATCCTGTTCTTCCTCGCCATGGGCTCGCTCGGGGTCTACGGCGTGGTCATGTCGGGATGGTCGTCCAACAGCAAATACGCCCACTTCGGCGCCCTGCGAGCCAGCGCCCAGGTCATCAGCTACGAGCTCATCATGGGGCTGGCGGTGCTGGCCGTGATTCTCTACGCCGGGTCGCTCAGTCTCATCGATATCGTCGAGCAGCAGCGTGGACTGTGGTTCATCGTGCCGCAGTTCGTGGGGTTCCTGCTCTTCGTGATTGCCGGCGTGGCCGAGACCAATCGCGTGCCGTTCGACCTGCCGGAAGCCGAAAGCGAGATTGTCGCCGGGTTCCACGTGGAGTACTCGGGCATGCGGTTCGCGATGTTCTTCATCGCGGAGTACGCCAACATCATTCTCATCTCGGCCATCATCACCACGCTCTACCTCGGCGGTTGGCTGGGATGGACCATTCCGGGCATGGAGGGCCTCACCGGCATCGTCTGGTTCGCGCTGAAGACCGTCGCGTTCATTGCGATGTTCCTGCTGCTTCGGGCCGCCCTGCCGCGGCTGCGCTACGACCAGCTCATGAGCTTCTGCTGGAAGTTCCTGATGCCCATCGGAATCATCAACGTGCTTCTGGCCGCCGGACTGCGCATGGCATGGAGTTGAGAACGCGATGCCGCTAGGTTCAGGAATTCTCAAAGGCTTCGCCACCGTCTTCAAGGTGGGCGCACGCAAGCCCGCCACGATCATGTACCCCGAGAACGTGCGCGACATCGCCTATCGCTTCCGGGGTCAGGTGGGCATGCGCCGCGACGAGGTCACGAACGGTCTCACGTGCGTTGGCTGCGGGCTCTGCGAGACTGCATGCCCCAACGACGTGATTCGGGTCGACACGAGCGAGGGGGAAGACGGCACCCGCGTGGTGGACCGCTATCTCTTCGACGTGGGCCGGTGCGTCTTCTGCTACTTCTGCATCGAGGCTTGCCCCGTCGACGCGCTCCAGCGAACCCACGATTTCCACCTCGTTACCGAGGATCGCCGCGGTCTATTGATCGACGGCTTCAAGATGATCGACATCTACGAGCACGACCTCGAAAACCGGTCGCTCGAAGATCAAAACATCGGTCCGGGAACACGTCCCCGGCTGTGGTTCGGCGATGACTGACAACCTCGCCGAAGTCATCGCCTTTTGGTATCTCGCCTTCATGGCCGTCACTGGCGGCGTGGGGGTGCTGGCCCTGCGCAACCCCGTGCACTCTGCCCTGTCGCTGGTCTACGTGATCTTCCACGTGGCCGGGCTGTTCGTGATCCTGGGCGCCGGCTTCCTGGCCGTGGTCCAGATCATCGTCTACGCCGGCGCCATCGTGGTGCTGTTTCTGTTCACGCTGATGATGCTGGACATGCGCGGCATTGCGCACGAGCGGTTCGTCCACCGACAGCTGTGGCTGGCAGTGCCGTTGGCCGTGTTGCTGGCGATTGAGGCCGTCTTCGTCGGCGTCGGCACGCCCGAGGTCCGCGAGGCGTTCCTGGGAGCATTTCCGCCGCAGACGATCTCGGACCTCGGCGGCAGCACCCAGGCCATCGCCGCGGTCCTGTTCAGCGAGTACCTGTTGCCCTTCGAGGTTGCCAGCGTCCTGCTGCTGGTCGCGGCCATCGGCGCGATCATCCTGGCGCGGCGATTCGATCGCGAGCTCGAAGCCATGCCGGAGGCCGCCGAGGCCGGCGAATCGGGCGAGGCCGCGTCCTGATGGATCTCAACGCTTACCTGGTCGTCGGCGGCCTGCTCTTCTCGCTCGGGGTGCTGGGCACGCTGCTACGCCGCAACATCATCGTGATGCTCATTTCGATCGAGTTGATGCTCAACGGCGCCAATCTCACGCTGGCGGCGTTCTCGACCTTCCTCGAGGACATGGCCGGCAACGTGATGGTCATCTTCTCGCTCACCGTCGCGGCCGCCGAGGTCGCCGTCGGTCTGGCGATCCTGGTCGCCCTGAGCCGCGTGTTCCCCGTGGTCAACATTGACCAGTTGGACGACCTGCGCGGATGACCCCGCACCCAGCGCTGCTAGGCAACGACCGTGTTTGAGGTCGTCTGGCTGATCCCATTCGCGCCGCTGTTGGGGTTCGTCGTCAACGGCGTCGCAGGGCGGCGCATTCCGCGCGCGACCGGCTGGATTTCCACCGGCGCCATCCTTGGCTCATTCGTGCTCACCGTCGCGCTGTGGATTGGCGGCATCACGGCGGACCAACCCGGCTGGACCTTCTATCCATGGGTCGATTCCGGCACCTTCGCCGTCAACATCGGCTTCCTGCTCGACCCGCTCGCCGTCGTCATGCTGCTGGTGGTCACGGGCGTCAGCGCGCTGGTGGCGCTCTACTCCGTGGGCTACATGGACCACGACGCGGCGAAGTCCCGGTTCCACACCTGGATTCCGCTGTTCGTGTTCAGCATGGTCATGCTGGTCATGTCGGACAACCTGCTCCAACTTTTCATCTTTTGGGAAATGGTGGGGCTGTGCTCGTACCTGCTGATCGGCTACTGGCACGACCGGCACAGCGCCAATATCGCCGCCACGAAGGCCTTCCTGGTCAATCGCATCGGCGACTTCGGGTTCATCATCGGCATCGTGTTGGCGTTCTTCCACTTCGACACGCTCCGCTACCGCGAAATCTTCGAGGTCATCGGCGACAAAGACCCGGCCATGACCACCGCCATCGCCTTCCTGCTGTTCATCGGCGCGATGGGCAAGTCCGCCCAGTTCCCGCTCCACGTGTGGCTGCCGGACGCGATGGAGGGCCCCACACCGGTCAGCGCCCTGATCCATGCCGCAACCATGGTGACGGCGGGGGTGTACATCGTGGCGCGGATGAATCCGCTCTACACGGTTTCGCCGGAGGCCCTAATCTTCGTCGCCGCCATCGGGACGGTCACGGCCTTCGTCGCCGCGACCATCGCCCTGGTCCAGACCGATATCAAACGCGTGTTGGCGTATTCAACCGTGAGCCAGCTTGGGCTGATGTTCGTGGCCCTGGGGGCCGGTGCGTATTCCATTGCCATCTTCCACCTGGCGACGCACGCTTTCTTCAAGGCGCTGCTGTTCCTTGGGTCCGGCAGCGTCATCCACGCCCTCAACGACGAGCAGGACATGCGCCAGATGGGCGGGTTGTGGCGCAAGATGCCGCTCACCTACGGCACCTTCCTGCTCGGCGGCCTGGCCCTCGCCGCCGTGTTTCCGCTCGCCGGCTTCTGGAGCAAGGACGAGATCCTGGCCAGCGCCTTCCTGAAGGCCACCGCACCCGCGGGCGCGTCGCTTGCCGCCGACCACGGCGCGGGCATCTTCTGGCTCTTCTTCATCGTCGGCCTGGTGGTGTCGCTGATGACGGCGTTCTACACGCTGCGCATGATCCTGATGACGTTCCACGGCAAGCCGCGCAACCAGGCGCTCCACGACCACGCCCACGAATCGCCCTGGGTGATGACCCTGCCGCTCGGCATCCTGGCGATCGGCGCGGTCGTCGCGGGCGCAGTCCTCGGGATTCCGCCCGAGCACGGCTTTCTCCACGAATACCTGTACAAGACGGCCGGCATCATCCACTTCGAGGGCGCCGGCGATCCGCCCACGGTGGCCCTCGCCGTCATCTCGACGTTGGTGGCCCTATCCGGCGTGGCCATCGCCTTCCTCGCCTACCGACGGGGCGTTCCGATCCCGGACGCCGCGCGCCGCCTGGCTCCGGGCGCCGAGAAGCTCTTCCAGCGCAAGTGGTACATGGACCATCTCGGCGACGGCCTGATGGTGATGCTGACCCGCGCCATCGCCGTGGTGTCGTGGGGCTTTGACGCCGGCGTCATCGACGGCCTGGTGAACGCGTCAGGCGCCGTAACACGCCGCCTGAGCGGCGAAATGCAGCGCTTGCAGACCGGCCAGGCGCAGAACTATGCCCTGCTCATGGTGGTGGGCATCGTGCTGGTCATCGGCGGGCTCATGATCTTCGGCGGGAACGCGACATGAGCGGCGAAGCCGCACTCAACCTTCCGCTGCTGTCGCTGCTGCTGTGGCTGCCGCTGATCATCGGCATTCCCTTGGTGCTGCTCGCGCGCACCCGCAATCTGCAAGCCCTGTCGGCCTTTGGCGCCACCCTGGCGCAGCTGATCCTCGCGATCATCATCGTCATAACCTTCAACACCGAGTTCGATCCCGAGCTGGCGTATCAGCACGGCGAGTTCGCCGAGTGGATTCCGGCCCTCGGCATCAACTACAAGCTGGGGGTCGATGGCATCTCGATCCTGATGGTGCTGCTGACGGGCATCCTCGGTCCGGTCGTCGCGGCCACCTCGTGGCTGACGATCAAGACCCGAGCGCGCGAGTTTTTCCTGAATCTGCTGCTGCTGCAGACCGGAATGATGGGCGTGTTCGTCACGCTCGATTTCATCCTGTTCTACGTGTTCTGGGAAATGATGCTGATCCCGATGTACCTGATGATCGGCATCTGGGGCGGCGAGCGCCGCATCTACGCGACGATCAAGTTTTTCCTCTACACCTTCGCCGGCAGCGTGCTGATGCTGGTGGCGATTCTGGCACTGCGATTCAACACCGGGACCTTTGACATCGAGGCCATCCCGGCGCACATGCAGGACGCCGCGATCGGGCTGCAACGGTGGGTGTTCGTGGCGTTCCTGCTCGCCTTCGCGATCAAGGTCCCCATGTTCCCCTTCCACACGTGGCTGCCCGACGCCCACGTGGAGGCCCCAACGGGCGGCAGCGTGCTGCTAGCGGGCGTGCTGCTAAAGATGGGCGCCTACGGTTTCCTGCGCTTCATGCTCCCCATGACGCCCGACGCGGTGGCCGACCTGCGCGGGCTGCTCATCGTGCTCTCGATCGTCGCCATCATCTACGGCGCCCTCGTGGCCATGGTCCAGCCCGATCTCAAGAAGCTCATCGCCTACTCGAGCGTGAGCCATATGGGATTCGTGACCCTTGGCATCTTCAGCGGCTCGCAGACGGGCATCGACGGCGCCATCATCCTGATGATGAGCCACGGGCTCGTCACGGGTGCGCTGTTCCTCGCCGTCGGCGTGGTCTACGACCGCGCTCACACCCGACAGATCGCGGAGCTCGGCGGCCTGGTGACGCGGATGCCCGCGTATGCCGTCGCGCTTGGATTCTTCACGCTGGCGTCGCTCGGGCTGCCGATGCTGAGCAGCTTCGTGGGCGAGTTCCTCGTCCTGGTCGGCGCGTTCGACTACGGCATCGGCGCCGGCGTCACGGCCGCGATCGGCGTGGTGCTCGCCGCGGCCTACATGCTCTGGATGTACCAGCGCGTGGTGCTGGGTCGCCTGCGCAACGACGCGCTCAGCTCGATCAGCGACATGAACCGCGTGGAGGGAGCGGCATTCGCCGCGCTGGCCGTGCTGGTGCTGTGGATCGGCATCTATCCGGCGACATTCATTGACATGATTACCGGCGCGACGGCCGGGTTGGTGAGCTAGCGCCATGGGCGAAGTCAACGCTGCCGACCTGACCTGGATTCTGCCGGAGATCATCGTGGCGGGCAGCGCCATGTTGCTGCTGCTTTGGACGGCTATCCTGCGCAACGACGACCGCTGGTGGTCGGTCAGCATCGCCTTGGGCGCCAACGCCACCGCGGGCATCGTGATGGCCTTGCGGCAGCCGATCGACGGCGGCGCGCTCGAAATCTTCAGCGGTCAACTGGTCATCGACGGGTTCTCGACGTTCTTCCGCGCCCTGTTCCTGGTCGTCGGATCGCTCGCCGTCCTGACCGTCGCCCAACGCTTCGAGCGCGTGCCGTTCACCGAGACGGCGGCCACTCTGCAGTTCTCGCTCAGCGGCATGCTGCTCATGGCCGGGGCCGTCGATTGGGTGACGGCCTTCATCGCCCTGGAGCTGATGGCGGTGCCGGTGTACGTGCTCACGGCCATGACCCGATTCCGGCGAGATTCGGTCGAAGCGGCGATGAAGTACCTCGTGCTCGGAGCGTTTGCGACCGCGGTGCTGGTCTACGGCATCGCCTGGACTTACGGCCTCACCGGCACGACCTACTTCCCCGAGCTTGCCGAGCGCATCATGACCGTCGGCGCGAGCCCGTGGATGCTGTTTGCCATCGGGCTCATCCTCGTCGGCTTCGGGTTCAAGGTCGCCGCGGTCCCATTCCACGCGTGGACGCCCGACGCCTATCAGGGCGCGCCCACACCCCTGGCCGCGTTCATCTCGGTGGGTCCCAAGGTTGCCGCCGTGGCGCTGCTGGCGCGCGTCGTCGGGCTGGGATTCGGATTCCAGGGCGCCGACACGGGAGCCGATCCCGCGGTGGTGCTCAACGTCGCCCTCGCCATCGCCATCATCGCCAGCATGACGATGATCGTCGGCAACCTCGTGGCTATTTCACAGTCGAACATCAAGCGCATGCTCGGGTACTCGAGCATTGCGCACACCGGCTACATGCTGGTCGGGCTCGCGGCGGTCACGCGGGTCGAAGCCGACACCGGCTTTGCCTCCTTCGATTTCGTGGGCCTGCCGTCGGTGCTGTTCTACGGCTTCGTCTACGCCTTCATGAACTTCGGCGCGTTCGCCGTCGCGCACGTCGTCGAGTATCAGACCGGAAGCAACGAGATCTCCGCATTCCGCGGCCTGATGCAGCGCTCCCCATTGCCCGCGGCGGCCATGGCGGTGTTCATGCTCGGACTGACCGGCATCCCGCCGCTGACCGGATTCTTCGGCAAGCTCTATATCCTTCAGGCCGCGGTTGAGTCGGATCTGGGCTGGCTCGCCATCGTGTTGGTGGTGACGTCGGTTGTTTCGGCGTTCTACTACCTGCGCGTGATCGTGCAGATGTTCATGAGCGATCCCGACGCCGAGGCGGCGTCCGACGGCGAGCCCTCAGCTGAAGTGGCCGACCTGCACACCGCCGTCATAACTGCCACCGCGGGCGCGACGTTGGCGCTTGGCATCGTCGGCGGCGGCATCCTGGCGTGGGCGCAGTCGTCCGTCGCGACGGGGCTCTTCTAGGCCGCTACGGCCTCAGTCGGCCATCAGGTCGACACACGCGGCGTCCACCCGGTTCAGCGTGTCGTCGATGACCGTTGCGTCGTGCGCGGTGCCGAAGCCGTGGTGGCCAACCACCACCTCGTATACGTGTAAATAGACGCCGCGCGCGTAGCAGGCCCGCGCGAATTGCTTCAGGGTGTCGGAGTCGTGGCCGGCAATGTCCTGATAGGCGCGCGGCTCCACATCCGGGTCGAGGCCGAAGTAGAGCGCGAATCGCGGGCCCACGCCCTGGACGCGGCAGCGAATGTCCCGGTGCTCGAAGATGTCCCGCAATCCGCTGTAGAGCCGCTCGGACATCGCGAGCAAGCCCGATTCGCCATCGAAGACGCCCGGTGCCTCCAGCGCATCGAGCGTGGCCAACGCCGCCTTGACGCCGAAGATGTGGCCGGAGTAGGTCCCGCTATGCGCCGACTGGCCCAGCGGCGCGAGCTCCGACATCACCTCACGCCGACCCGCAATGACTGCCAGCGGCACGCCGTTCGCCACCGCCTTGCCCAGCAGCGTCACGTCGGGCGTGACGCCGTAGAAGCCCTGCGCGCAGTCGGCGCCGGTGCGAAATCCCGACAACACCTCGTCGAAGATCAGCACGCTGCCGTGATCGCGCGTGATCTCGCGCACGGCCCGGAGGTAGTCGATGTCCGCCAGCAGGGCGCCGGCGTTGTAGTTGATCGGCTCCATGATGACGGCGGCGATGTCCGTCCCATGACGCTCGAAGGCATGGTTTACGGCCGACAGGTCATTCCAAGGCACGACGATCACGGCGTCAGCGAATGCGGAAGGGATGCCGGCTGAATCCGCGGAGGTCTCCACGATCTCGCCGGGCGTGACCGTGCGAGGCTCCGGATGCGTGTTGTAGAGCACGTGCTCGTGGATGCCGTGGAAGTGGCCTTCGAACTTGAGGATCTTCGTCCGTTGGGTATGGGCTCGCGCCAATCGGATTGCCGCCATCGTGGCTTCCGAGCCCGAATTGGCGAAGCGCACCATGTCGGCCGAGGGCACCAGGTTCACGATGCGCCGCGCGAGCTGTTCCTGGTAGACCGTCTCGGGCCCGTGGATGATGCCCATGTCGAGCGCTTGCTCGATCGCCCCGCGCACGCCGGCGTGGTCGTACCCGAGGATGACGGAGCCGAAGCCGGAGAAATAGTCCAGATAGCGGCGCCCATCCGGCGCGATGATGTAGGGGCCTTCCCCGCGGGCCGCGAGCATCGCCTGCCCCAGCGCCGCGTTTTCACGCGCCGTCCCCGAGATGCCGGCAACCAGGACCTCGCGCGCCGCCTCGAAGTGGGCGGTGGCTGAATCGGCCTGAGGCGGCCGCACCACGTTCATTGGCGTGCTTTCAGGGTCACAACGCATCGTCGCCGCTGCCGATAGTACCCGCGCGCCACGGGCCCATCCGGGGCCAAGTCTTCAGTCGACGGTACCGGGCGCGAACGGCCGACCGAAGCCCTGCGACTATGGCCGCTCCGCGGTCGCTTTAACCCGACTCGACGTTCGTGTCGATGTAGTCCAGCGCGTCCTTGACGGAGACGATCTTCTGGGCGTCTTCGTCAGGAATCGTGATGTCGTATTCGTCCTCGAGCGCCATGATCAACTCAACCTGGTCCAGCGAGTCGGCGTTGAGGTCCTCGACAAACTTCGACTCCTCCCCGATGTCCTCGGCGGGAATATCGAGCTTGTCGGCGATTACGGCCACTACCCGTTCAAACGTTGCCACGCATTACCTCTCTCTGTAGCCCGGCACTGCTCGCAATGGTCGCCGCGATGGCGGCCTTGATGGCGTCGTACCAGATGAAAATCCCGGCGCCATTGAGCCAGGCCAGCCCCCACGGATTGGACTTGTCAGTGGCGAGCAGATAGTACAGGGCGAGGTGGTTGACGCCAAAGATGTAGATGATCGGAATGCCCGCCAGCGCGGCCGGCAACTCGACCTTGGCGAATCGCTCGATCACTCCCTGGCTGCCGTCCGATCGGGCCTCGAAGCGCCGGCGCAGAAACTGCGCGGTCAGGCCCACCACCACCGCCGCGATGACAAATCCGTAGATGTACCCGGCCGACGGCGAGAAGAAGTAGGCCGGTCCGCCGCCGCGAGCGAAAATGGGCGCTCCGGCGAATCCGATGATGGCGTAGAGGCCCATGGAGGCGCCGGCACGCCAGGGACCCAGCAGCAGGCCGGCCAGCAGCACCATCAACACCTGCAAGGTGTAGGGGACGGGTTCGGCCTCAACTTTGGCGTGCGCCGCCGGCCACATCATCACCGTGAATGCGCCAATCAGCAGGGCGTCGGACACCACGATGGACGGGCGGCGACGTACGGCTGTGATCACGGTCGACATGGGCTAAGGATACCCACCCTGGGCTGAAGCTTCCGCGTCCACGCGCAGCAGCGGCTGGCCCGCGGCCACGCCGTCACCGCTGCGCACCAGAACGCGCGCCACCCGCCCATCAACGTCGGACAGCACTTCGTTGAACACCTTCATGGCCTCGACGAGACCGACCAGGTCACCCTCGCGAATCTGCTGACCCACCTGCACAAACGCGGGGTCGCCGGGCTTGGGCGTGGCGAAGAATGTGCCGGCAAGCGGCGCCCGTACCAGGTGGCCGGCCGGCTCCGCCGGCGCGACGGTAGCCGGAGCGCCCGCCGGTTCACGCACCGCCGAGAACCCGGCCCGGCGCAAGCTCACCCGCTCCGAGCCGATGCGGATCTCAAGTTCGGCGAGGTTGAAGTCGCGCATCGCGTTGAGCACGTCGGTCACGCGCTGCCGAACGTTGACGTTCACTCCGCGGCGGCCACCCTTAGCCGGCGTCAGACCCGACGATCAGCGCGGCGTTCTGTCCTCCGAAACCGAAGCTGTTTGACATCACCCGGCGGAGTGGCAACTCGCGAGCCTGGTTGGGCACGTAGTCCAAGTCGCAGGCCGGGTCCGGCACCTCGTAGTTGATCGTCGGCGGCGCCACGTTATCCCGCAGAGCTTGCAGACAGAGAATGAGTTCCACGGCCCCCGCGGCGCCAATGAGGTGTCCCATCATTGACTTCGTTGAGCTGACCGGAACATCCGCCGCCCCATTGTTGAAGATGGCCTTAAGGGCTTGGGTCTCGGCGGCGTCACCCTGTTCGGTGGCGGTGCCATGGGCGTTGACGTAGTCGATGTCGGAGCTGTCGAGCCGGGCGTTCCGCAGGGCGTTCTCCATGGCGAGGCGAGCGCCACGGCCATCCGCCGGCGGCTGGGTCATGTGGAAGGCGTCGGCGGACGCGCCATATCCCAGGAGCTCGCCGCAAATCTCGGCCCCTCGCGCCGCGGCATGCGAATAGGACTCGAGAATCAAGACTCCGGCGCCTTCGGCGGCGACGAATCCATCGCGATCCCTATCGAACGGACGTGACGCGCGCTCGGGCTCGTCGTTTCGCGTCGAGAGCGCCCGCCCGGCGCAAAATCCGGCGAGACCAATCGGCGAAATCGCGCCTTCGGTGCCGCCCGCCAGCATGACGTCGGCCTCGCCTCGCCTGATGACCTCGGCCGCCTCGCCAATGGAGTGCGCGCCTGTCGCGCAGGCGGAGACCACGGCGAGATTGGGCCCCTCGATGCCGTACTCCATCGAGACCATTCCGGCGGCCATGTTCCCGATGATGAGCGGAATGAGGAAAGGACTCACCCGGGACGGACCGCGTTCGCGGAGCACGTCGGTCTGGTTCTGCAAGAACACCAGGCCACCGATTCCGGTGCCTATGTAGACGCCGACGCGGTGGCGGTTGGCATCGGTGATTTCGAATCCCGAATGCTCCAGCGCCGCCCGAGACGCTTCCAGCGCAAACTGCGTGAACCGATCGGTGCGGCGCGCGTGCTTGGCGCCGAGCTTCGCCTTGGGGTCCCACGGGATGACCTCACCCGCGATCTGCGACGTAAAGGCGGCGGTATCGAAGGCCGTAATCCGCCCAATGCCGCTTCGTCCGCTCAGAACGGCCCGCCACGTCTCGTCGGCGTTGTCCGCGAGTGGGGTCACCGCCCCATAGCCTGTCACGACGACTCGATCGTCCATGGAAATCCGTGCTGATGCCATGAGGGCTGGCGCAAGCATGGGATAAGTGCGCCACACGAAGTATATCGCGGGACCGGTCCGGAAACGCCATCGGCGAGCCGTCCGCGGCCGGTCGAACAAGAATCGGCTTCGCGCTATTCTGCGAGGCGGGCCGCCACGGCGGCCGCTTTTCGTCTACACCGAGAGGTTCAATGTCGGCCACGATTGTCGGATGGGGAATGGCGGTTCCGGAGCAGATCTGGACCAATGCCCATCTCGAGTCCATGGTGGACACCACCGATGCCTGGATCGTGTCACGGACCGGCATCCGGCAGCGGCGAATCGCGGACGACGGCGACACGACCTTCAGCCTCGGACTCGACGCGGCCACCCGGGCGCTGGATCAGGCCGGGCTGTCGGCGGCCGACGTCGACATGGTCATCGTGGCCACGCTCACGCCGGAAACGCCCATGCCGGCGACGGCCAACCTCATTCAGGACGCGATTGGGGCCCGCAGCGCCGGCGCGTTCGATCTCAATGCCGCCTGCGCCGGCTTCACCTACGGGCTGGAAATCGGGCGCGCGCTCATCGACGCCGGGTCGGTGCAGACCGTACTGGTGATCGGCTCCGAGACGATGTCACGGGTCGTCGATTGGACCGATCGCTCGACCTGCGTCCTGTTCGGCGACGGCGCGGGCGCCGTCGTCATGCAAGGCAGCGCCACCGGAGGGATCCGGGGCAACTCGCTCGGCTCGGACGGAAGCGGAGCTCCGCTGCTGCACATTCCCGCCGGCGGCAGCAAGCTTCCGGCGAGCATGGAATCAGTTCGTGACCGCCTGCATCTGATTTCGATGAACGGGCGAGCGGTCTACAAGTTCGCCGTCAAGGCCACGGTCCGCGCGGCTGCCGTGGCCATGGCACGCGCCGGATGGCAGCCCAGCGACCTCGATCTCTTCATCCCGCATCAAGCGAATCTGCGGATCATCGACGCCGTCGCCAATGAGCTGCGCCTGTCGGAAGAGCGGGTCATCGTCAACGCGGATGTCTACGGAAACACGTCGTCGGCGTCGATCCCAATCGCCCTCTGCGAGGCCATCGCTCAGGGGCGCGTGAACCAAGGCGACCGCCTTGTCCTGGTGGGTTTTGGGGCGGGGCTTTCCTGGGCGGCGGTGGCGGTGGAGTGGACAGCCCCGGTCACGCCGAGCGATGGCCGCGCGTCGGGCATGAGCGCCACCGTGCCGCAAAAGTCCGCTTCGGCGGCGCGGCGCCTCCGCTAGTTCGCCAGGACCGCCTCAAGCCCTCGAACTAGTCGCCGCACGCCTTCCCGAATCTGGTCTTCGGGCAGATAGCTATACGCCAGCCGAATGTCGCGGCGCCGCGCGCCGTCGGCGAAGCAGTGGTGGCCGGCGAGATAGGTGACGCCGTGATCCTCAATCGTGGGACGAATCGTCTCGCTATCCACTCCCTGGGGCAGCGTGAGCCACACGAAGAAGCCGCCCACGGGGCGAGTCCAGGTGCAGCCAAGCCGCGCCAACGGCTCCAATTCCTCGAGCATGGCGTCACGCCGGGCTCGATAGAGCGTGCGCAGCGCGGGCACGCGTTCGAACAACGCGCCGCCGGCCAGGTATTCCGCCGCTGCCCAAGCCGCAAACGGACTGCTCGCGCTGTCAGCCTTCAAGCTGCACATGGTCGCCACGTCTTCCGGATCGGCCAGGGCCCAGCCCAGCCGCATGCCGCCGGCGACGAGCTTTGAAAACGTGCCCATCTTGATGACCCGCTCGGGCCCGGCCAGCGCATACAACGCCTTCGGGCGGCTGCCGTCGAAGATCAAATCGCCGTAGGCGTCATCTTCGAGAAGCGCCAGGTCGAGACGCTGCGCAAGGTCGGCGAGCTCCCGCCGGCGGGTATCCGACGCGTTGGTGCCAATCGGATTGTGGACCGTGGGCATGGTGTAGACGACGTTGGCTTCGGTGCCGGCGCCGCGTAGGCGCTGCACCGTGCCCTCGAGCGCGTCAGGGTCGATCCCTTCCTCGTCCGCGGGAACCCCAACGACCTCCAGACCGAGCCCACGCAAGAACCACAGCGCCCCGATGAAGGTGGGCGACTCGACCAGAATGGTCCCGCCGGCCGGCACCAGCAAACGCGCGGTGAGCACAATGGCCTGCGACGCGCCGCTCGTGATGAGCACGTGTTCGGGACCCACCGGCAGGCCCTCGGTCGCCCGCACCCAGTCCGCCACAAACGCCCGCAGCGGCTCGGGACCGGAGACGGGGCCATATTGCAACGCGTCGGCATTCCGCTGCGCCATGAGATCGCGGGTCACGCGGCCCAGATCGTCATACGGAAAACTCGCGGCGTCTGGAAACCCGAAGGCCAGGCTCAGCACTCCGGGCCGCTGCATCGACCAGTTCGGCCGCAGCGGGTTCTGCTCCATCGCCCGGGCAACCGGGCTGTGAAAACGGCTCAAGCTCATCCGCCGATCGTATCAGCGCGAGCCCGCCGCGCTCGGTACCATCCGCAGACAGGCCCCCGGGACACCCAGATGGTCTCGCAGCGACTTTGGAGCCCGTGGCGATTGGAGTACGTGGCGGCGGCGACCGACGAGACGTCCGCTTGTCCGTTTTGCACCGACCGCCAGACTGCGGACGGGCTTCCTGAGCTGATCGTCAAGGCCGGGCGGCTGACCTACGCCACCCTCAACCTGTTTCCCTACAACAACGGGCATCTCATGGTGTTGCCCTACCGTCACGTGGCGGACATCGTGGACCTAACGCCCGATGAGGCGGCCGAGCTGATGCACCTCTTGACGCAAGGGCGAATGGCGCTGGGCGATGCGCTGGGGCCCGACGCGTTCAATGTCGGAATGAACCTCGGCCGCGCCGCCGGCGCCGGCATCCCCGCCCACCTGCACTTTCACCTTGTGCCTCGCTGGGAGGGCGACACCAGCTTCATGGCCGTGACGGCCGACACCAAGGTGCTCCCGGAATCGCTGGACCAAACGAAGCGCCGACTGATCGAGGCGTGGCCCGGCGACGACGAAGCGGCGCGGGCTAGGCCGCCGGCAGCAGGCTGATGCGCTCCGGGACCGGCTCGAAACCGGGGGCGGCGCCGTGCAGCACGCCAAACCTTCCCACCGGCCAATACACCAGCCAGACCTTCCCGACGATCGCCGCCTCCGGCACGATGCGGAAGCGCCGCGAGTCGATGCTTTGCCCCCGGTTGTCGCCGAGCACGAAGTACCCCTGCTCGGGGACGACCAGGCTGCGGTCCCTTCCTGGCGCGGTGGCTCCGGCAAAGTACGCGTCTTCATCCAGGCGACGCCCGTTCACATAAACGCCGCCGTCGTGGAATTCGATCGTCTCATTTGGCAGCCCGACGATTCGCTTCACCAGGTCTTCCTCTGGGTTGGCTGGCGATCGAAACACGACCACGTCGCCGCGATCGGGCTTCGCGGCGACGTATGCCAGTTTATTCACCAGGAGAAACTCCCCGTTCTCGAGCACCGGCACCATGCTGCCGCCGTCCACGCGAAAGTTTTGGACCACCATCCGCGTGCCGAAGAAGATCAGCAATGCCAGGAGCACGGTTTCCGTGATCTCGAGCAGGACATTGCTATTGCGCCGCAGCACTGCCGAAGCCATTCCCCATGAGAAGGACGGCCCGAACCGGGCGCGCCCGCCACGAGTATAGGCAGCGGCCACGCGCGGGCGCGGATGTGACGGCCGGGTCACGACCGTGAGCGCGGCCACGCAAAGCCTCGTCGTTCCCGATTCCGCCGCCGGACGCCGGCTGGACCGCTTTGTGGCCGATGCCGCCCCAGCGTTGAGCCGCACGCGCGCGGCCCGGCTGATCCAGGCCGAGCGGGTCCTCGTCAACGACGAGCCCCGGGATCCCGACCATCGCGTGTCCGCCGGCGACCACGTCGTGGTTGAAATCGACGAGATCCGCAGCTCCCTGGCGCCCGATTCCAGCCCGCTGCATGTGCTGCTCGAGACGCCCGATCTCGTCGTCGTGGACAAGCCGCCGGGGCTGGTCATGCACCCGGGCGCCGCCGATGAGCCGGCGACGCTTGCCCATCGGCTGCTTGCCCACTATCCCGAGGTGGCCGACATCGGCAATCCACGCCGTCCGGGCATCGTGCACCGCCTCGATCGCGACACCTCGGGCGTCGTCCTCGTTGCGCGGACGGCGGCGGCCTACCACTCGCTCCAGCAGGCGTTCGAGCGCCGCGAGATTCACAAGCGTTACCTGGCCGCGGTGCAGGGCCGCCCTACGGTCGCAACCGCCGAAATCGATGCTCCCGTCGGCCGTCACCCGACCCGCCGCACCCACATGGCGGTTACCCGGTCAGGCCGCCCGGCCCAGACTGCCTACACGGTGCGTGCGACGAGCGCGAGCGCCGCACTGCTCGACGTGCGCCCGCGCACGGGCCGGACGCATCAGATTCGCGTGCACCTGGCGTCCATCGGCCACCCGGTGCTGGGAGATGCGCGCTACGGGCCGCAGCCGCCGCTGGCCACGCGCCAACTGCTGCACGCCTGGATGCTCGAATTCACCGATCCCGCCGGTGATCGCTGGCAGATCGCAGCCGCGCCGCCGGACGACATGCGGCGCGAGCTGGAGGTACTCGAACTCGATCTGCCGGCCACGCCGCCCACCCGCAAGCTATGACTGCGGGCTAGGCGACTCCGACTAAGTGCTCACCGCCGGTTCGGCGCCGGCCTGGCCGTCGACCTCCTCCGGGTCATCCTCAGGCGCGGCCACGCGGGCCAGGACCACTCCGATCTCATAAAGCGCGTAGACCGGCACGGCCACCGATAGCTGGGTGAATGGGTCCGGCGTGGGCGTGATGACGGCGGCCAGGATCACGATCGCGACGATGGCGTACCGGCGGTACTTGCCGAGCGTGCTGGCCTTCACCACGCCGATCTTTGCCAGCGCAAAGATGAAGAATGGCGTTTCGAAGGCGATGCCAACCGCCAGCAGAATGCGCAAGACGAACGTGACCCAGGTCGCAACAGTGAACTCCGTGGCAATCGATCTCGGCGCGAATCCCGCCAGAAACCCAACCGTGAAGCGCAAGACCACGAACCACGCGAACGCCGCCCCGATGAGAAACGCGACCGCGATCGCCGGAATGCTCAAGTACAGCCAGCGCTTTTCGTGCTCATAGAGACCCGGCGCCACGTACGCCAGCACCTGATACAGCACGATGGGACTGGCGATGCCCAACCCGACGATGATTGAAATCATGAAGAACGTGAACAAGGTTTCCGTGGGAGAAATCTGCTGCAAGATGGCGCCGCGCGGCAGCGGATACTGCACGACCTCGAACACGAAGTCCTTGAACGGCCAAACGATCAGGCTGGCCACGATGACGGCCAGCACGGCAATGGTGAGTCGGGTGCGCAGCTCCTGGAGGTGCTCGCGCAGCGTCATCACGCCGCCGAGTTCCGCCTGCGAGTCCTGCGACTCTTCCTCGGGCTCCTGCGGGGGTTCGGCAGGTCGGTCCGCGTCCATAGCCAAGCCTACCGCCTAGGACGCCGGCGAGTCCGCCTGTCGCCTCACGTGAGTTCCCAGCGCGCCGTTGACGAGACGCCGCCCGCCCTCCGTGCAGTACTGCTTCGCCAGCTCCACCGCCTCGTTGATCGCCACCGCCGGCGGCACGCGACCGGAGTCGATCTCGGCGATGCCGATGCGCAGAATCGCCACCTCGAGCTGGGCCATCTGGGCGATGGGCCAGGCGGGGGCCAGCTCGCTGATCGTCGCATCCAGGTCACCCAAACGCGCCGCGACCTCCTGGACAAGAGTCTCGGCGTAGGCCCGCGCGTCAGCCGCCAGGCCCAGTTCATGTTTCCGCGACGCGAAGAGGTCCAGCGGATCGCCGCCGCGCATCGACGCTTCGAACAGCAGGCGCATGGCAGCTTCGCGGGCGGCGCGTCGGTCGCGGCGCGGGCGTGCAGCCACCGTTAGGCCGTTACGCCGTCCACCCGGGCATGCAGGGCTTCGACATATCCCACGTCGTAGGTACCTTCGGCGAACTGCGCGTCATCCAGCACGGCCTGGTGAAAGGCCAGGTTGGTCGCCGGGCCCTCGATCATCGTCTCGGCCAGGGCGCGACGCGACCGATCGACGGCCTCCGCGCGAGTCTCGCCCCACACGATGAGCTTCGCCAGCAGCGAATCGTAGAACGGCGGCACCTCATAGCCCGCGTATACGTGCGTGTCCACGCGCACCCCGTAGCCACCGGGAAGGTGCAGCCGTGCGATCCGCCCGGAATCCGGGCGAAAGTCGCGCGTCGGATCTTCCGCCGTCACGCGAAACTCGATCGCATGGCCGTTGCGGCCCACGTCGTCCTGGGATACGCCGAGCGACTCGCCCCCGGCGATGCCCAGCTGCGCGGCAACCACGTCCAGACCGGTGATCGCTTCGGTGATGGGGTGTTCCACCTGGATGCGCGCGTTGGCTTCCATGAAGAAGAAGTCGCCGCTCGCATCGACCAGGAATTCAACGGTGCCCGCGCTGTGGTAGTTGAGCGCCTGCATCAGCCGCACCGCGGCCTGCGTGATGTCATCGCTCAAGCCATGCGGCAAATTGGGCGCCGGGGCCTCCTCGATGAGCTTCTGATAGCGGCGTTGAATCGAGCACTCGCGATGCCACGCGTGTAGCACGGTTTGCCCGTCGCCGATCACCTGCACCTCGACGTGACGGGGCGACTCGATCAGCTTTTCGACGTAGAGGTCGCCGCTGCCGAATGAGGCGCGCGCTTCGGCCTGCGCCAGCGAGAAAAGCCCGGTCAACTCATCGGGATCGGCAACCGGTCGGATGCCGCGCCCCCCGCCGCCGGCCGCCGCCTTGAGCACGACCGGGAACCCGATTTCCCGCGCGACTTCACGCGCATGGGTGGCGTCGCGCACCGGCTCCTCGGACCCGGGAACGACCGGCAGGCCCGCCGCCACCGCCGCCGCACGGGCCTGAACCTTGTCGCCCAACGCCCGAATGGTGTCGGGGGCCGGTCCCACGAACGTCAGGTTGTAGCGGGCGCACACCTCGGCGAAGTAGGCATTCTCAGCCAGGAACCCGGCGCCGGGGTGCACCGCGTCGGCGCCGGTGTTGAGCGCGGCCCCGATGATGTTAGGGACGTTCAGATAGCTCGCGCTCGAGGCCGCGGGACCGATGCACACCGACTCATCCGCAATCCGCACCGGAAGACTGTCCGCATCGGCCTCCGAGTAGATGGCCACGGTTCCAATCCCGAGGTCGTGACACGCCCGAATGACTCGTACTGCCATTTCGCCGCGGTTGGCCACCAGCACTTTTTCAAGCACTCGGTGTCATCCCATGTGGAGGCCGCCGTCGATCGTCATGACCTGCCCGGTGATATAGGAAGCGTCGCTGGATGCGAGAAACGCCACCGCGCCGGCAACGTCGTCAGGCGTGGCGAAGCGCCCGAGCGGGATCCGGTCGATGATCCACTCGCGAAGCTCTCCCTCCAGGTCATCGGTCAGCGGCGAGATGACGAATCCCGGCGCGACGGCATTCACCGTGATCCCGCGAGCGGCCACCTCGCGCGCCAGCGCAAGGGTGAATCCGACCAACCCGGCCTTGGCGGCGGCGTAGTTCGTTTGACCGGCGTTGCCTCCGGTGCCGGCCACCGAGGAGATGTTGATAATCCGCCCGTCGCGCTGCCGCAGCATGCCCCGCACCGCCCGCCGGGAGCAGGCGAAGGCCGAGCGCAGATTCGTGCGAATCACGTCGTCCCAGTCCTCGTCCCGCATCCGCATCAGCAGCGAGTCTCGAATGATGCCGGCGTTGTTGATCAGCACGTCCAGGCCACCGAGGACTCGGATCGCCTCGTCCACGACGTGGTTGGCGCCCTCGGTGGTTGACAGCTCGCCTCCAACGACTACCGCCGAGCCGCCCGCGTCCTGGATGGCCGAGGCGAGCTCTCGCGCCTTGGCCTCGTTGCGGTTGTAGTGCAGCACCAGACGCGCACCCTCGGCCCCCAGGCGACGCGCATACGCCTCGCCCAGCGCGCCCGAGGCCCCAGTAATTAACGTCCGCCGATCGGTCAGGCGGCCAGCTATGGGGTCAGACATTGCGCAGTTCCTTCGCCGCGGCGTCGGCCGAATCAGCATCGTAGACGTTGAGCAGGGAAACGTCTTGCCTTGCTCGACGCAGCATGCTCGTCAGCAGGCCTTTGTGCCCGAATTCCACGATGTGGGTCACGCCCAGCGCACTGAGTGTGCCCACCCCGCGCCACCACTGCAACGGAGCCGCCACGTGCTCGGCAAGTTCCACGCGCAATTCGGCGGCCGTGTGGAGCGGCTGGCCGTCCATGTTGGCGATGACTGGAATCTCGGGATCCGCGAGCGGTGCGGCCAGCAGGCGCTCGCGCATCACGTCGCGCGCCGGCAGCATCGCAGCCGTGTGAAACGCCCCGGAGACGTCCAGCGGCACCACCCGCCGCGCACCGGCCGCCTTCGCCGCCTCGGGAAGCTCGTTCAGTGAAGCCAGGTCTCCGCCAACCACCACCTGGCCGGGCGTGTTGACATTGGCGACCGAGAGATAGCTCCCCGGCACGCGCGCGCGAATCTCGGCCACGACGGTTTCAGTCTGATCCGGACCGAGACCCAGTACGGCGCTCATGCGTCCCGACCGGCGCGCTGCGGCCTGCTGCATCGCCGCTCCGCGCACGGCGACCATGGCCATCGCGGTGCGAGTGTCGAGCGACCGGGCGACGGCCACGGCGGCCCACAAGCCCACGCTGTGACCGGCCAGAGCGCGCACGGGCAGCGTATGGCCGTCGCTGCGCGCTGTCTGGCCCAGAGCCTCGGTGAACGCGGCGAACGCCGCCAGGGCCACGGCCACGACCGCCGGCTGCTGCACGCGGGTAGGGTGCAACGCCTCTGCCGGTCCGTGGAAGCAAAGCGCGGCCAGATCATCGCCAAAGGCCGAGTTTGCGGCGGCAAATACCTCACGGGCGGCGCTGGATCGGGCAAAGAGGTCCGCGCCCATCCCGGCCGCTTGGGCGCCCTGGCCCGGAAAGACGTAGGCAATCCCTGGCTTGCCGGCGGTGGTCACCGCCGCCCGCGCCCGCTACCGATACTTGGCAGCCTGCTCGCTCGGCTCAACGACCACCGTGCCGCGAAGGTTGCCGCAAACCGTACAGACGTGATGGCTTCGCATCAGCGCGTGGCAGGTGGGACAACGCACCAGGGTGGGGCTGGCAACGCGGATTTGATTTCGGCGACGGCGGCGGCGCGAACGCGTCAGCCGTCGTTTAGGTTGAGCTCCCATAGGCTCCCATTATCCCTTAGTTCCCGGCATATCAGGAAACATTGTCGCGCGGAGCTCAGCCAGCCGGCTCCAGCGTGGATCGATCGCCGCTTCGGCGGGCGCTTCGGAGCTTTCCAATCCGGGACACTCGGGTCGGCAAACCGGCATGAGCGGCAGCGCGGAAATCAGGCCCTCGGCCAGGAACGGCGTGAGATCGAGGTTGTGCTGATCGTCGAGCGGCCACACGGCCTCGAGACTTGCTTCCTCGGTCGCAGTCCCGTCCGGGTCGATCAAGAACTCGCCGTCAGCCTCGAAGCGCAAGGTCTGCCGGGCGGGCTCCAGGCATCGCGCGCACGGTTGCTCGATCGACGCCTCGAACTCGCCGGATGCGTGGATGGCGCCGCTCAGGCGCACCAGGCGCACCTGACCCGCCACCGGGGTGGCCAATTCCGCGACGTTGAGCGCCTCGGGCGGCGCAAGCACGTCGTACCGCCGGCTGGTCCCGGGCGGCTCGCGCACGAATGCCGCGACGTTGAAGACGAAGTCGTTCACGATGATCCGAAGGGTGAGCGGCCTAGACGGTCTCTTCGTCGCCGAGTTCGGTGATTCCGGCGGCATCCTCGTCGAGCGCCGAAATGCCGCGGCGAATGCTCGCCAGGTGCGAAATCAGGCGATGCTCGATATCGCGCAGCATGTTGAGCGCGTAGACGTCCATTTCCTCTCGCGACGCCTCGGTGCGCTCTTCCGCCGCCTCGATGATCTGCTCGGCCCGGGCTTCGGCCTGGCGGACGATCTCCTCGTCGCGCAGCATCTGATCGGCCTGCTCACGCGCCTGCTGGATGATCTGCTCGGCCTCCATCTGCGCCGATTGCGGAATCTGCTCGCGTTCCCGCAGCACCCGCCGCGCCTCACGGACTTCTTCCGGAATGCGAATGCGCATTTCGTCGACGATCTCCAGCAGCGCGCGCTCGTCCATCACGATGCGACGCATCATCGGCACGCGCTGGGCAGCGGTCACCAGGGCCTCGAGACGTTCGATCAGGTTGATGAGATCGATGGCTAGCTACCTCCTCGGCGACGCATCGCCGTATTTCGCGGCCACGGCCGTGGCAACGTTTGCCGGCACAAACGGCGCCACGCTTCGGCCCAGGGCACCGATCTCCCGCACCAACGACGAACTGACGTAGGCATGCTCGGGCGCTGAGAGGAAGAACACCGTATCCAACTCCGGCGCCAGACGGCGATTCATGGCCGACAGCGCAAATTCATACTCAAAGTCAGACACCGCTCGCAGCCCGCGCACCAATACGCTCGCTCCAATGTCCCGCGCAAAGTCTACCGTGAGTCCCCGATAGTCGCGCACGGAGACGTTGGGCAAGTGTGCGGTTGCCTCCCGCACCAGCGTGACGCGTTCCTCGGTGGAAAAAAGCGTCCGCGATTCCGGCTGTTCGTAAACCCCGGCCACGACTTCGGCATGAAATGCCGCGCTGCGTGCGATGAGGTCTAGGTGTCCGTTGGTCGCCGGGTCGAATGTGGCAGCAAAAAGCGCCCGCATATGGCAAAGCCGCTGGGGATGCGAGCGCGATTATAGCGACGTTCGCTCGTTGCCGGACTTCCCGTTCCCCAATCGACAATAGATGGCAAACGCTCCATCGCCATGACGCCGAGTCTTCCACAACTTCCATGCCGGCGGGGGGTCTGGAGCGGCGCGCCGCGCGCTGAATTCAGCAACAATCAAGCCATCGGCGGCGAGGACGCCCGGCTGAGCCAGCCGGTCCGTCAGCGAAACCCACGGATCATCGGCGTAGGGCGGGTCCGCTAGGACCAAGCCGTAAGGCCCCCCTGCCGCCAGGTCGGCGCGCAGCACGTCAGCGCGCTCAACGCCGGCGGCGTGTTCCAGCCCGAGCCGGCGCAGATTGGAGTGAATAACCGCGCACGCGCGGGAGTCGCGCTCGATGAAGCGCACGTGCTCGGCGCCGCGGCTGAGCGCCTCGATCCCAAAGGCGCCCGAGCCCGCAAAGCAATCCAGCACCCGCGGCGGCGGCGGAGCGCCCAGGGAGTCGAAGACGGCGGCCCGGAGACGATCGATCGTCGGACGCGTGCCCGGCGCGACCTGGATGCCGCGCCCGCGCAGCTCACCGGCCACAACCCGGAGCCCGCGTCCCCTGGATGCCACTCAGGTCTCGCGGCGGGAGCCGATGGGCCGGACGCTTAGCTCCATTCGCTCTCCTGGAGCATTGACTGAACCGCGGCCGCGAGCCGCGCGTACTCCGGGCGCTCGAGCTCCGGGTCGGCCTGGATGATGGCTTCGGCATCCTCGCGGGTTCGCCAAATCATCTCCATGTCGCTCACGCTCGCGAACTGAAAGCTCGTCAACCCGTGCTGACGCGTGCCCAAGATATCGCCGGGGCCGCGCAGCTCGAGGTCGCGCTCGGCGAGCTCGAAGCCGTCGTGAACGTTCTGGAGGATGCGCAGTCGAGCGTTTTCCGTGGCGTCCGTGGTGTCGCTCAGCAGCAGGCAATGGCTCTGCTGCCCGCCGCGTCCGACGCGCCCGCGCAACTGGTGCAGCTGCGACAGCCCGAAGCGCTCCGCGCCCTCGATCATGATCACGCTGGCCCGTGGCACGTCAATGCCGACTTCCACGACCGCCGTGCCGACGAGGATCTTCACCTCGCCATCCCGAAACGCCCGCATCACCGCGTCCTTGGCCCTGGCGCTCAGGCGCCCGTGCAAGAGTCCGATGGCGTGTGCGAGATCGGGGTAGACCTGCGTGGTGAGGCGTTCGAACTCATCCTTGGCGGATCGCACCTGAAGCGATTCCGATTCCTGGATCAGCGGACAGATCACGAATGCCTGTCCCCCGGCTTCCACCTGCTGACGCAGGAAGGCGTAGGCGTCGGCTCGGCGCGACTTCGGCACCCAGGCCGTACGCACCGGTTTCCGCCCGCCGGGCATCTCGCGTATCGACGTGACGTCCAGGTCGCCGTAGAAGGTCAGCGCCAGGGTGCGCGGAATCGGGGTGGCGGTCATGGCCAGCAGATGCGGGTTATAGCCCTTGGCCCTGATCTCCCCGCGCTGCTGCACGCCAAAGCGATGCTGCTCGTCGACGACCGCGAGGTTCAGGCGGGCGAATCGCGCGCTTTGCTGGATGAGCGCCTGCGTGCCGACGACCACGCCGATGTCGCCGGCAGCCACCTCGCGCCAGAGTCGCCGCTTGGTCGCGGCGGGAACGCCGCCGCTGATGCGCTCGACGCGCACCCCCAGCGGCTCCAGCAGGTCGCCGAGCGTCTGCGTATGCTGCTCGGCCAGCACCTCGGTTGGCGCCATCATGGCGCCCTGCCAGCCGGCACGGCAGACCGCGAACAGCGCGCCGGCGGCCACGGCGGTCTTGCCCGAGCCCACGTCGCCCTGCACGAGCCGGCTCATGGGGGTGTCGCGGCGCAGATCGGTGAGCACCGCCGCCAGCGCCGCGCGCTGATCCTCCGTGAGCTTGAAGGGCAGCCTGGCGCCGAAGTCCGCCATCGCGTCGCGGTCGAACTCGATCGGCCGGCCGGGCTGCGAGTCACGCCAGCGCCCGCGGTGCGTGAGGATCGCCAACTGATAGACCAGCAGCTCGTCGAACGCGAGGCGCGCCATCGCCGCATCGGCGCTGTCCGCTGAGTCCGGCCGGTGCATCATCACCACCGCGTCCGCCACGCTGGGCAACTCGCGGCGTTTTCGCAGCGCGTCCGGCAGCGGGTCGTCCACCAGGTGGGCGTGTGAATCCACGGCCGCGGACACCCACCGGCGCAGCTGGCGCTGCGTGACGCCCGCGGTCAACGGGTAGACCGGGACCAACCGGCCGGCGTGCAGCCGCTCCGCCGCGTCCAGCTCGTACTCGGGACTCGTCAGCTGCAGCCCGTGCTGGCCGTAGTCCACGCGACCGGCAAGCGCCACGTTGGGCCGCCCGGACAGCGTGCTGGCGAGATACGGCTGGTTGAACCAGACGGCAGTGATCTGGCCGGACTCGTCCTGCAAGACCGCCTCGGTGATGCTGAGGCGTCGGGTCCGCGCGCGTCGCGAGGCGACGTCGACGATCGACCCGACCAGCGTCACGTCTTCCCCGGCGTTGACGTCGGCGATGGGAACCGTGGCGCTGTGGTCGATGTAGCGATGCGGGGCATGTCGCAGCAAATCGCCGACCGTTGAGATCCCCAGGCCGCGCAGCCGCTTGGCCGCCGTGGCCCCGATCCCCCACAACTCCGTGACCGGATCGTCCAAGCTGCCCCTTGGTTCGGGCGCGGCATCGGTCGTCAGCAAGGGCAGCACTGTCTCGATCAGATGCTGCCGCGTTGCCGGCTTCAGCGATGAGTACTTCGAAAGGCGTCGCAGCGCAGCGGCAACGTCCGGTGGCAAGTCACCGAGGTCGCGCTCGAGCCAGCGCGAAAGCCCTTCGTTCGCGGCAGTGTCCCGGTGCCCGGAACGCTGCTCCGCGCGCAGGATCTCCGCAAGCCGCTCGACCATCCCCTGCGCGGTCGGCGCGCCGGCGCCACTCACGCGCTATTCGATCGAGATGACGTAGTCGTAAAGCTCCTGGCCGCCCGCGATCACTTCGACCTCCAGGTCCGGAAAGCCCGCCTGGAGTTCATCGCTCAGCTGCTCAACGGTGTCCGCCGAAACCTGGCTGCCGTAGTAGATGGTGGCAAGTTCGGGCTCGTCGTCGGCCAGCCCCTCGAGCATTTGCTTGACCAGGTCATTCGGGGCCTGGCCGGTCGTGACCAAATCGTCGTCCTGGAGGCCGAGGTAGTCCCCCTGCTTGATGGTCAAGCCGCCGATCGTGGCATCGCGTACAGCCTGAGTGATTTCCAGCGTGGTGATGTCGCCCGCCGCCGACTCCATCATGCGTTCGTTCACATCCGCCGCCGCCGTGGCGTTGAACGCCACCATCGCGGCCACTCCCTCGGGCACCGTCCGCGTGCCGACCACTCGCACATCCTTGTCGGACTGCTCGGCCGCCTGGCGCGCAGCCATCACGATGTTCTTGTTGTTGGGCAAGACCACTGCCCAGTCGCCGTCGAGGCCATCGACGGCCTGCAGAATGTCGCCCGCGCTCGGGTTCATGCTGGCCCCGCCCTCGACCACGGTGGCGCCGAGACTCTCGAAGACTTGCGTCAGGCCTTCGCCGGTGGCCGTCGCCACCACGGGAACGCGCGCAACCGTCGCCGCCGTCGCTTCCGTGGCGGCCGTGGCAAAGTTCTCCGCCTGCTGCATATCCATGTTCTCGGCCTTGACGGCGTCCAGCGGGCCATAGGACATCGCCGCGGTTAGCGCCTCGCCCGGCGTCTCGGTGTGCATGTGCACGCGGATGAGGGTGGGGTCGCCGACCACGAGCAACGAGCCCCCGTATTCGCCCATCGTTTCGCGAACCACGTCGGGATCCATGTCTTCGCCCAGGATCACGAACTCCGTGCAATAGCCGTGCTCGTCGGCGCCATGGGCAACGGCGAACTCCGAAAAGACCTCCACGCCGCGATCCTCGGCGACTATTTCGGGCGGCGGGAGACCGCGCAGATTGCGCAGCAATCCCTCGTAGATCACCAGCAGACCCTGACCGCCCGCATCGACGACGCCGGCTTCCTTGAGCACGGCCAGTTGCTCGGGCGTCCGTCGAACCGAGGTGCGCGCCGCGTCGACGACGGTCGTCCCCAGGTCCTCCAACGTGTCTACGGTGTTGGACACGGCCGCTTTGGCCGCGTCCCGCGCCACGGTGAGGATGGTGCCCTCGACGGGATTCGTCACCGACTCGTCGGCGGCGCGCGACGCGTGCTTGATCCCCTGGGCGAGCTCGGCCGGACTGCACTGCGAAAACTTCGCCAGACCCTCGCTCATTCCACGCAGGATTTGCGAGAGGATCACCCCGGAGTTCCCGCGAGCGCCGAGCAGGGCCCCGCGCGCCAGGCCGCGGCCAACTTCGGCGACCGTGGGCGACTCCAATCGAGCGGCCTGTTCCACCGCCGCCCGCATCGTCAGCACCATGTTGGTGCCGGTGTCGCCGTCGGGCACGGGAAAGACGTTGAGCCTGTCGATGCGGGTCGAGTTCGCCTCGAGCCATTCCAGGCTCGCCGCCATGGCCCGCTGAAACGCGGTCCCGGATACAACGTCAGGTGGCGCGGCGTCCGCCCCATTCTCGTCAGATGGCGCCACTGTTTTGCTCGTTTCCCGTGCTAGCCTGTTGCGGGCGATCTTAGGAACGCCTTGAATTCTCCGTCAACGCTAGGAAGTGGTGGGCTCGGTGGCGACTTGTCAGGTCTGCGACACGCGGACTCAGTTTGGCCATCACATTCGTCACAAGGCTTCCGGGCGTTGGGAACGGAAAGCCACCAAGAAGCCGCGCCGCTGGCGTGTCAACGTGCAGCGCAAGCGGGTGTTCGTCGATGGGCGTTACCAGCGCATGAACATCTGCACCGGCTGCATTCGTACGCTCGACAAAGAGGGCTAATCGAGCGCACGCCGGAGCGCCCGCACGCCGGCGGCCGGGCCGTCCGGATGGCCGAACACCGAAGTTCCGGCGACCAGCACACTCCCGCCCGCTTGCACCACGCTCGGGGCCGTCTCGGCGTTGATGCCACCGTCAACCACGAGGTCGACGTTCGAGGACTGGGATTCGATGCGGTCGGCCAGCGACGCGATGCGGTCGAGCATTTCGGGAATGAACGCCTGACCGCCGGCGCCAGGCTCCACGCTCATTACCAACACGATGTCGAGGTCGTCCAGATGGGGCCACAGTAACGACTCGGGCGTCCCCGGCCGCAGCGTGAGCCCCGCGCGCAGTCCGAGCTCGCGAATCTGACGCAGCGTAGCGGCAGGGTCCGCCGCGGCTTCGACGTGGATCGTGATGGCGTCGGCGCCCGCGGCGGCGAAGTCCTCGATGTGCGGCTCGACCGGCTCGATCATCAGATGCACGTCCAGCGGGAGATTCGTTGCGGCGCGCGCGGCGACGACCGCGGGCGTGCCGAACGAGATACTGGGGACGAACGCCCCATCCATCACGTCGATGTGAATCCAGTCGGCGCCGCCGGCGTCAACGGCCTCGATTTCGTGACCCAGACGGCCAAAGTCAGCCGCCAGGATGGACGGGGCGATGCGCACCGGCGTCTCAGGAGACATTGCGCGCTGGGGCCGCTCCTTGTGACCGTCGTCGCCAGATCGCGCCGTCGGCCCGAAGCTGCCCGCAGGCCCCGGCGATTTCGCGTCCACGGGTCCGCCGAATCGTCGCCGCCACGCCGTGGCGCAGCAGCTCGTCGCGGAACCGTCGCGTGGTGCCGGCCGACGGCGCCTCGTAGGCCGCGCCCGGGAATGGGTTGAACGGAATCAAGTTCACGTGGCACGTCTGACCGTCGACGAGCCGCGCCAGATCGCGCGCCTGGCCGACGTGGTCGTTGACGTCGCGGAGCATGGTGTACTCGTACGATACCCGCCGCCGCGTCGCCCGCTGGTAGGCAACGCTCGACGCCATCAACGTCGCCAGGTCCACATGCTTGGCGAGCGGCACGAGGGTGGCGCGAACGTCGTCACTCGCGGCGTGCAGCGAGATCGCCAGGCCAACCTGCCACGGCCAGCGCGTCAGCTCGGCGATTCCGGCCGGCAGACCGACCGTCGAAACTGTGACGTGCCGCGCCCCAAGCCCGCCGCGCCCCGGATCGACCAGCGCCTCGATCGCGTCGTGCACGTTGGCGGTGTTGGCCAGCGGCTCGCCCATGCCCATAAAGACGATGCGATCAGGCGCCCCGCCCGCCCGGCTCTCGCGCCGCACGTGCAAGAACTGGTCGACGATTTCCGCAGCGCTCAGATTCCGCGTGAGTCCCAGGGTGCCGGTGGCGCAAAAGGTGCACCCCATCGCGCATCCGGCTTGGGAGCTGACGCAAACCGTGGTGGCGGTGCCGCGCTCGGACGGCAACTGCACGGTTTCGAAGATGGTGTCGTCGGCCGTCCGAAAGAGGAAGGCCCGTGTCCCGTCGCCGGCAACGCGGACGCGATCAGGGCTGATGCTGCTGAAGGCGAGCGCCATGTCGAGGCGTTCGCGGAGGATACGCGGCAGCGACGTGATCTGGTCGAAGCCGCGGGCCGCTCCGTCGTAGATTCCGCGACGGACCTGGTCGCGTCGGTAGCGGGGCTCGTCGGGCAGGAGCCGCGCAAGCTCCGAATCGGAAATGGCGCTGGCCGCAGGCCGAGGCCCGGGCGCGCATTCTCGGTCGGCCAAAGCGTTTGTCGTCACGATCTCAGGTGGAGCGCCGCGGGTCGTTCCGCACCCACGACCGCCCCTGACCCGGCCCGTCTAGCGCCGTCCCCCGGTCAGGGCCAGCAAGCGGAGCGCGAAATACAGCACCTGCATGAGGGCGATGAACATGGCGGCCACGTAGGTCAAGGCCGCCGCGTCGAGCACCTTCTTGGCGTGCACGCGCTCGGGGCTGCTGACGACGCGCACCGACTCCATGAGCTTGAGGGCCCGGGCGCTGGCATTGAACTCCACCGGCAGCGTGATCAGGGAGAACACGAATGCCGTGCTGAAGAGCACCAGTCCGATGACGGCAACTGGGATGCCGATCTCGCTCTGCAGGAAGCCGGCCATCAGGAAGCCCGCAATCAGCAACACGTAGCCAAACTTCGACCCGAACGTCGTCACCGGCACCATGGCGCTGCGCATTACCAGCCACGGGTAGCGGGTCTGGTCCTGGACGGCGTGTCCGGCCTCGTGCGCCGCGATGGCGACGGCCGCCAGCGAATTGCTGTTGTAGACGCCTTCCGACAGCCGCAGCACCTTGTGCCGGGGGTCGTAGTGGTCGGTCAACTCGCCGGGGACCTTCCGGACATCCACGTTGTAGAGCCCGACCGCGTCCAGAATCCGCCGCGCAGCCATGGCCGCCGGCATGCCCGTGGACGAGACCACTTGCGAGTACTTCTGGTAGGTGCCCCGCACGCGCGATTGCGCCCACATCGCCAGGATGAACGCCGGCGCCATGAGCACGATGTACCAGATGTCGAAAAAGGGGAAAAACACCGAAGGCATGCCCCGCGCGAACGGTCGTTCGCAGCCTCACAACCAGTCGCTCAAGGTTAGCACCGGGGAGTCCGGCGGCTGGTGCCAAATCTCCCCTAACGGGCGGCATCTGCACTCACCGAATCCTCCCGAAACCGCGCAGCCCTCCCGCGAGGATGCGCGCGAACGTGCCCAACAGCGACGCGAGATAGGTCAAGGCCGCGGCATGCAGCAGCTCACGGACTCGCGGGCCCTCGGCCGCGGTGGTGATGCCCGCGGCTTCGAGCGATCGCTGCGCGCGGCGGCTGGCATCGAGTTCAACCGGCAGCGCCACGGCGGCAAGCAGCAAGGCCAGCAGCAGCCCCACGACGCCCGATGCCGCAATGGCGAAAGCCGTGGGATGCCGCGTAGCGATGCCGCCAATGAGCCCAGCCACCATGATCAGGGGCGCAATGGCGGCGAAGCCTGAAGCCGCCTTGGCCACGAGCACCCGCAGACGCAGCAACGGATGCCCTAGCGCGTCCTGCATGGCGTGGCCGACCTCGTGCGCCGCAATGGCAACGGCGGCAATCGAGTCGTCCTCATAGACCCCTTCGGAGAGGCGCAGCTCACGCCGCGCGGAATCGTAGTGATCCGTCAGTATTCCCGGGACCGCGGTCACGCGGACGTCGCGCAGCCCGACCGACGCCAGCAGATAGCGCGCCGCCTGGTGAGCAGGCTGGCCGAAATCGGAAACGATGTCCGCATGCCGCGCGAAGATGTTGCGCACGCGATGCTGCGTCCACATCACCGCCAGCATCGCCAGCAGCGGCACGGCTCCGGCCAGCATTACTGCCATGGCACCCCTCGGCGGCGCGCGGTATCCGTGTCCGAATCTAGCTCGCGGGACGCGTCAGCGGCGGACGCGGTGCGGGTGGCGGGTCGCCCCAGGTTGCCCGCAAGAGCGCGCCGTATCCGTTGGCAAAGGCGCGCGCCGACATTGCCATTCGACCCTCGGGTTGCAGCCGGACGAGCCGCAGCGTGCCGGAGCCGCAGCCGACACGGAGTGATTCATCCTCGATCGACGCTCGGCCAACCGGGCTGTCTTGATTCAACGGCCGGTCCATCTCTGCCACCACCACCCGCTGCCCTGCAACCATCACGAAGGCTCCGGGCCATGGCTGAAGCGCGCGCCACTGGTTGTAGAGAGCGCGCGCCGGGCGCCGCAGGTCCAACTCGGCGTCGGCTCGCTCCAGCGGTCGTGTAAGGGTCGCGGCCTCCGGGTCTTGCGGCTGCGCCGTCAGGCGCCCGGCGACCCACGGGTCAATCATTTCGTCCAGCAGCGCGGCGCCTGCATCGGCCAGTCGGTCGTGGAGGGCAGGCGACGTTTCGTCTGAACCGATGGACACGTCGCGCGCGGCGATCACCGGCCCCGTGTCCAGCCCGGCGTCCATGCGCATCAGCGTCACCCCGGTGCGAGTCCGCCCGTCGTGGATCGCCGCCTGGATCGGGGATGCGCCTCGATACTCCGGGAGCAACGACGGATGCAGGTTCACCACGCCCGCCGGGGCCAATGCGAGCAGCGACTGGCGCAGCAGGCGACCGTAGGCCACGACAACCAAGACATCCGGCCGCGCCGTTCGAATGCGCTCCAGGCTCGGCGCGTCGTTCGGGTTGGCGGGCTGCATGGTCGAAAGACCCAACTCCCGCGCGAGAGAGATCACCCCGGGCGTGCGCTCGACGCCCCGCCGGCCGGCCCGCCGGTCGGGCTGCGAAACGACCAGTTGCACGACGCCGCGCGCATGCAACCGGCGCAGCGTCGGGAGCGCAAACTCCGGCGTGCCGAGGAAAACCGCGCGCACGATGTCAGCCGCTTCGTCCCGCGCGTCGCCGCGGCATGTTCAGGACGCCCGCAAGCGCTGAGCTTCGTCCGAGGACGGATCGACAAAACGCAGGGCGTCGGGGTCCGTCAGCCGGTCGGTGAAGATCACGCCGTCCAGGTGGTCGATCTCGTGCTGGATGGCGCGTGCCAGGAGTCCGGAGGCCTCGCGGCGGAGCGGCCGACCCTGCGCGTCCAGCGCGCGCACCCGGATGTTTACCGCGCGTTCCACGGGTCCGTACCAGTTCGGCAGGCTCAGACAGCCCTCGTCGGCGACCTCGGAACCACTGGACCAGACGATTTCGGGATTCACCAGCGCCATCCGGTCGTCGTCGACGCCCACCACGACCAGTCGCCAGGGACGTCCGATCTGGTTGGCCGCCACGCCCACGGCCTGATGGTGGTCCATGGTGGCGAACATGTCGTCGATCATGCGGCGGATGCCCGGAGTCACGCTGCGAATGCGGCTGGACTTGCGCCGCAGCATCGGATGGTCGACGGGTAGCACAGGAAGCGCAGGCATTAGTCTGTGTTATGTCAACTCAATGGGGTCGACGTCAATCGTCCAGCCACGGTGCAATTCCGGCAAGACCTTTCGGGCGTCCGCGCCAAAGAGCAAGAGTTGCCATACATATTGCCCTCGCCGCCGGTGCAACGCAGCCGGCGCGGGGCCGAGAATTTCAAGATCCAGCGCCTCGGCGGCGCCGGCAATGGTCTCCAGCTCCCGCCGCGCCCGCCGCGCTTCCGCCGCCGCTCGATCGTCGTCGGCATGGGCAAACGTGGCGCGAGCCACCGGACGAAACGGCGGCAGCCCCTCGGCCTGGCGCTCCTCCAGTTCCGCGCGGAAGAAGTGCCCGGCGTCGCCGTGTTGCAGCGCCTGGGTGACGTGGTGGCGGGGCATCAGCGTCTGCACCACCATGCGGGCGCCGGCCTCGCCGCCGGTGACGAGCCGCCGCAGCCGCATGAGGTTGATGAATACGCGTTCCGGCGCCAGGAAGTCGGGGAACTTGAGCCCCACGTCTGCCTGCACGACGCCCAGCAAGGATGCGCGCAGGGCCTCGCCGAATCCCGCCAGCCGCTGGGTGCCGACCAGCACGTCCACGCCCGCGCGGCGCTCGAAGGCGCTCGCCGCCGCCTCGACGTCACGCGCCGAGCGGTCGCTATCCACCCGCTCGACGCGGGATCGCGGAAACAGGTGGCTCACCGCCTCCGCGACGGCCTCGGTGCCGTATCCCCACAGCCGCAAGCGGCCGCCATGGCAGACGGGGCAATAGCGCGGGGGGTCTTCACGCCAGTTGCATACGTGGCACTGCAAGCTCGCCGCCTCCCGATGCTGGACGAGACTCGTGCTGCATCGCGGGCAGCCAAACACATGCCCACAGTCGCGGCAGACCGTGAGCGTCGCCGTGCCCCGTCGGTTGACGTAGAGCACGGCGCCGCCGTTGTCGTGCAGGACTTGCCGCAGCGCCTCGAACAGGCGGCGTGAGATGACGCCGTGCCTTCCCACCTGGACCGCGCGGCGCATGTCCACCACGTCAACGCCGCCGCCTGGCTGCTGCAGTGCCTGGCATGACCGCGCGCTGACCAGACGCGATCGCTCGACCTCAACGTCGTAGAACGACTGCACGCTCGGAGTCTCGGTTCCAAGCACGAGCGGACAGCCGCTCAATTCGGCCAGGCGCCTCGCCACGACGCGAACGTGGAAGCGCGGGGTGTTGCGGTGCTTGTGACCCGCGTCCTCCTCGCGGTCCACGATGACCACGCCCGGCGTGGACACGGGGGCGTAAACGGCCACACGCGTACCGACGATGACGTCCACCTCTCCATGGCGCACGGCCATCCACAGCGCAATGCGCTCAGCCGGCGTCCGTGCGCGTCCGACCTCCGCGACCTTGGCCGCGACGCGCGGCGCCAACCAGTCGGCCAGGCGGGCCGACGTGCCGACATCGGGGGCAATCACAAGAGCTTGCCGCCCGGCGTCTACGGCACGCTCGATCAACTGCGCGTAGATGGGCCAGCGGTCGGCTTCGTCGCCCTGAACGATGACGGCGCCCGCGTCGCCACCTTCAAGCATGGGTTGCATCTGTCGCCAGGCTTCCGCGTCGAACGTCTCGCCGGGCGTCGCTCCAGGCCCTGCGGAATCAACGACGTACGGAGTGTTCGCGCGTCGCTCGACGCGGGCCAGCCCGCGCATGACCAGCGCGCGCAAGATTGGCTGGCCGACTCCCGCGGCGCGCAGCGCCTGCGGCACGGGCATGGGCGCGCCGACGGCTTCGAGCACCCGCCACAAATCGCGTTGCTTGGGCGCGCGAGCCAACCGCGCGTCGACCGAGCCGGGGTCGTCGATCGCCGCCGCGGACACCATTCGCTCGCCCGCCGGCTGCGGCAGGTGCAGCGAAATGCGCCGGTTGACGAGCCCCATGGCCACCAGACGGCGGACTCCCGCCCGGGCGGCCGTCTTGCCGGCGACGCGCCGGATCTCGGCCTCGGACGCTTCGCCGCGCTGGCGGATCAACTCCAGGGTCCGGGTCTCCGCCGGGGCCAATGCAACCTGCGGTTCGCCGCCGTCGTCCGCGGGCACATAGGTCGATCGCAGGTGCCGCGCAAGCCCCGGCGGCGCCGCGAGATTGAGTGCAGTCAGGATCGGCGCGGCGTAGCGACGCGCCGTCCACTCCACGAGCTCACGATGAACGGCGTCCAGCAACTCCGCATCCCAGATGATGTCGAAGATGGGACGGGTCGCCTCAACCGGCGAGGCGCCGCCCACCCGCATGACGACGGCATGGGATTGGCGAGTGCCGAACGGCACGAGCACCAGTTGTCCCGGCCGCACCCGCCCTTCGAGTTTCGCGGGAATCTCGTAGTGAAACGTCTGCGCGCCGCGCACGTCGCCCGCGGCAACGACGACTTCCGCAAAGCTTCGTGCGGCCGTCACGGCTCGACGGGCGGATCGCTCCAGGGACGCAGCGTCGCGGGGTCCACTCGCCGCGGGGGCTCGCGCAGCCGTTCGGCTTCGACGATGGCCCAGACCTGGTCCGCCGCGGCCTCGAGCTCGCCCGTGGCGTTGGGCACCCGATAGTCCGCCCGGGAGGCAAAGTCCATTTCAAAACCGAGCATGGCCTGGAGGCGCCGTTCGGACTCGTCGGGCGATTCGGTGCCACGCGTCTGAAGTCGACGCATCGCCTCCTCGACCGACGGCGGTTCGATGAAAATCACGATGGCCTCCGGCACCAGACGCTGCAGCTCCCGTGCGCCCTGCACATCAAGCCGCAGCACCACGTCTTGGCCGGCTGCCAGCGGTTCCTGGACCTGATGCAGCGGCGTGCCGTAGAGCCGCCCGTAGACGCGCGCCGACTCCAGGAACCACCCCGCACGCAGGCGCGACTCGAATTCGGCCGGTTCGAGAAAGAAGTGGTCGCGGCCATCGACCTCACCCTCGCGCGGCGCGCGCGTGACGGCGGTCGTCACCCACGACAGGTCGACGCCTCGGCCTCGCAGCGTGCGCAGCACGCTGTCCTTGCCCGCCGCGGTCGGCGCCGTCACCAGGAAAAGCAGACCCCGTGGCGGTGGGGCGGCGTTGCGGCTCATCCCGCGCCGATCGGGCGAAGGTCGAGCACTCGCGGATGGCCCGCAAGGTCTCGGTGCACCGCATGACAGGTGAAGCCCGCGGTCGCGGCCAAGGCGGAGACTCGGACGCGCTGGTCATGGGCCACTTCGAGAAGCACCGCAAGCGGTTGGGTCTGGGCGCATTGACGCATGAGGCTGCGGACGGCAGCAAGTCCGTCGGGGCCGCCGTCGAGCGCCTGGCGCGGCTCCCACCGCGAGACCTCCGGCGCCAGCGTCGGGATCACGGCGGATGGAATGTAGGGAAGGTTTGCCGTCACCACCATCTGCCTCGGGCACACCGGGCGCAATCCGTCGGCGCGCAGCAAACGAATTCGCGAAGCCACGCCCCAATCCGCGAGGTTGTCGCGCGCGACGCCGAGCGCCGCCCGTGACACGTCGCTCGCAACCACCGGAATCTCCGGCAGCTCCCGGGCCAGCGCCACGGCCACGGCTCCCGATCCGGTGCCCACGTCGATCACGGCTCGCGGTCGCAACTCGAGAGTGACCGCGAGGGTCGCGGTCACCAGCGCCTCGGTTTCGGGCCGTGGAACCAGGACGTCGGCGGTCGTTCGGACCGAGCCATTGGCGAATGCCCGGCACCCGACGATGTATGCCACCGGTTCGCGCGCCGCGCGCCGCTGAACCATTGCCGCGGCGCGCCGCGATTGGGTCGCCGTCAACAGCCGGTCGCCGCAGAGCGGGATCTGACCCGGATCGACGTCGAGCACCTCACCCAGAAGGACGTTGGCGTCCAGCAGCGGCGTGTCGACTCCCGCCGCGCGCAATTCGGTCACGGCCTGGCGCCGCCACTCGTCGGCGCTCCTCGGGGTGGCCTCAGTGCACCGCAGCCTGAACACGCTCCTCGGCCGCGCGCGACTGCAAGGCATCGACCAACCGATCCAGGTCTCCGTCCAGGATCCCGTCCAGATTGCGCAGCGTGAGTCCGATCCGGTGATCCGTCACGCGGTCCTGGGGAAAGTTGTAGGTGCGGATTTTCTCGCTGCGGTCACCCGATCCGATCTGTCCCCGGCGCAGCTCACCGCGCTCGGCGGCCTGGCGCTCGCGCTCCGCCTGCAGCAGCCGAGCGCGCAGGATGGCCATGGCCTTGGCGCGGTTTTGGAGCTGCGATTTCTCGTCCTGCATGCTCACGACGGTTCCCGTGGGCAGGTGGGTCACGCGCACGGCGGAATCGGTGGTGTTCACGCTCTGCCCGCCGTGGCCGCTCGACCGAAACACGTCCACGCGGATGTCCGCGTCCGGAATATTCAATTCAATGGCGTCGGCCTCCGGCAGCACCGCAACGCTGGCGGCCGACGTGTGAATGCGGCCGCTGGCCTCCGTGACGGGCACCCGCTGCACACGGTGCACGCCGCTCTCGTGGCGAAAGAGACCATAGGCGCCCTCTCCCAGGATCCGCAGCACGCCTTCCTTGAGGCCGCCGATGCCCGTCTCATTCGTCGACATCACCTCGGTCCTCAGCTTGCGCCGCTCGGCCAGGCGCATGTACATCCGCATCAACTCCTTGGCGAACAGACCGGCTTCGTCGCCGCCGGTGCCGGCGCGCAGCTCGACGATGGCGTTGCGCTCGTCATCGGGATCGCGGCCCACCAGCCGCTCGCGCACGTCGTCCTCGATCCCGCTCAGTTCCTCCTCGGCCGCCGAGAGCTCATCCGCGGCCAATTCGGCGAGCTCGGGGTCCGGCGAATCGACCAACTCGCGCGCTTCCTCGATGCGGCCGGTCGCTTCAAGCCACCGCTCCCGCAGGCGAACCAACGGCGCCGCTCGCGACAGTTCTCTTGACAGCTTCGCCAGCCGCGCCGGGTCGCTGGTCACCGCGGGATCGGCCAGCTTGGACGTGATCTCCTCGGAGCGCGCGTGCAGGGCGTGCAGCCGGTCAAGCATGCGGCACCACCACCGGCTGAACCTGGGGGCGCAGCGACGTCAGCTGCGCCTCGTCCTCCAGCACGCGATCCATGGCGGCGATTGCCACCTCGACCTGGTCGTCGTCGGGCTCGCGGGTCGTCAGGCGCTGCACCCACATGCCGGGCGCCGAGACGATCCGGGCCAACAGATTCGATCGATACCGCGCCGTCAGCATGATCAGCTCGAATCCGACGCCGGCGATGACCGGCAGCAACGCGATGCGCGACAGCACGCGCAGCACGAACGGCGGCCGTCCCAGAAACGCAAACACGATGATCGAAATCACCACCAGCATCACCAGGAACGCCGTGCCGCAGCGGGGATGGGCCAGGCTCTGCCGCTGCACGTTGGCGGTCGTGAGCTGCTCGCCGGCCTCCAGGGCGTTGATGGTCTTGTGCTCCGCGCCGTGATACATCCAGACGCGCCGGATGTCGGGCATGAGGCCGATGCCGCCGAGATAGGCAATGAATACCGCCAGCCTGACGCCGCCTTCGATGATGTTGCTGACGAGATCCGACTCCACGCTCGCGTCGGCGAACGACGTGATGACGAGCGGTAGCACGAAGAACAGCGCCACACCCAGCGCCAACCCAAATACCAGGCTGCCGGTGACGTAGGCCGATGACTCTTCGGCCTCGGTTTCGGCGCCGTCTTCTTCCGCCATCTGCACGCGCGCGGAAAAGCCGAGCGACCGCATGCCGATGACCAGCATTTCCCACACCGCGACGACGCCACGCAGCAAATAGGCGCGGCGCAGCCGCTGCGAGAGCCTGTCGGGATCGAGCGTTTCCGCCCGCAGGACGATATGTCCGGCGGGATGCCGCACGGCGGTCGCGAGCGCCTTGCGGCCGCGCATCATCACGCCTTCGAGCACGGCCTGGCCGCCGTAGTTGATGCGGAGCTCGTTGCTCTGCGCGTCAGCCGCCATTAGGTCTGCCGTCGATCATGTCGGGGGAAACACGGCGCGCCCGCCGCGTAGCCGTAGCTAAGCCTTGACGCGCGCTCGCCTGCGGCGTCGCTCGAACCGCTCCACCTGGCCGGCGGTGTCGACCAGTCGCTGCTGACCCGTGAAGAACGGGTGGCACTCGGCGCACACGTCAACGTTGATGGCGGGAACCGTCGCGCGCGTCGTAAAGCTGTTGCCGCAGGCGCACGTGACGGCGCACTCGACGTAGTCAGGGTGAATATCGGGCTTCATGCAGCGTCTCCCGTGGACACCGTCAAAGCTATCACAGGGTTAGCGCTCGGCCATGCGCGGTGACTCGACCGGGCGGCCGATGAGCCGCCGCCGGGGCAGGCGCGCCAGCACGAAAAGCAACAACAGCAACAGGCCCATGAGTCCGACGAACGCGTAGACCTTGTTCACGCGTTCCACCAGCAGCGCAATGACCCCAAGACCCGTCGCCACCACGTAGTAGAACAGCGCCACCACGGGCTGCGCCAGCCCCGCTTCCCACAGCCGATGGTGCAGGTGTCGCGCGTCACGGGTGCTCATGCTTCCGCCTGCGGCCAGCCGACGGACGATGGACCAGGCGACCTCCAGGATCGGGACGCCGAGCACGAGCATGGCCGTCGCGATCTTGGCCGGTCCGAGAATCGCGATCACCGCCAGGCTGAAGCCGAGAAAATGCGAGCCGCTGTCCCCCATGATGATGCTCGAGCGGTAAAAGTTGAGCGGCAGGAAACCAAGCGACACGGCCGCCAGCGCCAACGCAAGCGTCGCCACGTCGGGAAGTCCCAGGCGGCTCGAGAGCACCACCAGCACCAGGGCGGCGATCGTCGACACGCCGCCCGCCAGCCCGTCCTGCCCATCCGTGAAGTTGATGGCGTTCATCATGCCGACGATCCAAAACAGGGTGAACGGCACCACGATCACCAGCGGCAGATCGAGCACGCCGCCGAGCGGGTTGCTCACGGCATCGATGCGAATGCCGCAGGCCAGCGGAATGGCCGCGGCCACAAGCTGGGCGAGGAACTTGTCGCGGGGACGGAGCCCGCGGATGTCGTCGACGAGCATCACGCCGACGATCACCGTCGCGCCCCCGAGCAGACCGGCCAGCGCCAGGTCGTAGGGCTGGGCCACCACCAGCGCCACGACGACGAAGGCGGCGTACATGGCCACCCCGCCGAGCCGCGGCACGGGCGTGGCGTGAATCCGACCCGGTCCCGGCTGGTGCATCCACCCACGCCGACGAGCGAGGGTGCGAATCCCCAACGTCATGAGGAGCACCAGCGGCGCTCCAATGGCCAGCGCGAGCCAGTTGACGTCGATCACGTTTCGAACCCAGGCAGCATCGAAATCTGCATTGACCGATGAATCATCCGGCTCCTAAGATAGCCGTGGCTGCTGCGAAGTGGCTGGCAGAACTGGCTGTGCGTCGCCAGGAGGCACCTTTTCCGATACCCCCAGGCGTTGTTCGCGACCGACTGAAGCCCGCCCGAGCGGCGGGTCTTTTATTGGCGGAAACGCCGAGGAGGAGTTCTTGGTTCACATTACTGTAGGCGCCAACGAGAGCTTCGACGCCGCGCTGCGCCGCTTCAACAAGAAGGTGCAGCAAGAAGGCATTATCACGGAGTCTCGACGGCGGAGCGCGTTCGACAAGCCCAGCGTGCTGCGCAAGAAGAAGGCGGCGGCCAAGCGCCGCAAAGCCCGGCGCGCGGCCCTCAAGGCGATGCAGGCGGAGAGCCAGGCGCTCTAGCGCAAGTCCGCGCCGGCTGCGGCGCACCTCCATCCATCGCATGAGCTTGCTCGATCAAATCTCCGGCGACCTCACGTCCGCGCTGCGCGGCGGCGACCAGCCGCGCGTACGCCTCTTGCGGACGATCCGGTCAGCTATTGCCTACGAGGCCAAGGACAAACAGCAGGACGCCGATGACGACCTGGTGCGCGCTGTGCTGGCGCGCGAGGCCCGCCGGCGCGAAGAAGCCATCAAGCTCTACGAATCCGGCGGCCGTGCGGACAAGGCCGCCGAGGAGCAGGCGGAGCTCGCGGTCATCGCCGCCTACCTGCCTCCCGTCATCGATGCCGAAGCCATCGAGGCGGCGGCGCGCGCCGTCATCGACGACACCGGCGCTTCCGGTCCGGGCGACATGGGCCGCGTGATGGGCCCCTTGATGGCCCGCCTGCGCGCGCAAGGCACGGTTGACGGCAAGGCCGTGAGCGCGACGGTGCGCGCCCTGCTCACCGACTAGTGACGCGGGCGACGCTGACGCTCGACCTGGTCGACGAACAAGATTTGCCCGAACCATTGCGCGAATTGGCGACGCGAGTCGCCAGGTCAGCCGCCGACGCGACGGGATTGCGGGGCGCCGTTGCGCTGAGGATTTGCAGCGATGCCGAAATGCGCCAACTGAACGGGCAGTTCCGCGACGTCGACAAGCCGACGGACGTGCTCGCGTTCCCGCCCGACGGCGCCGGGACCGGATCCGACCCGGAATCCGTCGGTGACGTGGCGCTCTCGTACGAGCGCGTGGTCAGGCAGGGACAGGCGCACGGGCATGGCACGGAGCGCGAGTTCGCCTATCTCGTCACCCATGCCCTGCTCCACCTCGCCGGCTTCACGCACGACGACGCTGAGGAATACCGGCGAATGCGGAACGTCGAGGAGGAGATCCTGGCGTCAATTGGGCTGACACGCGACCCAGTCCCGGCGGCATAGGCGATGCGCCGCCTCACCCGTGCGGCCCCGGCCAAGATCAACCTCGGCTTGCAGGTCACCGGCCGCCGTCCGGACGGATATCACGAGCTGGTGACGGTGATGCAGACGCTGGAGCTGGCCGACGAAGTCAGCGTGGAGGCGGCTCCAACCGTGAGCGGTCGACCGTCACTCCCAGGTCTGGCCGCGGAGGACGACCTGGCGCTGCGGGCAGCGCATCTGCTGCGCCGGACGCTCGGCGTGACGTCCGGCGCGCGCGTGAGCGTCGAGAAGCGGATCCCCGCAGCCGCCGGTCTGGGAGGCGGAAGCTCGGACGCGGCCGCCGTGCTCGCGGCGCTGAACCAACTCTGGGAAGCCGGCGTCGATCACGCGCGTCTCTCGCAGATCGGCGCTGATTTGGGCTCCGACGTGCCGTTCCTGGTGCGCGGCGGCACGGCGCTGGCGACCGGGCGGGGCGAACACCTGAGAGATCTGCCGCCCGCCCCGATGCGGCACGTCGTATTGGTGCGTCCTGATATCGAATTGGCGACAGCCGATGTATATGCGGAGTTGCGACCCTCCGAGTGGAGCGATGGCCACCAGACGATAGCCCTGGCCGACGCGATCACCGACGGCTGCCTGCCGGCAGACCTCCTGGGCAACGACCTCACGCCGCCCGCCATCAGGCTGGCCCCGGTCATTGGCTACCTTCTCGATGAGCTTCGCGCGGCAGGCGCTCGTCCAGCCCTCATGGCCGGAAGCGGCGCCACCTGCTTCGGCCTGTTCGCCGACATTTCCACTGCCGAGAAAGCTGTTGAGCGCGGGCATGCCACCGGCCACTGGACGCATCTCACCCAATTTCGCCCCGCTGCCGACGCGTAGCGGATGCGGGATGGCATCCGTTGACCCGTTGTTATCCGATCTCTACGCTGAACCTGGATGGGGAGTAGCCAAGGGGTAAGGCAGCGGACTTTGAATCCGCGATTCGGAGGTTCGAATCCTCCCTCCCCAGCCGTGAGCCGCTCATGACCTGTACCGCAGTAATCCTGGCCGCGGGCCGCGGCGTGCGCATGGCCGCCTCCGGCCCGAAGGTGCTGCATCACGTCGCCGGCTGGCCGCTGGTGACGCACGTGGTGGCAACCGCGCGCGAAGCCGGCTGCGACCCGATCGTGGTCGTCGCGTCGCCCGAGGTCGACCTGCGAGATGCCGTGGGCGAGGACGTGCGCATCGTCGAGCAGCCGCCCGACGACTACGGGACCGCCGCAGCCGCGCAAGCAGCCGGCATCTCGCAGAGTCCCGGCACAGCCGTCGTCATGTTTGGAGACTCGCCGCTGCTCACGGCCCATACCGTGCGCGAGATGGCGTCCCTGCGCGATGAGCGAGACGCGGCGATCGTCGTGGGATGGACCCAGGCGCCCGCGCCGGGCAGCTACGGCCGTGTCGTGATGTCCAACGACGGATCTGTGACAGCCATTGTCGAGGCCGCCGATGCGAACCCGGCCACATATGCCCTGACCTCGTGCAATTCCGGCTTGATGGCGTTCGACGCCGAGTGGCTTGGCGCCGCACTGCCGCAGGTACCCGCCAGCCCGGCGACCGGTGAGCGATATCTGACGGCCGTGGTCGAGCTTGCCGTCGCCGATGGCCGCCAGGTGGTCTCCCACTTGATCGCCGACGACGCGGAGACCATCGGCTGCGACGACCTTTCCCGTCTGGCGGAGGCCGAGCAGGCCATGCAGCACCGACTGCGCCAGGCGCACTTGGCGCGGGGCGTGCAGTTGCGCGACCCGGCCACGACCTATCTGCACCGCGGCGTGACGGTTGAGGCGGGTTCCGTGCTGCTGCCGGGCACGTCGCTCGAGGGCGCCACCTCGATCGGCGCCGGATCGACCATCGGCCCGAACAGCCGGCTCATCGACGCGACCGTGGGCGACGATTGCGTCGTCGAGTCGTCGCGGGTGTCGGCGTCGACGCTCGGCGACCGCGTCGTCGTGGGCCCGTTCGCTCACGTGCGCGACGGCTGCGCCATCGGGCCCGACAGTCACCTTGGGTCGCAGACCGAGCTCAAGGCCGCCACACTAGGGAGTGGCGTGCACGTGCACCATTTCGGCTATCTTGGAGACGTGGCAATTGGCGATGGTGCAAACATCGGCGCCGGCACGGTGACGTGCAACTTCGACGGTACGGCCAAGCACCGCACCGTCATCGGCGCTGAAGCTTTCATCGGCAGCAACACCATGCTGATCGCCCCCGTGACGGTTGGCGAGGGCGCGCGAACCAGCGCCAGCGCCGT
>JAPOXD010000031.1 GCA_026707285.1 Chloroflexota bacterium | reverse complement strand
CCATGAACAGCACGTGTCCCGCCCCGATTCGCCCGACGCGGACAGCCTGGAGAATGGTGGTGAAGCCGCTAATCAGGAGCGCCGCGAAGACCGCCCACGACAGGTAGCCGGCGGACTGGCCGGCGATCTGGACCACAATGACGACGGTCAGAATGACCGGCGCCAGCATGATCATGGCGGCCTGAAAGCCGGCCCCGCCGGCTAGCAACCATGGGGGGCGTTCGTCCGGCTCGTAGCGGATGTTTTCGTTGGGCTGTGCCTCAGCCATCGGTGCCTCGCGGTGCGGAACCATCCAAACTCAGGCTCGGTCGGTAGAGCGACGGTTGCCCGCGGGATGGCCGTGTCGAGAAACTCTTGCCGTCCGACGCGCATTGTCACGTATCTAGGCACCGTCGCAAGTCCGACCGGGCGCACGGCGCTGGCGTGTTGCACAGGCGCAGGCGGACGAACTCCCAAATCGTCTCTTTCCACGTGTGCGCGATCACCGTGGCTAACTTCTCGCGCGGGCGCCCGCCGCCCGCACACCGTCCATCCGGATCGCTCATAGTGGACCTTTCGGTAACGCCTCCGTCACTCCCGCGGCGGCGGGAGTCTCGCGTCCGCTGTAGCGGTTGACCCATGCGTAGGGGCGGCGCATGCGTCGCCCGTACCTCGTTTCTCAAGCGTTTCTGATAGGGGATAACCGGTCGACGGAGCGCCAGCGCCGAGTCATCCGCCGGCCCCGGCGCCTGCCGGTCGGGGTGACCGGCAGGCGCCGATTAGGACTAGCGGCTGTAGCCGGAGGGGGATTCGGACTGGGCCTGCGAGTAGGCCCGCTCCGCCATGCGTTCCAGGAGGAAGCTGAAGTCGCGGTAGGCGTCCAAGCCGCCCAGGGGGCCGGCCAGCGCCCGCAGCTTCTCTTGCAGGATGGCCAGGTCGGTGGACACGCCCGCCGCGTCGTCGCCGGCGCCCCGCGGCAGGCTGCTGTAGCGGTCCGCCGCCAGCGCCACAATGCCGCCCAACCGCAACAGCGGGTCGGCCTCAGGGCTGCCGAAGCCCAGGTTGCTCCGCCCCGTCACCTCGACCTGCTGGCTGCGCGATTGGCCCGTCTCCGGCACCACCCAGCGCAGCTCCACCCGGCCCAGCGTCACGTCGTCGCCATCGCGCACGCGGTCGTGTAGCTCAATCTCGTAGAACACCGTGGTGGCCGAGCCCGACGGCAGCTCCGCGAACTCCTTGCGGTCCTCCGCGAAGCTGGCGTCCGACGTCACCCGGTTCTCGTACCCGATGATCCGCCAGGTCTTCACCACGTCGGGATCCCAGGTGACCTGGGCCCGGGTCTGATCCGCAAAGGGCGTGGACAGCGCCAGCCAGTTCGCCCGGCTGAAGGTGGCCCGCGCCTGGTTCGGATCGTTGAGATAGCGGTACCAGCCGTTGCCGTGCTGCGCCAGTTGCTCCAGCAACACATCGTTGTAGTTGTTGATGCCCACGCCCACGGTGATGAGCCGCAGCGGGTTGCCGGCGTCCCGGTCGTAGGCCGACTCCAGGATCGCGAACGGGTTGGTGGCGTCCACGTTGGCCACGCCGTCCGACATCAGGATCACGTAGTTGTTGGCTTCGGGTCGTTCGAGGCGTGCCTGGTGCGCCAGTTGCACGCCCAGGTTGAGTCCCGCCTGGACGTTGGTACTGCCGTGCGGCGCCAACTGCGCAATCGAGGACTCCACCGAATAGGCGTCCGGCGCCGAGTGCTCCACGGTGAGGTGATGAATCACATCCGTAGTGAAGTGCACCACCGCCACTCGGTCCTGCGGGCGCAAGCTTTGACGAATGGTCTCTGCCGCCGCGCGCGCGATGTCCACCCGGTTGCCGTCGCCCATCGAGCCCGACGCGTCGAGCACCAGGGTCACGTTGAGCGGGCGGTCGTCGGCGACTTCCGCCGCCTGGAATCCAATCCGGACCAGGTGCCGGCGCTCGTCCAGCGGGTGCGCCACCAGGTCGCTGGTGATCGCAAAGCCCCAGTCGTCCGGCGGCGGGGCGTATTGGTAGTTGAAGGCGTTGATCCATTCCTCGGCCCGCACCGAGTCCGGCTCGATGTCGTAGCCCTGTTGCGCCCAAGTGAGCGCCAAGTGGTACGAGGTGCGGTCGGTATCCAGGCTGAAGGTCGACACTGCGTCGTCGACGGTGGCGACGAACGGCTGGCGCCCGTAGTCCTGGAAGGTGGTGTCAGGCGGCCGGGCGGTGGGCGCGGGCGCCGCTTGAGACGCCGCAGGCGGCGCAGCCGTGGCAGCGGGAGTCGGGGCCGGCATCATCGCTTCCGCCCTTGGCTGGGAGACGACTTTCTCAACCACAACTTCCTTTTCGACGACCTTCTCGACCGCGACCTCCTTGATGACCTCGACTTCTTTGATCACCTCCTGCGTCACGACTTTCTCGACCGCGACTTCCCTAATGGTCTCGACCGGGACTTCCTTGATTACCTCTCGCGTCACGACGGTCTCGACCGGCACCTCCTTGATGACTTCCTTGGTCACAACCGTCTCGACCGGGACCTCCTTGATCACCTCCCTGAATTCGGTAACGACGACAGTCTTTTCCACGACCTCCGTTTCCTGCATCCCCTGCCCGACATTGCCGGCCACCAGCACCGCCGAGGCAGCGACCGCTACGGCACCGCCGGTGACCATGACCGGCAGCCAGTTCTGCTTGGCGGCCGCCAGGATCTTGCGTCGAATGCGCGTGACGGGATTTGGCGCCGGGTGCGGTTCGAGACGGTCTTCCAGCGACTCCCACAGGTTCGTCGGCGCGCGCAGGTCGTCGGCCTCCGCCGCGAAGTGCCGGCGCAGCGTGCCTTCCACGTCTTGATTCGAGGGGTGGTTACTGGCCATCGCCGTACGCCTCTCTGGCATCGTCCGTCGTCAGTTGCTCTCGGAGCTGTCCGAGTGCGCGATGCAGCCTTGATTTGACGGTGCCCTCGCGCACGCCGATGGCTTCGGCGAGCTGGGGAACCGTGAGACCGGCGAAAAAGCGCAGCACGACGACTTGCCGGTGTTCCGGATTCAGACCTTCCAGCGCTTGTCGAATCACCAAGCGATCGTGCTGCGCCTCGATCTCCTCGGCCGGTCGCGCGGCGTCTTCGGCCTCACTCTCATATTCGAGGGAAACCGTGGAAACCACACGCCGTCTGCGCTGGGACATGACGGTGTTCACGAGGATTCGCATGAGCCAGGGCTTCACCGGGCGTTCGCTGTGAAAGCCCGGCATGCCTCGCCAGGCGGCGAGAAAGGCCTCCTGCACGTGCTCTTCGGCCTGCGCCCGGTCCCCGGTCATCAGGACCGCCGTGCCGTAGAGAACATCCTGATACCGCTCGACCAGATGGCGGAAGGCTTCCCGCTCGCCGTCCTGGCAACGCAGGACCGCTTGCTCATCGGTCATGTGCCGCCCTCATGGCCCGCGCTCCGGTGGTATTCCACTAGACACTACGCGCGTTCGGGCCGAATCGTTCCATGCCTGCCAACGATTTTCTTGGTCGCACGCCTTGAAGCACCGCGACGCGCATCCCCACGCAGTCGCTCCGATTCCCGTTGGATAGGAGTCCGTTCGATTAGGTACCAAAGTACCGAGCTTCCGCCTCGCGTGGGCCGAAGGCACGACCTGAATGAGAATGCATCGTCTCAGACATCATTTGATGCATAATATGAAGACAAGCGGCTCTTGGTGAAGGGAACGACGTGCGAACCACCCTGAATCTCGATGAACGGTTGTTGAACAGAGCCCAGCGTCTCACCGGGATCGACGGAAAAACGGCGCTGGTCCGCGAGGGGCTGCGTGCCCTCATCGAGCGAGAAAGCGCCCGGCGCCTGGCGCGGCTGGGCGGAAGCGAGCCACAGTTGATTCCCGTCCCACGCCGACGATCCGCGGCTGAATGATCGTCGTCGATACGGCGGTCTGGATTGACCATCTTCGCGGCGCCGAGACGCGCCTTTCTCCACTTCTGCATGACAACCAGGTGCTCGTGCATCCCATGGTTGTCGGTGAGCTTGCCTGCGGACACCTGCGCAATCGGGCCGAGGTGCTCAGACTGCTGGGAGAGTTGCCCCCAGCACCGGTGGCAGACGATCAGGAAGTGCTTGCGTTCATCGAGCACCATCGACTCATGGGCTGCGGAATTGGCTACATCGACGCCCACTTGCTCGCGGCTACGGCGATCGCGGCATCAGCTCACTTATGGACGATCGACCAGCGACTCATGAAAGTGGCAGTCGACTTGGGTCTCTCGAAGTACCGACCGGATTAGGCCGAAGCGCTCTTGCAGCCCCACAAGCATTCCGGTCGCGACGAGCACCGGATTCCCACCTATCGGACGCGCGTGAATACTTAGGCGCCGCTGGCCGCCGGACGAGAAGACGCGATGTTCCGCAGGGTGTCGGCAACGCTATCGACGGCGGCCTCCCATAGCCGGGAGCCCAGCTCGGCGCTGGCATGGGTTGGGTCGCCGATCACCCCCGTGCACGAATAGCGCGCGAAGTCTAAGTCCGGATCCTGCCAGTCAACCGGCCCATGAGCGGGATCGACAATTTTTTCCCGGCGGACGGCTGCCGGGCGCAGATGGAGCGCAATCGAGGTCGAGAAGCTGTCGGCGTGACCACCGGACACCGTTGGATCGCCAATGCGGCGCCAAATGTCATTGAACGGATGACGGGGCAAGAAGGCCGCCGATTCGCTCCGGTGCGTCCGGTTGAACTCCCGGACGGTGTGGCCCAGTTCGTGGCCGCCGCACCCGCGCCAAACGACGATCCGCCCAAACCCCTGCTCGGCGAGCGATTCCAGTGCGGCACGAACGATGTCGCCATGCAGCTTGCGCGGAATATCGATATAGCCCGCTCCGTAGTTTCGATGCTCCGGCGTCGGCCCAAAGGGAATGGCCGGCAGCACAAGCGAATTGACGCGAAAGCGGCGCGAGGCTCGTTCGGACGCCGCCTCGCAGAGCTGCAGCGCAAACCAGGAATCGAAGTCCACGGGGAGATGCGGCCCCTGCTGCTCGGTGCAACCGGTCGGAAGAATCGCCAGGCAGCCGCCGCGCGCCAGCTCCCGGATTTCTTCGTAGGTGTGATCTCCGAAGCGCATGGAATAACCGCGCTGCGTGAAGGGGCTTTCCCTAACGAGAAGCGACCTGGGCCAGCGTGTGCGACGTCAGCTTCACCCACACCGGCTCGTGGTCGGAGGCGGCGGTGATCGGCCGGCGGACCTCGACTGCCGCCAGATCCGGCGTGTGCAGCACGTAGTCGATGCGCTCGCCGTCCGCGGGAAACGTTGGCGGTCCGCCGGCGTCCGGGTCCTGGAATCCAACCTGCCATAGCTGCTGCATGGACGGTTCGTCCGCCTCCGCGTTCATATCCCCCGCCAGCACCGTATGCGTCCGGCCGCCCCAGATGTCGAGCAGCGTCCGAGCCTGCGCCTCGCGCGTCGGGCCGCCGTCATCCTCGTGATCCAGGTGGGAGTTGATGACGGTGTAGGTCTGGCCGGGGGCGTCGATTTCAGATTCCACGGCGCCGCGTGGAATCCGTCCCGGATTGTCGAAGTGATGGACGGTGCTGCGCATGGGCAGCCGGCTGAGGGTGGCGTTGCCCCACAGATCGCCCGCGCCCGCTCCATACACGTAGGGCATGTCGAGCCGCTGCGATAGCCAGGTGAGCGTGTCCGCGGATCCTGAGATCACCCAGCCCCGGCCCACCTCCTGCAGCGCGATCACGTCGGCCGGATTGTCTTCGAGCGTCTGCGCCACGGCCTCGAGATCGAAGCGGCCTTCCACGCCGAATCCCTGGCGGATGTTGTAGGCGACCACGCGAAAACCGTCGGAATCGGAGTATCCGGTGTCCGGCGGTGCTGCCGTGCCGGCGACCGCCGCTGCCGGCAGCAGAACCAACCCGGCGGCGACGATCGGGGCCGGCCAGCGCCGGCGGCGCGCGCGCCTCGCGTCTTCCACCTGCGGCGACCGCTTCAGAGCGCCGCCAACTCCCACAACGGCGGTGGCAATGACCGCGGCCCACATCACCCACCCAGGTCCGTAAAAGGAATAGAACACGAACAAGAGCACCACCAGCAAGAGAAGACCGATGGTCATCGACACCACGCTGGGCGCCACGCGGTCGGAGCCGTCCGTCCGTGGGACCAGGGGAACCAACATCACCGGCAGCGCAGCGGCAACGGCGGCGGCGCCGACGCCGGCTGCCGCCACGCGGGCATCGAACAGCACGAACCCCGCGACGAATACCAAAGCAGCCACCCCGAGCAGAATTCGTGCGCGAGCCGGCGGGGCTCGAATCAGCGCCGAGGTCCAGACGATGCCCACGGCGGCGCCGGCAGCCAGCGCTAGACCCGTGGCGCGGAAATCAAGATCCGCACCCACGATGACCTGGCCCAGGTTTCCGCTGAAGATCAGGAAGACCACCAGCCCGGGACCCAGCCCGATGAGCGGCCAGGCATCGCGCCACGCCGGCAGTCGCGTTGCTTGACGAGCAACCGCCGGGGCGCCAAGCGCGACGATGGCGACGGCGACGGCGACAACCGCCGACGCCGCCGGGTGGTGCGCAAACGGCGCGTCCACGGTGATGAAGCCGATGCGAACCGTCAGATCGAGCGCCAGTGCCAGGGCAAGGGCCATGGGCGCCGCCGATCCCAACGCGGGCAGCATCGCCAGGAACCAGCCCAGCGCAATCGTGCCGGCGAGGCCCGCCGCGAAGTCGACTCCGGGAACGGCGGAGATCTGTCCCACCGCTGCACCGGCCGCCAGCAGAAGCAGCGACCAACGCGTAGCCGCTTGCACGCCGACAACGCGGACGAGCGGCCAGGCCAGGATGGCGGCCGCGAACCCGCCGAGGACCACGAGCCCAAGCACTTCGCGGCTGGAGGTTTCGCCGATGAGCCAGACCGTGTGGGTGGTGAATACGCGGATGGCCTGGAGGCCGAGCAGCAGGGCGCAAGCGATGGCCAGCAACTCTCCGGACGCCGCGCGACGCGCCGGGTCCGACGCCGTTGCGGCGCGCGCTACGGCCACGGGTTCCTCAAAGACGGGCAGACGTTGCTCACTGGCGTCCCGTGGGCCTCCTTAGTCCGAGTCGATGTGGCCCTGGGTGCTCAGCGCACGAGCGCTCACGCCCAGCACGCCGAGGAATCCTTCCGAGTCGCGGTGATCGAAGTCACCCACGCCCTCCATGCTCGAGGCGTCGCTGTAGAGCGAGTGCGGGACATCGTGCGCGCTGGCATAGGCGACGTGGCCCCGATAGACGTCGACGACGATCGTTCCCGTCGTGAGCCTCGTGAACGTCTCCACGGATCGACGCATGGCGCTGCTGGCGAGGTCAAACCAATAGCCCTCGTAGACCTGCCGCGCGAGCTGCGCCGACGCCTGGTCAAAGACGGACCGCGCGCGCCGATCCAGGATGAGCTGCTGGAGATAGGCATAGCAGGTGCCGAGCAGCTCCATCCCCGGCGCCTCATAGACCCCGCGTGACTTGATGCCGACGAAGCGGTTCTCCACCACGTGCAGACCGATGCCCACGCCATGCCGGCCGCCAATGGCATTGGCCTGCTCGATGGCTTCCCGCGGCGACACGGGCCGACCGTCGATGGCAGTGGGAACGCCCTGCTCGAAGCGAATCGCGACTCGCTCACCGTCCTCCGGCGCTTCGTGGGGATAGACGCCCATCTCCGGTCGCACGAATTGGGCTGGGGTTTCCAACTCCTCGAGCTGGCCGGCCTCGTGAGTCAGGCCAAGGAGATTCGCGTCGGTTGAGTAGGGCTTGTCGAGCGTCGCACGGATTGGGATTTCCTCCCGCTCGCAGTAGACGATCATCTCCCGCCGACCGGGAAACTGCTCCAGAAACTCCGTGTCGCGCCACGGGGCATAGACCTGAATCCCGGGCGCGAGCATGTTGGTGACCAGCTGAAACCGCACCTGGTCGTTACCGCGACCCGTGGCGCCGTGGCCAAACACCGTGATGCCTCGTCGCTGGACTTCCGGAAGCAGCGCCTGCACCGTGACGTGCCGCGCGATGCCGGTCGTGTTCCAATAGCCGCCTTCGTACTTGGCCTGCGTCTGAATGATCTCCAGGCCGGCGCGGGCCAGCGCGTCGCGGGCGTCGACCAGAACCGCGTCCTCGGCGCCCGCGGCTCGCATGCGCTCGGGGATGTCGTCGATGTTCGCTTCATCCGGCTGGCCCAAATCGGCCGTGAGGGCGACGACCCCGACTCCCTCTTCGACCAGCCAGCGCGTGATGGTGCAGCTATCCAGACCGCCTGACGCGGCCAGCGCCATGCGCTTGCCAATGAGATCTCCGACCACCACCGCTCACCCCGCTCAGACGGACCAGGCGCTTGTAGAGTACCGTTCGCACGCCAGCGTGCGACCGCCGGCGCCGTCGCGGCGTGCAGTTCCGGCGGTCTTTCGCCCCGGAGTCCACCCATGCCATTCGTTGACCCCGCCGATCATCCCGAAATCGAGCTTGCCCCGGGCGCACGGGCGCGCACGCCGTATGGCGAGCGGGTGATGCTGTCGCGCCTGGAACTGGACGAAGGCAGCGTGGTGCCGCTGCATCAGCATCCACACGAACAGGCCGGCATGCTGCTCCAAGGCGAGCTGGAGCTGACCATCGGCGACGAGACCCGGCTCTGCCAACCTGGGGACATGTTCATCATCCCTGGCGGCGTGCTGCACCGGGCGCGGACGGTGAAGGGTCCCGCACTGGTCCTCGACATCTTCAGCCCACCGCGTGAAGATTATGTCGAGTTGGCCAATCGATATATCCCAAAAGGCGACTAGCTCGAACGGCCCAAGTCCGCCCCCACGGGTCCCTGCCTCGACGAGAATCTTGTTCGGACGGAGTACTATTTCCCCGGTGGCCGAATGGCGCTTGGCCCGGTGGCAACAAGGCCCCCTCGGCGGAACCCAAGCCAAGCGCTGAGGTTGGACTGGAGTATTCGCATGGCAGTCAAGATCGTGACCGACAGCACGGCGTACTTGCCGCGGAGTCTTCTCGACGAGCACGGGATCGAGATCGTGCCGCTGCACGTGCACTTCGGCACCGACGACTACACCGACGGCGTCGACATCACGCCGACCGAGTTCTTCACCATGCTGGAGAACCGGCCCGAGCATCCGACCACCTCGCAGCCAGCACCCGCCGCGGTCATGGAGATCTATGAGCGCTGTGGGTCTGACGGAAGCCCCATCGTGTCCATCCATCTATCGGCCAAGCTGAGCGGCACGCTCGAATCGGCGCGTCTGGCCTCGGACCAACTGCCCGACGTGGACGTGCATCTGGTCCGCAACGATCTGCCGCCGATTGGCGTGGGCTTGCTGGCGGTGGAGGCGGCCCAGGCCGCCAACAGCGGAGCCAGCGCCGAGGCGGTGGTGAAGCTTGTGAACGAACTGGGCGCGCGCACGCATGTGGCGTTCGTGGTCCCCACGTTGGAGTACTTGCGCCGGGGCGGCCGCATTGGCGGAGCTCAGGCCTTTGTGGGTTCCATCCTGAGCTTCAAGCCGGTGCTGCACGTGCAGGATGGAGAGGTGCAACCCGTCATCCGAGTGCGGTCCTTCACCAAGGCTCGACGCGCGCTGGTGGACTACGTGCGCGAGCGTGCGCCGAACGGCCTGCAGTCCGTCTCGGTGATGCATGTGGGGGCTGACGACATGTACGCCGCGCTGGAAGCCGACATCCAACGCGAGTTCGATGTGTCGGCGGCACTGCTGCCGGGAATCGAGATGGGACCGGTGATCGCGACGCACACGGGCCGCGGCGCATTCGGCGTCGCGTTCATCGCCAACCCGTAGGCGGGCGCCGGTCGTCTAATTCGTCCAGGCGCTGGCCTGTGGGTCGAGGGCCTCTCGGAGTCCGTCGCCCAGCAGATTCAGCGACATGACGGTGATGAATATCGCAATGCCGTGGGGCATCGGCACCCACGGCGCGGTGCGGAGGTAGCGGCGGCCCTCGGCGAGCTCCAGCCCCCATTCGGGCGTCGGCGGCTCGGCGCCCAGGCCAAGGAAGCTCAGCCCGGCGGCGGCAATAATCGCCGACGCCAGGCCAAGCGTGGCCATGATGATGATGGGGCTCACGACGTTGGGGAGTACGTGGCGCAGCATGATGCGGGCTTCTCGCATGCCCACGGCGCGCGCCGCCCGCACGTAGACAAGCTCGCGCGCCGAAAGCGTGGCGCCGCGCACGACCCGCGCGTAGTAGGGAATGGCCGCGATTCCCAACGCGATCAGCGCGTTGTTGAGGCCGGGCCCCAGCGTGGACACGATGACGATGGCCAGCAGGATGCCGGGAAACGCCAGCATCACGTCCAGCACGCGGCTGATCGCCCAGTCGACCTTGCCGCCCACGAATCCGGCGACCAGACCAACCAGCGTGCCGCCGGTGGCGGCTATGGCCACCGCCAAGAATCCAATGCGCAGCGAGATGCGCGGCGCGTGAACCACGCGCGTGAACACGTCGCGCCCCACTCGGTCGGTGCCCAGGAGGTGCCCGCCCTCGCCCGGCGGGGAGTTGAACAGCTCGGGGTTGTAGTAGTTCAGCGAATGGGGCGCGATGACATCGGCAAGGATCGCGACGATGGCAATGGCGATGAGCACCACGCCGCCGGCGATGGCCGCCTTGTTGCGAATGAAACGCCGCCAAGCGAGGCCCCATTCGCTGCGCGCGGGCGCCGCGTCCCCGCCTTCGAGCGCCTGCTGGACGGTAACGTCGTCAGTCGTCGCCATTAGCGGCTGGACCGAGTATGTGCAGAAACCGCACTGCAGGCTTGCGACGGTTCGTTCGCGCGTCTCGTTCCTCGGCGCCGACTGGCGCTGCCTGCCAGCGTCACGCTACGTCTGAAGCCGTACGCGGGGGTCGATGTACGTATAGAGCACATCGACGATGATGTTGACGGCGACATAGACCAGCGACGCCAGCATGACCAGAGCCTGCACCACCGGATAGTTCCGGCGCTGCACAGCCTCCACCAACTCGAATCCGAGGCCCTGCCGCGTGAACACGACTTCAACAACGATGGCGCCAGTCAGCAGGCTGCCGAACTGCAAGCCAACGATGGTGATGACCGGAATTAGGCTGTTCTTGAGCGCATGGCGTATCACCACCGCCGATTCACGCAGGCCCTTGGCGCGGGCCGTCCGCACGAAGTCGCGGCTCATGACGTCGAGCATGGACGAGCGGGTCATCCGGGCGATGATCGCGGCCGCGCTCACGCCAAGCGTAATCGCCGGCATGATCATTCCCTCGGGCCTATCCTGCCCCAAGGCCGGCAGCCATCGAAGATTGACGGCGAAGATGTAAATCAGGACGAGACCAAAGAAGAAATCCGGCACCGAGACGCCGAACACGGCCACGACCTGTCCCGAATAGTCGACCCAGGTGTGGTGTCGGATCGCCGACACGATGCCCGAGACCAGCCCCACCAGCAGGGCGACGCCCATCCCGGCCATCGTGAGCTTCAACGTCTCCGGGAAGAGCTCCTTGATGAGATCGCCGACCTGCTGGTTCGTCTGGAACGACCGGCCGAAATCACCGACCACCACATCCCGGGCGTACAGCGCGAACTGCACCGGAATGGGATCGTTGAGGTGATAGGAATCGCGGAGCTGCTCAACCGCTTCGAGCGGTATGCGGCTGGTGAAGATGGACGACTCGCCGCGCGACTCGAGGAGGAGGGAAACCGGATCGCCGGGGATCAGGCGCAGGAGGACAAAGACGATCAGCAAGACCCCGATGAGCACCGGCACTGCGGCCAGCACCCGGATTGCGATGTATTTGCCCATTCCTGCGCCAGATCAGCGTCCGGCGATCACGCCCTCCTTATGGCCTCGCTCCTAGCCCTCTGTCGAGTAGAGGTCGAAGGGATACGGCGAGGTCAGGATCGTGTGGAATACGCGCCCGCCGACCTTGGCCGTGTTGGCCGGGAATAGCGAACCCCACTCGACCAGCGGAATACCCACGGCCTGCTCCATGAGGATCGTGTGCACACGATTCGTCATCTGTGCGCGCTTGGCCTGGTCGGGCTCGGTGCGCACGGCGTCGAGCAGGCTGTCGATTTCCTCGTCGACGAGCCAGGTGTAGGCCCGGTTGCCCGGCACACCGAAGTTGCGCGAGTGATAGACCGTGTCGAGCACCAGTCCGCCCTCAAGCCCCACGCCGCCCTGCCACTTGTGGGTGTGCATCTTCTGCAGGTATTGCTCGACGGCAGTGCCCCACTCCATGTTGGGCGTAGCCACCGAGATGCCGATCGCGTTCTCGATGTTGAGCTTGTACGGCTGCGAGAACGGATTCGGCGTGTCGGGGAATGAGACTTCTAGGAGTTGACCACTGGAGTCGTATCTGAAGCCGCCATCCCCGCGCGCGTAGCCGGCCTCGTCCAGGATCTGGTTGGCCTTCTCGATGTTGAACTCGTAGTAGCCATCCAGGTCCGGGTTGTAGCCGACGGTTCCGGGCGTGAGCAGGCTGCCCGCCAGGGCGCCAAAGCCCAGCGTGACGCTGCGGGTGACCGTGCCACGATCGGTGGCGTGGATCAGAGCCTTGCGAACCGCCAGATCGTCCGTGGGGAAGTTGATGGTGTTGGTCTGCAAGTACCACGGCTGTCCCGGACCAAGCCCGATGAAGACCTGGTGCGCCGGACTCCCGAAGAAGGGCTGCAGCTCGGTGAGGCTGTAGTGGTGCATCCAGCTCAGCTCTTCGGCCTCGTAGGCCGCCACCTTGGCCGACACGTCGGTCAACTCGAACGAGGTCCACTCATCGGCAAAGGCCGGACCCTGGTTGAGCGCCCACGGCGGACCCCAGTTGTAGTCGTCGTTCCGGACCATCGTCAGGGAGATGTTCTCTTTCCACTCCTTGAACTTGTACGGTCCGGTGCTCACCGGGTTTCGGGTGAGGTCTTCACCGTATTCCGCCACGGCCTTCGGCGATGCGAAGACGGCGGAGCCGCCGGCAAGAAGGTCGAGGAAAAAGACGTTGACCTCGTTGAGCGTCATCTCCAGGGTGAAGTCGCCCGGCGCCGAGACGCTGGCCAGCTGATTGCCGATGTTGGCGTTCCAGCCGGGGTTCATGTCCGGGTCCATCCACAGCTCGAAGTTGAATTTGGCGGCCTCGGCGTTGAATGGCGTGCCGTCGTGGAACTGCACGTCGTTGCGAAGCTGGAACGTGTAGGTCAGCAAGTCATCCGAGACCGACCAGTCCGTCGCCAGCCACGGCGCCAGTTCTCCACCAGGACCATGGGCGATCAGCGCGTCGAAAAGCGGCTGACCGCCGCCCATGAGCGACCACGCGTCCGGAAAGTGCAGCGGGTCGAGGTTGTTGATCGCGCCCGGCGCCGCGTGCGTGATCTTGCCGCCGTATTGCGGGTTGTAGGGGGTGAGGTCGCGGTAGTTGCCGAAGCGCACCGCCTTGACGGGGCCGATCTCGAAGACGCCGGCGACCTGCGTCTCCTGCGGCACCTCCACGACCTTCTCGACGATCTTCTCAACCTGTTGGGTCACAACCCGTTCGACCGGAACCTCCCTAACGACCTCTTTCTCCACCACCTTCTCGACTTCGACTTCTTTGATCTCGGTGACAGTGACGATCTTCTCGACCTCGACGGTGCGGACCTCAACCTCGCCCTCGCCGCACGCGGCCAGCGCTGCGGCGCCAACACCGCCTGCGAGACCAAGCGCTCCGAGGCGCATCACGTCACGCCTGCTTAAAGACTTCGCCATGGGTTCCTCCCCTCCCGCGACTAGAGTCGCACCCGGACCCGGCACACCCGGCAACTGCCGGCGCGCACCCGAATTCTGAAGCCGAATTCACGAGTCCGTCCCGAGTTTGACTTTACCACTCAGAGAATCTTGACGATGCGAATCTCATGGACGCGCCAATTCGCCTCCGAATCTAGACGATGGGCCTCGCTGACACCTTCCCGGCACGGGGCGCACAGTACGGGCGACTCGCCGCCAGCCAGGGAACGGAGGGCCGCGCGGAGGTCGCCCCGGCGTGGAAGCAGCCCTCGATCAGATTTCCGAGGTCGGAGCGCTACTCGGCTGACGTCAATCGGGCGATGGGCTGGCCGTATTCGACCGGCTGTCCGTCGGGGACCAGAAATGCCTCGATCGTTCCGTCGAACGGCGCCGGCACCTCGTGGGACACGCCGAGCACGTCCACGAAGCCAAGCGGGGCTCCTTCTTCCAGCGCGTCGCCCGGCTCGGCGATCGGATCGGCGCCGTCTTCGGTCCGCCGATGGAAGATTCCGACGTGCGCAGCTCGGGCAACCGGCGGCTCGGCAGTCTCGACATCCGTGGACTCGACGACGGCTGAGACATCAGCGGCTGGCTCCGCGAGCCGCAGGCGAATTGTGCGGTGCTCGTCGGCAACTTCGATCTCCTCGAGCCGCTCATTGCGAGCGGTTTCCACAAGATCGGGGAGCACCTCGGAGAGAGCGCGATCCCACTCGTCAGTCAAGGCAATCCTCACTCAGTCCTGGTCACGCCTGCCCGACGCGCGTGCTGTATTCGCCGGTGCGGGTGTCCACCCGAATGACGTCGCCGGTGTTGATGAAGAGCGGCACATCGATTTGCAGGCCGGTGCTCATGGTCGCCGGCTTCGACGCCGCCGTCGCGGTGTCCCCGCGAACTCCAGGCTCCGTGTGCGCAACCGCCATATCAACGGCCACCGGCAGCTCGAGTCCGATGGTGCGGCCTTCGAACGTCGTCAGTTCCAGCTCCAATCCGTCGACCAGATAGTCCGCGGCGGATCCGACCTCGGCGGCGCTGAGCGCGACCTCCTCGTACGTCTCCATGTTCATGAAGTGAAAGGCGTCGGAGCTCCGGTACAGGAATTGTGCCGGATCAACATCCAGCCGCACGCGCTCGAAGCGTTGACTCGCTTGAAACACTCGATCGGAGGTCGTCTGGTTGACGATGTCGCGCAGCCTGAGCTTGGTCTGTGCGCTGCCGCGGCCGATCTTTTGATGCTGGTGCTCGACGACCTCCAAGAGCTTCCCGTCGATCCGCACGACATTCCCGCGACGCAGCTCGCCAGGGTCAACCATCGGACGGCTCCACGACTCTCGCAGCGGTGGTCATTTTGCCGTCTGCGTCAGCACTTCGACACCGTCGTCTTGCACGAGCACGAGATCCTCAATCCTCACGCCACCCCACTCCGGCAGATAGATACCCGGTTCCACCGACGTGACCATGCCGGTCGCCAGGGTATCGTCCGATCGCGTCGAGAGTCGCGGAGACTCGTGAATCTCCAGGCCCACGCCGTGCCCTGTGCCGTGGCCGAAGTCACCGCCGTGGCCCGCCGCCGCGATCGGGTCCCGGGCCAACGCGTCGGCGTCCCGTCCCGACATGCCGGCACGGATTCCGGCTTCCGCGGCCAGCTGCGCATCCAGCACCAGATCGTAGATTCGCCGAAACGTCTCGTCCGCCGGGCCGGCGATGAACGTTCGCGTGATGTCGGAGCAGTAGCCCCGAAGTCGCGCTCCCAGGTCGACAATCACGGGCTCACCTTCGGCGATCGGGTGGTCTCCCGGCTGGTGGTGGGCCATGGCCGCATTCGGTCCGGCGGCAACGATTGTGTCGAAGGCCGGCCCCTGGGCGCCGAGGTCGCGCATGGCAGCCTCGAGTCGATTCGCCAGCGCGCGTTCGGTCACGCCCGGCTCGATCCACGCCGCGGCCCGCGCCATCACCTCGTCGGCGATGCGCACGGCTTCGCGAATCACGTCGAGCTCACCCGCATCCTTGATCACGCGCAGCTGCTCCGCGACAGCCTCAACGGGCACAAGGCGCGCCGGAGGCGTCAGCTCGGCGAGTCGCGCCTCCAGCTTCTGAAACCCGGCATAGGTGACGTGCTCGGGCTCGAAGCCGACGCGCGTCGCGCCGGAGGCCGCCACGGCGTCCGCCAGGCCCTCGAGGGGCTCGGCTGCTTCCACCACGCTGAACGCCGGGGCTTGGTCACGCGCCTGCACGGTGTAGCGAAAGTCCGTCACCAGCACACGATGTTCCGCGCCGATCAGCAATACGCCGGCGCTGCCGGTGAATCCGCTGAGATAGCGGCGATTCGCCGCGCCGTGAACGAGCAGCACGTCCACGTCCAAGCCGGCGAGTCGCGACTGCACCCTCGCCGCTCGGTCTCCATCCACCGGTTCACGTCCGCTCACGGCAAAGCTCGATATTGGGCGATGTTGCGCTCGTGTTCCTCGAGCGTCACGGAAAACGCATGCGATCCGTCGCCTTTGGCGACAAAGAAGATAAAGGGAGTTTCGGCCGGGTTGGCGGCAGCGGCAATCGACTTGAGTCCGGGATTGGCAATCGGCCCCGGCATCAGCCCGGAGTGGAGGTAGGTGTTGTACAGGGAGTCCACGCGGAAGTCGGCGGTGGTGAGGTCGGGTTTCCACCACCCGCGACCACCCTCGGTGCGTCCCAGGGCGTATTGCACCGTGGGGTCCGCCTGGAGCGGGATGCCCGTCGCCAGGCGATTGGCGAAGACGCCGGCGACCAGTGCGTACTCCTCATCGATTCGCGCCTCGCGCTCCACGACCGACGCGACGGTGATGAGGGCGTGCAAATCCCAGCCGCGGGCCGCCGCCGACGATCGCATGTCGACGGTCACGATGTCATCGAAGCGCCGCAGCATGGTGCGGACCAAATCGCCCGCGGTGGTCCCGGAGTTGATCTGGTAGGTATCGGGAAACAGATAGCCCTCGAGCGACACTCCGGGCGGGATGCCGCGCAGGAAGGGAAACTCGTTCGCGAGCTCGGCAACCTGGTTGCGCGCGATTCCCAGGAAATCTTGCCCGGCAATGTGGGTCTGTTCGTCGAGCCGATCCGCCATTTCCTCGATGCGGAAGCCTTCCGGAAACGTGACCGTCTGCTCCGCGGGCTGCCCGGCCTCGAGCAGGGTCAGAATCTCGTCCAACGACATGTCCTGCCGCAGGAGATACACACCCTGCCGCAAGCGCCCGTCAAGGCCGCGCCGATCGACCAGGAGGCGAAACAGCAGATCGCTGCGGATCAGGCCGTCGCGCTGCAGCGCGCGGCCGATGTCGCTGGTCGTGGCCCCCGGCGGAATGGTGAACTGCACCGTTTGCGCCGCCACCGGCGCCGGCGATTCGGCGAACCGGCTCACGACGTTGAAGCCCAGGAAGGCCACCGCGCCGATCGACAGCAGCACGACGACAAACGCCTGGATGAGAAGCCCAATGGCCCTCACCAGGCTCCCCGATCATTGAGAAAGTCCTGCACCAGCACCTCGGCGGCCACGGCATCGATGGGACGCTCGCCCGACCGCTCGCGCGCGGCGGCCGTCGTGAGCCGCTCGTCGCGCAGCACGACCGAGTCCCACTGATCCGCAAGCAGTTGGCGGGCCCACTGGCGCGTTCGCGCCGCCTGGGGCCCATCGCTTCCATCCAACGATAACGGCAGACCGACCAGAATCGTAGCGCTGGGATAGTCGGCCGTGATCGCCGCCACGGCCGCTCGATCGCGCGCCAGATCCCGCCGCTCGATGACGCGCCGATGGGCCACGAATCCACCCGCCGCGTCGGAAATCGCCACGCCTATGCGGCGCGACCCCAGGTCGAGGCCAATGATGCGCCGGTTGCGCGGTGGCGGCGGCTCGGCGGGCTCAACCCGCCGGGATGGCCGTCGGCTCCGTGACCTGGACATCGATGCGCCAGCCCCAGCGTGGGAAGTTTTCGGTGTCAGGTGGATCATGCGACATCCGCCAGGCGGCAATCTGCGACTGCCGATTCAGGGCCACCGCCCCGTCGTCGAGGCTCGCGCCGGCCAACGTGCCGCGAATGGCGTTGGTATCGAGTTTCGCCACCGACTCGCCAACCGCCTCGATGCGCATGTGCAGCCGGCCAACCGACTCGTCGAGGATCTCGGTTCGCAGGACATGGATCTCGTCGAATTCGACATCCGCGCCACCGCTCGCGAGGCCGTTGACAATAATTCGCTCCAAGTCATCGTTGGCAAAAAGAGTCCCGCTCGCGCGCACTTCCAGGTCCAACTGCAGCACCGCCGCAAGCTGGTCCACATCGGCGCTGAAGTCCTTCCGCACCACCTCGGGATTGCCGGCCTCCGGCGACCATACAACGAGCGTGTGCTGCTCGGGGCGGTCGCGTCGAAGCTCCTCCACCGCCGCACTTTGCAGCCGCTCCACCAAGACGCGGTCGAGCTCGTCAATGTCGCGCTGGGAAACCAGCGCGATCTCCCGCTCCGCCGCCCCCGTGATCGGCTGCGAATTGAAGACGTCGAGCGTCTCCGACTCCAATCCATCGACGGCCACAATCGCCAGCGCGCGCACGTTGCCCGTCGTGCCGGGGTTCTCAGCCGTCACGCTCACGGTCGCCTCACCAGGCACCGTCTGCCCGACGATTTCCACCGTCGGCGGCACGAGCACTTCGGCGTCCGTGAGAAAGCTCGTGCCCTGCTGGGTTCGCACTCGAGTATTGCGAGGGGCGACAACGGCTTCGCGGGTGCGATTTCTCAAGGTGATGCGCCCCCGAGCGAACTCCACGGGCTCCCGGCGCCTGCCGGTGGTGGGCATGGACATGGAGCCGTCGCTGACGGCGGACACGATCGTGCCGGGAATGGCGCGCGCCTCGACGTCAACCTCCGACAGCTCGGGATCGATGCGTACGTCAACGGTGATCGGCACGTGCGTCGCCAGCGGAGACACCACAACGGTCGACGAGGGCCAGATCCAAAAGGCCATGACGATCCAAACCGCAGCGACGCCAACCACCGCCGCGGCCGCGGGCGCCAGCAGACGCAGGGGATGGTCGTTTCGCTCCCAGTGGCGATAGGTGCGCACCGGTCGCGAGCCGTCGAGCTCGTCGAGGCGCTCGAACACGGGTTCGCGCATCGTCGGCGCACGGCGGCGCGAATGCGCCTGGCGCCGCGGGCGGCGTCGTGAGCGTGGCGGGAGCCGCTCGAGCGTGGGGCCCTGGCGAATACTCATGACGGCCCCCGAATGGCGGCCACATAGCTGCGTCCGGCGTCCAGTGCCTCGTCGATCTTCGCGGCGTCCGTGCCACCCGACATCGCGAGTTCCGGCCGCCCGCCGCCGCCGCCGCCCGTGAGCTTGGCGACCGTTCGAGCCAGGTCGCCGGCATGCACGCCGGCATCCACGGCCTGAGCCGAAGCGGCCGCCACGAAGGCGGGCTTCGCCGCAACGCTTGTGGCCAGGAGTATGACCCACGGTTCCTCGAGCTGGTCGCGCAACGACTCGGTGACTTGCCGCAACGCGTCACGGTTGGCCACGTTCACCTGCCCGGCGACCAGCGTGAGGCCGTCCACCTGCTCGCGGTCCGCCAGCAGCGCCGACGCGGAGCGCCGCGCCTCCGCGCGTTCGGCCGCGGCGACCTGGCGGCGGGCCTGGGCGAGTTCGGTCTTGAGTCGACGGATGCGTTCCGCCGACTCGCCCGGCGATACGCCGGCTTCCTCGGCCACCTCGTTGAGAATGTCCTGCTGACGTTCGACGAATTCGGCGGCCCCGTGGCCGGTCAGCGCCTCGATGCGGCGCACGCCGGCGGCGATGCCGCCTTCGCTGGCGATGGCGAACATGCCGATCTGGCTCGTCGCGGTGCAGTGCGTGCCCCCACAGAGCTCCAGCGATTGGTCGCCCATGGCAACCACCCGCACGACCTCGCCATACTTTTCGCCGAAGAGCGCCATGGCGCCGCGCTCGACCGCCTCCCGCACCTCCGCCGTTTCAGTCGCGACCGGCAAGTCTTCGAGCACGCGGCCATTGACCCACTGTTGGATGGCGCGCAGCTGCGCCCGATCCACCGGGTTGGGGTGCGTGAAGTCAAAGCGAAGCCGATCGGGAGCTACAAGCGACCCCGCCTGCTGCACGTGCTCGCCCAGCGTGCGGTGGAGCGCCGCGTGCAAGAGGTGGGTCGCCGAGTGATTGCGCATGATGTCGTGCCGACGCGAGCCGTTGACCTCCGCCCGCACGATGTCGCCGACCCGCAGAACGCCCTCCGTGATGTCAACCAGATGGATGTGGGTTCCCTCGGGCGCACTCTGCGTATCTCGGACCCGCGCCACGAGTCCGTCGCCTCGGAGTGCGCCGGTGTCGCCGACCTGGCCACCGGCCTCGGCGTAGAAGGGCGTTTGGTCGAGCATGACCATGGCCCGACCCGGCGCGCTCACGGAATCTTGCAGGGTGCCGTCCACGTCGACGCCGACGACGGTGCCCTCGCCCGCAGTTTGCCCGCCGTACCCGAGGAAGACCGTTTCGCCGAATCCAGCGGGAAGGCGCGCCGTCCGATCGCCACGCTGCGCCGCACGGCTGCGTTCACGCTGCTCGGCCAGCGCCGCCTGGAAACCGTCATCGTCCAGGGCAACGCCGCGCGCTTCCGCCACCTCCTGGGTGACGTCGCGCGGGAATCCGTAGGTGTCGTAGAGAAGAAACGCACGGGCGCCCGGCAGGGTGCCGCCGCGGGGAATATCGGTCAGCATCTCGTCGAGCAGGGCCATCCCCGTCACCAGCGTTCGGCGGAAGCGGGCTTCCTCATCGCGGATGGCGTCGCAAATGAACGTGTACCGTCGCTCCAGCTCCGGATACGCCTCACCGAAAATCTCGACGGTCAGGTCGGCAAGGGGCGAGAGCGCGTCATCACCCATTCGCAGCAGGTCGGCGTGGCGCACGGCATGGCGCAGGCTGCGCCGCAACACATAGCCCCGGCCCTCATTGCCGGGCATCACTCCGTCGGCAATGAGAAACGCCGCCGCGCGCGAATGCTGCGCCACGATGCGCATCGAGCGTCCGGCTGAGTCATCAGGCCTGTAGGGCCGGCCGGCGCGCCCGCTCACAAGGCTGAGCATCGGTTTCCACACGTCGGTGTCATAGGTCGACGGCACGCCCTGGAGCACCCAGGCCCAACGTTCGAGCCCCGCGCCCGTATCAACGCCGGGATTCGATGGGCTGAGCGCACCTTCCGTGTCCTGGAGATACTGGTTGAACACCAGGTTCCAGATTTCGAGGTAGCGGTCCGGCGCCACCGCCGGGCCTACGTCGGGCTCGTCGGGTTGAAGGTTGACGAAGATTTCGGTGCAGGGACCGCAGGGCCCGCTATCGCCGGTCGGGTCCCAAAAGTTGTCATCGCCCAAGAAGGCGATGCGCTCGCGCGGATGACCGGCATCCGTCCAGATTTCCGCCGATTCGTCGTCGCGGGGCACGCCCTCGCGGCCCTCGAAGACCGTCACCCAGAGATGGGCCGGATCGATGCCGGCGACTTCCAGCACCAATTCGCGGGCGTACGCGATCGCTTCCTCTTTGAAGTAATCGTTGAAGCTGAAATTGCCCAGCATTTCGAAGAAGGTCAGGTGGCTCAGGTCGCCAACCTCGTCGAAGTCGGTGGTGCGGAAAGACTTCTGCACCGTCGCCACCCGCGGATAGGGCGCGGGGCGTTCGCCGCTGAAATAGGCCTTGAATTGCTGCATACCCGCGGTCGTGAGCAGGACGCTCGGATCGCCCGTGGGAATCAGGGACGAGCCTGGAAGCACCACGTGCCCGCGGTCCGCGAAGAACGCGAGAAACATCTCGCGAATCTTGTCGGTCTGCATGACTCAGGCAGTCTCCTCACCCATGGGACATAGCAAAAGACCGCCGGAGATTGCCTCCCCAGCAGTCCCTTAAGTTCGCGTCAGATCCGGCTCTCTAGCCGGTTCGGCCTCGTGTGGTGCTCGTCACTCCCTGCGGACGGTCAAGCATCCTCCGCCGCGCCCGACGATCGAGTCGAGCGCAGCGCCAGTCCGAGGAAGATTCCAACCGCCAAGCCAAAGGCAAACTTGACGAGGCGTCCAAGCATCAGCCCGTGGAAACCTCCTCGCCGGAACCTACCATGACCATTATGTTAGGTCAACGACTCCAACGGGCTACGACAACAGCACGTGGGCAATGGCGACGCCGAGAATGCATCCGAGCAGCGCCGCAAGCACCGGCAGTCCGCCGATCATGAGATAGCTCGCCCCCAGCGGCGCCGCCATGAGCGCGCCGGCGGCGAATCCGCCGACCCCAAACGGCCAGTAGAAGATTCCCGACCGCTGCCGGCGGCCAACAAAGGCGTGGAAGAGGAACGCCACGATCGTGGCCAGCACGAGACCCAGGTAGACGTGCGGCGGAACGAGCAGAAAGACTTCCACGCTAGCGAGCTCCCAGGCGTGCCGCGGCCGGCTGAGGTGCGGCGTGCAGACGATTCGCGTGCCGGGCAATCACGTCCGCGGCCCGCAGCACGTGCGCCCGGGTCGTATCCCGGCCAAGGCTTAGCCGAAGCGGTCCCGGGCGGTAGGCGGGCGGCAGCCCGAGGGCCTCGATGACGTGGGACGGTTCCAGCGAGCCCGCCTCGCACGCGGCCCCCGACGAGGCGTCGATACCGTCCAGATCCAGATTGATCAACAGGGGCTCGGCGTCCACGTCGGCAAACGCGAAGCTGGAAATGGAGGGCAACCGCGCCGTTGGGTGCCCGGTCAGGCGTGCGTGCGGCACCTTTGCCAGAACGGCGTCGATCAATTCTCCCGACAGCTCGGCCAGACGTGCGCTAGTGGTGCGCCGCGACGCACAGGCCGCGGTGACCGCACGCGCGAAGCCCACGGCTGCCGGAATGTTTTCGGTACCCGCCCGACGACCCATCTCCTGCGCACCACCCCAAGCCAGCGGCTCCAACTCCACGCCGTCTCGCACGTAGAGCGCGCCGATGCCCTTAGGCCCGTAAATCTTGTGGCCAGACAGTGATAGCAGATCGACACCCAGTCGATCAACATTTATGTCGAGTTGCCCCACCGCCTGAACGGCGTCGGTATGAAACAGCGCACCGGCCTCGCGCGCCGTCTCGGCGAGCGCCGGGATGTCCTGCACCGTGCCGATCTCGTTATTGGCCAGGGCGATGCTGACGAGCGCGATGTCTGAGCGCAGGAGAGCCGCCAGCGTGTCCGGCGTCACCCGGCCGTGGGCATCGACCGGAACCTCGGTAATCGGCACGCCGCGGTCGCGCAGCGCCCACGCCGCACGCAGCACGGCGTGATGCTCGATGGCGCTCACCGCGATGTGGTCGCGACCCCTCCGGCGAGCCAAGCCCGCAATGGCCAGGTTGTTGGCCTCGGTGCCGCCGGAGGTGAGGACGATCTCGTGCGGCTGCGCACCGAGGGCGTCCGCCACTTGTCGCCGCGCGCGGTCAAGCTCAGCGCGGGCGAGGCGGCCCGACGCGTGCACGCTCGACGGGTTGCCAAAGGGTCCGTCCAATACCTCGACCATGGCCCGGCGGACATCCGTATCGAGCGGCGTGGTGGCCGCGTGGTCCAGGTAAATGCGATCGCGCGTGGGTGTGGTCATCACGCCTCAGGATAGGTCCGCCGCAGTGCTGGACGCGTCAATCGGTCGTGGCTTTCGGCACATCGACGCCGCGCAACGGTTGGTCGCGACGAAACGTTCCCCACGAGCACCGGCCCTGCCGAGCCCTGCTGTGATACCTTCCTATTGTCCATCACGCTTCACTATTCGCACGCCAGCGCTGCACGCGCGGCCACGTGATGTGCGCCCCCTTCTATGAGCGGCACTCGATCTATCTCTCGAATACGCGTCTCTCGTCGGGCCGTGCTGTATACGGCAGTAACGGCCGCGGCGGCGGGCGTTGCGCCGCGGAGCGCGACGCTGTTCGCCCAGCAAGCGGCAATCGCCGTCGATCCGCTTTTCCTGGGGTTCTATGAACGCATGGGCGGCGCCGAGGTCTTTGGCGAGCCCCTCACCGGGCGCTACGAGCTGGATGGCCGTCAGGTGCAACTCTTCGAGAACTTTCTGCTCGAACATTGGCCTGAGCACAGCGGCACCGACTACGACGTGCAGCCGGGATTGCTCGGAGTGAAGGTTTCGGGAAACCGCTACTTCGGGCAGGCGCAACCGCTCCGTGACAGCAGCCAGATAATCTACGTGCCGGAGACGCGCCAGTCCCTCCGGCTGGGCTTTCTCAGCTTTTGGCGCGACAGGGGAGGCGTCGATCTGTTTGGCTATCCGGTTTCCGAGGAGGTGGTTGACGACGGAATCACGGCGCAGTGGTTTCAACGCGGCAAACTCACGTACGCCGCCGACCGCACGCCCGAAATCCAGATCGCCGATCTGGGCCGCACGTGGCTGAGCCAGGCGCAAGACGATCTAGCCGCCACCTACGAAGTGAACGCACCGCCCGCAACGGTGCCGGGCGGATCGACGCCGCTACGCCTGGTCATCACCAATTCCGGGACGGACACATGGGCGGCCAGCGGCGACGCGGCGGTGACGGTTGGGTTTCGGTGGGCCGATCGTCATCCGCCACGCGACCGCGAGTCCCCCGCTTCGATTTCGTTGCCAAGCGACGTCGCCGGCGGCGAGCAGGTCGAGGTGAATACGCTGATTTCTCTGCCAACCGCTCCCGGGCAATACCGCGTCCAGCCCGACCTGCAGCAGAACGGCGAGTGGTTTTCGGCCAAGGGTGTGGCAACGCCCACGGTGGACACGCCCGCGCGACTGGCGGAGCCGGAAATGCGTATCGGCCTGCTCGATATCAGCGATGACAACCCCGGAGTCACCACCGCCACCATCACGTCCACCAATGGACTGCGCATCGTCGACGAGGGTGGCAATGAGATGGCGGAACTCACGGGCGGCGAGTCTGTGGTCATTCACCGCGACATTCCCGGCGAGCAGCACGTGCTGCAGCTCCCGGACAATGAGCGGGAAAGCACCGTCGGCCGTGTCAAGGTCTTCCCGCTCGAAGGTTCGATGCTGCGCCTGATGGAGGCAGCCCCGTGGACGACCTACCGAGGGTCGTTCGAGTTCATCTGGCTGCCGCGCTATTCGTCCGCCTGGCTGGTTAACATTCTGCCGCTCGAGGACTACCTGTCGGGCATTGCGGAGCAAGGCGATCACATTCCCTGGGAGGCCCTGCGGGCTTCCGCCATCGCCTTTCGCAGCTACGCCATGGCGACTCGATCCGAACGCCGGGCCAGCAACCTGGCGTTCGATGCGGCCGGCTCCACGCATCACACGCCGACGATGTACACGCGGCATCAGGTCTATCACGGCATGGCGCGCGAGTTTTCGGGAACTCGCCTGCGCCAAGCGGTAGCCGATACTCGCGGGCAGGTGATGACCTACGACAGCCACACGATCATGGCTGTCTACTTCTCACGCGCGGACGGGCATACCCGGAGTTGGCACGAGACGTGGGGTGGCGCCTTCAAGCCTTGGGCCGTCGGCGTGCCCGATCCCTACAGCGTCGGGCAGACGCTCTTGGGACACGGAATCGGCCTGCCGTTGCGCAGCGCGAACGCCATGGCCGAGACTGGCGCCAATGGCGAGCAGATCCTGGCCAGCTACTACACCGACGTGGACTTCGGTGCCATCTACTAGCGCCGGGCGCACCGCTCGCGGGCTCCAGGGACGCGACCTGCTTTCCCTGGCGGACCTCGACAGCGGCGATGTCGCGACCATTCTGGATGCGGCCGCGCGGTTGAAGCTCGCCCAGGCCGACGGCGTGCCCCACGCGCTTCTCCCCGGACGAACCCTTGGGATGCTCTTCGAGAAGGCCTCCTTGCGCACGCGCACGACCTTCGTCGTGGGCATGGTTCATCTCGGGGGACAGGCCGTTGACCTGATGGCCGAGCACACGCAGATGGGCGTGAGGGAGTCCGTGCCCGACATCGCGCGAAACCTGGAGCGCTGGGTTGACGGCGTCATGGCGCGGGTCTACGACCAGCGCGTGCTCGAAGAGCTGGCCGAACATGCGCGCGTGCCCGTGATCAATGGTCTCAGCGACCGCTTTCATCCATGTCAGGTGCTGGCCGATTTGCTGACGCTCCGCGAACACGTGGGCTCGCTTTCCGGACGCACGCTGGCGTATGTGGGCGATGGCTTCAACATGTGTCACTCGCTGCTGCTGGGCGGCTCCCTGACCGGGCTGCACGTGCGCGTGGGGACGCCCCGCGGCTACGAGCCCGACCCGGCCATCGTCGAGCAGGCGCGCGGGCTGGCTCGTGCCTCGGGCGCCAGCATCGAGCTCGTCTCGAGCGCCGAGGCGGCGGTGCGGGACGCCGACGCGGTCTATACCGACTCGTGGGTCAGCATGGGCCTGGAAGACGAACGCGCCGAGCGCCTCGCGGCGTTCGGACCGTTTCAAGTGAATGCCGACCTGATGGCCGCCGCGCGGTCGCACGCCGTGTTCATGCACTGCCTGCCCGCCCATCGCGGGGAGGAAGTCACCGACGACGTGATGGATGGTCCCCAGTCCGTCGTCTTCGATCAGGCCGAGAATCGACTGCACGCGCAGAAGGCATTGCTCGTGCTGCTCATTGGCGGCGAGGCCGCCCTGGAAGCCTTGCCGCAATAGCCGGGCCTGTATCCGCGCTACACTTGGCCCAAGCGCCACGGTGGCAAAGCGAGCAATGGAACAGCTCGAATACCTCGTCTCTCAGTTCAACTTGGGCGCCGCCGCGCAGATCATTCTCGTCGCGCTCCTTTTTCACGGAGTCTTGACACTGATTCGCGGTACCCAGGCGGACATCGTTGTCCGCGGCGCCGTGGTGGTACTTGTCGCGATTCTGGTCATCGGGCGTGTGCTGCAGCTGCCGCTGATTATCTGGATTGTGGAAAACGGCTTGATTTTGCTGGGTCTCGCGATGGTGGTGGTGTTTCAGCCGGAGATCCGCCGGCTGCTCGAGCGCGTGGGACGCACCGGCACGTTGGTGGCGCGACCGTTCGGCACCACGTCGCCCGAAGATACCGAGGTGATGATCGGGGAGGTCGTCACGGCGGTCACGGCGCTCTCGGGGCGCGTGTGGGGATCGATCATCGTGATCCAGCGAACCGGAGGGCTTGACGAGTACGCCGACACCGGCACGCGCCTCGAAGCTCAGCTTTCGCAGGATCTGTTGCTGACGGCGTTTCACCCCGGCTCGGAGCTGCACGACGGCGCGCTGCTCGTTCGCGGACGCATGGTGACGGCGGCGCACGTGATGCTGCCGCTGAGCGATGCCCTGGGCCCGCAAGACCACGTGGGAACACGCCATCGCGCGGGATTGGGCATCACCGAAGTGTCGGACGCGATTGCCGTCATGACCTCGGAAGAAAGCGGCGGCATCTCGTTTGCCTCGGATGGCCGGCTCGAGCGGCACCTGACGCCGGACCAGCTGCGACGCCGCCTGGAGACGGCCTTCCGCGTGCAGACCCGCGGGGCGGCGCTGCAAAACCTGCCGGCCTGGATTTCACGCCGCTAGGTGCGACGCCTTAGTCCTCAAGCGCTTTGGACGGCCCGCGCCCTGCGATTCGCGCGCCACAGCCTCGGGGTTCGGTTTCTCGTGGCGCTCGCGCTGTCGGCGCTGGTGTGGGTCGGACTCACCATCGAGGAAAACCCCGAGGCGACCGAGCCGTTCCCCGGCCGCCTGATTGTGGAGCCGGTCGGCCTCGATACGCGCAGCCTTGTCCTCGTGGAGGAAATCGCGCCGGTGCGCGTGAGCGTAAAGGGACCAAAGGTCAATCTCGCCAGCCTCACCGCCGATCACTTCGTGGCCAGAGTCGATCTCGGCGGGCTTGGCGCCGGACGGCATCAGGTCGACGTGGACGTGGTGGTGTCGGATTCGCAGGTTGAAATCGTGCTCATCACGCCGGCAAATATTGCGGTTGAGCTCGATCCCGTCGTCGAGCGCAACCTGCGAGTCAATGCCCGAATCGAGAGCGACGTTGCCACGGGATATCGGGCGGATCTGTCTGGAATCACCGCCGAACCCGCCGACGCCACCGTCAGCGGCGCCTCGTCAGTCGTTGACCAAGTCGCCCGCGTTCAAGCCGCGCTCAGCCTGGAAGACGCCACGCGCGATGTCCGGGTCGAGGGCATCTTGATCCCCGTGGATCGACAGGGAATCGAGGTGGAGGACGTGCGCGTCGATCCACCGACCGTGCTGGTCAACGTGCCCGTCAACCGGATTACGAGCCGCAAGCGCGTGCCGGTGGTGCCGAGGATCGAAGGCACGGTGGCGCCGTCGTTCTTCATTGCGCGAATTGGCGTCGTCCCGACCAGTGTCGAGATCGAAGGCGAGCCTGGGGCGCTCGAACGCGTGGACGCCGTGGAAACTCTGCCCATCGACATCGCGGATGCTCGGGGTGACATCGAACGCGACGTCGGGTTCGAGGCGCCGGAGGGCGTCACGATCCGCAGCGATCAGCCATTCGCGCAAGTTGCGGTGGTCGTCGAACCGCTCGACGAAACCACCACGATCCAGGTAGCGGTTGTCCTGACGAATCTCGGCAGCGGCCTCCAGTCGATCGCCGATCAGCCGTTCCTGCAGATCGTGATGACCGGTCCCGCCGAGGTGCTGCAAGGGTTGCGCGGCGGCGACATCCTGGCAGAGGTCGATTTGAGCAATCGCGCGCCGGGCCTCCACCAGATCCGACCGGTGATCACCAATCCCGCGCCGGATACCCTGCGCATGGTGCGGCACACGCCAGCGGTCGTGGACGTGCGAATCTCACCGCTCGATGCCCCGAGCGCCGCACCGGCAACGACCGCCATCCCAGGACCGGGCGGCGCCGTGCCGGCGGCCACGCCAACCCCGACCGGATCGGCCGGCTAGCTAGCCGCGAGCCCTCGCCGGGTCCGCCAGCACGCCTTCGTACAAGCCGTCGAGGGGGGAGATCAGCCGCTCCCACGCAAGGTCGCTCATCGCAAAGGTGCGCGCTTGCTCGGCCATCTGGCCCCGCTTGGAATCCTGCAACGCGCCCGCGACCGCAGCCGTGAGCGATTCCATCGAGGCATCGCGCGCCAGGTAGCCGGTTTCACCGTCACGGATGAAGGTGGTCGCCTCGCCAACTGGGGAAGCCACGATCGGCACCCCCGCGATCATCAGATCCATGTACCGCACGGAGCACTTGGAGCGGTTGGCCACGGTGTCCGCCATGGGCATGAGCGCGACATCACAGCCCGCGAAGAACGCTCCAAGCTGCGCGAAGTCCATCCACCCGGCTATTCGGACGCGGTCGGACAGGCCCTGCGCGTCGAGGGCCGGCAGCAGGTGGGGCATGGGCGAATGTGGCCCGGCGCCCACGATGGACAGCGTGAGATCGGGCAGGCGTGTCAACGTGCCTATCACAAGCCGCACCCAATCCTCGGGCGGCGCGTCGTAAAAGCGCGTATAGATCACCGCGTGCGGGCGCGGCGGGGTCGACGACGGCGGCGGGGCTTCGCGCCAGGCCTGATAAGTGGCGGCCTCAAAGCCGTTGACGATGCGCTCGACGGGTTCAGCGCCGCGCCGCCGCGCCAGTTCCGCACTTGCGGCGGTGCGCGCGTCGCAGGCCCCGAGACCCCAGGATTCCTGCCGCTCGAATAGCTCGCGCTGCCACCAGGAGTAGGGCTCGTTGGCGCTCCACCCGGCCTTGCCTTCCCAATCGTCGCAGTCCAGCACCAGCCCCGGCCGGTTGCCCTTGCGCCAGAGCAAGGCTTGCACCAGCCCCGACACCGCCTTGGGCTTGAATACGTGGACGATGTCCGGTCGCCACTGTTCCAGGCAACGCATGACGCTTCTGGCTAGCGCCACCTGGGTCAAGGGAGCCCCGACCAGCGGCATGGCCGCGCCTCGCGGTCGGGGGAGCACGTGGACCTCGACGCCGGCGTCGCTCCAGCGCCGCCCGTAGCTGGCCGGGTCATCGTACGGGGGGACCACCACCTGCACCTGGTGCCCGCGCGCAGCCATGGCGCGCGCCATGGGCATCACGCGGCGCGCGGTCGTGTTCTTCGGCGCGAACCCAAAGGGCGCGACGTAGACCAGGTTCACGCTAGGCCGCGCGTCGCCAGGCCAGCAGCGCCAGCACCCCCAGCACCCAAAGAGCGGCGGCGACACCGCTGACGATGGCGCCGACGCGCAGCGGGTGCGATGAGAACTCAAACGTGACCGTATGCCGCCCGGCGGCGGGAATCAGCACGGCCCGCTGCGCCAGGTTCGCCTGCCAGATCGTGGTGCGGCCGCCGTCGATGTATGCCTCCCACCCCGGGTACAACGTGTCGTTGAGTACCAGCATGCGAGGGCCCTCGGAGACGACCTCGATGGTGACGCGCTCCGGGAGGTCCTCGGTCATCACGGCCGTCGCCGGGGCGTCGAACCTAATCCAGGCGTCGCGCGTTCCATACTCCCGCCTGAGGCGCGCCACGTCATCGGGAAGGACGAGACCCACCGGCTCCCGGCGTTGCACGATTCCCATGTCCTCCAGGGCGCGGCGAATCGGGTTGGACAGCTCCGGGTCACGTGTCGACGTGAGCAACCATGCTTCCTCGGTGGGTGTGAACCCTGGGTACGACAGCGCCCGGCTGGCGCTGGCAACGGTTCCCGCCAGTCCCACGCGCACCGGCATCCAAATGCGCTGCGCCTCCCGCGCGCGCCGCGTGATGGTCACGTCTCCGGCCAGCTCCACGAGCATTCCGCGTCCGGGGCGCAGGAGCACGCCCACCGACGAACCGTCGTCCAGCAGCAGGGAAAGCCCGCGGACGTCGAGCACCCCGCCAAGCGGCTCGACGGTGATGGCCGTGACGTGCATGGGGTTTTCCAATCGCGCACTCGACAGCACCGTGTGCGGGGGCAAGCCGTCCCGCTGGGGCGCGGGCGCCGCATTCGCCAGCCCCACAAACGTCGGGTCGCCGGCGTCGCGCTGCAGCGGCCACTCGACCTCACCGCCTTCCGAGCCGGTCAGCACGATGCGGCCGGCCTCGGGGCCGGAGTCGCCAGGAGCCCCAGACGCGAGGATGGCGACGCCCGCGACGCCGGCAACATCGAGGGCATCAATGTGGAGCGGCTCTCTGAGTCTCGCGACCAGTCGCAGATCGAATGCGGCGACATCGGTCTCGAAGGCGTCGAAGCGATCGTCGATCACCACGTCGACACTCAGCGTGTCCAAGGCGTGATTCGACGGCACGGTCTTGAGCTGATTTAGCAACAGCGCGTCTGGATGCGCCGCGGAGCCGGGAATCACCGTCTCGCGCAGCGCCACGTGGGTTGACAGCGGCAGGAGACCGCCGTCGTAGCCGTCGGGCGTGTCCAGCCCGTAGGCCATGGTGAGATTCGGATTCAAGATGTCCCGGTTTTTCCAGGCCACCTTGAATTCTCGCCACGGCACTTCGCCAAGTTGATCGATCCAAGCGCTGGCCAGCGCCGCACGGTCGGGATCGTTGATCTCGTACGAGGGATCGGCCATTGAGAGGACCCTTCCCGCGCCCGCAATCTCGTTCAGGCGCGGCAGCGCCTGACCCTTCGCTTCGTAGGCGTCGATGGGGATGGCTTCCCTGATGGCCGCGGGACCGGCCGCCGCGGCAAGCTCCGCGACGACGATGAGCGGCGCCAGCCAGGCGTATGCGGGACGTGGCGCGAGAATGGCCAGCGTCACGAAGACGACCCCGACTGCGGCGACGAGCCCCCACGTCCAGGCGAGTCCGTCGCGCAGGGGCGGCTCCGCGATCGCAACGCCGAGCGACAACCCGCCCAATCCCGCGAGCACTGCGAGCCAGGCACCGAGCCGCTGGAGGCGTTCGCGCCGCGGTCTGTCCGATGCAGCCATCAGCGCCTCGGTCCCGTATGCCGCCAGCAACGCCAGCGCGAACACGGCGACGAGGAGCCAGCGCGCCGGCACGCGGAAGAGCGCGACGCCGGGCACAACCCGATGCGCCAACCCGAACAACGGCGTGGCCGGGCCCAAGGCCAGCAGGATCGCCACCAACGCCGCGAGGATCAAGAAGATAACGCGCGGCTCGCGCCAGCGATGCACCGCGCCAAGCGCCGCCAGCACGACGCCCACGACGCCGACGTAGGCCACGAACTCCGTGCTCGACGGCAGATGCAGAAACGTTGGGAGCAGGCCGGGCAGCGCCTCACCGGTCGGCAGCGAAAAGGAGACCGCCTCGTGAAACATCAGCCCGCCGGAACGGATGCCCTCACGCGAAAGATCGAGGGCCGGCACGATCTGGGCCGCGGCAAGCCCGGCGCCGCCGACGACGCCGATGAGCCACATTGACAGCCCGGTGAGCGCCCCATGCGCTCGCTGCCGCGAGGACGTATTCCCCGCTCGCCGAAACCCGGCCACGAGCGCCCAGGCCAGACCCAGCATCAAGCCCATATAGGCCGTCTGTGGGTGACCGGCCAGCATCATCAACGCCACAATCAGCGGCGTCACCGCCCACCAGCGCTTGGCCCCCGCCACGCCCAGGTCGATGGCCAGAATCAGCAATGGAATCCATGCGGCCACGCTGACCTGGTTGATGTGCTCCATCTGCCCGGCGAAAAACCCGCTGAACGCGAAGGCCGCGGCTCCGGTCGCAGCGGCCGGCCACCCGAGGCGGAGTCCCACGCGAATGAGGGTCAACATCCCGACGGCTCCCAGCGCCACGTGCAGCATCAACGCCGTTGAAAGCGCGCGCGCGGGATCCAGCAGATACAGGGGCCAGTTGGGCGGATAGAGTACTGCCGACTGCGTGTTCGCCAGGAACGGCACGCCCATGAACACGTGCGGATTCCAAAGCGGAAGGCGTCCGTCGCCGAGCGACGCCGCGGCGTAGGCCCAGTAGGGGTAGAAATAGGTCTGCACGTCGTAGCCCGAGAGCACCAGGCCCTCGAAGATCAGCCGGCTGTAGATGGTGAGCAGGCCGGCCGCCACCAGCCCCACGGCCGCGATGACGCCGAGGCGCGATCCACGCGGCCGCGCGTCAATCGTCGTCACCGTGCGCGCGCCGCTGCTTGCTAGATCTCTTCCGACAGGATGATGGCTTCGGCGACCTCACGCATCGGCTTGCGCCGGTCCATGCTGAGTTTCTGGATGCGCCTGAACGCCTCGGGCTCGTCCAAGCCCAGCCGCGACATGAGAAGCCCTTTGGCGCGCTCGACCGCCTTGCGCGTTTCGAGCTGATCCTTCAGGTCGGCAACCTCGTCGCTGATGGCCAGGAACTCGCGGTAGCGCGACATGGCCACTTCCAGCGCCGCCTCGAGCTCGTTGTCCCGCAACGGCTTGAGGACGTAGTTGATGGCGCCGGCTTCGAGCGCCTGGCTGATGAGGTGTCGGTCCGAGTACGAGGTGACGAGCACGACCGGGGCGATTCGCTCGTCGGTGAGACGGCGCGCGGCCTCGATGCCGTCCATCTCCGGCATGCGGATGTCCATGACGACGACGTCGGGCCGCAGCTCGCGCGCCATTTTGACCGCGCTCTCACCGTCGCCGGCCTCACCGACGACCTGGTAGCCCGACGCTTGGAGGCGCTCGGTGAGGTCCATCCGGATGATGGTCTCGTCTTCTGCCACGATTACACGCAAGGACACGCCACTATCACCTTCAGCGCGGAGACCGGGTGGATCGCCCGGCGCAGAGTCAGCCTAGCAGCATCCGGAATTGCGTTGACGCCCCCGCCCCACAACCCCTAGTATCCGCTGGCCGTGCACACCCTATGGATTGCGTGCACGGTCACCGAATTCCGCAAATGATTGGGAGGACATGCGGATGCGTGTGACCTGCCTGCAAGAGAACCTGAGCCGCGGCCTGGCGCTGGTGAGCCGCGCCGTCGCCACCCGGAGCACGCTGCCCGTGCTGAGCAACGTGTTGTTGCAGTCCGAAGACGGTGGACTGCGGCTTTCGGGCATGAACCAGCAGCTGGCAATGTCGGTGTGGCTGGGCGCGAGCGTCGAAGACGAGGGCGCCATCACCGTGCCCGCCCGGCTGTTGAGCGATTTCGTCGCCCAGCTCCCCGAGGGGCCGGTGACCGTGGCCACCGACGATGAAACCGACAGCCTCAGCGTCGCGTCCGGGCGCTACCAGGCCAAGATCAAGGGGCTGAGCGCCGAAGACTTTCCGCCCATCCCGACGACGGGCGACGAGCGCGAGGTCGACCTGGCCACCGATCTGCTGGCCGACGTGATCGGGCAGGTGGTGACCGCGGCCGCGACCGACGACAGCCGACCGGTGCTGGCCGGCGTGTCGATCACCATCGGCCCGGATCACATCGAGCTGGCGGCCGCCGACGGCTATCGGCTGGCCGTGCGCCGCGAGGACGTGGAAACGGGCCTGGCCGAGCCGGTGCAAATCGTCGTGCCTCGCCCCGCCATGGTCGAGCTGCAGCGAATGCTCGCCGACGATCCGGGCACCGTGACCATCGGGCTCAGCGAAACGCAGTCGCAAGTCCTGTTCCGCACGAGCACGGTCACCTTCATCGCCACGCTCATCGACGGGCAGTTTCCGAACTACCCGCAGCTGATCCCGGGCGAGGTCGACACGCGGGTCGTGGTCGACACGCAAGCCTTCGCGCAGGCCACCCGCATCGCCTCCCTCTTCGCCAGCTCCGGGGCAAACGTCATCAAGCTGCACGTGCAGCCGGGCGCGGAAGGCGAATCCGGCCGCATGGTGCTGACGTCGAATTCGGCCGAGCTGGGCGAAAACTCCGGCGAACTCGACGCCGAAGTCAGCGGCGACGGCGGCCTCATTGCCTTCAATCCCCGCTTCTTGTCCGAATGCCTGGGTACGATCGCCACCGAACGCATCTCGGTAGGCACCTCCGGCGCCACCAGCCCGGGACGATTTCGTCCGGTGGACGGCGACGAGGAGGTTGAGACCCACAGCCACGTGATCATGCCCATGCACACGGTGAGCTAGGCATCGCGGGCGACCGTCGCCGTCAGGTCGCGGCGTGACCGCTGCCGCCGGTGTGAGCAGCCGGGCATTCGTGAGCACCGGCCGAGGACCGGTGGTTACGGCGCACACGATGGTGTCGACCGGCCATCCACTGGCGACGGCCACGGGAATCCGCGTGCTCCTGGAGGGCGGCAACGCATTCGATGCCGCGATCGGGGCCGCCGCCGTGATCGCGGTGGTCGAGCCAAGCTCCAACCAACTGGGCGGCGACGTGTTCGCGCTCTGCCGACCAGCGGCCACGGGCATCGTCGAAGCCGTCAACGCCAGCGGGCCGGCGCCGGCGGCCGCTGATCCAGCGGGCTACGACGACGGCATTCCCACCCACGGGCTGCGGTCCGCCACGCTGCCGGGCGCCGTCGCCGCATGGGATTTGATCAACCGGCGGTATGGGCAGGTGCCGCTGGAGCGCCTGCTGGCGCCCGCCATCGTGTATGCCAGCGGCGGGTTTCCCGTCGACATGGCGCTGGCCGGCGCGATCAGCCAGTCGCTCGAAACGCTCAAGCAAATCCCCACCACGGCGGCGGTGCTTTGTCCCGGCGGTCGCGCACCGCGACCCGGCGAATCGCTGGTGCAGCCGGACCTGGCGCGGACCCTCCGCGAGATCGCGGCCAATGGAGCGGCCGGGTTCTACCAGGGACTGTTCGCCGAGCGCCTGCTGCAAGCATCCGAAGCGGCCGGAGGAGACTGGTCCGTCGAAGACCTGACCGCCATGCCGGCTGAAGTCCTCCCGCCGCTGCGCACGGTCTATCGCGGATACGAGGTGCTGGAGCAGCCGCTGCCGTCGCAGGGCTATCTCGTGCTCGCGGATCTCAACATCGCCGAGGGGTTTGATGTGGCGGCGCTGCGATTCGGCACGGCGAACAGCCTGCACATCATGGTCGAGGCGCACAAGCTGGCCTTCGCCGACCGCCTGGCGCACCTCGGCGACCCCGCGCACGTCGATGTCCCCGTGGACTTGCTCGTGTCCAAGGAATTCGCGGCCCGGCGACGGATGATGCTGAACCCGGCGCGGGCGTCACTAAGCCCGGCGTCGACGGACCCGAGCGGTGCGGGACAGGACACCACGGCGGTGTCCGTCGTCGACGAAGACGGCAACGCCATCACGCTGATTCAGAGCGTCTTTCAGCAATTCGGCTCGGCCTTCATCGTTCCGGGGACCGGCGTGCTGCTCAACAATCGAATGAATGGGTTTTCCCTCGACCCCGAGAGTCCCAACTGCCTCGCCGGCGGCAAACGGCCCATCCATACGCTCAACACCTACATGGTCCAGCGTGAAGGGGCGCTGATGATGCTGGGCGGGTCGCCGGGCGGCCACTTCCAGACCCAGGCGAACTTCCAAGTCTTGACCAACGTCATCGACCACGGGATGCACTGGCAGGCCGCGATGGACGCCCCACGCTGGTATCACGACGCCGACACGGACACATTGACGCTGGAGTCTCGGTTCGAGTTGGACGTCGCCAGCGCACTGGAGCGGCGCGGTCATGGGGTCGCCTCGGCGCCCGCGTTCACCCCGCGAGCCCGCAGCCAGGGCATCATGCTGGATCCGGCGAGCGGCGCCCGGTTTGGCGCAACCGACCCACGATGGCACGGACAAGTTCTAGGGTATTGACCCGGCTGGCGATATGCTGACGTTCGCGCCATCGGTCAATCTGCCGCGGCGCCCTGGAGAACGCTGATCGACGCCCCGACGCCCGCAGACGAACGAGCGCCGCCCACGCCAAGCGATTCGCCGACCACGCCGGCGCGCATTGCGCTGGTGCTGGTGACCACGTTCTTTTCCGGCATGTCGATCCTGGCCGTCGAGATCACGGCCTCTCGCCTGCTGGCGCCGTTCTTCGGCACCAGCACCATCATTTGGGCCGTCGTCATCGGGCTGACGCTGCTGTATCTCTCCATCGGCTATTGGATCGGCGGCATGGTGGCGGATCGCCGGCCGCGTGAATCGACCCTGTTCCACATCATCGCCATCGCGGCGTTTGGCGTGGGGCTGATTCCTTTCGTCGCCGGCCCGGTGCTCGAAATCTCGTCCGAGGCCATCGCGAGCTTGAGCGGGGGCCTGTTCTTTGGCTCCCTGCTGGGCGTGCTGCTCCTGTTTTCGGTACCGCTGACCATGCTGGGCATGGTGTCCCCATTTGCCATCCGCCTGGTCACCCGAGATGTGCAACACGCGGGCCGCCGGGCCGGACAGGTTTACGCGCTCAGCACCATCGGCAGCATCGTCGGGGCGTTTCTGCCGGTGCTCACCCTCGTGCCCACATTTGGCACACGCCTGACCTTCCTACTCTTTGCCTGGGTGCTGCTGGGCATGGCGCTGATCGGGGCGCGGAGCAACGTGCGCCGGGGCATTTATGCCGCCTTTGCCGTCATCATCGTCATCCTCTGGCTCGTTATCAGGCCCGGCGCCGTGCGACCCGTGGACGGCTTGGTGTGGGAGGGCGACTCCGCCATACAGTTCATCCAGGTCATCGACGATCCGGGGCGCGGGCTGCGCCTGGTGCTCAATGAGGGCATTGGGACTCACTCGATCTACCACCCCGAGCGTCTGCTCACCGGCGGTCCGTGGGACTACTTCCTGCTGGCGCCGCTCATCGGCGGGCAAACTATGGCCGACGTGGACTCCCTCCTGGTCGTCGGCCTTGGCGCGGGCACGGTGTCGAAGCAGTACACCGCCGTGTACGGCGACGACGTGCGGATCGACGGCGTCGAGCTCGATCCCAAGGTCATCGAGCTCGGCCAGCGCTACTTCGACATGAACGAACCGAACCTGCGCACCATCGCTGCCGATGGCCGCACCTACCTGCAGCACTCAGACGACCGCTATGACGTCATCGCCGTGGATGCCTACCGCCAGCCCTACATCCCGTTTCACCTGGTAACCCGCGAATTCTTCCAGGAGGCCCGCGACCGCCTGCGGCCAAACGGCGTACTGGCGCTCAATGCCGGGCGCACCGGCCAGGACTTTCGCCTGGTCGAAGTCCTGTCATCCACGATGCGGGCCGTCTTTCCCTACATCTACGTGATCGACCTTCCGACGGGCTACAACAACAGCCTGATCTACGGCGCCTTGCGCCCGATTTCCGACGAAGAGCTCCATGCCGCCGCGCTGGCGACCGAGAATCCCGTCATGGAAGTGATCGCGCAGCGCCCGTGGCGGCTGCGACCCGTACCGGAGTCCACGGAGGTCTACACCGACGACTGGGCGCCAGTGGAACGCCTGATCGACGACATCATCGTGCGCGAGGCGCTTGGCGGCGCGCGGGGGCGGGCGCGATAGGACGGCACGGAGCGAGACCTTGCGAACGGCCTGCAATTGGAGTCCCCCCGTCACTTCCGGTGGTCAAATCGCGTTGATTTCGGCGCACGAGCCAGCGGGAACGGTCCAATGGCACGCTTCCTCCAACCGTGAGTAGCAGCACGCTCGACAGTCGGCGGCAGGGCGGCGCCAGGGGTCTGCGAGCCGCGCGTGCATCGCGGCAAAGCTCACGACGGGCCGTCCTGCGCGCGTCGGTTGGCGTAGCGGCGGCGGCTCTTGCCGCGGCGTGCGGCGAAATCGCTCCGGACTCGCAGCCCACGCCGACGCCGATTGCCCCGGCCTCGGCGGAGCCGACGGCGCCGCCCGCCACCCCGGTATCAACCCCTGCCGCACCGGGAACCACGGATCCATCCGCATCGGAGACTTCGACAGCGGCGGCCTCGGCGCCAACCGCGGCGCGCCCGACGGTCGGGGCCGCGACGCCCGCGGCCCCGCAGCCGGTCACGGCAGCGCCGGAGGCGATTCGGACGGCTGCGCCGACGGCGCCCCCGGCGCCAACGTCAACTGCACCTTCCACCACAGCGGCGCCGCCGCCGGTCACGGCAGCACCGCGTCCCACGGCCGTTGCCGTCGCGCGGCCAACCGCCGCCCCGACCCCCACGCCGCGCGCGACCCCGACGCCTGTTTCTACTCCAACTCCAATCGCAGCGCCGACTCCCACCCCGTCTCCGCACCGTTCGCCGCTTACAGGCCTGCCGATCTCGGCGGAAGCGCTCGACCGTCGCGTGGTCGCGGTCAAGATCGACAACGCCCCCGGCGCCCGTCCGCAGAGCGGCCTGAGCCAGGCGGACATCGTCTACGAGCACGAAACCGAAGGCAGGGTGACGCGCTACACGGCGTTTTTCCTGGACAGCGAGGTGGACCTCGTCGGTCCGATTCGCAGCTCGCGGTTCGTGGATCGGGACCTCGTCCAGCAGTTCGACGCGCTGTTTGCCCACGTCGGCGCCAGCCCGCCGGTCATGCAAGACCTGCGCGCTTCCGCCGCGGCCGACATGGATCAGTTCTTCTTCTTGGGGGACCGCCCCTACACGCGCCTGGCGAGCCGCCCATCGCCGTTCAACGTGTATGCGAGCCTGGCCAGCCTGCGCGACTTCGGCGCCCGCCGATATTCAACCCGACGCTGGATCGAAGGCCTGGAGTTCACGGAGGCTCCCCAGAGTCTCGGCGCCGTGCGGTCGATCACCGTTCCACCGGGCCCTCAAACCTATTTTCAAGTGCACTACAGCTATGACCCGGCCATCGGTCAGTGGCGACGCTCGCTGGCGGGCGCTCCGGACATCGACGCGGCGAACGACAAGCCCATCACCGTCGCCAACGTGGTGATTCAGCACGTCGATATCCGGGTCACGGCCTTTATCGAGGATTCGCTCGGAAATCTCTCGCTGGCAATCCCGACCACCGGGTCGGGCCCGGTGACCGTGTTTCGCGACGGCTTGCGCATCCAGGGCACGTGGGAGCGGCCCAATGCCAAGGCGGTCACGCGCTTCAAGACGGCACGCGGGACCCCGTTGGAGCTGCGGCCCGGCCACACCTGGGTCCACCTGCTCGACGTCGATCAGCCCGTCGACAGCGGCTGATCTCAACCGCGGCGTTCTTCGCCGGTGGCGTACGCTAGCGGCGCCCATCGCAGGCCGGAGCCCGTCATGACCACCGAGCGCGTCGTCCTACTTCCCGAGCCACAGCACAAGATGCTCTTGCAGCATCGCCAGGTCGTCGAGGAGGCAGGTGGAACCATCCGGCACGCCAACCTGCACGACGCCGCGGTTCGCCGCGCCGCCCTGCCGGAGGCGACCGTGGTCGTGGTGCAGGGACACGAAATGGTTGACGAGGACTTCGCGGCCGGCGCGAGCTTGCACGCCGTGTGCTGCTGGTCGGACGGCGTGGACACGGTGGATCTGGAAGCAGCCACGCGGCACGGCGTGCCGGTTGGCAACGTTCCCGATCTCTGCATCGACGAAGTGGCCGACCACGCCCTCATGCTCCTGCTCGCCTGCTATCGGCGGCTCGGTTTCGCCTACCGGCAAATCCACGAACGCCTGCCGCTTTCCCGCTACGACATTTGCGACGCCGCGGACCCGTGGCCCCGGCTGCGCGGGCTCACGCTGGGCCTGCTCGCGTTCGGCAACATCGCGCAGGCCATGGCCCTGCGGTGTCAGGTGCTGGGCATGTCGGTCGTCGCCTGCGATCCCTACATCGATCCCAGCGTCATGCGCGACATGGATGTGGAGCCCGTCGACTTCGAGGACCTGCTGCGCCGCTCCGACTACCTCTCCATCCACGCGCCGCTCAACCCGAGCACTCACCACCTGATTGACGCCGACGCCCTGTCGAAGATGAAGTCGAGCGCGTTTCTCATCAATACCGCGCGGGGTCCGATTGTGGATGAGGCGGCGCTTGTCGCCTCGCTCCGAGCGGGAACAATTGCCGGCGCCGGGCTGGACGTGTTCGAGGTCGAGCCCGCGACCCACGACAATCCGCTGCTCTCGATGCCCAACGTCGTCACCACGCCGCACCACGCCGGCGAATCCGATGAGATGCACGCCTTCGGTCCAGAAGCAGCGATGAAGGACGTGGCCCACGTGCTGCGGGGCAATCCGCCTCGATCCGTTCAGAACCGGGCCGTGCTTCGCGAAGGCGGCGGCTAGCTTCGCGCCATGTGTGGCGCGCGCGTCGGGCGCATGGCATAGCCCCCATGTCCGTGCGGGTCACCGGCTGGGGCGGCATCGGCGAGATCGGCGGCAACAAGCTGTTGCTGGAAGACGGCGACTGGCAGGTGCTGCTCGACTTCGGCAAGTCGTTCGGCGCCCACGCGCGCTACTTCGAAGAATTCCTTACTCCGCGTACCACGGCCGGCGCGTTCGACTTCCTGCGAACCGGGTTGCTTCCGCCGCTGGAGGGCCTGTACCGGCCGGATCTCGAGTCACTGCCGGAGGTCAGGGCCTTCTGGACCCACGCGAGGAACCAGTCCGGCTACCGGAACGACGTGCGACCGCGCGCGGTGCTGCTGTCGCACGCGCATCAGGACCATCACGGGCACCTGTCGTTTCTGAACACCGGCATCCCGATCGTCAGCAGCTCCGTCACCGCGGTGATCGTCAAAGGGATGCAGGACTGCGGCCAGCCCGGCCTTGAAAACGAGACCGTGGTCGTCCGGCCCCGAGTCCCCGACGGCGCGGTGCTCAAGACCGAGCAGGCGTCCGGCGACCAGCGATCCTGGCGCCTCGTCGATGGGAACCACTGGACCGAAGCCGCCGAGCGCTTTTGGAAGACGCCCCATTTCAACAAGCAGACGGCAGGTTGGACGCTACGCGGCACGGCGCCGTTCAGTGGGGCAATCGACGGTCGTTGCGTCCGCGCCTTTCCGGTCGACCATTCGATACCCGGCGGGCATGGCTTCGCCATTGAGACATCAGTCGGCTGGATTGCGTATTCCGGCGACATCCGCATGCACGGCCATGGCGGCGATCTCACCCGGCAGTTCGCCCGCGAACTGCAAGCCCTCGACCTGGCGCTGCTGATCTGTGAGGGAACCCAAGCCTCATCCGAAGGCCCCGCGGCCACCGAAGAGGAGGTTCGACAGAGCGTGCACGAGGCCGTCGGCAAAGCCGATGGGCTGGTGGTGGGCGACTTCAGCCCGCGCAACTTCGAGCGGCTCGACACCTTTCTGGATGCGGCGCGACACGCCGGACGGCAGCTCGTGGTGCTGGAGAAGGACGCGTTTCTGCTGCACGCGCTCGCCACGGCCGACCCGACGACGCCGCTGCCGGATCCGGCGCAAGGCCCCCTGGTCTATCGCGAGCGGCGCGAGAGTCGCCGAGCCTGGGGCCAGCTCGTGGCCGAGACCTACGGCAACGCCATGGTCGATCCGGACGAAATCGCCCGCTCGCCCGGGGACTTCGTCCTGGCGTTGAGCTTCTACGACGTGCTGCGGCTGCTGGACGTCGACGCCGGCGGCGGCACCTGGATCTACTCCACCAGCGAGCCCTACAACGAGGAGCAGGTCCTGGACATCAACCGGCTGCGGCAGTGGGTGGATCTGTTGCAGATGGAGATGCTGGGCCGGCTCGGCGACGATCCAACCCAGGAGCGCTTTCACGCCTCGGGGCACGCCTCGGGACCCGACCTGCTCGAGTTCATCGAAATCGCCCAGCCGCGCCGCCTGATGCCGATCCACCTGGAATCGGGCGGCTTGACGTTCTACCGGGAGCACGTTCCGGCCATGGGGATAGAGCTCGCCGAACCGGCATGGGGGCGGGCGGTTGAGGTGTTGCCTTAGCGGCTTGGGCACCTGTCAGGCAAGTAACGCCTATGCGGCTTCATAGACCACGGTGCCCTCCCGAAGGGCAGGCTTGATTACCAGCGAATGGCTGTCCTTGTAGCGCTCGACATGCGCCGGCGCGACGACGGTCGCATCAACGGCAACGCGAACTCCCCGAAGGTTTCGGTAGATGCGCGCGGCGAGATCGCGCTCGTTGTCGGCATCCTTGACCACCAGCAAGTCCACATCGCTGTTGCGCCCCATTTCACCTCGGGCCGCCGAACCAAAGAGAATGACCCTCTCAGGCTGAGCAACCTCGACCACACGGCGCACGATGTCGTCGAGGGTGGCGTGGTCAAGCCCCTGATTGTTCATGTGTGGCTCGCTCAGGCATATGCCAGCACAGCACCTTGAACATGATACGGGCGGCGGACCGGTTGAGTGCTCGGCTCCATGACACCGCATGACGCTCCTGTAGACGAGCGACCAATTGGCGCGGTGGTCGCCCACCGAGCCGCAGCAAAGCGTGTTGACGCGGCCAAGACCACCGGCGACCATCAAGCACGCTAGTCGCCCTTCTCAGGCTTGGCATCGATGGCTCGCAGGATCGTCGACCTCACCCAGCCGCTGGCTCCCGACGGAGCCGATGAGTCATTCAGCGTCCGCGAATACGAGCGGCCGCGCAGCGGCCACGGCGTCTTCCATCGGGTGGACATGGAAACCACGGTCGGCACGCACGTGGTCACGTCGCGGCGCTATCTGGCGTCGGGCTATTCGTTGTCAGAAGCGCCGATTGACCGTTTCTTCGGCGAGGGCGTGGTGGTTCGGCTGGCGGCGTCGAACGGCGCGACCGAGATCACCCAGATGGACTTGGACGAAGCGGCGGGGGATCGGCTGCGCCGCGACGACATTGCCGTCCTGGCGCTGGCGCGTGAGGCCTCGGGCGGCGCCCGGCTCTCGGTGTTTGCCTCGCAGTGGCTCTGGGACAAGGGCGTCAAAATGCTGGTGCTCGATGAGCGCATCGCCATCGGCTCCTCTCCGTCGTGGAACGAAGAGCGCACGGTGCTCACGTCGTTGTTCGCCAATGAGATTCCGGTCGTGCGCGGCGCCACGAACACCGATCAGCTCAGCGACGAACGCTTCGCGGTGATGGCGCTGCCCATGCGAATCGAAGGTGTCGAAGCCTGGCCGGTTCGCGTGGTGGCCCTGGATCCGGGCGAGCCGCCGAGCGAGGAACCACCGCCTGCCCGAGTCGCCGCTGACGAAGAGCCAGCGACCGCGCCCGACGCCGAGGCTTCCGAAGCGGACACGCCGGATGTGTCCGGAGCGGCGGCAGCTGCACCCGACGCCGAAGTCTCTGAAGGCGACGAGCCGCGCGTCGAGCCGCCAACCGCCGCGGCGGAGACGACGGCCACGGAGGCCACGGCAACGGGCGACGCCGAGCAAGAGCAGGATTCGCCAACTGCCGAGAAGCGAACCGGCGACGCGACCGATGCCGAGCCCGTGTCGGCGGAGGCGTCGGAATCCGAAGGCGACACCGTCGGAACCGACGATAGCGACGAATCGGCGCCCGAAGCGGCCGACGCCAAGGCCGCCGACGACGTCAGCGACGCGGAATCAGAATCGTCTCGCCAATCTGGATAGTCCACGGCTCGTCGATCCCGTTGACCGCGGCGATCTCTTCAAACGAAAACCCGAAACGACTGGCGATACCGGCCAGCGTGTCGCCCGGCTCGACGATGTACCCGATATAACGGGCCGGGCGCTCGGTGCGCACCGGGACGACGGTGGGCGTCGGTACCCTGGTCACCCTCAGTTCGGGCAGCGGCAGATTGATGTTGGCGGCGGGCGGAGTGACCACCGAGAGCCTGGGGCCCGACACGGTCGGCGTTCGCGCCGGCGCCGCAGCGGTTGGCCGCAGGATGTCCGGCATCTCACCGCGAGCGCGCAGCACGTTGTCGGCCAGGACGATGAACACCACCGCGGCCACCACCAGGATCGCTGCGACGACAATGACCAGCGTGCTTGCCGCGCTAGCTTCGGGAACGTCTGCCGGCGACGGCGCGCCCGTCGGCCCGCCGTCGCCTACGTCGCGATCCGTGTTGGACTGAGACACCTCGGCGGAATCTACCAGCGCGAGGCGGGCGGCGGGCCGAAACGAGTCCCCGGCCGAATGCGGCGGCCGGACAGCCTGGGGTGAGCGAGGGGACTTGAACCCCCAGCCTTCTGGGCCACAACCAGACGCTCTAACCTAATTGAGCTACGCCCACCATGCGATGCCGAATTCTATAACGACCTTCCGGTCCCAAATCCGTTGGGCGCGGCATCGGTGCGATGTACAATGCCTCAATGTTGAGTGGTCTTGTGCCGCGTTGGGAACGAGCGCACGTTTGCCCGTGCGCCTGACGCGGCTGAACGTCGCTGGTACCGCACCCCGATCGACCGTTGATCGGGGTGCTTTGCGTTCCGGGGAGGCTCCGGACAGGGAGGTTACGGCGTGAGCGTTGAGTCAGATCCGCTGCGGACCGAAGAGCTGCACTCCGTGGGCAACCGGACGATCGTCGAAGGCTTGACCTTTGACGACGTTCTCCTGGTCCCGGGTCGATCCGAGGTCCTGCCTACCGATGTGTCAACGCGCACGCGCATCACCCCGCGAATCACGCTCAATGTTCCATTGGTTTCGGCGGCGATGGACACCGTCACCGAAGCTCGCATGGCCATCACCCTGGCGCGGGCCGGCGGGATTGGCGTGATTCACCGCAACCTGGGACTCGAGGATCAGGCGCTCGAAGTCGACAAGGTCAAGCGCTCACAGTCCGGGATGATCGTCGACCCCATCACTCTGCCGCCGACGGCCACCGTGGGCGAGGCCAACGAGGTCATGGCGCGGTACCGCATCTCGGGCGTGCCGATCACCGACTCGCGCGGGCAGCTGGTCGGCATTCTCACCAACCGCGACCTGCGCTTTTGCCGCGACGACGCGATGCAGGTCGCCGATTTGATGACGACCGAGCGCCTGGTCACAGCGCCGGTCGGCACCACGCTCGAGCAGGCCGAGGAGCTGCTGCATCTGCACCGCATCGAGAAGCTCCCGGTCGTGGATGAGGGCGGCCAGTTGCGAGGTCTGATCACGGTCAAGGACATCGCGAAGCGCGAGGAGTTTCCCGGCGCGGTCTATGACGCGTCCGGCCGATTGGTTGTGGCCGGCGCCATCGGCACCCACAACGAAGGCTTGCCGCGCGCCCGCGAGTTGGTGGCGGCCGGGGCCGACGCCGTGGTGGTGGACTCCGCGCACGGGCACCACAGCGCGGTCATCGACACGGTACGCCGCGTCAAGGAGTCGCTGGACGTGGACGTGATCGCGGGCAACGTGGCAACCGCGGCAGGCGCCAGCGCGCTGATCCAAGCGGGCGCCGACTGCGTCAAGGTCGGCATCGGCCCCGCGGCCATCTGCACCACGCGCATCGTGGCGGGTGTTGGCGTGCCACAACTCACGGCCATTTCCGACTGCCTCGGGCCCTGCAGCGAGCACGGCGTGCCGCTCATCGCGGACGGCGGCGTACGCTATTCGGGCGACATCGCCAAGGCGATCGGCGCCGGCGCGGCCGCGGTCATGATCGGCAACATGTTCGCCGGCACGGACGACAGCCCGGGCGAGATCGTTTACCGCCAGGGCGAGCGATTCAAGGAATACCGCGGCATGGGCTCGATTGGCGCCATGATGGAGCGCGCGGGCGCTTCACGCGACCGCTACGGTCAGCACCAGGTGCAGGATGCCGCCAAGCTGGTGGCCGAGGGTGTGGAAGCCCAGACGCCCTATCGCGGCCCCACGGTGAACATGATCAGCCAGCTCGTCGGCGGCCTCCGGTCGGCGATGGGATATGTCGGCGCGGCCGACATCCGCGAGCTACAGACGAAGGGCCGATTCGTTCGTGCTTCCCGTGCCAGCGTCGACGAGGGGCACCCACACGATGTCGTGCTCATCAAAGAGGCGCCCAACTACCACGCGCCGCGCTAGCCGGCACGCTCGCGCACGGGATCGACACCTGAAGTACGGCGCGCCGGCACGAGGCCGCCGCACGTGCCGCTGCGGCACGCGTCGATGAGCCTGATCCTCGGAGTCGACACGGGCGGCACGTGCACCGATGCCGTCCTGCTGGACGCGAAGTCCGGGTCGGTCAAGGCCGCGCACAAGGCGCTCACCACCCACGACAACCTCGCCGTCGGGATCGAGGCCGCGCTGGATGGGTTGCCAGCCGGCGGCTGGCCACGCGTGCATCGAGCGGCGCTTTCCACCACGCTGGCGACCAATGCCGCGCTCGAGGGGCTCGGAAGCCGCGTCGGCTGCATCCTCATCGGCTACGACCCCGGCGTCATGCGGCACTACCGCCTGGACCGCCACATTCGCGCGTCCGCGGTTGCGCACGTGGGCGGACGGCACGACATCTTCGGCGAGGAAGTGACGCCGCTCGACGAGGACGGGCTGCGCGACGCGGTGGAGCGCCTGGCGCCCGAGGTCGACGCGCTGGCCATTTCGAGCTATCTCGCGCCACGCAATCCCGATCACGAGCAGCGCGCGGTGCGTTTGGTCGGCGAGCTCACCAGCCTGCCGGTCGTGGGCGGCGGCGCCCTGAGTTCGCAGATCAACTCCATTCGCCGCGGCACGACGGCCACGCTCAATGCCAAGCTGCTGGCCGTGACCAGTGAGCTGCTCGACACGCTGGAACATACAGTCCGGCAGCGCGGCGTGAGCCCGGCGCCAATGGTCGTCCGCGGCGACGCGACGCTGATGGCGCTGGACCTGGCCCGCGAACGGCCCATCGACACCCTGTTCTCGGGGCCCGCGGCCAGCGCCGTCGGCGGCGCCCGGCTGGCCGGCATCGACCAGGCGGTCGTGGTGGACATGGGCGGCACGTCCACCGACGTTGGAATCCTCGACGGTGGCCGCCCGACCCTGAGCAAGCGAGGAGCATCTCTCGCCGGCTGGCGCACAGCGGTGCGCGCGGCCGCCGTGCGCTCGGCGGCGATCGGCGGTGACAGCCGCGTACGAGCGGACCCTCTCGACCTCGTCATCGGACCCGAGCGCGTCGTGCCGCTGTCACGCGCCGCCCGCGAGTCGCCCGACATCCGCGCCCGCCTGGCCGAGCTTGACGCGCAACGCCAATCGCATCGGCTGGTCCCGGTATGGGAGTTCTTCGCCCTGGGCCGACCCCGCACCGACGACGTGGTGTCGACCGCCGAGCAGCGCGTGCTGGAGGCGCTGGAGCACGGTCCACTCGATGTGCTCGCGCTTGCCAAGCAGGCCGGCGCCGCCGACGCCCGACTGCTCCCCGTCGACGGCCTGGTTGCGCGCCGGCTGGTCACACGAATCGGGCTCACACCCACCGACCTGCTGCACATGCGCGGCGAGTACACCGAATTCGATGTCGACGCAGCGACCCTTGCCAGCCGCATTGCCGCACGCGAGAGCCGCACCGAGCACGACGCGTTTGTGGCCCGCGCCCACGAGGCCGTGATTCGGGCGCTGTGCCTGGCCACCCTGCGCCGCGCCATCGGCGCCGGGCGGCCCGATCTTGCCGAATCGGACGAGAAGCTCGGCGCCTACTTGCTCGATGCAAGCGCGTCGCCGTCCAGCCGCGTCGGGCCGCTGGACGCTGGAATGGGCCTCACGCTGCCGCTGATCGCGCTCGGCGCCGCGGGGGCCGCGTGGCTGCCCCAGGTGGCCGGCCGTCTTCGCACCGAGGTCGTCGTTCCCGACCACGCGGCCGTCGCGAGCGCGGTTGGCGCCGCGTCCACCCGCATCGTGCAGGAGATCGAGGTGCTGCTGCGACCGCAGTACCTGCGCCGCGGCGGAGTCATCGACTACGCCGTCCATAGCCCCGAGGGGCGCGCGATGTTCGGCTCCGAGTCCCAGGCCCGAGCGCACGCGCTTGCCGTCGGCCCCCGCCTCGCCGCCGAGGCCGCGATCGCAGCCGGTGCGCCCTGCCCCACCGTCGACGTCGATGAGCACACCTGGAGCCTCGACCAGGATGACTCCGAAGCGCCGCCCCAGCTCATGGAAACCCGCTTCCGGTTTACGGCCACGGAGGCTGGCGACACTTAGCCAACCTCAGTCGGTCCGCTCGCCTATAATTGACGCTGTCACCGCGCAGCGCACCATGCCAGCCCGGCTGCGGCTTTGGGGGAGGCGAACCAGGCCTATGGCAACCAAGTTCTTGACCGAGGAAGGGCGACTGCGCCTCGAAGCCGAGCTTCACGAGCTGAAGACGGTGAAACGCCCGGAGATCATCCGACGCATCCACGAGGCCAAGGAATTCGGCGAGCTGAGCGAGGGCAACGAGCCGGACGAGGTCAAGAACGACCAGGCATTCACCGAGGGCCGCATCATGATGCTGGAGCGGCTGCTGCGCGACGCCATCATCGTCAGCGAGCATTCGTCCGACACCGTCAGCATTGGGGCCACCGTCAGCGTCCGTGACGACGGCGAGAGCCAGCGCGAGTTCACCATCGTCGGGACCGAAGAAATCGACCTCGCCACCGGCAAGATTTCGAACGAATCGCCGCTGGGCGTGGCGCTGGTCGGGCGCAAGGTCGGCGAGCATGTGACCGTGGAGACGCCCGCCGGCACGCGCGCCTACGAGATCACAGGAATCACCTGATCGCGGAGCCAGCGCCGGGCGACCGTCTCTACGAGGCGCGGCTCGCCAAGCTGAACCGCATGGCCGCGGCGGGCGACGCGGTGTTTCCCTCCCGCGTGCCCCGATCGCATCGGGCGGCCGACGCGCGCTCGCTGGTCGACGATCCAAGCAGCCCCGAGGTCGACGTCGCCGGGCGCCTGATGTCGCTGCGGCGGATGGGCAAAACGAGCTTCGCGGCGTTGCGCGATGGCTCGGGTGAGATCCAGCTCTTCCTGAACGCCGGCGAGCTGGGCGCGGATGCCTATCGGCACATCCTCGACGTGCTCGACGTGGGCGACATCGTGTCGGCCGGCGGGCCGGTGTTTCGCACGCGCGCGGGCGAGCCGTCGGTGCGCGTGCAACGGCTGACAGTCGCCGTCAAGGCCCTGCGCCCGCTGCCCGAGAAGTGGCGCGGCCTGCAGGACCCGGAAGCGCGGTACCGGCAACGCTATCTCGACGTCATCGCCAACCAGGACGTGCGCGAGCGCTTCGAAGCGCGGACGAGGATCGTCAGCACGATTCGGCGCGTGCTCGACGCGCAGGGGTACATGGAGGTGGAAACCCCCTCGCTGCAGCCCCTCTACGGCGGCGGCAGCGCCGTTCCGTTCACCACCCATTACGAGGCCCTGGGACGCGATTTCTATCTGCGCATAGCCGACGAGCTGTATCTCAAGCGTTTGCTGGTCGCCGGCTACGAGCGGGTGTATGAAATTTGCAAGGACTATCGCAACGAGGGCATCGACCGCACCCACTGCCCGGAGTTCACCATGCTCGAGGCCTATCAGGCCTTCGGCGACCTTGGCGATATGCTCCGGCTCACCGAGGCGCTGGTGGTGGAGGCCGCAAGGGCCGTCGCTGGGGACACTCGCGTCGCCTACGGCGAGACGACGCTCGACTTCACGCCGCCGTGGCGACAGGTGACCTTTCGCGACGCGATGCTCGAGGCCGTGGGCATCGACCTCGACGACGAGCAGCTGAGCGATGAGCAAATCCGCGAGGCGGCGGTCGGCCGCGGAGTCGCGCTCGAGGCCGGCGCGGCGCGCGCCCGCATGCTCGACGAGATCACCAAGACCTGCGTCGAGCCCGCGTTCGTGCAACCGACCTTTCTCACCCGCTACCCAGCCGAGACCACGCCGCTGGCCAAGCGCGCCCCAGACGACCCGCGTTATGTCGAGCGATTCGAGCCGTTCGTGCTGGGCATGGAGCTGGGCAATGGCTATACCGAGCTGAACGATCCCATCGATCAGCGCCGTCGCCTGAGCGAACAGGCGGACGACGATGCCGAAGCGCATCCGGTTGACGAGGATTTCATTCGCGCGCTGGAACACGGCATGCCGCCCGCGGGGGGCCTGGGGCTCGGCATCGACCGGTTGACGATGGTGCTCACGGACGCGCCCAACATCCGCGACGTCATCCTGTTCCCCCAACTGCGAACGCCTGCGTAGAATCGGGGACAGAAGAACTCGGCCCGCGGTGCGTCGGCCGTTGCGACTCGATACGTTGCCCCCACATGCTTCCCCTGCGATTCATTCGTGAGAACGCGGACTTGGTGCGCGCCGGGCTGAGCGCCCGGGGCGACGACGCGCCGCTGGACGAATTGCTGGAGCTCGACCGGAAGCGGCGCGCGCTGCTGGTTGACGTGGAAGGTTGGCGAGCCGAGCGCAAGCGGGTCTCCCGAGCCATCGGCGCCGCGTCCGATGCTTCCGAGCGTGAGGCGCTGATTGCCCAAACGCGGGGGCTCTCGAAGGACCTCGA
>JAPOXD010000035.1 GCA_026707285.1 Chloroflexota bacterium | reverse complement strand
ACAGCCGCCGCGGCCGCCACTCCCGCGAGTCGCGTCTGCGAGCGTTGCAGGCGGCTCTGGCCGGATCAATTCAGCGTGGGAGCTCTCGCAGTCCCCGCTGGCCCAGTACCGGGATCTCCAAGCGCTGGGCCGGACACAGTTCGCCGGCCGGGTATTCCTAGAGGGCTGGTCCGACCTGGTGGTGCTACGCCTTGTCTGCGCCCGGGTCGCCGGCACTCCGGAGCCGCGCAAGGGCGAATTCTTTCGGCGCTGGGTCGGCGGCGAGTCATTCGCCAGCATCGCCGCGACGTCCGGCATGAGTCGCAGCCATCTGTCGCGACGCTGGCGACCGCGGGTGCTGGCGGCCATCGATGTCGAGATTGCCAATCTGCTGCGCGCCACTGGCGGGCGACTGGAGCACGAGGCATCGGAGAGCAGCCACGACTCTCCGCCGGCCGATGGTGCCGTCACTACGGTCGACCGTGGATCGGGCCGCGGCGCCAGTTCTCGCGCCACTTCGAGTTGTGCCGTTCGGTCAGGTGCACAGGCGCCCGCCCCAACGCGGGTTCCATCTCGGCACCACCGCCGACTGCCACGTCGGCCTGTGAGATTCCGGACAAGGAATGGCGCCGGCACTGCGCAACTGGGCCAGGTGTGACCATCTTCGCCGGAGCGTAAGTAGGCACGGCACAACGGACACACGGGAGCTAGCCACGGCGATTGGATCTGATTCGGCGACTACCGCGCCATGGTCCACTCCGACGGCCGAACGCCGCCGATGTTGGCCTATGCCTTTTGTACGCCCAAGTCGCCCGCCCGCATCTCAAACTTCACTTTGAAGCCCAACTGTGCGGCTGCCGACGAGATCCGACCGCGAATCGTCGGCTGTCGCTTCTTCTCCTGCTCCGTGAGGCTGATGACTACCCATTCGCCACGCGACGTCTTATCTAGGCGGCTGATAATCTCGCGAATCTCAGGACTGATGCGCCGTGACCGCTGCGGTCGCTGCTTCCAGTCACTCGTCGATACCACCTCTTTGAGCTTCATGCGTTTCCCGACTCCCATCGAACAATCTGCGTTGGATCGCAGAATCGTGGCACAGCCGGCTTGTCGCAGGCAAGTCGTGGCCCAAGAGTCGAACCTATCCGAGACGTAATCGTGCAAATGTTGGCGGATCGCCGCTTATCTCGTGCAGGCTGGACGGTTGCGACTTATTTCGGGCAATCCTGCATGACACGGGGTACAGTGTCGACTAGCGCCTAATATGTTCACTTCCTGAAGAGATGCCTGGGGTGAAATTTATTTGGGAAGTGGACAGACTGAAATGGAAAGACCAGTCAGATTGATGGCCGAGGGTAATTCCTGCCGTGATTTCCCCAGGAGTGCGCGGCCCACAGCGCAGCGGCGGTACCGGCAGCGCCGAGTGTGCGTCAGACCAATACTCGGGGGTCGGGGCCGTAACCCGGACCGCATGCCAGAGGATCGTCGGGAGCTGCGTCGATCAACGATTGCATGTTGGGGCGGGGCCCTTGGCACACGCCGTCCGGCGCGGGAGCTCCAAACCGCTAGCTAGCCACACGGCAGCGCGATGGGTCAGTCACCAGCTGGCGCCCGGCGGCGGGCGGTGAAGCTAGCGCCGAGGGGGCGCAGACCACGGCCCATCGAGAGCCCAGGAGTCCGCGGGCGACTGCAACGGCGGCCTGTTGGAACGCTGGGCCGCGCCGCCGCCTGCTGCTGCCGCAGGGTCGGACCTACCCGTGGCGCGTGCCGGTAGCACCACGCGACTTGCCCTGGAGGGTGGCGCAGGGCCTTGTTACCGCTCGTGCTGCTCCGCCCGCGACGCTAGCGTGTCCCGCTGGAGTGCTCGCTGGGGACCGGACCCACGTAGGCCATCACCTCGCGCGGATGTCAGAAGTTCTACAGCTCGCCGAGCTCCGCGATCGGCATGGCCGCCAGCACCAGGCCGATCTCGCGCCACGCGTACTGGGCCTCGATGAGCGGCTGGTGAAGACTGGTTTCGGCGGCCAGGTCCAATTTCGTCTCCAGCCGCGCCAGCCGTTCCTCCGTCTCGACCAGGCTCTGCTGAAATCCCAGCTGCACGACCTGGGACGCTGGGCGCGGCTGTCGCCAGGGGAAATTCCCCGCGGGCGGACGCCCAGACAGGCGCAACAGGAACTACATCAGCCGGTGCCGCCGCCGATCGGTCCGCGCGACCGCAGGAGCGCACACCAGATCCCGCAATACCTCATGGGCCTCATCCGGCACACCCACCCCGCGCCAGGCAGCCCGCCGACGGCGGGCTGCCTGGCGCGCATCTTGCCTGTCAGTCTTGAATCGGTCGCCGGGCTTCCGCGGCATGAGCCCTGGGCGCCGCCGCGAGACCGGCAAGTCCCAAGGCCTGCAGCTGTCGCTACACCGGGAAGCCTTAAGGCCCGGCCCCGAAGGCAAAGGCCGCTGTCCACACCCGGCGCGCCAACTTGCGAATCGCCTCCGCATCGTTGGAGATCAGGCCCAGCAGCCGTCCCGCCCCATTTGCCTCGCCACGGCCAGCGCGATTGAGGCCTTGTATACATTCAACCCCAACTCTCGCGCACTCTGCGGCATTGGACCGGCTCCGTCCGTTGTCGCTTGGCACAGGCGCCTAACCCAACCTGCGCAACCGACGGCTTTGCGACTGCCGCCGGACCCGCCATCTTGTCTAGGGCGGCGCGGCTTGGCCAAGAACGTCATTGCCCCAGCATTCGACCGTGCCGTCCGGCCCCACGTATGGATCGGGCCGGCGTTGGCGGGCTCCGGTGGCTGGGCGATTCCGAGAATGTCGGCGAGGTGAACGCGCTCACGAATGTGCCGGGCGCACACTCGAATTCCCACAGTGGTACGCCGTCGGCGCTGGTCCTGGCATCCTCGTCGATCGACTTGCGGCATTCCGGGTGGTCGGAGATGCGTCCGCTCTCCTCCACGTCCACAAAGACGCGGACGACCAGGTAGTCGTTCTTCTCGGCGTAGTGTCAGAGCGCCCTTCGCTGCTAGGCATATGAACCATTTGCCGCTAGGGCATCCAGTGTCATCTCCGACTGAGTAGCCTGCCCACCAGTCCGTTCTGCCGCCTGTTGAGGTTTCTGCCGAGGAACTCTTCCAATTCGGGACGGTTTATGACGGTTCGTGCGCCGACGCTGGCATTGTCGTCTATCAGGGTGGAGGGAACGTTCTCCCAATCGAACTCGCGACGTCCGAAAGTGTCGGTCTGCTCAATCACGATGACCTTGTCTTTCTCAAGTATCCAGCCGCTGGACTGGTTGCCCTCCTTCTTCATCCTCGTGGCCGGCCTGAGCAGGTGGTCCACTTGGGCCTTAACCCGCTCATGACGTTTCTCGGCGTAGTCGTTCCACCTGATGGGGGCGCACCACGTGGGCGGGCTTTCCCCCAGCAGGTCGCCAATGAGGCCTGAGAGGATGGTAGAGGAGAACTCCAGCCAGTCGTCGGGCACGGGCGTTTCGTCGAGCCGGGCCAGCGTCCTCCTGAGGTACTCCCGGTACAGGTTGGAGGATAGGCCCCGGCGTACCTCCTGAATCTTCAGGTGCAACTCGTGCCGCAGGCTCTCCTTATAGGACGGGAGGGCGGTGGTGGTGTAGATCATGAGGCTGCGCTTGACGATCTGGTCGGGGAAGGCCTTTAACTCCTGATTCATGGAGAGGACGAAGCAGGGGTACTCGGAGACCAGCGGTGGCACCTCGTCCTTGATTACGTCCTCGCCATGGTTGCGTATGGCGGGCCTGCCGATGTCATCGAAGACGGCGGGGAACCGCCGGTAGGCGTGCTGAATGTCCCAGAGCCTGCGCTTGGTGAACTCCCGCTTGTCTACGTTGTAGGCCCTTCCGAACATGGAGGTCATTAGCGTGTCGATGAGGCTGGATTTCCCGCAGGAGGGCTTTCCGTAAACGATGGCAACGGACGGGTACCTGAAAATGTCGCCCTCGTGGCCGGCCAGGGTCCGCATGTCGCACATGAACGGTGAGAAGTAAAGCCAAGACCAGAGGATGAAGTAGTCCCGCTGGAGCCTCTCCACCCCCATGCCGCCCTCAAAGGTGCCCTCGTAGTTGCCAAAGAATTCCACCAACAGCTTCGCGTCGTTCCTGGCGGAGTCGAGGTCAGCTTCCAGTGAAAACGGCTCGCGGAAGAATGTGACGGTCTTCGCGTCTCTGTCGATGGACAGCTCCCGGTGGTCGGCCTCCTCCTCCGTCTGGACGACGCGGATGCGGCTGTACTCCTTGACGATCCGGCGCCTGATATCGCGAGGTATCTGCTGCCTTCCGTTGCGGGGCGCCGGGATGAGGTTGGCCACTACCGGGGGTACGGCAGCCTTCATCCTCTCTATCCGCTCTATCTGGTGGGGGACGCTCATGTGGACAGCATTGCCGTTCGGTTCCTCCTCATCGGCTGAGTCGATCACCAGGGTGGCATGGTCGTCAAGTGCCAGAACGGGGACTTCAGTGAGGCTTATCTCAGCGTGCTCGATGCGCTCCGGTGGCAGGGGCATCTCGTCAGAGGCCTGGTCCCTGATGGACTGGTACATGCCCACATAGTGGCCCCAGGCGGCTTCATCATCATCGAAACAGACCAGGGTCTCGGACTGGCGCCCGCCGAAGGCGGTCTCCGACAGGTTGGCCGAGCCGATGAGGACGCGAGTGCTGCCGGACTCCGTGTTGTCCAAGAGGTACAGCTTGGCGTGGGCTATCTGCTTGCGCAGCACCCGGAACCGGGCCTGTCCCTTCCTGACCCGCCTCAGGATTGAGGCATGGCGCTCACTGGGCAAGTTTCTGATGGCCGCCTTGGCGTCGCCGATGGCGACCTGTTGGAAGGCCAAGACGTCCCTCAGGGTGTGCAGGATGTTCTCGCACCCAAAGACGCACTCAAAGTCGCTAAAGCTGTGCTCGTCCAGAAGTCGGACGATGGCGCTTGTCCCTGCCGAGTAAGTGAGGATGCGGATGCGGTCGTAGCCGTCAAAGATCGACCAAGAAAACTTAGTCTCGGACTGGAACCGGGCGCGGGCCACACGCAAGCCCGTGCCGTCGTCTAGGTCGAAGCTCAGGGTCTGTTCGGGTCCGGGGCCGCTATGCTTCACGCCATTCTCCTCAGATTCCGCCGCGACTCGGCCGATCGGCATTGGCTCGGCGGGTGCTGACTCTCACTACCATTGCGCAGCCGGCGCAAGCTGGGCGACGACTCGGACAACCCCCACGAAACAAGTTACACCCGGTCTTCGGACCGGGGAAGGATCGGAACGCCTACGAGTGGCGAATCGCCCGGGTCGTGACGCACGTCTACGCTTTCGACTGATCGCAAAGTCCCGACCTGCCGTCCACCGACCAGTGCGGAAGCCCGCCTGGCAACGGCAACCATGCCAGGGAATCGTCGCCGATTCGACGGAAACCTGGGTAGCCGCCAACCCAGTTGGGAACCATGATGGACCAACCATGACCCAATCGCTGCCGTTCCGCGATTGCGACTCCGTGTCCCGGCGGAATCTGCCTCACCCGAAGAGTGGACAACCGCCGGGCACCCGCCGTGGCCGCCATTCGCGGGCATCGCGCCTGCGGGCGCTACAGGCGGCCCTGCGCAAGATCAACTCGGCCTGGGAGCTCTCGCAGTCGCCGCTCGCCAAGTACCGGGACCTCCAGGCACTGGGCCGGACGCAGTTCGCCGATCGGGCATTCCCCGAGGGCTGGGCGGTCCAGGCGGTGCTACGCCTCGCCTGCGCCCGCGTGGCCAGCGCCCTAGATCCCCGCAAGGGCGAGTTCCTGCAGCGCTGGGTGGCCGGCGAGTCGATCGCCGGGATCGCCGCGTCGGCCGGTTTGAGTCGCAGCCACGTGTCGCGACGTTGGCGCCCCCAGGTGCTGGCGGCCCTCGATGCCGAGATTGCCAATCTGTTGCGCGAGTTGCGCGCTGCGGGCGGAAGACTGGAGCACGAGGCGCCCGAGAGCAGCCAAGGTTCTCCGCCGGCCGATGGTGCCGTCTCTGCGGTCGTTCGTGGATCGAGGCGCGGCGCGCGTGCTCGGAAAGCTCGTACCCGTGCGGGATGGCGACAGGCGGAACGACAAGCCGCGACCCATCCGAATTAGCTAGAATTAGCCGGATTTCACGGCGCGACGCGTGCCACGAACGCCCCTAGCCTGGCTGGTTGGCCCTCTAGGGACGCGGGGACCGAATCCGGCCCGCCACTTCGAGTGGTGCCGAGGGCGGGACTCGAACCCGCACAGCCCGGAGGCCACTAGCCCCTCAAGTCTGGCTGCGCACCGCTATTCCTATGGCTAGCTCGACATCCGCCAGCCGGGAGGCCTCGTAATTCGGCATTGGTAGCGCACCGAAACGAACGTGCAAGATCCCGACGGTCGAGTTATCGCCCAACACGCATGGCCGGCAAGCCAACTCCCTCACACTACGCCAGTCTTATCGAGGTCGGGCGCGCCTGACACCATCTTGGTGGGGAATCCTCGCCCAGATCCGAAAGATCCTTTCGCCCGCACTTCACCAGCAGTAGCCGCCGCGTCGCATAACGAATACTGATTGGATGGGGGCACGGATGCTGTTCCCGCCGCTTGATCTCCTCGGCGGCCTTGCCGTCCCGTCTCTCCACGTTTACGGAAACCTGGATAGGCGTCCCGGCGCATTCCGGGCACGCTGGCCCTGTCGCGACACCCGCGCAACGCAAAACCGTCGCGGGTCCGCGACACGGATTGATGAGACCGGGTAACGGGAGGTTGCCCGGTTCGAGTGAGTAGGACGCCCGAGCGTAGGGAGGTCGCCCCGGGCGTCGAAGTCTGAGGTCGGCGTATTGAGGCGCCGGCGGGACGGCCACCGGGGGGTGGCCAACGGCCCGTCGGCGATGGGATCCGGCGGGTCTTCGTGCCCTCAATGGGCAAAGGAGAAGCGTCATGATTCCAGGTTTAGGGCGTCTGCTGCCGCAGGCAGCACGGCGCATGGTGTGGCGTGGCGGACCGGTGACGGCCGCCACGAAAGTGACGAACGCGGTCGGGCACTCGGCGGCGACCGCTAGCGCCGCGCGGCCCAACGCGAGCGTCGCTCGGCAGGTGCCGTATGGCGAGCGGCCGGCGCGCAACCGGCAGATGACCCTGCTGGCGGAGCTGCTCGGCACCGACTGGCGGCAGGAGCTGCCGGTGCGCTTCGGCGTCGCGGTGAGCGATATCACCCGGCGACAGGCGGCGGCCGCGATCCGGCAGTTGACGGGCGGGGTGCGCCCGGCGCACCTCGCGCGCGGTACCTGGCACCGGGTGGCGGTGGATCCCGATTGGATCGATCGCCCAAGCGGGGCGTGCCGTCAGCTGAGCCGTCCGACGGCGCAATTGGCGGCACCGGCTACCGCTCCCGCGACGGCGGACGTTCTTCCCATTCAGGTGAGAGCCCTGCGTCTGCTCGGCGAACGCCTGGGGCTGGACGTCGTGACCGCTGCGCCGGCGCGGTACGGCTGCGATCTCGGCCGGCTGGACCGGCGCACCGCGGCCGCCTGGATCGCGGAGCTCACCCAGCGGGCCCTGATGGAACCGGTGGGCGCCGCGCTGGGCTGAGCGTCCGTATTCGATAGGCCCCAAGAGGGGCGGCGCCCGCGCGGGTGGTGCCGGCTCCCGGGGGCCGGGCCCGCGCGGGCGTTCCATGACTTCGTAGGACGGGAGGTGCCCGATGGGACGTCGACTCAACGTGCACGGCTGGGAGATCAGGGAGCAATTGCTGTATGGCAGAGACGCCACGGCGCTGGCGCCGTGGCTGCCCGCGAACGAGCCATTGCCGGCCCAGGCCCGGCGACGCGACGCCGGCCCGGCGCCGTGTGCGGTGCCGCTGCTGGAGGCCGTCGTGATGGGCCTGCAAGGGGATGTGCTCGAGGCGCGCACGCGGCTGGCCGACGGCGACGGGCTGTGGCTGCGGCGGCGGCCGCGACGCCATACGCGGGGCGAACGGATCCTCAGCTTTGCCGGCCCGGCGCTGGCCGGACTGCGGCGGGTTGATGCCGATTTGGGCTTGGTGGCGCTGCTGGAGGCGTTCGCCAGCCGCGAGTCCGCGATCGACCTGTTGGACGCCTGGGAGGCTTTGCTGGCGGCCTGGCAAGCCGCTGAGGGAGAGGTCGGTGAGTCCCTGGCCGTGCCGCTGGCGCGGGTGGCGGATGAGCTCTGGTACTGGCTGCTGTTCCGCGACCAGACGCCGGCGCCGGTCAACGACCGGTTGCACCGGCTGGTGATCGAGGTGGCGTGCGAGGCGCGGCCCGACCCGACCTCGGACGACCTGGCGCCCCTGCTGACCGACTCCGAGGCCTTGACCGCCTACCGGGCGACGGGACTGGTCGTGCCCAGTCGACTGCCCGAGGCCCTGACGCGGCGAGTGGAGGGCGCCACGTTCTGCGGACCCCAGCTCGGCCAGTTGGTCCTGGCGGTGGAACGTGGTCTGCACGCCATGCTGGTGGGCCCGCGGGGTACGGGCAAGTCTCTGTGCGCCACCGAGGCCGCGCGCTACGGCCACCGCGAGCTGCGGACCGTCGAAGGCCACGAGGCCATGCAGCCGGTGGACCTGCTGGGCGGCTACGTGCCGGACCGGTCGGCTGAGGCCGACCCATTCACGGTGCAGGCAGAGATCGCCTGTCGCCTGGCGGCGGGCGGCGACCTGGAGACCGGCAGCCCCGCGGCTCGCTATGCCTGGGCCGACGGGCCGTTGACGCAGGCCATGCGGCAGGGGCAGGTGCTCTTCGTGGACGAGGCCAACCGCATGCCCGGCAAGACGCTGAACGTGCTGCTGGGCGCGATCTCGCGCCGGGCGCTGGTGCTGACCGAGCACGGCTCGCGCGAGGTGCGGGCGGTGGACGGGTTCATGGTGCTGATGGCCATGAACCAGGGCCAGGGGTACCTGGTGAACCCGATCGACGCGGCGCTGGCGGACCGGTTCCCGGTGACGCTGGAGTTCGACTACCTGGAGCCGAAGGACGAGGCGACGCTGCTGCGCCGGCGCACGGGCCTGCCGGCGGCGGTGGCCACCTGGATGGTGCGGGTGGCCCAGGAGACGCGCGCCCTGCGGCGCACGCGGCAACTGCCGGCGGACATGACGCCGCGGGGATTGCTGGCCTGGGGCGAGCTGGCGCGGGAGCCGCTGCAGGGTCCGGGGGACGCCGGACGCATCCTGGCGGATGCGGCGCTGATGTCCTGGCTGCCTGGAGTGGCCGGTCGCAACTCCGACGGGCGGGTGACGAGCGAGACGCGCGACCTGCTGCTGCAGATGGTGGCCAATCACCGACCGGTGGGCGTCTGACCGAGGCCGCGAAGCCCCCGAGTACCGAGGCCCGCGCCGCACAAGGCGCGGGCCTCTCATGTTTCCCGACAAGAAGGAGGACGATCGATGGCGGTGCGGTGGTATCAGTGGCCGAGCATCGAGCGGCAGCTCGTGACCTACGGCAAGTCGTTCCTGGGCCCCTACGCGTTTGCGGTGGAGCTCGAGGACAACCCGAACATTTGCCTGAGCGGCGTCTGCGACTTCGCCCGGCGTTCGATCACGGTGAACCCGCGGGCCCACCCGGGCCCGCCGCGGACTCAGTACCTGCTGACGCGCGGCTTGCTGGTGCACGAAGTGGGCCATGCGCGCTACACGACGCCGCGCGACGACGCAACCCCGGTGGTGCAGCAGGTCACGAACGTGCTGGAGGACGAGCGCATCGAGCGGATCATGGGCGGACAGTTTTGGTCGGTGCGCCGGGCGCTGACGGCCTTGACGCGGCATTGCTACCTACGCGTCCCGCCGCTGGGACAGCCGCGCGGGGAGTTGCAGGACCCGGACGACCCGCGCTGGCTGGTGCTGGCGGCGCTGCAGTGGCGCTGGGCCCAACGGCTGGTGCTGCCGCTGAAAGGTGAGCTGTCGAAGCCGAACCAGCAGCGCTGGCGCCAGGTGAAGCCGCTGGTGGAGCGGGCGTGGGTGGCGCCGGACACGGGACGGGTCTACGACCTCGCGGAGCGGATCGTGGCCATCCTGGATTTGGAGCAGAACCTGCCCGAGCAGGTGCTGGTGCTGGTGGCGCCAAGTCGCGGGATGCGTGCCGATCCGGCCGAGCCGCGGCCGGGAAGCGGGACCGACTGGCAGGATCCCGGCAAGTCAGCGGTGGACGACGACGAGCTTCCAGCCGAGGTGGCGACGGCGGGTCATAACCCCGAGCGGTTGCTGGCGCCGCCGGGCCCGCTGCTGGCGGCGGCGGAGCCGCTGGCGTCGGAGTTGGTGGCGCGGCTCGCCCTGCCGGAGGTGGCGCGCACGCCGGAGTGGAGCGATCGGCACGGGCGGCTGAGCCTGCGGGCGGCAATCCGCAGCCAGGACGCCACACCCTTCGTGATGCCGGCGGAGCCGGAGCCCGACCCGCAGTCCGTGGCGGTGGGCGTGCTGCTGGACCGGTCAGGTTCCATGGACGGGGCGCGGATGGAGGCGGCCCGGGTAGCGGCGGCCACCCTGCACCTCGCCTGCGCGGATCTGGAGGTTTGGCACGGGGTGGTCGCCTTCGAGGGCGCGGAGTGGATCCTGCGGTCGGGTGACGCGTCAGAGCGGGCGCTGGCCCGGCTGGCGGGACTGCCGGCCATCACCGGCAGCGCCATGAGCCCCGCCTACGAGGCGATCCTGAACGAGATGACCGCGCGGCCCGAGACGCTGAAGGTGCTGGTGATCATCCACGACGGCGAGCCGCACGACCCGCCGGCCGTGCAGCATCTGAACCACTGCGCGGCCGAGGCCCGGATCGAAGTGCTGGGGCTGGGCGTCGAGCTGGAAGCCGGCAACCGGCGGGCGATGCGCCGGCTCTTCGGGGAGCGCTTCATCGACTGTCCGTCCGCGGCGGCGCTGGCGCCCCTGCTGGGCGGGGTGGTCAACACCCTCAGGCAGCGCTGAGTCGGAGGCCGGCGGGTAGCGACTGGCAACCGCGTCTCTGCCGGCGGCACGAGACCCAGCCGAATCAGCCGTCCCCAGGAGGTGTCGCTTCGCGAGACCCATCTGGCGCCGCAGTCCCCGGTAGCAGTCCGCGACCGGTCGCCGGGTCCCGAAAGCGACACGGCGGCTCGGTCGTCTCGCTTGCCCCGGTGCTCGGCGTGACGGCCGGTCCAGGTCACTAACGGAACGGTGCCGTGGACCGCGTGCACCGGGATCCCGCCATGGCGCCTGCAGCCCGCCCAAGCCCGTGGGCCGCGGCAGGGACCATCGACGCCGCGGATCGACCCCAGGACACCTCGGGCACCTCGGCGAACGCTCGCAGCAAGCCCCAGTCCGTCGGGACCCGAGGCCCGCCGCTGCATTGCCACTGCCGGAGCCCGGCGTGGCCCGGGGCCGTCTTCGATCTCGGAGGCGGCCCCATTGCTTTCTTCAACCCACAGCCAAGGAGGCCGACATGACCGAAACGACGACCGTCACCCGCGACGAGATCCTGCTGGACGCGCTCAGATTCAATCTGCGTCTTCTGCACGAGTTGACCATGCGCTACGGCGTGGAGGCCCAGCCGGCACGCAACAAAGACGACCGGCCCACCATTGACTGCCCCGATGACGTGTGGCAGCTCCTGGCGCCCGAGATGGCCGGGCTTGCCCAGGAGCAGATGCGGGTGCTGCTCCTCGACAGCCGGCGCCACGTGGTCGGCCAGCGCGTCATCTACCAGGGCAATGTCTGCGCCATCATGGTCCGGCCGGCAGAAGTGCTGCGGCCGGCGGTGGTCGCGGCTATTCCTCACCTAGTCATCTGCCACAACCATCCCAGCGGTGATCCGACGCCGAGCGCGGACGACACCGCGCTGACCCGAAAGCTGGTGGCGGCGGCGGAGCTGCTGGGCATCCAGATCGTGGACCACGTCGTCATCGGTGGTGACCGGGCCGTAAGCCTGAAGGAGGATGGTCTGATGCCCTAGCGGTGCGCTTTCGCGTGGCCGCAGGTCCGTTGGGCACTGAGTCTCCCGACCGGGTGCCCCTAGGCCGCGGCGCCCGTCGTCCCGGGTTTCGCGCCTACGTGAAGTCCCCAGAGGCCCGTGCCTTTCACTCGGGCGGAGCCGGGTCTCCATGGTCCTGAAGAGACTGCCACCGGTCATGGGTGTCGGGCGCTCGCTGCCTCCGTGAAGCGAGTGGCGGCCTTCAGGACAGATCGGCGGGACTCGGACCATGGGGATCCACCAGCGTCGCGGCTGGTCCCTTGCGTCGAAGATTGCATGCGTCCAAGGTGCCGGATTCGTCCTGGATACCGGCAGTGTTTGAGCCATGCGCGCGAAAGGCGAAGAGACATGGTTGCGATTCGCGGGGCCGGGTTGGGTGGTGTCAAACACGTAGACTTGCCCGACTCCACGGCTTGTTTAGAGCTGCTTTGACGCACGTCGGGATTTTTCTATCTACGGAAACTCACGGTCTGCGGCCGGCCGCGATCCGCACGGCGCCCGGGTCGGGTCTGCGGCGATCTGCTGGACTAAGGCCGGGGCTCGACGAGAGGCGGACCTGCCCAGGGTATTGTGGAGGGCGGCCCAGGTTTGGCTGGAGGCTACATGCATGGCGGTGTTCTGCGAGGCGCGGTCGCTTGGCCCGAGGCCAAGAATTCGCAATCCAAGATCGGTGCTTGGCGCGTCTTCAGCTGCGATACTTGCGAACCCGATCGAACCAAGCCTTAACGAGCTCAAGCTCGCGGCTCAATTCATCGACTTCGGGCGGCACAAAATTCGTGTCTAGACTCTTGTCATGTCGCCGAGCCCAACGCGAAATACGGCTATAGCTTTCTTGGAACTCCTTATTGTCTCCCTCATTGATTTGCACGAACAGCTTGAGCATGTTTGGACTAACCTGTTGGGTTCCTGGATCGAATAGGGGACTTGTGATTGTTTCACTAATTATTCGTTCCCAGGTTTCGGAGAGCTTGCCCGACCAGTCCGCGATTACCCGAACCTGCTCCTCTTGGCTTCCTGTATCGAGAGTCTTCTTGACGCGTGAAAGGTCCGCTTTGATGTCGCCCAATCGCGCTGTGACTGCCTTGGCTTTCCACGGATGAGATTCCAAACAGACTCCAGGTCCTCCAGCCTGCTGACGTTCAACGGTTCGTTCGACAAAGGCGATATCGGACCTTACGGTCGCACGATGGAGCTCGGAAACGAATGCGAGGTCATGCGTGAAGACTATTACCTGTCGCTCGGCGGCGTACTCCGCAAGTCGCGTGGCGACGAGGTCGCGGTGCACGTGATCAAGAGAGGAGACAGGATCGTCCAAAACCAGCGCTGACTTAGACGAGTCGAGAGAGGCCTCTGTGAAGAATCCCGCCAATCCAAGAGCACGCTGTTCACCTTCGCTGAGGACCTTGTCGATGTCAGGATGCTGCACAGCACCATCGAATGCAGGCTGTTTCCTCAGTTGTCCCTTCTGTCCCCCAACATCAGAGAGTACGACCCTCGGTAGACGGAGGCGATGCAACTCGGTGGCGAATCGGTCTTGGATTTGAGAGGTAACAAATGCCCGGGTGAACTCAGTACTTTTTCTGGTAATGGCGGCCGTATTGGTGCCCCTTTTTGCTTCTTCTATAGTCTGCTGTTCATTCAGTCGCGATACTTCACGCAGGATAGTTGAGCTCGCGTTGTTCATTAGCGCGGCGTCTTCTAGCTTGGTCAACTCGTCAGTGATATCGCGCAGACGTTTGTCGTATTGGCTATCACTTGTCGTTGACGCTGCACTTCGCAGTTGGGCAGATTTGGCAAGCAGAGAGTTCTCGATGCGCTCCATTTGGTCGTTGTCTGTCACCGCAATCTCTTTGCCGTGCGCTATTGCTTGCGCAACCGTGGCGAAGCTATCGACAGCGGTGCGACATTGTTCAAGAAGGGCTGGATTACTTGGCCCAAGGATCTCGAACGCAGCAAGGACTGTGGCTGGAGCAACCTCGATCGCCCGAACTCTAGTGACAGCTGCGTCGACGGCGGCTTCCGCCGTACCCGCTCGGCGCTCCGTCTCATCGCGAACGGAGGCTTCAAAGCGTCGAAAGCGCGACCGCGCATTGTCGTCGAGTTCTTGCTGGCATAGGACGCACTTCGCGGACTGGTCGACCATGGGAAATGTCTCGCCGACAAATGCTTCCGTCTCGGAGAAGCTACGTGCTGCTTCCCAGAGAGTGCGCCATGTGTCGGATCCAACTCCGGAAACTGGTTCGCTTTCGAAGGTTTCTTGAGCGGCAATCGTTGCCGCGGCACGAAGCTCACGCGCCAGTCGGCGCTTTTCGGCGACGTCATTTATGACGTCCGGAGCAAGCCGAACGCTCAACAGACTCAGGTGGTTTGCAACTAGCTCGTATCGGGTGGCCAGGTCGTTGAGGCGATTACGCTCTTCGGCAGGGTCGGAACTCTTTAGCTGGGCTTCTAGCTTCTTTAGTTTCGCAATTCTACCTTCTGCCGAAGAGTCGAATTCGCAGGCACTTTCGATTTCAGCTTTGGACGTTGTTCCCGAGAGCTGTGCAAGGAATTGAGCCGCTGCCCCACCTTTAGACACTACCGGGAGTGGCGCTGACTGCCGTTCGTTGTCACGTAGAAGCAGATCCAACTCTTGGCGGATTCCATCGCAGGCTTCAATCAACGCATCGAGAATGTATAGGGCCGCCGGTCTGAAGGTGACCTCGGATGCAGTCGTCACAAAAGCGTCCCCGCAGCTTTGGTCGAAAAAGCTTATGCGCTTTAGCTCGTGTGGTACCTCATGCCAGTCGCAGGGTTCGGACTTCACACCGCAGATGGAATAGACAATCTCAGCGCCGGGAATCGAGTCAGCGCGATCAAGAAAGATGTTTGAAAGGACTTCTTCTTGAACCCGTGCGCCCACGACTTGCTTGAGCAGTCGAGCGTAGCCAGACTTGCCACTACCATTGTCACCGTATACGACGGTGAGTCCTTCGGGTCCAAATGTGAGCTTTTGGCCATGCGCAAGCGCGTTCACGCTCTTGCCAGTCTCTACCTCCAGTAAGCGCACCGCTGGCCTTGCTTCTCGGACGGCTGCAGCTTCGCCAAACGAAATGCTTGAGTCTGAGTCGCAGTCGCCGCGTGCCAATAGACTCGCGATTTGGCGGTAGTCGGCTTGCCCCAGCTTTTCGCCGTCCGCAATTCTGCTCATCACCCTGCGTTGCCAGGCCGGGCGTTCCTGAGCCCAATTGGTGAGTTCTTCTGTAAGTGAGGTCATGAACCAATCGTACTCGACCGGGTGCTGGTCGCCTCACCGGATTGTGTCTGGATCACGCGACACCGTGCTTCACCAGCTGCCACGCATTCGCCCGTCAGGTTCATCGCCTCGTCCCTCACACTTGGTCCACCATGTCGCCGCGGGTATGTGTTCGATCCGATGCGCATCGCCGATTCGCAACGAGTGCTCAAGGATCAATGCGATGCCCCCAATCGCGGCATGCGTCTTTCTCGGCGCAGTCACGTTTGCTTTGAGAGGGTGTCATGACGAGTCTCAGGAAAGGCCCTGGTACTACTGGACACTTGGTGACCTGGCGCGCATTGGAGCCGCTCAGTAGTCCTTTTCGGATTATCTGGGACTCTTGCATCGGGCTTGAACCAGGAGCATCGCGCGCCACTTCTCACGGGCCGGCGTCCGCACCTCATCCGAGTCTCGAGCAAAGACTATAGCGCTCGTTTGGCCGCTGGCGGATGTGTTCGACGATTGTCTTCAAAAGACCGGCGGACGTTGGGCTCAAGGACTGAGCGCGCCCAAGCAACACTGTGAATCCTTGCCCGACGCCGGCTGACGAACTTGCTGAATTCAAGCGCACCACGGCGACATCGAAGCCACTCTCGCAGGCGATCGGATGGGAGAGATCGGCGAGCCCGCCGTGCTTGAAAGAGAGATTCGTGGGCAGATTCGCGAGATAGGCTTGGCTCGCGAGCAACCCTTCTCGAAACTCGGCGAGGCTCGCCAAAGAGTCGTGCTCGGAGACCTCTGAGTGTTCGTGCGCGGCCGACCGTAGAGCATGAAGATTCTGGTCTCACGAGACAAGCGCGCCATTGGCCCTCTGTGGTCTCCCCGGGTTTCCCTTGAGAGGTGATTGCCATTGAAGCGGTGACCTCACACTAGCCTGGAGCCAGAGGTGTGATGCGGCGGCAAGAGTTGCCCCGATGACTTGAACCAATCAACGGAGCTGAGTTACAGAACCAATGGGCAGCAGGATGCCTAGTGGCTCAGACTGGAGAGATTGATTGACCGTGCCGAGAGTCAACTCGCAATACACACTACTGTGACTCACAATAAGACTCAAGAGAGAAGATTTATGGCAAGTTGAATGGTCGCAAGTGTGATAGCTCGATAACCGAGTGTATGATTCAGTGTTTGTCGTACCCAATATTGGGATCCTCTACATGAGCCACGATTAGTCGAGTGTGTCACAGATTGGAGATTGAATTGAATCTCTCAGCGACACGAAACTGGGACGTTTAGACTGAATGAAGCCTCCGGTGGCGACGAAAACGTGGTACGGTCGGGTGCGACTAGCTAGGGAGTGCCAATATGGCAGTTTCTCGACATGATGGACCATATATCTGGGTGACATGGCTTACGAAACTGCTAGTTGGAGAAAACTCTTGCGAATGGTCTGCATGGTTCAAGGCGCATCACGAGGGATGGAGTTGGGACAGGAAGCCCAGCACTTTCGATGACGTGGCATGGCAGATTGATCATTCGGCGAATGTTGCTGCGAATCGGCAGCATTGGGAGGAGCGAGGATATGTCGTGTTCACCGAAGATCAGAACAGCTTTGTTCTTCGAGGTAGGTCTGCAAAATTGGCCGGCAAGCCTGATCTGATTGTGAAGCAAGAAGATAGTGGTGTCGTCATTGACATAAAGACTGGCCGGCCGTTTCCTTCACACAGTGTTCAGGTAATGCTTTATATGTATGCGATTCCACGATCGTTGGGTCAACATAGAGGCATCTCGTTTGACGGTAAAGTCGTCTACGATGGCCATGAGATCGACATTCCGGCTGCGGCGGTTGACTCGAAGTTCATTTCGAACGTCACCGATCTGATTCTGCGTTTGGCGTCTGAGAGACCGGCGAGAAAGATACCGAGCGCACGGGAATGTCGATACTGCAACATTACGTCGAAGGACTGCCCTGAGCGAGTGGATGAAGATTTGGAAACGGAGGGGGAGACCTTGGACTTCTAAGGTACTTTGGTAGTTCTAATGGTACGAGCGGTAGGCAATTGATCGACCAAGGTGGAGACGTGATTGAGCCAAGCAGAAGATGCTCGTTGGCTGACGGAGTCGCGGTCGGCAGTTTGGCTAGTGCATGTTAGGTGCGTAGCTCTGTGCTGTGGCGTTTGACGCGGCAAGGACTATCAGAGGACGCGGTGCGGGACGCAGTCTCGCTTGAGATGCATTTACTGAATTGGACTGCGAAGAGGAGGTCGCTGCAAATCGTAGTCCAGCGCCATGGGCGTGGCGCGAAGAGTGTAGGGATTTCGACCGTCGGGGGAGCAAGATTCGCGGCGCGATGCCTGATGGACCTATCGCCGGGATCTATGGTATCCGCACGAATGGCGGTTGACTTGGCGCCTCGACCGAAGGCTAATCGCGTCGCGGCGATACACTCAACGTGATGAGGCAACTTAGCGTCTCGGTCGCGGTCATTGGGCGTGCTGGTCTGGTCGTGCTCGAGCGAGCGATCGATCGACTTAAGCGTGACGATCGACTGGCCCCTGTGACGGTTGTGCCACCGAATGTGTTGGCCGGACTGAGTATTCGTCGGGTCCTCGGCATGCGTCCTGGGGGCGTCGTGAACGTGCGCATGCTGGTGCTGGATCGCCTGATTGAGCTAATCGGGTCACCGACGCTCGCGGCGGGCGGGCGGCGACCGCTCAGCACCGTCTATCGCATCGAGGCCATTCGTGCCGCTGTCTATGATGTGCGCGAGGCGTTCCTCGGCGATGTCCTCCTCGACGGCCTGGCTCTTCAAAGCCTCGAGTTCGCCTTCTCCGAACTCGACATTTGTGACGACGAAGCTCTTGACCGAATTGGGGCCAACTCGGAACGCCACCGTTGTCTCGTCGATCGCTACCGAGACTTTCGCAGTCGTGTGCGTAGCTTCTATGACGAGCGCGACCTCGTGGTGGCTGCAACCAAGGTGCTCGAACAGGACGCGGTGATCCTGCGCGACATTGGGGGCGTCGTGCTCTATTTCCCCGGCGAGTTGACCCTGCGCCAGAAACGCTTTGTTTCCGCTCTTTCGGACCGGGTACCGCTCGAAGTGGTGGTCGGACTCAGTGGTGACCCGACGGTCGACAAGAACGCCCTTAGCGGTTGGCCTGAGCCAAGGGAGAACTTGACAGTCAATGAGTCTCCCGCTGTGAGCCAAATTCTGCAGGCTCCCGACGCCGAGGAAGAAATCCGTGACGCGATTCGCCAGCTCAGCCATCGCCTGAGCGGCGGTCGACCTCTGCACCGCGCGGCCATCCTCTACGCCCATCCTGACCCCTATCAGCGAATTGCAGCCGAACAGCTCGACGCCGCCGAAATCCCTTGGAACGGCCGCCTGCCGATCACATCTGGCCAAACGATTGTCGGGCGAACGCTGCTATCGCTATTGCAGATCGCGGAGCGTTTGGCCTCTACGCCGAAACGGATTTCGTGGGACGAAGCCGTTGCGCCCTGGCTATCGGGAGCACCCATCCTCAGAGCCAACCGACAGATCGCTCCGGCAGCCCGATGGAGTCGAATTGCTCGCAGGGCAAACCTCCTCCGTGACCCGCGCCACTGGCTTGAGCGCCTTGCTCAGCACCGCACCAAGATTGAGGGCGAACTCAGCAGGCTGCAGCGGGACGAGGAGGACGAACACCCGTGGCGTGTGCTCGCGATGGAGCGGGAGCTCGCTGAGTTGCGCGAGTTTCGGGAGTTCGTCCGCGAGCTTGTCGATGGGATTCGAAGGATCTCGCGAACCGCAACATGGTCAGCCTATGCCCGCGGCGCGGAGGTTCTGTTGGAGCGCTATCTGGGCGGACGTAACGCCTTCGCGGCGCGTCTGGGCATGGACGGATCCGCCGATGTGGCGCGCGAGGTTGAAGCGTGGGGCGCCGTCGATGATCTTCTCAGGTCGCTCGCCCAACTGGACGAGTTGGGCGAGACCGACCCGGCGTCCTTCCGCGCTGCCGCTGAGCGCTGTCTCGACCGCCCTTCCGGGCGGGTTGGTCACTTCGGCCGTGGCGTTTTCGTCGGGCCGCTTTCTGCGGGAGTGGGGACCGACTGGGACATAGTCTTCATCGTCGGAGCTGCCGAACGCTCGCTGCCCGGCTTGGACCGTGAAGACCCACTGTTGCCCGAACCGCTGCGAAACGAGGCCGGGCTCAGCGGCGCTCGCGATCGGGCGCGCCGGCGGCGCTCCGAGTATCTGGCTGCGCTCTGGTCGGCGGAGGAACGCCACCTCAGCTATCCACGCGCCGATGTCCGGGGACAACGCGCGCGCTTTCCCAGCCGCTGGCTACTCGAATCCGCCACTGTTCTCCACGGGCGGCGTGTCTACGGATCAAAGATCGACGCTCTCGACAGTTGCACTTGGTTCCACACAGTTCCCTCATTCGAGTGGTCGGTGGCAAATGCGCTAGTCCCCGGAGCGAGGCAGGAGTACGACCTCCGCAGCATCCGCCGCGCCGCAAAGCCCGAAGATCACTTCCTCGTCAGAAGCGAGCTCCCGCTAAGGCGCGGGCTGGTCCTTCAGAAAGCGCGGCGCAGCAACTCGTTTGGCGAGTGGGACGGGCATATCGTCGGCGGAACGCCGAGCTATGCCCAACGACCGCACTCGCCAAGCGCTCTACAAGATTGGGCAGTCTGCCCCTATCGCTATTTCCTCGGCCGAGTGCTCAGAGTCGCCGAACAAGACGAGGCCGAGGATGACCTGGTGATTTCGCCATTGGAACGCGGTGCGCTCATTCACGACATCCTGCATACGTTCTTCAGCAGCGTCGCAGGCCCCCAGACTCCGAACGATGAATGGACGGAGTCACATCGCCGCTCCCTGGCAACCATCGCCGGCGACAAGTGTGACGCCGCCGAGCGGCGGGGCGTGACCGGACGCGACCTGTTGTGGCAGCGAGAACGTCAGCTGATCCAGGATGACCTCCAGGAATTCCTAACCCAGGACAACAAGCGCAGAGCCGACCGCGGGGTCATTCAGGTCTCAAGTGAGTACGCCTTTGGTCTTGCAGGCAGCCCGCCGGTGTCGCTCACGTTGCCCGACGGTCGAATGGTGCATTTGCGCGGCAAGATCGATCGAATCGATCAGTCAGCCGACGACGGCCGCCTTGAGGTTATCGACTACAAGACGGGTCGATTGAGGCCTACTCGAAGCGACCTAGACGAGGACCCCGTGATTCGGGGCCAGTATCTCCAGCTTCCTGTCTATGCGGTCGCAGCAGCGCAGCAGAGCAGTGATCCCTCGTCCGTAGAGGTCACATCCTCATACTGGTTTATCACCGACCGTGGAGATTTCAGCAGCCTTGAGGTGACCTGGGGCGACACTGCAACCGATCGATTTCGCGATGTGCTGGGGCACATTGTCGACGGAATTGGACGGGGGCACTACCCTGCCCATCCGGGCGATGACGCCTATCATGGTCCGCAGAACTGTGAACACTGCGCCTATGACGCAGTCTGCTCGCGCGACCGCCAGTCCACCTGGAATGCGACCCGTTACGATCCGCGGCTGGCAGGCTACGTCTCCCTCGTGGACGGCGATGCAACGTGAGCGCCGTCATCCAACTGAGCGATCGGGAAGATCGAACCCGAATCGAGCAAGCGCTCGATGAGACACTATTTGTCGAGGCTGGAGCTGGCACTGGCAAAACGCACCAAATGGTTGAGCGGATTGTCAATTTGATTGCCTCAGGTCGGGTCGACGGTTCTGGAATTGCAGCGATCACGTTCACCGAAAAGGCTGCCGCCGAGCTACGCGACCGAATCCTGGAACGCCTCGAAGAAGAATCCGACAACTCAGCCGATCGCGAGCGCCAACAACGATGCGAGGCTGCGCTGGAGGAGCTCGAAAGCGCTGCAATCGAAACCATCCACGCCTTCGCCGCGCGCATCCTCGCGCTCTATCCGCTTGAGGCAGGACTTCCGCCAGGGTTTGAGATCGTCGACGACACCGAGTCCAGCATTGAGCTCGCCGAGCGCTGGCGCGACTGTCTCGACAACATGCTTGAACGTCCGGAGCTTACGGATCCAATGCGCAGTGCGTTCGACGCCAGCGTGACCCTAGACCATCTGGCGGAGGTCGCGCGCAAGGTGCATGAGGATTGGGATCGGGCGCAGCCCGAAACGTCGGCCATGGCCGCTGGGCGTGTCGACGTTGCTGCATTCGTTTCCGATTTGCGATCCGTGATTGAGCGGCGTGGCGCATGTACCAATGACCACGATCGCCTCAATCGGCGTCTTCAAGACTTAGAGATCTTCGCTGACCGTCTGAGCGAATCCGCCGACGATCATGGTGCGTTGGCCAAGCTGCTCGAACACTCAACTCCGACGTCGCTCCGCGTTGGGAATGTGGGTGCGAGAGGCAATTGGATTGGTGAGGCACTCAATGAGATTCGCGACGCGATGCGAAGCCTCCACGAGCGTCGCGAGCGGCTGCGGCTCGAAGTCGTCGAGTGCATTTGCTCGCCCATCTATAACGCGATCCGGGAGTTCGTACTCGACTACGCGGACCAGCGCCGCCGCCACGGTCGACTCGGCTTTCAGGACCTGCTCGTCCACTGCCGCACGCTGCTGCGTGACAACCCTTCAGTGGCCGCGCGCATCCGCGATCGGTTTCGCTTCATTCTGATCGACGAGTTTCAGGACACCGATCCGCTCCAAGCCGAGATCGCCGATGCCATTGCCGGTGAGAAAGAGGGCGGCCTCTTCTATGTCGGCGATCCCAAACAGTCGATCTATCGCTTTCGACGCGCAGATATCGAGCAATACACCGCTGTTCGCGAGCGTCACGCGAGCTCGCGCGTGCACCTCATCCAGAACTTTCGCTCGCAGCCAGGTGTCACGGACTTTGTGAATGCGGTCTTTGGGCCGCTGATGCAGGATGACTCGAGCGGTGGCCAAGCAGTCTGGGAAGACTTGCAGGCCCACCGCGAGCGATTGGCGGGGCGAACCGCGCCTGGCGTTGTGGTCGCCGGCGACGAACTCGAGGCGTTGCTTCCTGCTGTGCGACAAGCTGAAGCGCAGGAGTTAGGAGAGATCATTGCTGATGTGCGGCAGGCCGAGTGGCCGGTGCTCGACCAGATCGACGGAGCGTGGCGGCCAGCAAATTACTCCGATATCGCGGTGCTGGTGCCCACGCGCACGGGACTCAGCCAGTTGCTCCCTGAACTCGACGAGCGAAACATCCCCTACCGGCTCGAGAGCCGATCATTGGTTTACCACAGTGAGGATGTCGCCAGGCTGCTCGGCATTCTCCGTGCGCTCGATGATCCAACCGACGAAGTCGCGCTCGTGGGATCGTTGCGATCACCGGCGTTTGCTTGTTCCGACGAAGACCTGCTGGGCTGGCGAGAGGCCAGCGGCCACTGGGACTATCGCGCAGAGATTCCGGACAGGATTCCCGCCGGCCATCCTGTCGCTGAGGCGCTGCGATGGTTCCGATCCACCGCCGTCGAACGGTGGGGACTGTCGGTGAGTGCTCTGGTTGAACGCGTGATCCGGGAGCGGCGGTTGATGGAATTAGCCGTCGTCGACCGGCGTCCGCGTGACCGCTGGCAGCGGCTGCGATTCCTCCTCGACCAGGCCCGCGGTTTCAGCGATCGCGGCGGGCGCACTCTCAACGAGTTTCTAAGGTGGGCCCAGCATCAGACCGACGAGGATACCCGCGTTGTCGAGTCCGTCGTGCCGGAGTCCGACCACGACGCCGTGCGTATCCTGACGATTCACGCGGCTAAGGGCCTCGAGTTTCCGGTGGTCGTACTTGCCGGTCTAAACGTCCGGCCTCGCGACGAGCGGCCCCGCTTACTCTGGCGCACCGGCGAGGCACCTGAGCTGTACTTCAGAAAGAGTCTGCAGACGCGCGGCTACGCCGAACTATATGAGCGTGAAGCAAGTATGCAGCGCGCCGAACGCGTTCGACTGAACTACGTATCCGCCACCCGAGCCCGCGACCATCTGGTTATCAGTCTCTATCGGAAGGCAGGCGACAGCCCGACGACGGACGCACACATAATCGCCGATCTAGTTGATCAGCATTCGATTGACGCAAATGCGCCTCTATTTCGCCGCTTCACGCCTGTACTGCCTCAGCAGGATGATCGTGCAGAAGGGGAGAGGGCACCGGCGGAGAGGGTCAGGGATGCAGAGCTACAGGAAGGAATTGACACGGCAGACAGCCGCGAGCAGTGGCTCGAAAAGCGCGAGGCTGCGATCCGCGAAAACTCCGTCTTCCACGTTAGGTCCGCCACAAGCCTTGCCAAGGGCACAAGTCCCGAAGATCGCAATCTGGAGAAAGACGAACCAGCCGATGACTTGCCGCCGTGGCGTCGAGGACGCGCTGGCACCGGCATCGGCCGCGCCGTCCATGCGGCACTCCAGACGATCAACATTGAAGCGGCTGACGAAATCGCAATAGGCGCGGTTGCGAAGGCGCAGAGCGCCGCCGAAGGCCTGGGTCCGAGTGCTTCGGCGGACGTCTCGCGACTGATTCGCGCTGCCCTCGGCAGTCCGAGCCTGCAAGATGCCGTCGCGTCAGACCGCTATTGGCGAGAGGTCTACGTTGCCGCACCCATCTCCGACGGAAGCGGGCGCGAAGTCCTGGTCGAGGGTTTTATCGACCTGATGTATCAGACCGGTGACGGAGGTTTGGTCGTAGTGGACTACAAGACTGACGCCCTACGCGACGGTGAGGCGGTTGATCAGGCGCTGGCGCGTTACGAATTGCAGGGTGCGACTTATGCATTGGCTCTGGAGGAGTCGCTCCAACAGTGGGTTGCGGCGTGCCGATTCCTGTTCCTGCATGCGAACGAAGAGCGCAGCGTTCCTAACCTGGCAGCTGCGGTCGAGCGTGTTCGCGAGGCGTTGCGACAACCGGTGCCCGGCTAGCGTCAAGCGCTTGTCCTCAGCCGCCGTCGGCGACGGCAGATCAGATGCGAATTCGGCTTTGCATACACAACTCGCGCTGGCGACGGAGCGCCACCGTGCCGATTGACGTTACGGTGGCCGTGAGCTTCCAGTACCAAGCAGAAGGCCACGAGGGTCTGGAGCTTTGGTTGCGGCTTGGCACGGGCGCGTTTGCAGGATGAGTATCCGCATGCTGGCGGAATGCCCCGTTCAGAATCGACTGCACGATGGCGCTCGGCACAGTTGCGACTGGCCAAGCCCCGGAGCCACGCTAGTCGAGGTCGGATCGCCTCGGTGCGGCAACGATCCGGTACTCTCGGAGCTCGTTGCGAGCGATTTTTTGGGTCGTACCGGTTAGCTAAACGTCGTTTCGGGTCATTCGGCCCGGGGATTACAGGCCCCGGAAAACCCACCACACCATAATGTGATGCGTTTCGCTCGCAGTCTACTGGTGTGTGCCACAGCGCTAGCAGCGAAATAGTTGGTAAGAACGAGGTCCCCGGTTCAATTCCGGGTGTGGGCTCCAACGAGGTTCTTACAGGTTTGGGAGCCTTGGTTTGCCGCGAAGGGCGGAGCCGGCGGGCCTGCCACAGCGCTTGGCCACTCCACAATTGTGATAACTCTTGAGAGTATTCACTGCGCAGTACGTGGCTCCGCACCGTAGCTTGCCAAACCCTAGCCCAATTCCCTCTCTCCGTGCGCCTCGCTAGCCAATGGCACCCACGCATCCGCCGCGCGGGGCTCACCCGCCAAGTCCGCATCGGTCGCTGGATCCGCTTCCCGGATTTGTCACCCGTATCATCCCAGCTCTAGTACCCGGCGGAGTTCGCGCGAGTTACTGCCACGCCAATGGTGTTGGGACCAAGATGCGTGCCCAGGACCGGTCCAAACCGTGACTCCACAAGCGCGTCCGGATCCACGAGATCGGCCAGCGCGTCGCGAATGACGACGGCATCCTGAGCACCGGTGGTATAGCTCACGTGCAGACTTCGGATCGGGGCTAAGTCGCGCACTATTGAGGTGAGCCGGGCAATGGCTCGACGGCGAGTTCGAGGACGCTCGACCGGGTGCACCTCGCCATCGCGAACGCAAACGATCGGTTTGAAATCCAGTAGGCCGCCCAGGAATGCTTGCGCCTTGCCAATGCGGCCGCCCATTTTAAGATATTTCAGAGTGTCGACCGTGATATAACCGAAATTTGCAGATGCGGATTCGCGTACGCGTTGCGCCACGTCGATGTGCGAGGTCATTTCCTTCGCCCACCCCGACGCGCTGAGGGTCAAGAGCCCCTGCGATCCGCCGGCGAGTAGGGAGTCGACGATTTCGATGCGATGAGGCTCTCCGATCGCAGACTTGGCCAGCTCCGCCGAGTTTAGCGTGCCGCTTAACTTTGAGCTGACATGGATCGAGACGATGTCATGACCCTGGTCTATCAAACGGCGATATACATCTGCAAAGTCTAGAGCGGATGGCTGCGACGTGGTCGGCAGTTTGGCGAGTGTGATCAGGCGGGAATAGAACGCATCGGCGTCTATGTCGATACCGTCCCGAAATGCTTCGCCGCCGATCAAGACATATAGCGGCACAACAGAAATCTCGTTGGCGCGTGCAACGTCAGGGGGCAAGTCGGCCACGCTGTCAGTGACGATGCGGATAGCCATTGTCAGCCCATCGTTGAGGATCCGGGATCAGATTTCAATGAGACGTGAATCGAAATGAGAGACAGCATCAGAGTGACTCGTCAGCGGCATCCGGAGCAGGGGGTGCCGGCATGTGGTAGCCCACGGATGGCGATGTGAAGATGTATTTGGGATCGCTGACGTCGTCGTGGAGCTTTCTCCGCAAGTATCTGATGTACGTGCGGAGAATCTGTGAATTGTCCAAATGGCCGGGTCCCCAAACTCGTTGGAGGAGGTGATGTTGGGTCAATACCCGTCCGGAATTTGTGGACAGTTCCGCAAGCAAATTGTATTCGGTGACCGATAGTTGGACCGGCCGTCCGGCAACCGTGACGGTACGCGCCGCGTAGTTGATCGAGAGATCCTTGAGCACAAAGTGGTGACTCTGGTCGTCGGCGGTTGAGGCAGGAGCCCTGGTCAGCGCGATTCTTACTCGTGCGAGGAGCTCGTTCGGCGAGAAGGGCTTGGTCAGATAGTCAACGGCGCCGGACTCGAGGGCGGCGGAAAGGTCAGGATCGCTCTCCCGATCGCAGAGCGCGATTGTTGGCACGTCACTGATCTCGGCGAGTCGTGTGTTCCAGGAAATGCCGTCCAAGCTGAGGACGTTCACGTCCACGAGAACCAGGCTTGGCCGGCGCGTTCGAACAAGGTCTTTGAGCATTAAGTAGTCGTCGGCGACATAGGGGTTGAATCCGGCGTCGCGGAGCTCATGGCGAACGTAGCGCAGAAGGCGCGGGTCACTGTCAAGGACGACGATCGCCTCGCGACTCGCGGAGCCGGTCGACACCTGATCCGACGTACGCTCGAGCGGCGGCGAGGCATCCTCGGCAGGCTCGTCCAGCGCTGCCATGGGCAGGGTGAAGACGAATTGCGATCCGCGCGCAGGGGCATCGCTTGCCGCCCAGATTCGCCCGCCGTGAGCTTCCACGATTCCCTTGGAAATCGCCAAGCCCAGATTGGTGCTCGCCGTGTGTGCGGATTCGTCGGACAGCCGGTAGAGCTTGCTGAAGATATGCGGGCGGTCGTCGGCCGGTATTTCGGTGCCCTGAAAGGCGATGTAGATCGCCACGTGGGCGTCGGATTTGGAAGCCGTCAGCGTGATCGTGGAACCGCGCGGTGAGAGAAGCGACGCGGTGCCGAGCAGGTTGCGAAACACCTGGAGCAGACGAGAAGCCTCGGCGGCAACTGGGGGAAGTTCAGGCGCAAGGACCGTACGGAGGCGTTGCGTGGCGTCGGATTGCTCGAACGCGCGCGCGGCCTCGTTGACCAGTTCCGCCACGTCGGTCGGTCGCGGTGCGACTGACAGCTTGCCGGTCTCGATGCGCGAGATTTCCAGGAGGTCGGCCGTCAGCTCCCGCAGCCGGTCGGCTTGATCGTCGATGATCTGGAAGAACTGCAGCATCTCCTGCGGATCGGGCCGGGCGGACGAGCTCAGCACGGTCGCAGTGGACCCCTTGATCGTGGTCAGCGGCGTGCGCAGCCCGCGACTCACCATTCCCAGGAATTCGGCCCGTTGGCGCTCGACCTCCTCCAGCGACGACATGTCCTGGATGGTGGCGACGACGGACACGATCTCGCCTTCCTCCGAGCGGATGGGCTTGGCGTTGACCAGGACGCGCACCGTTTGTCCATCGGCATGCTCGATGACGAGCTCCTCCGCGCGCACGGTGGCGCCGCTGCTCAGGGCGCGGGTCAGCGGCAGCTCGTCGAGATCGAGCTCGTGCCCATCCGGGTGGCGAAAGGTCATCACGCCCAACAGCGCCTCCAGCGAGTGGCCGCGCCCGCGCATGCCCCCCACGATGCGTCGCGTCTCCTCGTTGACGGTCAGGAGATTGCCGGTTCGCGCGTCGAACACCAGCACGCCGAGCGGAGAGTCATTGATCAGGGCTTCCAGCTCGGCCTTGGCCCGCTGTTCGTCCCGATACGACCGTGCGTTGGTGAGCACCACGGCCGCGTGGGACGCGAACATGCCCAGGATGCGTTCATTTTCCGGTGTGAACTCCGTGCCATCGAGCTTGCCGCCCAGGAAGACGCATCCGATTTGCTGGCCCAGGTGGCGCATCGGCATTCCCAGAAAGCTCTCGGCGAGCATCGCGTCGGCGGGAAAGCCGAGTGACGCGGTGTAGGTCCGGAGATTCTGGACTCGAAGCGCACCCGGCAGGTGCCGCAGGTGCGCAAAGAGTTGCTGGCCCTCGGGCAGCCCCGATAGCCGTTCGCGCTCGGCGGGACTCATCCCCGACATCACCGCGTCCTCGAGGTGTCCGGCGTCGTCGAACGTCACAAGCACCCCGTAGCGGGCGTCGGTGATCGACCGGGCCTCGTCCACCAGCGCCTGCACCGCGTCGTCGACGTCGAGCATCCCGGTGACGCGGAAGCAGGCTTCCGCCATCCGGGACGTGGGATCGCGCGCGTCGCCGACCGCTTCCGCCTCGGCGCCGACCGGAGCGTTGTGTGTATGCACGCGGGCGCTGGAAGTCCTGGCGCTGAGTGGTGGAAATATACCAAATCGAATTAGGTCTCACAATACTCACATGAGTTTCCACGCGTTTCTCACAGGGCTCTAATGGTGTCGATGTTAAGTGAGGTTTATACCTAGCAACCATTCGTACAGCCGCACAGCGTCAGGGCAGGCGAACGGTGGTGGTAAATCTGGCTAAAGCGCGGTGTTTTCCAAAAGTCTAACGATGGTCACATGCCTCCGTGGCGCTTTCTCACGCGACTCTAATACTGGTCTATTTAGACTACTCGCGTAGTACCGGTTGCAGCCGCGGGGAGCTGCACGGAGAGATTGCGCCGCAGTCTCGGGGCGACCCCAAAGTGGCGGTTGCCCTCCGGTCCGGGGGGAATGTTTGTTCGGCCTGCTCAGGAGTCAACGACGCGCTCCGACAGCTAGGTCGGGCGGCACCAGAGTGCGCCTGGCCAAGGCGGCCGCACCCCTTCTTCGCCTGGTCCTCATGCTGGTGGCCGGCGCCGCGGCGGTTTTCGCCGTCGACCTTTCCGACACGGCGCGGGCGCAGACCTTCAGCGATGCCACAAACACGGTCACCATCGCCGCCGATGATCTTGGGGTCTCCGAAGGTGGGCTGACCAGCTTCACGCTCACACGTTGGCACGGCGGCGTGGCGGAGAGGCATGTCCGGGTAAAGACCTGGGAGCCGCATCACGAAGACGCGCTGGGCCAGAACGAGACCGAGCACACCCATCAGGTGACGTTCGCCGTCAACTCCCGCGTGGCCACGTTCACCGTGGGCGCCTTCGTGGATCCAGACGTCAATGCGGGCACGCTGGAGCTCAAGGCGCAGGTCCTGCCGTCAAACGACCGTTATCAATCCCTCGGCAACTACGTGGTCGGCAGCCCCGGCATCGCCTCCGTGCCGGTCTCCGACGTGCAGCAGGCGCCCGCCGGATTCAGCCGCGTCACAATCAGCGCGGACCAGGCCTCGGTCGCCGAAGGCGGGACCGCCGCCTTCACCTTGACGCGCGACGGCGAAACGGCCGATCCATTGACCGTGGGTATTCGCGTCAAGGACCCGGACAATCGCCTGCGCGGCAACCACTGGGACCCGCCGCCCACGTTTCCCACGCAGGTGGAGTTCGCGGCGAACGAGACCAGCCAAACGCTCTCGCTAGCGACTCCCGACGACCTGCGCGACCTGGCGGACGGCGACGTTGAGGTCGCGCTGCGGCACTCCCGCGACTATCTCGTCGGCGGCTCGGGACTCGAGCCCTCGGCCAGCGTCACGGTCACCGACAACGACACGGCCCAGGAGCTGGAGCTCAACTTCGGCAAGGACGGCGTCAACGACGCCGACGCGACCGAGGGCGACAAGGTTGCCATCGTGGTGAAGCGACGCTCCCAGGACGCGAACCAGACAGCGGTCTTCACGGTCAGGCTGGAGACCGATCGCAGCGGCGCAGACTATCGGCTCGCCGATTGGACCGAAGACTCCAACTCCGGCCGCTTCTACAAGGACTTTCCCCTCGACCTGTCGGGAACCGATCTCGAGGTGAAGGAAGAGCTGCGGATCACCACCAACGGCGAGACCGAGACCAACTGGGGCTTTTGGGCCTCGATTCGACCGTTGCAAAACGCCAACGGCGCCGACCTCAGCGCGTCCGCCGAGGCCGAGTATTGGACCGTCAAGCAGGGATTTCGGGAAACCTCGATCGACGTCACCGACACCGGCGCCACCAACGGTCTGGTCACGATCGAGGCGGATCGGTCCACGGTCACCGAGGGTGAGGAGGTGGTGTTCGAAATCGTCCGCGTCGACGGCCCGACCAGCCAATCGGTGACTGTCCGGGTCCAGACCAGCGAAGCGAATCGCCAGGAAGGCTTCGGCGTCAATCCCAGCACGCTCTACCACGACGTGACGCTCGATCCGTGGCAGACCATCGCCACCATTGAGGTTTACCCCTACGTCGACGGTGAGGTTGAGACCACCGACATCTTGCTCGCCGACATCGAGTCAATCAGCGGCAGTCGCTATACCGAGGGAACTCCCAACCAGGTCGAAGTCGAGATCAACGATCCTCCCAGCGGCAGCACCATCGTCACCGTGGCCAGGGATCAGAACTCGATTGTGGAGGGGCAATCCGGCAGCTTCACGTTCACCCGCACCGGCGGAGACGCGGCCTCCGAGCTGACCGTCAACATCCGCGTGGACGACCCGAACGACCATCTGCGGGGCAACCACTGGGATCCCGCGCCCGTCATTCCCTCGCAAATCACCTTCGCGGCAAACGCCACGACCCACACGCTCACGCTCACCGCCCCCGACGACGAGCGCGACCTGCCCAGCGCCGGCCTGGTCACCGTCCGCGTGCTTCCCGGAACCGGCTATCTGCTTGGGCAATCGGGCCACGGGACCTTTGACAGCATATCGGTCTCCGACACCGACACCGCCCAGGAGCTAACGCTCGAGTGGGGCTGGGTCGGCTACGACGAGTCTTCGTGGGAAGCAGGTGAGGCTTGGCTTCTCTGCCCTGGCACCGGCGACTGCACGCCCGGCCCCGCCGAGGGGTTCTTCTACTACGAAGACGGACGGAGTTTTCGCCACTGGGACGAAATCGAGGAGCGCTGGCCGCTGCACTTCATGGTCAGCCGCCGCGCGCAGGACATTGGCAAGCCGGTGTCCTTCGTGGTGCGGGTGGAGCACAACCGCGGGTGGGCGGGTCCACGGCACTCCCACTGGCCCATCGACCCGCTAACCGGCAACCGCTACCAGGAATTCCCCCTGACTCTCACCGGCAACCAGCGGAGCGTCGTCGGTCGGATCGAAGTTCTCCACAACGGGATTGACGACCCTAGCGATTGGGAGTATTCGGCGGAAATCATACGCATCGAGGCCGCCGACGGAACTGCCCTGACCGACGCCGAAGAGGCCCAATACTGGACCGTGAACGGAAGCAGATCGCACACAATTGATGGCCCCGGCGAGACGCCACTCGTGCAGATCCGCTTCACCTCGATTGCGCCGCAACCGGTGCCCGAGGGCCAGTCGATCACACTCTCCGTCGAGCGCGTTTACGGGTACCTCATAGAGCCGTTCACCGTGCGGGTGGACACGTGGGAACCCAATCAGCAGCGACCCGATGGAACCAATCCCACCGACCGGGTCTACGAGGTGACATTCCCGGCGATTCCGTTGACGGACCGCTTCCTCCCATTCGTGGCGTCCGAGACCCAGACGCAGACGCTCACCATCGCCACCGGGGACGACGTGGACTACGAACCCCGGGACACTCTCAAGCTCAGGGCTTCCTGGACTATCCACGGTCAAGACCGCCGCACCCCGATAACGGAGGTGCGCATCCAGGACGACGACCTCCCGACCATCAGCCTCAGCGCCGACACCACCAGCATCACCGAGGGCGAGCCGGTCACCTTCACGCTGACCCGGACCAACAACACGGCGGTCGAGTCGATCGTGGGCGTGTCGGTCGACGACCCCGGCGGGTTCCTCGACGGCAACTTCGCCAGCGAAGCCGTGACCACGCCGACCAACGTGGTCTTCGCCGCGGGTGAAGCCGTGAAGGAGATCGTCCTGACGCCGCCGGACGACTGGCGGGACATTCCCGACAGCACGCTGACCTTCACGGTGAAGCCGGCGCGCGAGTACCAGATCACGGGCGCCGACTCGGTGACGGTGGACGTGGCGGACAACGACGTGGCGCCGCAGGTGCAAATCGTCTTCAACCACCCGGAGGTGATCGAGGGCAACCCGCTGATCCTGATAATGCAACGGATCGGCGAGGACAAGAACCCGATCGAGTTCACCATCACGGGCGGACCGGTCGGCGCACAGCAATACATGGCGTTCGGGATGGGATCCGGCGAATCCCTGCTGCACCTGACCTTCGACGACGACGACGACTACAAGGCCCCGGACCGGCACTACGAGTTCACGCTGCACCCCGGGCGGCCGGAGTTTTGGACGCCAACGGGCCCGACCACGGTTCGGGGCACGATTCTGGACGACGATCCCTACACGGTTGGCGTGCGGGCCATCACCAGGGTGGTGGACGAAGGCGCCCTGCTCTACTACCGGATCGTGCACGACGGCCACACCGAGGCGCCGCTGCCGGTGACCGTCTCGCACGCCGAGATCGGCAGCGCGGTCCCGGACGGCCTGCTGAGCCCACGAACGCACACGATCCTGACGGGAAATTCCGGGATCACGCGGGCGTACCTCACCGAGGCCAACGACGGCAATGAGGCGGACGCGTTCTTCGTGGTCACGCTGGAGCCCGGCGACGGCTACGTCATCGATCCCGCCCAGGCTTCGGCGACGATCGCAGTGCGCGACCGAGACCCGCTGCCCGTGCTCGGATTCCGGGACATCGCCGTCGAGGTAGGCGAAGCCGACGGCACGGCGGAATTCTGGGTGGACATGGTCAGCCCGCTGCCGTCGCTCCGGACCATCACCGTCGACTACGAGATCACCGACGGCGTTCCCGGCGCCAGCGACGACATCGTCGAATCCACGGGGACGCTCACCTTCGCTCCCGGCGCAAGGAGCGCGGTGATCGAGGTGCCGGTGGTCAATGACCGGCTCGCCGAGCTCACCGAGGACTTCACGGTGGTGCTGAGCAATCCCGTCTACGCGACCCTTCAGGACGGGCAGGCCTCGCTGACCGCCCGGGGCGTCATCACCGACGACGAGTCCGAGGTCACGCTTGAAGCTCAGGCGCAGTCCGTTGACGAGGGCAGTGACGTGGTGCTGACCCTCACCCGAGACGGCGATCCGACCGACGAGCTGACCGTGTGGCTGGATGTGGACAAGACCGCCCCGCAGGCCCTGAGCCGCCGCGACACCGTGGTGTTTCCCGCGGGATCGGACACCGTGGACCACACCATCACCACGACCGACGACGACGAACGGGCCGGCCCCCACACCGTCACCGTAACCCTGGTGGCCCCGACGTCGATTGGCGAATCCAAGATCTACCGGCGGGGAAGCCCCGCAACCGCCTCGGTGACCGTGCGGGATGTCAACCTCGGGCTGGTGGATCTGAACACCTCCCAGCTACGGATCGCCGAGGGCGAGACCATCGAGCTGGAGTTGATCAGGCGCTCTACCGGACCGGCACTTACGGTGACCCTGGACGTGACCGAAACCGGGCAGTACGCCAGCGGCTCACTGCCTCAGACCGCAACGTTCCCCAAGGGCAGCAAAGACATCATCGTCACCATCCCGACCGAAGACGACGCCACGGCCGAGGACATCGGCAAGCTGACGGTCACTGTGGTGGACGGCACGGACTATCGAGCCGGCTGGCCCAACACCCACACCTTCACCATCTACGACGACGACGGGTTCAAGCCCTCGGTGACCGTCGCCCGCGACCAGAACTGGGTGACCGAGGGGGATTCGGTGTCCTTCACGGTCTCCCGAACGAACCCCACGAACACTGCCCTGGAGGCCCGGCTCGAGCTCACGCGGGTCAGGTACCGGGTGACCCAGGCGGACCTGGACGACCCCACCCGTGGCATCACCAGCCCTCGGTATCACATCCACTTCGGCGTGGAGGAGATCACGGTCGAATTCCCAATCGGAACGAATTCCGTCACCATCACCCGACCGACTACCGACGACACCCTGCCCCACGGCAACAGCACCTACCACGCCACGGTCCTCAACGACGCGGACGACGACTACATTGCCCTGAGCAGCTCGTCCGCCCAGATTTGGGTCCGGGACAACGACATTCCCACCGTGACCGGGACGTCGACGACGAGCGATCTCTACGATGGGCTCGACTACAAGCCCCAGCTTCCCTTCAGCCGCACCGGCGACGCGTCAGGCTTGCTCTGGCTGAACTACGACTTCACCCAGACCCGCTACCGGCCAGCTCCACTCGGGAATGAAACGTATACCGACACTGAAACCCTGGGATTCGGGTTCCAGCCGGGGGACGCTCACGGCGTCAGCATTCGTACGCTCGGTTACATCCATGCTCTCGGCATATCCGGGAACATGGAGCTGCGCTCCCACTATTGCCCCAACAACCCGGCAGACTGCGGCTACTTTCCCCAATACCAGGTGGGGACCCCGTCGAACGTTGAATTCCGGTACTACAGCAGCTTCATGGGGGTGCGCATCGATGCGGACCAGGCCTCCGTGAACGAGGGCGACGCCGCCACCTTCACCCTGCGCCGCCAGGGGGGCAAGCCCGACGCCATGTCGCGGCCCCTCGAGGTCAGGGTGAATCTGACCCAGGAGGGCGACTACCTCTCCAGCGTCACTCAGCAGACGATCACTGTCGCCGCCAACGAGGCGACAGCCACCCTCACCATTCCGACCACCGACGACGCGGTGGACGAGGTTGATGGTTCGATCAGCGTGGCCCTCCATTACGAACTGAGAGCGGACTGTACCGACGACGAGCGCTGCTACGGCGTCGGTCAATACATAGGCACGGCGTGGGAGTCATGGAGGGTAACCACGGCGGTTACCGACAACGACTACGTGCAGCCCGGCGTGAGCGTGGCCGACGCCGAGGGCCGGGAGGCGGACGGGAGCATCACCTTCACCGTCAGCCTGGACGCCCCGAACCTGGAGCAGGTCGCCACGGTGGATTGGGCCACGGCGGACGACGGCTCCACCAAGGCGGCGACGGCCGGGACCGACTACACGGCCGCCAGCGGCTCCCTGACCTTCGCCATTGGCGAAACCGAGAAGACGTTCACCGTCACGCTGCTCGACGACTCAATGGACGAAGACCACGAGACCTTCAACGTGGTGCTGAGCAACCCCTCCGAGCTGGTCCTGGGCGACGACACCGCCAGCGGGACCATCCTCGATGACGAGCTGGCGATGGCCGTGATCTTCGACACCGACGCGCAAGGCTCGGTGGTGGAGGGACAGGACATCGTCCTGCGGATCAAGCGTCTTCCGCCGCTAGCGGCCGGAGCGCCGCTGGACGCCGACGACCCGTGCTATGGCGACCAGTCCACGCAGTGCTTCGACTTCGACGGCGATCCGGGCAACGTGGCGCTGACGGTCAACGTTCGCGTGACCCAGCAAGGCAACGTGATCTCGGGCTCGGCCCCGACGACGGTCACGTTCGCCCCCGGCTCGTCCTACGCCTCGCTGACGATTCCCATCGACGACGACGCGACCGTCGAGGCCACCGGGACCGTCACGGCCGAGGTTCTCAATGGCGCGGGGTACTCGCCCATATTCGGGGCGCTTCCCCAGATCCCGGGCCACGACATGCCCACCGTGCGTCGCACGGTCCATGACAACGACTTGACGTTCTCGGTTCAGGACGCCCAGGCCGGCGAGGCGGCCCGCCAGCTGGACTTCACCGTGAGCCTGAACGCGGCGGCGCCCGAGGAGGTGACCGTTCAGGTGATGACGGTGGACGGTGAGGCCACGTCGCACGCCAACGTGACTGCCACCAGCCTGGGCCAGGACTTCGAGGCGAAGTCGGAGACCCTCACCTTCGCGGTCGGGGAGCAGCAGAAGACCTTCACCGTTGCCGTAACCGACGACGCCATCCAGGAGAAGAGCGAAACGTTAGAGGTCCGGCTCAGGAGCCCGCCGCATCATTCGAGCCTGGCGGATGACACCGCGGTCGGCACCATCATCGACGACGAACAGCCCATGGTGGCCTCGGTGAGCCGGGCGTACGCGGTCGTCGACGAAGACCACAGCGGCCCGGTGCGGTTCATGGTGGAGCTCAAGCATCCAAACACCGTGGCCAGCGAGCGGCGCCCGGCCGTGGGCTGGCAGGTGGTGGCCGGCACGGCGACCGAGGGCGCGGACTATCGGGCGGCCGGCGGCGTGTTCAACTTCCCCATTGGAGACACCACTGGATTCCTGGACGTCTATCTCGAAGACGACAACCTCTTCGAGCCGGCGTTGGAGACGTTCACGGTCGAGCTGGTCCAGGCGGGATCCAGGCTGCTGTCGATTTCTCCTACCGGGGCGTCCTACGAGGTCAGCATCCGGGACGACGAGACGCTGGCCGCCACCATCACGGCCGATGCCGAGACGGTGGCCGAAGGGCAGGATGCCCAGTTCACCGTCACGCTGACCGGGGGCGTAGCGGCGGAAGCGGTGACGGTGCAGTTTGAAACCAAGGGCGACGTGAGCGCCCCGGACGACTACAGCACCCCGATCGGCAATCTGACATTCCCACCGGGAAACACCACCGGCAGCCAGGGCGTGCTGACCATTCCAGCCGGAGAAATCAAGGGCACCATCACCTTCCCCATTCGCGCCGACGGGACGGACGACGACGACGAAACGATGACCGTGGAGATCTCCAACGGGGCTGCTGGTTCGCGGGCGGTGACGATCGCGTCGGGCGACGACAGGGCCTCGACCAACATCCTGGACCAGGACTCGTTGACTGTGTCCATTCAGGGGACGCCATCCGTCGCCGAGGGCACGGCCGCCACGTTCACCGTGGTCCTTTCAGTGGCGAGCGACGAGGACGTGTCGGTGGACTGGTCGACGACGCAAGCGGGGGACACCCTCGCGGGCGGCGAGACGGCCGAGCCCGATGCGGACTATCCGGCCGCCACCGGTACCGTGGCCATTGCCGCCGGAAGCACCAGCGCCACGTTCACCGTCGCCACCACCGACGACACCCTGGTGGAGGGCAACGAGACCTTCCGGGTGGTGCTGGACGAGGCCCGCATCACCTCCACCTCACCGCACGAGATGGTCCCACTGGGCGTGACCGCGGCCACCGGCACGATCCAGGACAACGACACGGCGCCTACCGGGGTCACGGTCTCGGCCAACCCGCGGCGCCTGGCCGAGGACGACGGCGCCACCGACATCACCGTCACGGTCTCGCTGGACGGAACCACCCAATTCACGGTGGACACGCCGGTGACGGTGGAGATGGTCGATCGACCGGGCGTGAACCGCAACGCGACCCTTGGCGTGGACTACACCGCCACGACGTCGAACACGGTGATCCCGGCGGGCCAGTCGAGCGTCGTCACCACCATCACGCTCACCCCGGTGGACGACAACATCGCGGAAGACGACGAGGTTGCCCGGCTGTCCGCCAAGTCGTCGGCGCTGGCCGGCACGGACGGGAAGGGCGTGGTCATCGAAGACAACGACGTGGAGCCCGTGGAGGTGGTCCTTTCGGTTGACCCCGATACCGTGGACGAGTCGGAATCGTCGGCGGCGCTGACTGTCACCGGGACCTTGAGCGGCCAAGCCACCCGGGTGGTCGACACGGTGGTCACGCTCTCCCAGAGCGACGGGACGGCGGTTGCGGGCGACGACTATTCGACCAGCACCGCCACGCTGACCATCCCGGCCGGCGAGATTTCAGCAACCGCCGTGCTGGTCTTGACCGTGCTGGACGACAACATTGCCGAGGGCAGCGAAACCCTGCAGGTCAGCGGGACGACGGCCGGGATCAGCGTGGTGCCGACTGACCTGACCATCCAGGACAACGACGCCGAGCCGACGAGCATTGGCCTGTCCGTGACTTCCGCGCCGATCGGCGAAGGCGGCGGTGCGGCAACGGTGTCGGTGCAGGCCACCCTGCTGGGCGCCGGGACCCGGTCCATGGACACCCTGGTCACGCTTACGGTCGTTGGCCTGACGGCGACCGAAACCGACGACTACACCGCGACCTTCGACTCGTCGACGCTGACCATCCCCGCGGGCCAGTTCAGCGGCACGGGCACGCTCACGCTGACTCCGAATGACGACACGCTCTACGAGGGAGACGAGTTTCTCGCTGTGCGCGGCACGAATGCCACGCCGGGCCTCCCGGTCAATGGCGTCCGGCTCACCATCGTGGATGACGACCCGGCGCCAACGACGGTCAGACTGGTCATCTACCAGGAAACGCTTTCGGAGGGCGCCGGAGTCTGGCTCCTGGACGTCCAGGCGGTCTTGGAGGGTAAGACTACGCTCACCGAAGACATCGAAATAGAAACCACACTTATTCGCGAAGGATCTGAAGTGCGCTCGGAGAATGTGATTCAAGTTATTCCGCTGAATATTGACGCCGGTAAGTCGGTGGGTGAAACCATCTATTACCTCAGGGATTTGAACGATGACGTTCACGATGGGGATGAGACGCTCGAGCTGCGGGGCACCACCGACACCCCCGGCCTGCACGTGATTTCGGACCAGGTAATCGTCACCAACGACGACACGTCTGGAATTCGCCTATCGACGCCGGCATTGACTGTGCGAGAGGGTCGCACGCAGCGATACACCGTGCGCCTGACCTCGGAACCCGTGGACCCGGTGACGGTGACGCTGGACGTGCCGCCAAATGCCGGCTTCAGCGTCAATCCGGGAACCCTGACCTTCACGTCCCAGAGCTGGAGCAGGAAATTCGTGACCGTCACCGGCCTGCAAGACGACGACGGCGTTGACGAGGCGGCGGCGAATATCACCCACACGGTCTCGTCGACTGACGAGCGCTATCGGTCACACACCGTTCCCGACGTGTTGGTGACCGTGCGCGACAACGACACCCCGGGCGTGACGATTTCCGAGACCGTGCTGCCCCTCGACGAAGGCACGTCGGGCGCCTACACGGTAGTGCTGGATACGGAGCCGACGGCCAACGTCACGGTGACGGTGGTGGTGCCCAACGGGGCTGAGCTCTCGCTGTCGTCCCAGAGCCTGACATTCACCAACAGCAACTGGAATATCGAGCAGACGGTGACCGTGACGGCCTCGCACGACGCCGATGTCGCCGACGAGGCGCCCGTGACGCTGACCCACGCTGCTTCGGGAGCGGCGGAATACGTCTCCTTGGCGCTCGGCTCCGTGGACGTCAAGGTGACGGACGACGACGAGGCCGGCGTCACCATCGCCCCCGCGGCGCTGGATATCCCCGAGGGTCAAAGCCGGACCTACACGGTGGTGCTGGACACGCAGCCCACCGGCGACGTGACCGTCACGATTGGAGGAGCGGCGGGCACCGATTTGTCGCTCAACGCCAGCACGCTGACCTTTACGGCAGTGAGCTGGAGCGCGGCGCAGACCGTGACCGTGACGGCGGCGCCCGACGGCGATACCACCGACGACCCGGCCACCCTCACGCACACGGTCGGCTCGACGGCCGACAGCGACTATGCCAACGTCGCCGCCGAGAGCGTCGCGGTCACTGTTGAGGATGTGGTGGGCGCCGGGGTCACCATTTCAGAAACCTCGCTGCCCATCGACGAAGGCGACTCGGCCACCTACACGGTGGTCCTGGATACGCGGCCGTTCGGCGACGTCACGGTGACGCTTGGCGGACTGGGCGGTACCGATCTGTCGGTGGGCTCGAGCAGCCTCACCTTTAAGCCCGAGAATTGGAGCACCGCGCAAACCGTGACGGTTTCGGCCGCCCAGGACGCCGACGCCGTCGACGATACGGCCACGATCACGCACACCGTCAGCTCGATTGCCGACAGCGACTACGACGGGCTGAGCGCGGGCAGCCTCGGCGTCACCGTCAACGACGACGATGATCCCGGGATCACTGTCTCGGAATCCTCCTTAACTGTTATTGAAGGGGCTTCGACCACCTACACGGTGGTGCTGGACACGCAGCCGATCGCCGACGTCACCGTGGCTGTCACCGCGCCCGGCGGCTCGGACGTCACAGCGGACCCGACGAGCCTGACGTTTACGGACAGCAACTGGGCTAACGCACAGACGGTGACGGTGTCGGCGGCGCATGACGCGGATGCGCTGGATGACCCGGCCACCATCACCCACGCGACCAACTCAACGGACGGCGACTACAGCGGGATCAGCGTGGCCGACGTGGACGTGACGGTGATCGACGACGAAGACATCCCGGTGACGGTGAGTTTCGGGCAAGCCAGCTACAGCGTGGCGGAGAGCGACGATCCGAGCACCACGAACGTGACGGAGAACGACGTCACGGTGACGGTAACGCTCAGCGAGGACCCGGAGCGGGAGGTGGTGATCACGCTGTTCCGAGTGAATCAGGGCGGCGCCACGAGCGGCGACTACTCCGGCGTGCCCGCCAGCGTGACCTTCCAAAGCGGCGACACGGATCAGACCTTCACCTTCTCGGCGGCCCCCGACACGCTGGATGACGACGGCGAATCGGTGCGGTTGAGCTTCGGCAACCTGCCCAACGCCGTGACTGCCGGGACACCCGCCGCGACGACGGTGGCGATCGCGGACGACGACGACCCGAGAGTGACGGTGAGCTTCGGGCAGGCCGGCTACACCGTGGCGGAGAGTGACGACCCCGCGACCACGAACATGACGGAGAACGAGGTCACGGTCACGGTGACGCTGAGCGCGGACCCGGAGCGGACGGTTGAAATACCGATTTCGAGGACGAACCAGGGCGGGGCCAGCAACGGGGACTATGAAGGCGTGCCCGCCCGCGTGACGTTCGCGAGTGGGGACACGACACAGACGTTCACGTTCACGGCGAAGCCCGACGCCCTCGATGACGACGGGGAGTCCGTGGAGCTGACCTTCGGCAACCTGCCCGCGCGCGTGAGCGCCGGCGCCCCGGCGGCGACGACGGTTTCGATCGCAGATGACGACGACCCGGCGGTGACGGTGAGCTTCGGCGCGGCAACGTACACGGTGGCCGAGAGCGACGATCCGTTGACCTTGAGCGTGGCGGAGAACGAGGTGACAGTGACCGTGACTCTCAGCGCGGATCCGGAGCGGGACGGCGAGGTCACGCTGCTCAAGGTGAACCAGGGTGGAGCGTCGAGCGCGGACTACTCCGGCGTGCCGCCCCGGGTGACCTTCCTGAGCGGCGACACGGAGCAGACCTTCACCTTCACCGCGGAGCCGGACAACGCCGACGACGACGGCGAGTCGGTGAAGCTGACGCTGGCCAGCCTGCCGGACCGGGTGAGCGCGGGGACGCACCCGTCGACCACGGTGTCCATCACGGACGACGACGATCCCGCCGTCACCGTGAGCTTTGGGAATTCGGCCCACGCAGTGGCGGAAGGCCACGACGTCACGGTGACGGTATTGCTGAGCGCCAATCCGGAGCGGACGGTGGAAGTCCCGATCACCGTGACCAACATGGACGGTGCAACGAGCGCCGACTATTCGGGAGTGCCGCCGCGGCTGACGTTCGTGAGCGGGGACACGACGGAGACGTTCAACTTCAGGGCTGAGCAGGACACGATCGACGACGACGGGGAGCGGGTGCGGTTGACGTTCGGGACCCTGCCCACCCGGGTCACGTCCACGTCGCCGTCGCAGGTCGTGGTGGCGATCACGGACGACGACGATCCGGCGGTGACCGTGAGCTTTGGGCAGGCGAGCTACAGCGTCGCGGAGAGCGACGACCCGGTCACCACGAACGTGACGGAGCACGAGGTCGAGGTGACGGTGGAGCTGAGCGCGGATCCCGAGCGAACGGTGGAGATCCCGCTGACGGTGACCCCCCAGGACGGCGCGACGAGTAGCGACTATTCGGGAGTGCCGCCCCGGTTGACCTTCAACGCGGGCGACACGACGAAGACGTTCACGTTCCGGGCGACGCCGGACACCATTGACGACGATGGGGAGTGGGTGCGGTTGACGTTCGGGACCCTGCCCCCCAGGGTCACCGCCGCGTCTCCGTCGCAGGCGGTAGTGACGATTGCGGACGACGACGATCCGGCGGTGACGGTGCGCTTCGGGCAGACGAGCTACAGCGCGACCGAGGGCAGCACCGTCACGGTGACGGTGCGTCTGAGCGCGGATCCCGAGCGGACGGTGGAGATTCCGATCACGACGACGAACCAGGGCGGGGCAACCAATGCGGACTACGAAGGCGTGCCGCCAACCGTCACATTCGTCAGCGGCGACACGGAGGAGAGCTTTACGTTCACGGCGAAGCAGGACGCGGTGGACGACGACGATGAGCGTGTGCGGTTGGGTTTCGGGAACCTCCCCGCCAGGGTCTCCGCCGGGTCGCCGTCGCAGACCACGGTGGCGATCACGGACGACGACGTGCCGGCAGTGACGGTGAGCTTCGGGCAGGCCAGCTACAGCGTGGCTGAGAGCGACGATTCCGCAACGCCGAATCTCACCGAGAACGAGGTCGAGGTCACGGTGACGCTGAGCGCGGACCCGGAGCGGGAGGTGGAGATTACGCTGTTCAGGGTGAACCAGGGTGGCGCGTCAAGCGGGGACTACTCCGGCGTGCCGACCGCCCTGACCTTCGAGAGCGGCGACACGGAACAGACCTTCACGTTCAGTGCGGCCCACGACACGCTGGACGACGACGGCGAGTCGGTGCGGCTGAGCTTCGGGGGGCTGCCCAACGCGGTGACCGCGGGGACGCACGCGGCGACGACGGTGTCGATCACCGACGACGACGATCCGGCGGTGACGGTGCGCTTCGGACAGTCGACCTATCCGGTGACGGAGGGCGACGACGTCACGGTGACGGTGAGGCTGAGCGCGGACCCGGAGCGGACGGTGGAGATCCCGCTGACGACGACCAACCAGGGCGGGGCGAGCAGCGGCGACTACTCGGGGGTGCCGCCCCGCGTGACGTTCGTGAGCGGCGACACCACGGAGACCTTCACGTTCTCGGCGCTTCACGACACGGTGGACGACGACGGCGAGTCGGTGCGGCTGGCGTTCGGGAACCTGCCCGCGCGCGTGAGTCCCGGCAGTCCCGCGGCGACCACGGTGGCGATCGCCGACGATGACGTGCCGTCCGTCACCGTCGGTTTTGCGTCCGACAGCTACACCGTGGCCGAAAGCGATGATCCGGATACCGTGAACGTGACCGAAAACGAGGCGGTTATCAGCGTCACCCTCAGCGCGGACCCGGAGCGGACGGTGGTAGTTCCGCTGACGGTGACGAACCAGGGTGGGGCGACGGGCGCGGACTACTCGGGTGTCCCGGCCAACGTGACGTTCACCAGCGGCCAGACGCAGCAGACGTTCAGGTTCAGCGCCACCGACGATGCCGTGGACGACGACGGGGAATGCGTGAAGCTCGCCATTGGCGCCGCGCTGCCGGCGGCCGTAAGCGTCGGCGCTACCGACGCGACCACGGTGGCGATTACCGACGACGACGATCCGGAGGTTTCGGTGAGATTCGGAGCCCCTGGCTACACGGTGGCCGAGGGCGAAAGCGTCGATATCACGATCACGCTGAGCGCGGACCCGGAGCGGACTGTGGAGATTCCGCTCACCACCACGGAGCAGGGCGGCGCCACCGGCGCCGACTACTCCAACGTGCCCGCCACCGTCACCTTCAACAGCGGCGACACCGAGCTGACGTTCGCGCTCGATGCGACCCAGGACGCCGTCGACGATGACGGCGAGAGCGTCAAGGTGGGCTTCGGCTCGATGCTGCCCGCCGGGGTCACCGTCGACACCAGCATCCCGAGCGGTGACACGCAGGCGCGAGACACCACCACGGTTGCGATCACGGACGACGACGGGGCCGGAGTCACCGTCACGCCGACCGCCTTGCCGATTGCTGAGGGGCACTCCGAGGCCTACACGGTCGTCCTGGACAGCCAACCTACGGCGGCGGTCACCATCGCCGTCAACGCCCCGAGCGGTTCGGATGTGTCGGTCGACGAGACGAGCCTTACGTTCACCGCCTCTACCTGGAGCCAGGCGCAGACGGTGACTGTTTCGGCAGCCCAGGACGCCGACGCCGTCGATGACACGGAATCGATCACCCACGCAGCTGCGTCCAGCGACGGAGACTACGACGGGATCAGCGTGAGTCCGGTGAGAGTGACGGTGAGGGACGACGAGGACGTGCCGGTGACGGTTGGCTTCGAGCAGCCCACGTATGCGGTCACCGAGGGCAACGACGTCACGGTGACGGTGACGCTGAGCGCAGATCCGGAGCGGACGGTGGAGATCCCGTTGACGGCGACCAACCAGGGCGGCGCGACGAGCGCGGACTACGGCGGGGTCCCGGCCACGGTGACATTCGCCAGCGGCGACACGGAGCAGACGTTCACATTCACGGCGAAGCAGGACACGGTGGACGACGACGGAGAGAGCGTGAAGCTGGCCATTGGCGCCACGCTGCCGACGGCCGTGAGCGTCGGCGCCACGGCGGCCACGACGGTGTCGATCACCGACGACGACGTGCCGGCGGTGACGGTGAGCTTCGGGCAGGCGGCCTATCCGGTGGCCGAGGGGAACGACGTGACCGTGACGGTGACGCTGAGTGCGGACCCGGAGCGGACGGTGGCGATCCCACTGGCGACGACTCACCTGGGCGGCGCCAGCAACGTCGACTACTCCGGCGTGCCGGCCGAGGTCACGTTCACCAGCGGCGAGACGGAGCAGACGTTCAGATTTAGCGCGACGGACGACACCGTGGACGACGACGGAGAGTCCGTGAGGCTGACGTTCGGCGCCTTGCAGGCGAGAGTGAGCGAGGGCGGCACGGACGAGACTGTGGTGAGAATTGCGGACGACGACGACCCGGCGGTGAGCGTGAGCTTCGGCGCGGCGACGTACACGGTGGCGGAGGGCGACGACGTCATGGTGCCGGTGACGTTGAGCGCGGACCCGGAGCGGACGGTGGCGATCACCGTGCTGCGGCTGAACCAGGGCGGATCAGGGACCGAAGACTATTCCGGCGTGCCGACCAGCCTCACGTTTGCCAGCGGCCAAACGGCGCAGACGATTACGTTCAGCGCCACTGCCGATAACGTGGATGACGACGGGGAGTCGGTGAAGCTGACGCTGGGGAACCTCCCGTCCCGGGTGAGCGCGGGGGCCCATCTGTCGACGACGGTGGCGATCACCGACGACGACGTGCCGGCGGTGAACGTGAGCTTCGGACAGCCGACTTATTCGGCGCCGGAGGGGGGCCACGTCACCGTGAAGGTGAAGCTGAGCGCCGACCCGGAGCGGACGGTGGAGATTCCGCTGACGACGACCGAGCAGGGAGGCGCGACCAGCGCCGACTACGTGGGAGGGCTGACCACCGTCACCTTCAGCGCGGGCGACACCGAGAAGGAATTCAACTTTTCGGCAGTTCAGGACGCGGTGGACGACGATGGCGAAAGCGTCAAGCTTGGCTTCGGCAACCTGCCTACGCGCGTGAGCGCCGGCGCCCCGGCGACGACCACGGTGACGATTGCGGACGACGACGATCCGGCGGTCACGGTGAGCTTCGGGCAGGCGAGCTACAGCGTGGCCGAAAGCGACGACCCGGGCACCACCAACGCGACGGAGCACGAGGTCGAAGTGACCGTGACGCTGAGCGCGAATCCGGAGCGGGAGGTGGTGATCCCGCTGACGACGACGAACCAGGGCGGGGCGAGCACGAACGACTACTCGGGGGTGCCGGCTAACGTCACGTTCACCGACGGCGACACAACGAAGTCGTTCACGTTCCGTGCCACGGCCGATGCCGTGGACGACGACGGAGAGTCGGTGAAGCTGGGCTTCGGCGGCACCCTGCCGGCGGGCGTGAGCGTCGGTACGCCGGCAACGACCACGGTGTCGATCGCGGATGACGACCATCCGGCGGTGACGGTGAGCTTTGGGCAGGCGAGCTTCAGCGCGACGGAGGGCGGCACAGCCACCGTGACGGTGAAGCTGAGCGCGGATCCCGAGCGGAGGGTGGAGGTGCCGATCACCCTGACCAACATGGACGGCGCGACGAGCGCGGATTACTCCGGTGTGCCACCGCAGGTGACGTTCGTGAGCGGGGACACGACGGAGACGTTCGAGTTCCGCGCGGAGCAGGACGCGATCGACGACGACGGTGAGCGGGTGCGTTTGACCTTCGGGACTCTGCCCCCGAGGGTGAGCTCCGCGTCGCCGTCGCAGGCCGTGGTGGCCATCACGGACGACGACGACCCGGCGGTGACGGTGAGCTTCGCGCAGGCCAGCTACAGCGTGGCGGAAAGCGACGACCCGAGCACCACCAACGCGACGGAGCACGAGGTCGAGGTGACGGTGACGCTGAGCGCCAATCCGGAGCGGCTGGTGGTGATCCCGCTGACCACGACGCACCAGGGCGGGGCAAGCTCCAGCGACTATTCGGGCGTGCCGGCCAACCTCACGTTCACCAGCGGCGTGACGGCGAAGTCATTCGCGTTCCGGGCGACGCCGGACGCCGTGGACGACGACGGGGAGTCGGTGAAGCTGGGCTTTGGCGGCGGCCTGCCGGCGGGTGTGAGCGTCGGCGCCCCGGCGACGTCAACGGTATCGATTAACGACGACGACGACCCGGCAGTGACGGTGAGCTTCGGGCAGTCCGGCTACAGCGTGGCGGAGAGCGACGACCCGAGCACCACGAATGTGACCGAAAACGAGGTCGTGGTCACGGTGAAGCTGAGCGCGGATCCGGAGCGGACGGTGGAGATTCCGCTGACGACGACGCACCAGGGAGGGGCGAGCAACGGCGACTACTCGGGCGTGCCGACCGAGGTGACGTTCACGAGTGGAGAGACGGAGCAGACGTTCACGTTTAGGGCGGAAGGCGACTCAGCGGATGACGACGGCGAGAGCGTCAAGCTCGGCTTTGGCGCCAGCCTGCCCACGGGCGTGAGCGCCGGCGCCCCGGCCACGACCACGGTGTCAATCGCGGATGACGATGATCCGGCGGCGACAGTGAGCTTTGGGCAGGCGGCGTACCCAGTGGCGGAGGGCGACGACGTGACGGTGACGGTGAGGCTGAGCGCGGATCCGGAACGGACGGTGGAAGTGCCGATCACCGTGACCAACATGGATGGGGCGACGGCCGCCGACTACTCGGGGGTGCCGGCGCGGGTGACGTTCGTGAGCGGGGACACGACGGAGACGTTCAGCTTCAGGGCTGAGCAAGACGCGATCGACGACGACGGGGAGCGGGTGAAGTTGACCTTCGGGACCCTGCCGGACCGAGTGAGCTCGACGTCGCCGTCGCAGGCGGTGGTGAGCATTGCGGACGACGACGATCCGGCGGTGACAGTGAGCTTTGGGCGGACCAGCTACAGCGTGGCGGAGAGCGACGACCCGAGCACCACGACCTTGGCGGAGCACGAGGTCGAGGTGACGGTGGCGCTGAGCGCCGATCCGGAGCGCACGGTGGAGATCCCGCTGACGGCGACGGCCCAGGACGGCGCGACGAGTAGCGACTATTCGGGAGTGCCGCCCCGGTTGACCTTCAATGCGGGGGACACGACCAGGTCGTTCACATTTCGGGCGACGGCCGACACAGTGGACGACGATGGGGAGTGGGTCCGGCTGACGTTCGGGACCCTACCCCCCGGGGTCACCGCCGTGTCACCGTCGCAGGCGGTAGTGACGATCACGGACGACGACGATCCGGAGGTGACCGTCAGCTTTGGGCAGTCCAGCTACAGCGTGGCCGAGAGTGACGACACGAGCACCACGAACGTGACCGAAAACGAGGTCGAGGTGACGGTGACGCTGAGCGCGGATCCCGAGCGGACGGTCGAGATTCCGCTGACGACGACGAACCTGGGTGGAGCGAGCAACGGCGACTATTCGGGCGTGCCGGCCAAGGTGACGTTCACGAGCGGCGAGACGGAGCAGACGTTCACGTTCAGCGCCACGTCCGACAGCGTGGACGACGACGGGGAGTCGGTGCGGCTCGGCTTCGGCGCCAGCCTGCCCGCGCGGGTGACCGCCGGAACTCCAGACACCGCGACGGTCTCGATTACGGACGACGACGATCCGGCGGTGACGGTGAGCTTTGGGCAGGCGACCTACACGGTGGCGGAGGGGACCGACGAGACAGTGGCGCTGCGGCTGAGCGCGGACCCCGAGCGGACGGTGGAGGTGCCGCTGCTCAAGGCGAACCAGGGCGGGGCGACGAGCGCGGACTACTCGGGCGTGCCGGCCACCGTGACGTTCCATAGCGGCGACACGGAAGTGACCTTTAAGTTCAGCGCGGCGTCGGACAGCGCGAACGACGACGGCGAGTCGGTGAAGCTGAGCTTCGGCAGTCTGCCCACGCGCGTGAGCGCGGGCACGCCCGCGTCGACCACGGTGACGATCACGGATGACGACGTGCCGACGGTGACGGTGAGCTTTGGGCAAGCCAGCTACGGCGTGGCGGAGAGCGACGACACGAGCACCACGAGCGTGACCGAAAACGAGGTCGTGGTGACGGTGACGCTGAGCGCGGATCCCGAACGGACGGTGGAGATCCCGATCACGACGACGAACCAGGACGGTGCAAGCAGCGCGGACTACGAGGGGGTGCCGGCGCGGCTCACGTTCGCGAGCGGCGACACGCTAGAGACGTTCACGTTCAGAGCCAAGCCCGACTCCATTGATGACGACGGAGAGTCGGTGAAGCTGGGCTTTGGCGGCAGCCTGCCGCTGGGCGTGAGTGAGGGCGCCACCGATGAAGCCGTGGTGAGCATCGCCGATGACGACGACCCGGCGGTGAGCGTGAGCTTTGGCGCGTCAACCTACACGGTGGACGAGTACGACGACCCCTCGACCACGAACGTGGCGGAAAACGAGGTCGTGGTGACGGTGGAATTGAGCGCCGATCCGGAGCGGGAAGTGGTGATCCCGCTGACGCGGACGAATCAGAACGGGGCCACGGATTCCGACTACACCGGCGTCCCGACCAATGTGACGTTCGTCAGCGGCGACACTCGGCAAACGTTCACGTTCATGGCGGTTGATGACTCCGATGATGACGACGGGGAGAGCGTCGAGCTCGGCTTTGGCGGCAGCTTGCCCACGGGCGTAAGCGCCGGCGCCTCGGCGACGACCACGGTAACGATTTCCGACGACGATCGGGTCCCGATTACGGACCCCAATGAGCGACCGGGATTCACCAAGGAGATTCCCTACGCCGAGGGTTCCGTGCTCGTCAGATTCGACGCTGAACGGTATAGCGCCACGGAGGGCGGGCTCGACGCGATCGTCACCGTCAGGCTCGACTCGTCGCGTGAGGAGCCGGTGGAAATCACGCTGACCGCGGAGGGTCATGCTGGAGCGACACCGGATGACTGGACGGGAGTGCCGCCGGTTCTGACGTTCGGCGCCTGGGAAATCCAAAAGTCATTCACGCTGGTGGCCGTTGACGACACCATTGAGGATGACGGTGAGATGGTGCGACTGGGCTTCGGCAACCTGCCGGAGGGCTACGTCGCCGCCCATCCGTCAACCGCCGACGTCACGCTCATGAATGACGACGCCGACCAACCGGCCACGTGCGATTCCGGCATCTGGTGCGCCGTGCTCAAGCTCGCCGACAGCTCCAACGACGACTTCGGACGTCTGCACCTCGGATATCACGGGACCCAGGACCCTTACGCGGACCGCTCGAGCATCAGCAGCGACCACTTCACGTTCCGCGGCGAGACCTTCAAAGTCTGGAGTGTCCATACCTGGCCAAACATCGACCCAAGCCTCGACCCGAGACCCGCATACGGGATCCCCGAACGCTCGCGGTTCTCCATCCACATACGACGCGTGGACGGGCCCAGCTGGGCCGCCGAGGTGAAGCGGGATCACTGGGAGGACTGGACCCTGCACATCGGCGATGTCGCGGTTCGATTCACCGAGGTTGACGGCCACAACGGGAACACGTTCGTCTGGCTCAGCGAAGCGTTCTATCTGCTGTTCATGGACTGGATGCCGTCGACCACACACCAGATTTGGATCGAAGAGACTCCGCTCGAGGATCTGCCCGATCCGGCGGTGACCGTGCCCTCGGAACCCCGATATCTCCGGGTCGTGCCGTTCGACAATCAGCTTGTCGCCACGTGGAGGGATCCGGTCAGCGACGGCAACTCCCCAATAACCGGCTATCGGCTCCAGTGGAAGCCAGACGCGGAAAGCTGGAGCAATGCCAACGCGGTGTCCGAGGCGATGGTCGACGAGTGGCCCCCCGGCACCGCGGAGATGCACCGCATCATCGGGGAGCTGACCGACGGCTCCACCTATACCGTCCGGGTCATGGCGGTTAACGCCGTCGGGGATAGCGCCCCCTCCAATGAACATTTCGGTATGTCGCAGAGCGCCGGACCTCAGCTCACCAGCAACACCGTGAACGGCGCCGAGCTGACGCTCACCTTTGACCGGAACTTGGACGAGACCTCCGTGCCCGATGTCAGCCGCTTCGCGGTGATCGTGAACGGCGGCTTGAGGGACGTCATATTCGTGTCAATCTCAGGGCGCAGCGTCACCCTCCTCTTGTCCTCACCGGTGTCCGCCGCCGACGAGGTCGAAATGCGCTACCTGATGCCGGCAAGCGCTGACGAACCGGCCATTCGCGACACGGACGGCAACTACGCCGCCTCGTGCGACTTCTCCGAGCCCGGTTCGGAGTCCGAAAACCTCACCGAACCCGCGGGGCTCCAGCCGCTCACGGCGCAGTTCGAGCAAATGCCCGAGACCCATTCGGGACCGGATGACGAGCTGCGATTCCACATCCGCTTCAGTGAGCCGGTTCGGATCGACGCCGGCCCTGCTTTCGCATTCCTGCTGACGGTCTCGGGCGGCGACGTGACGAGCGCGTGGTGGGTGAACCGGGACGCGAGGCTGTGGGAGGTCGTGCTGGCGCCCGACTCCCAGGACGACATCACGATCACGCTTCCCGCGGACAGGGCGTGTGACGCTCGAGGCGCCCCGTGCGCCAGTGGCGACCGGCGGCTCACCAACAGCCTCGAGCACACCATCACCGGAGATGGCGCTCCAAGCGAGGGCCGGTCGGTCAACTCGAACCGCCAGGGCCAGGGCACCGACGGAAAGTCCAAGAGCACCACCGGGCAGTCCAAGAGCACGACGAACGCCGGGAAGTCCGTGGAGCCCAGCGTTGGGAAGTCCGTAGACCCGCCGGCGAGCCCGCCGCAAGCGCCGCAGAACCTCGGTGCCACGGCAAACAGTGACGGCTCCGTCACTCTCACTTGGGATGCCCCGGACGACGCGTCCGTTAGCGGCTATCGGATCCTGCGGCGGCGCCCCACTGAAGGCGAAGACGCGCTGCAGGTCTACGTCGAGGACACGGGTTCAACCGACACGACCTACACGGACACCGAAACGACTTCCGACGTGCGGCACGTCTACCGTGTCAAGGCGATCGGAAAGTCCGGCGTGAGTGAGGCGTCCAACCGGACCGAAGTCACCCCGACGTTGCCGCCAACCAACGCGCCGGCGACCGGTACCCCGACCATCAGCGGCACGCCGCAGGTCGGGGAAACCCTAGGCGTCGACACATCGAGCCTTGCGGATGCCGATGGCCTCGCCAACGCGACGTTCAACTACATGTGGATTCGCAATGACGCCGGCATCGACGGCGCGGCCGGCGCGACGTACGGGCTGGCGGACGCCGACGCGGGCGCAACCATCAAGGTTCGGGTGACGTTCTCCGACGACGCCGGGCATGCCGAGTCGCTCACCAGCGCGCCGACGGCCGAGGTCGCGGCCAGGCCAAACCGGACAGCGACGGGCGCCCCGACCATCGGCGGCACGCCCGAGGTGGGCCAGACGCTGACGGCGGACGCGTCGGGCATCGCCGACGCCGACGGCCTGGCCAACGCGACGTTCAACTACAAGTGGATTCGCAATGACGCCGAAATCGACCGCGCCACCGGCGCAAGCTACGAGCTGGTGGACGCCGACGCGGGGGCAACCATCAAGGTTCGGGTGACGTTCACCGACGACGCCGGCCATGCCGAGTCGCTCTCCAGCGCGGCGACGGGCGAGGTGGCGGCCCGCCCGAACCGCCTGGCGACTGGCGCCCCGACCATCAGCGGCACGCCCGAGGTGGGCCAGACGCTGACGGCGGACACGTCGGGCATCGCGGA
>JAPOXD010000043.1 GCA_026707285.1 Chloroflexota bacterium | reverse complement strand
AACCCCAGCCGAGGTCTTCTGGGATCAACCGTTGCACTTGAAATGTGAATCCACCATCGCTCCTCCGCGGGAATGACGAATCTGTAGAACCAGGCATACAAAGTCCTGGACGCATTGCCAGGCTGCCGCGCCGTTCGTATGCTCAACCACTCCTTTGCGCACGCCTCATGCCAGGGCGCCGCGCCCACGTCGTCAGTCGAGGTTTCGTGCGTACGGTGCTCCGTGGCCGTGACGGCCTTGAAGTGGTGATCAGCCCGGATGAGGCCTTCGTGCCCATCGGCGAGCGCCTGAACCCGACCAACAAGCCGCGGCTTCAGCGCGCATACGACGAAGGGAACTGGGCTTACGTCCAGCGCGACGCCACGCGGCAGGTCGCGGCAGGCGCGACGGTGATCGACGTCAACACGGGCGACCCGCACCACGAGATCGAGGCGCGCAAGATGCGCGACGCCGTGCGGGCGGTGCAGGACGTTGTGGACGTGCCCGTGTCGATTGACTCCTACACCATCGACGTGCTGCTGGTCGGGCTCGAGGTCGCGCGCGGACGCCCGCTGGTGAACTCCGTCCCGTTCGAGGCGGACTACATGGACGAGTTGCTCCCGGCGATTGCCGAGCACGATGCCTGCATGATCGGCATGTGCACCAAGGGCGGCGCCGCCATGCCGGAGACGGTGGAGGAACGGGTCGAGAACGCGCGCGCGCTGGTGGCCAGCGCCGCCGAGCACGACATTAGCGCCGACCGGATCGTCATTGACCCGGTGTGCTTGCCGGTGGGGGCCAACGATGTCTTTGGGCCGGGTTTGCTAGGCGCGATTCGCACGCTGCACCGCGAGGACGACCTGAATATGTCCATCGGGCTGAGCAACGTGTCATTCGGATTGCCGGCCCGACGTTCCCTCAACGCGGCGACTCTGCTGACGGCGATGGAGGCCGGGTTGACTGCGGCGATCCTGGATATGACCCACAAGGAGATTCGCCACGCGGTGCTGGCCGCCAACCTGATCCGCGGCCGCGACGAGTTTTCCATGAACTGGATCTCGAACTACCGCGCCGAGCAGGCTCGCGAAGAGGCGCGCAAGGCCAAACGCGCCGGGGGCTGAATCAGCCGGCGGAGAGCTGCGGGGCTTCCGTAGCCGCGTCTGCCAGGCGGGCGAAGCCCATGCCGTTGCTGGCTTTCAGCAGCACTGCGTCGCCGGCTGCCAGCTCCTGGCGCAGCCATGCCGCCGCCGCGTCCACGGCCCCGGCGATCGACGCGGAGTCCTCCGTATCCGCGGGAATCAAGTCCACGGCTTGCAGGCCAGCCACGCGAGCGCCCGAAGCAATTTCGGCGGCCAGCGCGCCGACGCAGAGCAACCGATCGGCGCCGGCGGCATCCCGTCCCACCTGCTGATGGGCGGCCGGGGCAAAGTCTCCCAACTCGAACATATCGCCTAGCACGGCGATCCGGCGCCCAGGGATAGATACGGCTCGCAGCGTGTCCAGAGCGACCTTCATGGAGGATGCGTTCGCGTTGTAGGTGTCGTCGAGCAGCAGGCCGCCGCCCGGCAGCGCCTGGAGCCGCAGTCGGTGCGGCGCGGGTCGAAAGTCGCGCAACCCGTGGCAGGCCGTGGCGGGATCCACCCCGAGCGCCTGGGTCGTCGCGATCGCGGCGCCGAACGCAAGATCGATGGCGCCCGCCGTGCCGGGAACGTCAACGCTGCCGGTGAAGCTGCCAGCCGTGATGCGCACGCGGGTGCCCGGCGGATCGGCCAGCAGTTCGCCGCCTACCCGCACGTCCGCCGCGTCCGACCGGCCGAACGACACCACCGGCCCTCGTGCGCGACGCCGCAGGGCCTCGGTCCAGGGGTCGTCGGCGTTCACGATGGCCGGCCCGTTTTCCGGGAGGGCCTCGAAAAGCTTGCCCTTGGCCGTGGCAACGGCCTCTATCGAGCCGAACAACCCCAGGTGCGCGCCTGCAATGGAGGTGATGACGCCGACATCGGGCTTCGCGTAGCCGCAGTAGCGGGCGATTTCGCCCACGACCTGGGCGCCGATTTCGACAACCGCGTAGCGGTGCGTGGGCGCCAACCGCGACAGGGTGGCCGGCACGCCCACCTCGGCATTCTCGCTGCGATCGGTAGCGAGAGTGGAGCCGGCGGCGCCCAGGGCCGCCGCCAGGGCTTCCTTGGTGGTGGTCTTGCCGTTGCTGCCCGTGACGCCCACGAACGTCGCCGACGAACGCGAGCGCAGCCTGCCCGCCAGGCGCTCGAACGCGGCCTGCGGCGCCGCGGCAATGACCTGACGCTCAATGGGTTGATCCGGGTCGTGCCTGGCGCACAGCACCGCCGCGGCGCCGTGGGCGAAGGCGCTGCCGATGAAGTCGTGGCCGTCGACGCGCGCGCCGGGCAGCGCCACGAACAACATGCCCGGCTGGATGCGCCGGCTGTCGAAGTGCGCGGCGGTCATGACGAGGTCTTCGGCGCCGCCTGGAACCGGCTGCTCGGCGGCGATGGCCACGTCCGCCAGGGTGAACATCAGCCGTTGAGTCCGTCCAACGCGTCGCGGATGCGACGGCGCGCGCCTGAGTCGAGCTGCAGGCGCTCCAGGGCCTCGTCGAAGACGCGGAGATACCACTGACGTCGAGCGGCATAGGTCGATGCCCGGTCGGATTGCGATGCTGCCTGTGCGCGGCGCTCGCGCACGGCGGCGGTGGCGGCGTAGGTCAAGCTGCGCTCGGCGGCCGCGGCCCAAAACACCTGGATTGTTCCGGCGGTCTCGGATTCAGCGGCGAGCCGAGCCGCCTGGTCCTCGATGGCGTCTGAGGAGAGAGCGAGACTCGGAAACGTGAGCAGGTCGGCCGCGTCCAGTGCCGGGGCGGCCACTGCCAGGGTCTCCCAATCGATCAGGGCCAGCCGTCCGTCGGGACGCGGCATCAGGTTGAGCGGCGAGAAGCCGTTGTGCACCACCCGCCGCGGCGCGCGGACTATCGGTCCGACGATGCCGGCTTCCAGGTCTCGCCATGGGAGTCGCGGCGCTACGGCACGCGGCGCGGCGTCAGGCTCGGGCGTGGTCGCTGGATCGCGAAGCCGCGCCGCGGCAATGGCGAGGCGTCGGCGCAAGGTGTCGCGCGTGATGCGGTCCAGATCGCTCTGGTACGCCAGGGCCCGCAGCATGGCCTGGTGACGCGATGCCACATCGCGGAATGCGGCCAGCGTCTCGACGGCACATGCGAGTAATGCGGCGCGCTCGTCCGAGTCCGCCCTTTCGAGCCGGTCGGCCAGGCACTCGGATCCGAGGTCTTCCATGGCCACGGCGGCAAAGGCGTCGGGCGCCAGCAGAGCCCCATGTGGCTCGGGCGCCAATCCTGGCGCCTGGCGGCTCAGCAGGTCCAACGCCCGCTCCTCGCGCCGCCAGCGATGGTGGTAGTACCGGTCGACTTGCGGCCGATACACCTTGACGATCAGCGACGCCGGGCCGGAGCGAAGGCGCCAGATTCCATGCCGCGCATCGGCGGCGACGGCATGCCAGGACCACGGCCCCGGCTGGCCGCTCGCCGCCAGGATTGCGCTCACTCCGGCGCGCAGGTCTTCGTTCACGCCAGACGTACTCACGTCCCCGGCCGTTTCGCGTCGGGCAGCAACTCGTCGAGGGTCGCGTCGAGCACGTGGGCGTTCATGGGTCGGTCGAGAAGACCCCGGTCCGCAGCCGCCCGAACCGCCTCCGCGTCGCCCACTACGCGTCGCCGTCGCGCCAACAGCCATCCGAGGAACTTGATGGGCCGGCCGTGATACAGCAGCAGGAAGTCTCCGTCGGCGGCGACGAATGCCGGACGGGTCCACGTGGCGGCGCCCCAGAACGCCGCGCCCACCGCCGCGGCGAGGGCAATCGCCAGCGCCGCCCACGCCGATTCAAGCATGGCAGCCGCGATGACGCACAGGGCCGCGGTCGCGGCCGTGCCGGCCCAAAAGCCCAGCACGATCTTCTGCCGGTTCAGGCCGACGATTTCCCAGTGGTAATGCAGCGGTGACGCCAGCAGCGGCAGCGGGAATTGCTGATGTGGAACCGGCGTCCCGTCCGGCAGCCGTGGATCGCGCCAGCGTCGGTACAGCGGCACCAGGATCTTGGCTTGCACCAGCGACGAAAGGCCTTCCAGCAGCAGGGGCGCCGCGATCAGCGGCCACAGCAGGTCCACGCCCGCCACGATTGCCGCGGCCGCCGAGGCCGCCCCGAGCATCAGGGCGCCGCTATCGCCGATGTAGATGCTCGCCCGGCGCTTGGCGCCGCGATTGGCCGGGGACCACTCCGAAGGCAGATTCCACACCAGGAGCCCGGCGGCAATGGCCGCGACGCCGAGCGGCCAACCGGCGTGGCTGACGCCGGCGGCAAGCCCGGCCGCGAGCGCGGCGCCGGCCGTCGCGATGGTCACCGTGCCCGGCGTGAGCCCGTCCATGCCGTCGCTGAAGCTGGTCGCCAGCGTCGTCCCGAGGATCAGCGCCAGGTACCAGACGCTCAGCGGCACGTGCGCTCCCGATCCCAGCCAGTGCGCCAGGGCGTAGGGCGATGCCGAGCCGGACGCGTGGGCGCCGGGGCCTACCAGGAGCGCCGTCGCGCCGACGCTGAGTAGGAGAGCGATGACAAGATAGGCGCCCTCGGGCACGCCTCGCCCGGTGCGCGTCTTGCGCAGGTCGTCGGCGAGCCCGAAGAGAAAGAACCCGACGGCACCGACCAGCACCCACCAGGCGCTGGAAGCGGCCGGGCCTGCCGACAACAGCGCCGCGGCGACGACCGCCGCGACGGCGGCGGCAATGCCGCCCACGAGCGGCAGCTTGCCGGACACGCCAAGCGGTGTGGCGATTTGGTGCGCCCCGCGCTTGACCTCGGCCGAGCGAAAGTGGGGCAACCAACGTCGAAGCGCGGCAGAGCCCCCCGCGGCAATGACGAAGGCGAAGCCGGCCGCCAGGCCGATCGCCAACCCAGGCTCTATGCGACCCTCCGACGTGTGGCGGGCGTCAGGCTCACGGTAGCAATCAGTCGTGCCGCGCTTCCGCGCCAACAGAGGCATAGACGTCGAGAATCCTGCCCACCTGTCGCTGCCACGAGAACTCTTGCTCGGCGCGCGCCCGCAGGTTCTCGCCGTAGGTCCGGCGCGTATCGGCGTCTCGCACCAGGCGCAGGATCTCACCGGCGAGCGCCGACACCGACCCTCGCTCGGCCAGCCGGGCGTCCGGTCCCAGGAACTCGGCGGCCACTCCGCGCGCGTAGGCCACGGTCGGCAGTCCGGTGGCCATGTAGTTGAGCACCTTGCCGTTGCCCTCCGTCTCCGACCGCTTTGGCGCGACGGCCAGGTCGCAGAGCCGCAGGTGCGCCGGGGCCTGGGCATAGGGGATTCGGCCCGTGAACGTGACGTGCTCGGCCAGCCCCGCCTGCCTGGCCGCCTGCTCGTATTCCGCGGCGTTGGGATAGCCCATGATCAGGAAGTGCGTTCCCGGCTCGGCGTCGACTACCAGGCGCGCGGCGCGGATGAGGTCGCCGGTCCCCTGGTACTCCGCGAGCAGGCCCAGGTAGCCGACCACCAGCCGGCTCGGTGGAATGCCGAGTTGCTGTCGCAGGGCGGCGAGGTCGGGGGCATCTTGCGGAGCTCGAGGTCGAAACCGCCCGACGTCAACGCCGTCGGGAACGGCGAGTATCCGTCCCGCCGACCACGACTTGCGCGCGGCAAGCTGGTCCCGGGCAAACGCCGAACTCGTGACGATGCAGTCGGCCACGGCCTCGATTACGCGCTCGACCCCCCCGAATATCTGTACGCCGGGGCCGTCCGGCAAGAGGAATCGATGGTCGACCATCTCGCTGGTCAGGCTTCCCTGATAGTCCAGGATCAGCGGCACGCGACGAGCGCGCGCCAGCGGCCAGCCAATTGCGGCGCCTTCGTGCAGGTGGCCGTGCACCACGTCGATGGGTTGACGCAGGCTGCGAGCGAGCACCAACCCAGCCAGCAGCGGGTCCAGCAGCAGCTTGCGCCGGTGCGAGCCGACGTGTGCGCCCGAGTGGCGGCGAAATGCCGGAAGTCGCACCACGCGCAGTCCGTCCGGCGTTGTGCCGGTCGGATAGGTAAAAATTGTGACGGCGTGGCCCAGCGCTTGGAGCGCGTGGGCTTCCTCCAGGATCCGAACGTGACACCCGTAGTCCGCGAAGAAGCCCGTCGGCGCAATCATGGCGACGCGCAGGCTCACCGCCGCCGCCTTTCGTGGAGCGCGCATTGACGTTCCGTACGCTTGCCCACACCCAAATCGTGTCCGACGGGCCCGACGCTACGCGGGCCGTCGGCGCTGCCATAGGTCGGTGGGCGCGGCCGGGGGACCTCGTCGCGCTCCAGGGCGAGCTGGGTGCGGGCAAGACCGTGGTCGCCCAGGGCATTGCCCAGGGGCTTGGCGTCGAGGAGGGCGTGACGTCGCCGACCTACGTGCTCGTGTCGGTCTATGGGTCGGGCCGGTTGCGGCTGCAGCATGTTGATCTCTACCGCCTGGCGGGCGCGCTCGACTTGGATTCGATCGACTGGGAGGACCTGCTCGACGAACCGGCGGTCACGGCGGTCGAGTGGTCCGAACGAGCCGGTGAGCGAATGCCCGACGACTGCTTGCTCGTGGCGATCCAGGCGGAGTCGACGAACCGGCGTACGATCACGCTTTCAGCCGGCGGACCTCGCAGTCGGGAACTCCTCGCGGCCGTGGGAGCACGTATGGCGGCGCGATGACGATGGTACTCGCGATGGACACCACAGGCTCCGCGCCCGCCATGGCGGTGCTGCACGATGACGAGGTGCTGGCGTCGTGGCAGGGCGACACCGCGCGGACGCCGCTCATCAGCGGCCTGCGCGCCATGCAAGCGGGCCAGAATCTGCCCTTGCGGGAATTGCGTGGGCGCCTGAGCACGGTCGCCGCGGCCATGGGGCCGGGACGCTATGCGCGACTGCGTGCCGGCGTGGCGTTTGCCAAGGGCCTGGCGACCGGACTGGGCGTGCCGTTCGTCGGCGTGCGGTCCGCGGCAGCCGTGGCTCGCGCCGCCGGCGGACACGTCGGGCCGATCGTCATTCCGGCCGGCCGTGGCCGCGTCTATTTCTGGACCTGTGGGCGGAGCGCACCGCTTGGTCCCGCCATCGGCCCGCCCGAGCTTGCGGCACAGCTTGGAGCGGGCGTGACCGTGGCCGGTGACGTCGACGACGACACGGCGGAGGGAATCCGCGCTGCCGGAATGCGGCTGCGACCCATCCAGCCCGTTGAGGTCGCACAAGCCCTCGGCCGCCTGGCGGGCGAGCGCGATCCATCGATCGTTGGCGTGGGAGTGGCACGGCCCATCTACGCCCCAGCCGCCGGCCATGGTTGACGGTCGGGCCGCCGGTCCTGAGATCGTGATCGAGCCGATGCAGCTCGATGACCTGCCCCAGGTGCGCCGCATCGAGCGGGCGTCGTTCTCGGTGCCCTGGCCGCGCGACTCCTATCGACGGGAAATCATGGATAACCAGCGGGCGTGGTATTTCGTGGCGCGCCGCCCCGGCGTGGGGCCGCCGCCGCCACTCCCACCCCGACGGTTCCCATTCAACCTATGGCCGCGCGCCCCGGTACCGGGCACCGACATCGTCGCGTTTGGTGGAATGTGGCTCATGGTCGACGAGTCGCACATCACCACCATTGCGGTCGATCCCGAGCATCGCCGGCGCGGGTTCGCGGAGGCGCTGATTATCGAGATGGCCAAGCTCAGCCGGCTGCGCGGCGCCACGCGCATCACGCTCGAGGTGCGCATGAGCAATCGAGCGGCGCAAAACCTCTATCGCAAATACGGCTTCGTGGACCATGGCGTGCGCCCGCGCTACTACAGCGACGATCGGGAAGACGCGCTGATCATGTGGAGCGAACCCATCCACGGGCCGGATTTCCATGCGCGACTGACGCGCAATGAGCGCGATCTCGCCGAGCGCCTCAGCTGGGCGGCGCGCCTGTGAAGGTCCCGGACGGGCCGCTGATCGCGGCCATCGAAACTTCCTGCGACGACACCTCCGTCGCAGTGGTCCGGGCGGGACGCGAGGAGTTGGCGCTCACGAGCCAGACCCAAATCGAGCCGCACGCCGCGATGGGCGGCATCGTGCCGGAATCCGCGGCTCGCATCCACGTCGAGGCCATCGACGCCGTGTGGAAGGCGTGCTTGTCGGAAGCGGCAGTCGACGCGGCGGAGCTTGACGGGCTGGCCGTCACGCAGGGTCCCGGACTTCCCGGCTCACTGCTGGTTGGGCTGGGGTTTGCGCAGGGTCTGGCGTTTGCCTTGGATCGACCGCTCATTCCCGTGAACCACCTGGAAGGCCACTTCGCCTCGCCGTGGCTCAACGACGGCGACCCGCCGGAGTTTCCGCTGATGGCGCTGATCGTGTCCGGCGGGCACACGGAGCTTGTCCACGGTGCCGCGCCCGGCGAATATCGCGTCATCGGCCGCACGCGCGACGATGCCGCCGGCGAAGCCTTCGACAAGGTGGCGCGGATGCTCGGCCTCTCCTATCCGGGCGGCCCGGCCATCCAGCAGGCGGCGGCCGGTCGCGACGGGTCCCCATTCGAGCTGCCGCGAGCCTGGCTGCCGGGCACCAGCGACTTCAGCTTCAGCGGACTCAAGACCGCGGTTCGGCGGTTGGTCCACGACGAGTTGGGACCGGTCGAGGCGGAGCGAATCGGTGCGGCACACGATGGCGCCGCGGGCACCGACGATCCCGAGTTCGTGGCGGACGTGGCCTATGCCTTCGAGGTTTCCGTAGTTGACGTACTGGTGGCCAAGTCCGTGCGGGCGGCGAGGCAAATGCGCGCCGCCGCGATCACGCTCACGGGCGGCGTGGCGGCCAATGCGCGGCTGCGCGCGGCGCTGGACGAGGCTTCGCCGGTCCCCGTCCACGTGCCGGCGCTCAAGCACTGCGTGGACAACGCCAGCATGATCGCGGTCGCCGGAACCTGGCGGCTGGCGCGCGGCGAGGTGGCGACCGGACCCCTCGAACCCGAACCTGGCTTGGCGCTGGCTTAGGCGACTCGGGCGGGCCGTCGGCTGTCGAGCGCGCGGCTGTACAGATCGAGATAGCCGCGCGCGGCGGCGTTCCACGAGGAATCGCGCGACATGCCCTGGCGCATGAGCGCGCGCCAGGCGTCTGGATAGCGGTAGGTCTCCAGCCCACGCGCGATGGCCCCGAAGAAGTCGATGGGGTCGTAGCGATGAAACACGAACCCGGTGCCGTGCATGGTCCGCGCGTCGAAGTCCGCCACGGTGTCGGCGAGCCCTCCCGTGGCGCGCACGACCGGCACGTTGCCGTAGCGCATGGCGATGAGCTGGCCCAAGCCGCAGGGCTCGTGGCGCGACGGCATGAGGAACATGTCCGACCCGCCGTAGATCCGCTGCGCCAGCGGCGGGTCGAAGCGGAGAGCGACCGCGACGTGATCGGGGTGCCGGCTGGCGGCCTGGGACAGCAGTTCGTGGTGGCGCGGGTCGCCGGTGCCCAGCACCGCGAGTTGCGCGCCCCGCTCGACAATGTGCGGCACGACCGGCGCCAGCAGATCCAGCCCCTTGTGGTCGGCCAGCCGCGACACCATGCCGAGCAGAGGCGCGTCGGCCTCGACCGGCAGCCCGAGCTCGCGCTGCAGCGCAGCCTTGTTTCGAGCCCGAGGCGTCAGGTCTCGCACGCTGAAGTTGGCCGCCAGGTGAAGGTCCCTGGCGGGGTCCAAGGTGACCGTGTCGATGCCGTTGACGATGCCCGCGATGCCGTCCCGGCGCTCACGCAACAGCGCGTCCAGTCCCTCCCCGTAGGACGGCGTCAGGATCTGGCGCGCATAGGTGTCGCTCACGGTATTGACGGCATCGGCGAAGCGAATGCCGTGCGCGAGGAAGTTCACCCGCGCCGAAGGATCGGAATCCGCCGGGTCCTCCGGAAACTCGCCGTCCGTAAGCCCCGCCGCGTGCAGCAGCTCTTCGCCGAAGTGCCCCTGGTAGGCCAGGTTGTGGATCGTCAGCACGGTCGCTGGGCCGTTGGCCTGCGCCCCTTTGGACCGCGCGGCGTGTATCCAGTTGGGAACCAGGCCGGAATGCCAATCGTGGCAATGCACCACGTCCGGACGCCATCCCAGCGTCTGTGCGGCCTCCAGCGCGCCGCGCGAGAAGAACACGAACCGATGACCGTCGTCCGGGTAGCCGTACAGGTCGGGCCGGTCCGCGAAGTAGTCGTCGCTGCCGATCAGGTACAGCGGAAACGGGCTCTGCTCAACCTGCCCGACCTGGCCCTGCTCGACGGCCCCATTCATGGACACCCTCAACGCGGCGTCGTTGGTGGTGATGGGGTGTACCGCAGGGTCGATCGACCCGTAGTGCGGCAGCGCGACTCGCACGTCGGCGCCGAGTTTGCGGAGCGCCGTCGGCAGCGACCCGACCACGTCGCCCAGGCCGCCGGTCCAGGCGTAGGGCGTGCACTCGGCGGCGAGCATCAGCACCCGCAGCGGGCGCGCGTCAGGTCTGCTCAATGTTTGAAGTGGCGTTCGCCCACGAACACCATCACGCCGTCGTGAGCGTCGACGGCGGCTTTCACCTCGTCGTCGGCGAGGGATCCGGAGGGCGCCGCGATGGCCCGCACGCCGGCTGCCAGCGCCTCCTCCGGGCCGTCCGTCTTGGGAAAGTAGGCATCGGACACCAGGTAGCTGCCGGCGGCCATGGCTCCCGCGTGCGTGATGGCGTGGCGCACCGCGTCGACGCGGTTCATCTGGCCGACGCCCACGCCGACGAGCATGCCGTCCTTGACGAGCACCACGGCGTTGGACTTCACGTGCCGAATCACCCGCATCCCGAAGCGCAACTCCGCCAGGTCCGCATCCGTTGCTGGCACAGCCGACACAGACCGCATTTCGAGGTCTTCCCTGGGGATTCGATCGGGGTCCTGGACCAGGTAGCCGCGGTCGAGGCCCCACAGGTGCGCGGACTCGAATCGGAGCGGGCGCCTGTCCGGCGGATCGGACCAGCAGATGATGCGCAGGTTCTTGCGCCGCCGCAGCCGTCGCAGCGCGTCGTCGGCGTACCCGGGCGCCACGACCACGTGATAGAAGTGGCCCTTCATCATCGCGACGGTCTCGATGTCGACCTCGCGGTTGAATCCCACGATGCCGCCGAATGCGGACAGCGGATCGCCGGCGTGGGCGCTCGCATAGGCCTCGCGCAGCGAGTCCCGCACCGCAAGGCCGCACGGGTTGGTGTGCTTGACGATGGCGACGGCCGGACGGTCGTGGTCGTTCGCCGCGGCCCAGGCGGCCTGCAGGTCGAGGATGTTGACGTAGGAGAGCTCCATGCCGTGCAGCTGTTCGATGCCCGCCAGTGCGCCGTGGCCCAGCTCCGGATCGCCCGCGGCGTAGAACGCGCCGCGTTGATGAGGGTTCTCGCCGTAGCGGAGATCCTGGACCTTCTGCAGCGGCACCGTGAGCCGGTGAGGAAATTCGTTTCCGCCCTCGGCCTGGAAGTACCCGGCCACGTGCGCGTCGTAAAACGCCGTGAGCGCGAAAGCCTTGGCGGCCAGCTCGCCACGCAGATCCGCGCCGTCCTCTCCGCTTTCGATGGCGGCCAGGACGCGGTCGTAGTCGGCGGGGTCGGTGACGGTCCAGACGCCGGCGTGGTTCTTGGCGGCGGCGCGAATCATGGCCGGCCCGCCGATATCGATGTTCTCGACGAGCTCCGCATGGTCGTCCGTCCGCGCGAGCGTCGCCGCGAACGGGTAGAGGTTCACGGCGACGAGGTCGATGGGCGCCAACCCATGCTCGGCTAGATGTTCGTGGTCCGATTCAAGGTCGCGCCTCGCCAGCAGGCCGGCGTGTATCGCCGGGTGCAGCGTCTTCACGCGGCCGTCGAACATCTCCGGCCAGCCGGTCACCTCGTCGATCGACAGCACGGGCACGCCGGCATCCCGCAGCGCCTGGGCGGTGCCCGACGAGGCCACGATCTCCCAGCCGAGGGCATGCAGGCCAGCACCCAGGCGGTCGATGCCGCGCTTATCGGCGACGGCCAGCAGGGCGCGCGGCGTGCTCATGCCGCGGTCACCGGCTGATCGACGCGCGCGATGCCGTCAAGAACGTGCACTCGCCCATCCGCGAACCATTGCAGCACTTCGGGATAAACGCGGTGCTCCTGCTCAAGGATGCGCGCCGAAAGCGAGTCCACCGTGTCGTCAGGATGCACGCACACAGCCGCCTGCGCCACGATCGGCCCGCTGTCCAGGTCCTCCGTCACCAGGTGCACGGTGCAGCCGGAGAGCTTCACTCCCGCGGCCAGGGCGTCGGCTTGCGGTCTGGGCGCCATCGTCCCGCCGAACGCCGGGAGCAGCGACGGGTGGATGTTCAGAATCCGGTTGGGGAAGGCTTCCAGGAAGAACGGACGAAAGATCGCGCTGAACCCGGCGAGCGCGATGGTGTCGACCCGTGCGTCGTGCAAGACCCCCAGCATGCGGCGCTGCTGCGCGATGCGGGTCGGGAAGTCTCCACGGACGATGAGGTGAGCGGGCACGCCGAACTCTCGGGCGATGTCCAGCACTCCGGCGCCTGCCCGGTTGCACACCAGCGCCGGCACTTCCGCGCGCAGCCGACCGTCCCGAACGGCCTCCAGGATCGCGCGGGCATTGGACCCGCGACCCGAGGCCATGATGCCGAGCCGCATCACGCGTCGATGAGCTCCACCGCGGCGCCGTCGCGCGGCGCCACCGATCCGGCCACGAACGCGCCGGGAAGCTCAGCCAGCAGCGCTTCGCCGGCATCGGGCCGGCACACGATGACGACGCCGACGCCCATGTTGAAGACGCGGTACATCTCCTCGCGGGCGACCTCGGCGGTTTCCTCGATCCACGCATACAGCGGGGGAATCGCCCATGCCGCGGGCGACAGCCGCGCCGCGAGCCCGTCCGGCAACACGCGCGGCAGGTTGTCGATGAGTCCGCCGCCAGTGATGTGGGCGGCCGCATGCACGCCGGGAACCCGAAAGGCGCGGAGCAGCGGCTCGACGTAGGACTCGTGTGGCGTCAGCGCGGCCTCGATCACGGTGGTCTCGCCCAGCGGCCCCGTCGGAGTCCCGCGCTCCAGCGCGCGCCGGACCAGGCTGTAGCCGTTGGTATGCGGACCCGCCGCTGGCAGCCCCACGCAGACGTCTCCCGCGCGAATATTCTCTGGATTCGCCAGGTCGGCCTGCTCGGCGACTCCGATCACGGTGCCGGCGAGGTCGTAGGCCCCGGACCGATAGGTGTCGGGCAACTGCGCCGACTCGCCGCCGATCAGCGTCACGCATTCGGCGCGGCAGGCGTCGGCGATGCCGCGCACCAGGCGCGTCACCACGTCGCGCTCCAGATGCGCCGCCGCCACGTAGTCCAGAAACGCCAGCGGCCGCACGTTCTGCACGGCCAGGTCGTTCATGCAGTGGCGCACGATGTCGCCGCCGGCAAGCTCCGGACGATCCCAATCCAACGCGAGCAGGAGCTTGGTGCCCAGCGAGTCCGTGCTCGCCAGCAGCACCGGGTCGCTCAGATCCGCAGGCAGCCGCAGACCGCCGGCGAAGGCTCCGAAGCCGGGCAACGACGCATCGTCCGACGTGCTGGCCACGGCGTTCCGCAGCGCGGCTTTCAGCGAGTCGTTGTGGTCGAGGTCGACGCCGGCGTCCGCATAGGCCGAGCGCGGCGCCGTGCTCATGCGCCGTTCTCGGCGGGATCGGCCTCGGATTCCTCCAGCGGAAACATCGCGGCCTGGCGCGGGAATACCGGCGCGGTCTGGAGCTCGGTTGGCCGCTCGAGCTCGAACTTGTCGAAGGCCAACTGCACGTCGATGGGGTAGTCGCGGGTGAAACACCCCAGGCACAGCTCGCCGTGCGCCTGGCGGGTCGCGGCCACCAGGTTCGGAGTGCTGAGGTAGTCCAGGCTGTCGGCGCCGATGGCCTGGCAGACCTCCGCCACCGGCCGCTCGTGCGCGATCAGTTCGTCGGGGTCGGGAATGTCGATGCCGAGAAAGCAGGGCCAGCGGATCGGCGGGGCGGTGATGCGGACGTGAACCTCGCTCGCGCCGCCTCGGTCGCGCAGGAGGTCCACCAGCTGGTGCTGCGACGTGCCGCGCACGATGCTGTCGTCGACCATGACCACCCGCTTGCCCTGCGTGACGCTCGGCAGCGCGTTGTACTTGAGACGCACCCAGAGCTTGCGCAGTTCGGTGGACGGCTCGATGAACGTGCGACCGATGTAGCGATTGCGCAGGAAGCCGTCCGCATAGGGCAGCCCGCTGGCTTCGGCGTAGCCGGTCGCGGCGGCGATGGCCGAGTCCGGCACGCCCACCACCAGGTCCGCGTCAACCGGGTTCTGCAGCGCGAGCCGGCGTCCCATTTCGCGGCGAACGGAATGGACCAATTCGCCCCTGAGGGACGAGTCGGGCCGCGTGAAATAGATGTACTCGAAGGCGCAGAGGGCGTGACGGTGCGGCGGCGTGGCGTGCTGGGATTTCAGGCCGTTGGCGCCGATGGCCAGGACCTCGCCGGGCTCGATTTCCCGTTCGAATTGGGCGCCCACCGCGTCCAACGCGCACGTTTCCGAGGTGACGATCCAGGCGCCGTCGATGGAGCCGAGACACAGCGGGCGGTTGCCCATGGAGTCACGCGCGACGATGATCTCGCTCGGGGTGGCCACCGCCAGGCAGAACGAGCCCTGTAGGCGCGGCACGGTGTGGCACACCCGCTCGAATACGCTGGCGCCGGGCGCGCCGGCAATCGCCTGGGCGATGACGGCCGTGTCGGACGTGGCCGTGGTGTGATAGCCGGCCTCACCGTTCGCGTCCCGCAGGTGCAAGGCGTTGACGATGTTGCCGTTGTGGGCCACCGATATCGGCCCCAACTCGGTCGCTTGCAGCACCGGCTGGATGTTCTGCGTGGTATTCGAGCCGCTGGTGGAGTAGCGGCAGTGCCCGATCGCGAGATGCCCGTGGGCTTCCGCCAGGATGTCGCCGCGAAACACCTGCGAGACCAGTCCCTCGTCCTTGACGGTGTAGAGGTCCTCGCCGTTCCCCAGGGTGATGCCCGCGCCTTCCTGCCCGCGGTGCTGGACGGCGTAAAGCCCCACGTAGGCAAGGGCGGCGACATCCGCATCGGGACCATAGACCGCCACGACGCCGCAGGCTTCGCGCAGGTTCGGCAGGCCCAAAGGGGCGGCCGGCTCGTAGATCGGGAGAGGGTGTGATGGGACTCGGAACCTTGCCGGCGCCGGTGCGTTGGACGGCGTCGGGCCGCGTGGACTGGAGCGCGTGAATGCCAGCGGGGCTACCCCGGATTCCCTCCCTGCCGCATCTTAACCGTTCGGCTCGCGTCCGGCGAGTGCGGCATCCAAGCCCTGATCCCATGCTCGATGAGCCTCGTCGAGCGCCACGTCGATCGGACCGACGCGCAACCGGTCGCCGCCGACGCGGCCCAGCGCGCGCACGGGGACGCCCGCCGCGGCCGCGCGTCGTTCCACGTCGGGCCACGCCGCGGCCTTGGCGCTGATTACGATTCGGGACGGAGCTTCGCCGAATAGCGCCACGTCGTCTCGCTCGGCAGATGGATCGACTTCCAGTCTCACGCCGATGCCGCCCGCGAAGGCGCTCTCGGCGACGGCGACCGCCACCCCTCCGTCGCTGCAATCGTGGGCGGAGACCAGCAGCCCGGCCTGGATCAGGTCGCGGAGCACGGTCTGAACGGCCAGCTCGGCGTCAAGATCGATGGTTGGCGCTCCGGCAACCTGACCGTGGACAACCGCCAGGTACTCACTGCCGTCGAGCACCGGCGGCGCGTCGCCGAGCAATCCCACAATGTCGCCCGCCGCGCCGAACCCGATGCCGCAGCTTGTGTCGGCCTCTTCGAGCAGGCCGAGCATGCCGACCACGGGCGTCGGCCAGATGGCCTGGTCGGCGGATTCGTTGTAGAGGCTCACGTTGCCGCTGACCACCGGGGTGCCGAGCGCTTTGCAGGCCGCGGTCATGCCGTCGATCACGCGCGCCAGCTGGAAGTAGACCGCGGGGTCTTCCGGCGAGCCGAAGTTGAGGCAGTTGGTGATCGCGAGCGGCGTCGCGCCGGTGCAGGACACGTTGCGCGCGGCCTCGGCGACCGCCATGGCGCCGCCGTGGAACGGGTCCAGGTAGCAATGCCGCGCGTTGCCGTCGGTGCAGAGGGCGATCGCGCGATCGGTCCCCTTGATGCGCATCACCGCCGCGTCGCCGCCCGGCGGACCCATCGTCCGGGTGCCCACCATGTGGTCGTATTGTCGGTAGACGCCGCGCCGGCTGGCGATGTTGGGCGAAGCCAGCATCGTGAGGAAGGTCCGAGAGAGATTCTCCGGCTCGGGCACGTCCTCGACGTTCAGCCGCTGCACGTCGTCCAGGTAGGCCGGTCGCTCGACGGGAAACTCGTAGGTGGGGGCATCGACCAGCATCGACACCGGCAGCTGCGCCACTTCGAGCGAATCCTCCGTGACGCGCACGTCCTGCCCGTCGGCCACGTGTCCGATGACGTCGCTGTGCAGTCCCCACTTGGTGAAGACGGCGCGAACGTCGTCCTCGCGCCCGGCGTGCGCCACGACCAGCATGCGTTCCTGGCTTTCACTTAACATAACTTCGTAGGGCGTCATGCGGTCGGCGCGCCGCGAGACGCGTGCGACATCAATCGTGACGCCGCAGCCGCCGCGTTCCGCGGCTTCGATCGTGGCGCTGGTGAGGCCGGTCGCTCCCAGGTCTTGCAGTCCGGCCACGCCTCCTGTCGTCAGCGCTTCCAGGCATGCCTCAAGCAGCAGCTTCTCCATGAAGGGATTGCCGACCTGCACCACGCCTCGATGCGAGGCCTCCGGGTCTTCCACCGAGGCGAACGTGGCGCCGTGGATGCCGTCGCGCCCCGTGTCCGTACCGACGAGGATCAAGGGATTGCCCGGTCCCGACGCGGCGGCGCTGGTCAGGTCTTCGTGGCGAATCAGGCCCGCGCACATGGCGTTGACCAACGGATTGCCCGCATAGCACGGCGCTACCTGAATCTCCCCGCCGACCGTGGGCACGCCCACGCAGTTGCCGTACCAGGCGATGCCGCCGACCACGCCGTTTGCCAGGAAGCGGCTGCGGGCGTCGTCGAGGGATCCGAAGCGCAGGCTGTCCAAGATCGCAATGGGCCGGGCGCCCATGGTGAATATGTCGCGCAGGATTCCGCCCACCCCGGTAGCCGCGCCTTGAAACGGCTCGACCGCGCTCGGGTGGTTGTGGCTTTCGACCTTCATCACGATGGCCAGCCCATCGCCGATGTCCACGGCACCGGCGTTCTCCTCTCCGGGACCGATCAGCACTCGGGGGCCGGATCCGGGAAAGCGGCGCAGCAGCGGGCGCGAGTGCTTGTAGCCGCAGTGCTCGCTCCACATGCCGCCGATGATTCCCAATTCCACGGCATTCGGGGCGCGGTCGAGCAGGTCGAAGGCGTGGTGGTATTCGTCGCGCGTCAGGGCCACTTCGCGCAGCGTGGCGTCGTCGGGGACGGCGCGATCGGTGGGCGCGGTCACGCGGTCACGCGAGCGAGCACGGACTCCCACACCATGCGTCCGTCGGTGCCGCCCAGCGCGGCCTCGCTGCAGCGCTCGGGGTGGGGCATCAGCCCGACCACGTTGCCGCGAGCGTTGCAGATGCCGGCAATATCGCCGACCGAGCCGTTGGGGTTGGCCCGCGCCGAGCGTCGGCCGTCGGCGTCGGTGTAGCGCCAGACGACCTGGTCGTTGTCGCGCAGCGCGTCGAGCGTGGAGGCGTCGGCGACGTAGTTGCCCTCGCCGTGCGCGATGGGCATGCGCAGGACTCGGCCCGCCTCGGCCGATCCGGTAAACGGCGTGCGGCGCGTCTCCACGCGCACGTGCACCCATTCGCAACGGAACTCGACGCAAGCGTTGGGCAGCATCGCGCCGGGGAGCAAGCCCGATTCGAGCAGGATCTGGAAGCCGTTGCAGATCCCGAGCACCGGCACTCCGCGCTCGGCCGCCTCGCGCACGGCGCGCATCACGCGGGCCTGCGCCGCCATCGCGCCGGTGCGCAGGTAGTCCCCGTAGCTGAATCCGCCCGGCAGCACGACGAGGTCATAGCCGTCCAGCGAGGAGGTGGCGTGCCAGACGAGATCGGTCGGCACCCCCATCACTTCCGTAAGCGCATGGTGCGTGTCGGTGTCGCAGTTGCTGCCTGGGAAGACGATGACCGCTGCGCGCACCCTGGCTACCAGGCGGTGTCGCTGAGCTTCAGGGGTTGCGGCTCGATCAGCTCCATCTCGAATTCCTCGATCACCGGATTGGTCAGCAGCTGCTCGCACATGGCCTCGACGCGGGCGCGCGCCGTGGCGGCGTCCGGGGCGACCATCTCGACGTCGACGATCTTGCCGACGCGCACGTCGCGAATGCCGTCGAAGTCGAGGTCGCGCAATCCCGCCGCGACGGTGGCTCCCTGCGGGTCGTTGACGCCCGGTTTGAGGCGCACGAAGACGTGCGCCGTGTAGATCTGGGGAAGGCCGCTCACGCCGCCAGGCGCTCGCGGATGTCGCGATATCGCGCGGCGGTGCGCTCCACGATCTCGTCGGGCAGCGCGGGAATCGGAGGTTCGCGATCCCAGCCAATCTCGATCAGGTGGTTGCGCACGATCTGCTTGTCAAAGCTCGGCGGCGAAAGGCCGACGTCGTATTCCGCCACGTCCCAAAAGCGGGACGAATCGGGCGTGAGGACCTCGTCGATCAGGGTCAACTCCCCGTCGACCCAGCCGAACTCGAATTTGGTGTCGGCGAGGATGATGCCGCGCTCGCCCGCGTAGTCGCGGCCGCGGGAGTACACCGCAATGCTGACGTCCCGCAGGCGCCCGGCCAGCTCGGCCCCCACCAGGTCGCTCAGTTGGGCGAAGCTGATGTTCTCGTCGTGGCCGGTCTCGGCCTTCGTCGCGGGCGTGAACAGCGTGTCGGCGAACGGCTCGGCCTCCTGCATCCCGGCTGGGATGTCGATGCCGCAGATCTGGCCGGTGCGCTGATAGTCCACCCAGCCGGAGCCGGTGATGTAGCCGCGCACGACGCACTCGGCGTCGATGCGCTCGGCGCGCTTGACCAGCATGGTCCGGCCGCGCAGCACGTCGGCGTGCCGGCGCACGTCGTCGCCCATGGCGTCCACGTCGGTCGTGATGAGGTGGTTCGGCACGATGTCTTCGGTGAGACCGAACCAGCGCTCCGACATGCCCGTGAGCACGGCGCCCTTGTCCGGAATGGCCGTTGGCAGCACGTGGTCGAACGCCGAAATGCGGTCGGTGGTGACGATCAGCAGTTTGTCGTCGAGGTCGTAGATGTCACGCACTTTCCCGCGGTTGATGAGCCGCAGGCCCTCCAGATCGGTCTGGGTAACCGTGTTCGTCGTCATGTCGGGCTCACCTCCGCCTATTGCGCCGGGGCGTCCGGCGCGGCGTCTTCGTTCAAGCCTAGTCTCTCGTACGCGGCGTCGATCCACTTCAAGTGCGGGGCTGGACTAAATGCTTCGTCCAAGTCGTCGGACGTTAGCCGCTCAGTCACGCGTGAGTCTCCGGTAGTCAGGTCGCGGAACGACGCGCTGCTGGTCCAAGCCGTCCCCGCGTGGTCTTGGACGATGGCGTAGGCCTCCTGGCGCGACATGCCGGCGCGCACCAGGGCCAGCAAGACCCCCTGCGAATAGATGAGGCCGCCGGTCATGTCCACGTTCGCGCGCATCCGTTCCGGGTAGACGCGCAGGTCGCGCATGACATTGGTGAAGAGCCACAGGATGTAGTCCAGCGCCATGCATGAGTCGGGGATGAGCACGCGCTCCGCCGACGAATGGCTGATGTCGCGTTCGTGCCACAGCGCCACGTTCTCCAGCGCCGCCTGGGCGTTGGACCGGACCAGCCGCGCGAGGCCGGAGACGCGCTCGCAGCGCGATGGGTTGCGCTTGTGCGGCATGGAGGACGATCCGTGGCGGCCTTCTTCGAACGGCTCTTCGGCCTCGCGAATCTCGGTGCGCTGGAGGCTGCGGATCTCGGTGGCGAACTTGTCGAGCGAGCTCGCGATGCCGGCGAGCGTGGTCATGAAGTGGGCGTGGCGGTCGCGCTGCACGATCTGGTTCGTCACGGGCGCCGCGGTCAATCCAAGCTCGGCGCAGGCCCATTCCTCGACCTGTGGCGGCACGTGGGCGTGCGTCCCCACCGATCCGGAGAACTTGCCCACGCTCACGGTCGCCCGTGCGTCGCACAGGCGCCGGCGCTGGCGCCGCACCTCGTCAATCCAGATCAGCAGCTTGAGGCCGAAGGTGATCGGCTCGGCGTGCACGCCGTGGCTGCGCCCGATCATGAGCGTATGGCGATGTTCGAGCGCCAGCCGCGTCAGGACCTGCGACAGGTCGTCCAGGCGCTCGAGCAGCTGGTTGGCCGATGCGACGAGTTGCAGCGCCAACCCCGTGTCCAGCACGTCGGACGACGTGAGGCCGAGATGCAGCCAACGGCCCTCCGGGCCCACCGACTCGGCCAGGGCGTCCACGAACGCGTTGGTCTCGTGATCGCTGGTTCGCTCCAACTCGTCGATGCGCTCGAGCGTGAAGCTGGCGCGCTGCAACAGCGCGGCCTCGTCGGCCGGTATGCGGCCGTCCTTCGCCCAGGCGTTGACCGCGGCCAGCTCGACGCGGCGCTGGAATTCGAAGTACATCTGGCGGTCCCAGATGGCGCCCATCTCGGGTCGGGTGTAGCGGGGAATCACGACGCGACCGCCATGCCGAGCGCGTCGGCAGCGATGTCGGAGCGGTAGCCCGCGCCCCGAAAGCGGATCGAGGAGGTGAGGGCATAGGCTTCGTCGCGCGCTTCACCCAGGTCGTCGGCAATGCCCACGGCCGCGAGGACGCGACCTCCCGCCGTCCGCACCGCGCCGTCTTGCCGCTCCGTGCCCGCGTGAAAGACCAGTCCGCGGTCGATGGCGTCCAGCCCGTCGATTGGGAGGCCGCTCTCGGACGGGCCGGGGTAGCCCTTGGACGTCAGCACGACGGCGACCGCCGCCTGTTCGGGGGGGCAAGTCTCCGTGCGGTCCAGCGTGCCGCTCACCGCGGCGTCGATGAGATCCACGAAGTCGCCTTGCAGCACGGGCAATATCACCTGGGTCTCGGGATCGCCCATGCGGCAATTGAACTCGATCACCTTGGGTCCCTCGGCCGTGAGGATGAGTCCGGCGAACAGGACACCGACGTAGGGGCGCCCCTCCGCCCGCATGCGGGCCAGGACCGGGGCGATGATCTCGCGCTCGACGCGCGCCAGGAGCGCCGCGGGCGCGTCCGGCACGGGCGTGTAGCTGCCCACGCCCCCGGTGTTGGGTCCTCGGTCGCCATCGCCGATGCGCTTGTAGTCGCGGGCCACGCCGACGGTGCGAAAGGTCGTGCCGTCCGACAGGGCGAGCACCGACAGCTCGGGACCATGCAGCAGCTCTTGGACCACCACGCGCGCGCCGGAGGCGCCGAACGCACCCTCGACCATCATGCGGCGAATGGCGTCGTCGGCTTCCTCGGGGGTGCCGCAGACGATCACGCCCTTGCCAAGCGCTGGGCCGTCGGCCTTGACCACGACTCCGTCGGGTTCGTCCTCCACGTAGGCCAGCGCCGCATCGACGTCGTCGAAGGTGGCGTGGACGGGTGCGGGTACGCCCAGGTGCGTGACCAAGGCGCTCGAAAAGGCCTTGCTGCCTTCGATCTCCGCTGCGCGCCGCGTCGGTCCGAAGGCGGGAACACCGATGGCCTGCAGCTCATCGACGAGCCCGTCGATCAGCGGATCCTCCGGGCCGACAACAACAATGTCGGGACGCTCGGACCGCGCCCATCGGACTAGGTCGTCAATGTCGCCAGCCCCGATATCGAGCGTTCGGGCGACGTCCGCTGTGCCTGCATTGCCCGGCGCACAGTAGATCTCGGCGTGCGGTCGGTCCTGCCGCAGCCGCCAGCAGATCGCGTGCTCGCGACCGCCGCCGCCCACGACCAGGAGCTTGGGGTCCGCCTGCTGCAAGTTCATTCCCATTCGATGGTCCCCGGCGGCTTGGAGGTGATGTCGTAGACCACGCGATTGACGCCCGAAACTTCGTTAACCAGCCGGCTGGAGATTCGCGCCAGCACTTCGGCGGGGATTCGTGCCCAGTCGGCGGTCATGAAGTCGTCGGAGGTGACGGCGCGGACGGCCAACAGCTCGCCGTAGGTTCGCTCGTCGCCCATCACGCCAACGCTGCGGACGCCCGGCAGCACGGCGAAGTACTGCGCGAGGGAATGCTCGGCGGCGATCGGTTCCAGCTCTTCGAGCACGATTGCATCGGCTGCCCGCAGGGTTTCGACTCGCGCGGGCGTCAGGTCGCCGAGCGCGCGCACGGCGAGTCCCGGCCCGGGGAATGGCTGGCGGTCGACGATCGATCCCGGCAGGCCGAGCTCGCGCCCCACGGCGCGCACTTCGTCCTTGAAGAGCTCGCGCAGCGGCTCCAGCAACTCCAGGCCCAGGCGATCGGGCAACCCGCCGACGTTGTGATGCGACTTGATGACTGCCGCGCCGACGCGACCACCGCTTTCGATCACGTCGGGGTAGATCGTGCCCTGTGCCAGGAAGCGCGCGTCGTCGATGCGGCCGGCCTCGCGCTCGAAGGCGCGAATGAAGGCCTCGCCGATGATGGCGCGCTTCCGCTCGGGCTCGGTCACGCCTTGCAGGCCGGTCAGGAACTCCTCCGCCGCGTCAACGACGATGAGATCGAGGTTCTGGCTGGTGCGCAGCGCGTCTCGGACCTGCGCGACCTCATCCGCGCGCAGCAAGCCGGTGTCGATCAGGATGCAGGTGAGCCGGTCGCCGATCGCCGCGTGCACGAGCGCGGCTGTGACAGCGCTGTCGACGCCGCCGCTGAGCCCGCAAATCACGCGAGCGTCGGCGGCGCGGCGGCGAATGTCGGCGATGGCCTCCCGCACGAGGGACGCGGGGGTCCAGTCACCGCGGCAGCCGCAGATGTCGCGCGCGAAGTTGCGCAGCAGATCCAGCCCGTGCGACGTGTGCCGGACCTCGGGATGGAACTGCAGGGCGCTCACGCCGTTGCCGTCGGACATGGCCGCCGTGGGCGAGTGCGCCGTCGCTGCGACCGAGCGAAAGCCGGGCGGCAGCTCTTCGACCACGTCGCCGTGGCTCATCCACACGTCAAAGGACGGCGGCAGGCCGGCGAAAAGCGGATGCGCCCCATCGGCGACGCGCACGCGCGCCGGGCCGTATTCGCGCCGTGACGCGGCTTGCACGCGGCCGCCCAGGCTGTGACTGAGCAACTGCATGCCGTAGCAGATGCCCAGGACGGGGACGCCCGCGTCCAGCACGTCCGCCGGAAGCTGGGGCGCGCCCGGCGCGTAGACGCTGGCCGGACCGCCGGAAAGCACGATGCCGCGCAGGTTGCGGCTGTCGACCGTGCGCAGTTGGTCAGGGGCCAGGAGCTCGGTGCGGACGCCGACTTCGCGGATCCGCCGCGCGATGAGCTGGCTGTACTGCGACCCGAAGTCGAGGACCGCGATGGTCTCGTGTCCGACCGATGCAGCGATGTCCGCGCCGACGCCGGTCGCGTCCGCGCGTGGGACAACTCCGCGCGCGCTCGATTCGGTGAGCAGTAGGCCTCCCTGCGGCGCCCGCCGCGCGTTCAGGCGACGGTGCACGCCGACGCCCGATTATAGATCGGCCGGCCGTGTCTGCGTTCGCCAGGTCTCGGTTGGATGGGCGCCCTCGGCGGCTGCGCTGACCACGTAGGTCTCACACGAGTGACCACTGTCGAGGCAGGCGTCGGCCATCGAGCTGGCCACCGAGAGGTTACGGTCGCGCGGACCGAAGGCAATGACGGTGGGCCCCGATCCACTAAGCGCGGTGCCGTAGGCGCCCGCGTCACGCGCCGCCGCCATGCACGGCTCCAACGCCGGATTGAGGGCGGCGCGGTAGGGCTGATGCAGGCGATCGGTCATGGCTTCCTGAAACAGTTCGAAACGCTCCTGGCTCACGGCGCCGACCATCAACGCCGCGCGGGCGAGGTTGGCCACGGCGTCGGCCCGTGGCACCTGATCGGGCAGGACCTGGCGCGCCCGGTGGGTCGGCACCCGGTAGCCCGGCACGACCAGCACGATCCCGACGGTTGGCGGAAACTCGAGCCGCAGCCAGGCCAGGTCGGGTCCGTCCGGCACGGTGACCACCATGCCGCCCAGCAACGCGGGCGCCACGTTGTCCGCATGCCCCTCGAGCTCGACGGCCCGCCGCAGCAGGTCGTCTTGGGGCACGTCGAGATCGAAGGCGAGCGTGGCCGCCACGAGTCCGCCAACGATGGCGCTGGCCGAGCTGCCCAGGCCGCCTTGGGCGGGGATGATCCGCCGCGCGTGCAATCGGTAGGGACCGGCCGCCGCGGGCGCCAGGGATCGGAAGGCGCGAAAGGCCAGATTGCGCCGAACATCTCGGGGCACGAATTCGGCGAACTTTCCCGTGGCCTCGATGTGATCGTGGCTGCTGGGCTCGAACCTATAGGTGTTCCGCAGTTCCAGCGCCAAGCCAAGCGCGTCGAAACCGGCGCCCAGATTCCCCGACGACGCCGGGACGGCAACCTCAGCCCAACCGGGGCCGCTCACGGCCGCGGCGAAGCCCCGGGGCCGGCCGTCAGCCGCCTGACGCTCGACACCCACCAGACGCCCTGCTGCCGATGCGGGGCCGACGTTCGATGCGCATTGATGCTGAGCAGGATGCCGATGGCGGCCAGCGTGACCACGAGCGAGTTGCGGCCAAAGCTGAGCAGCGGAAGCGTGATGCCGGTCACCGGCATCAGCCCCACGTTCATGCCGATGTTGACGAACGATTGGAAGAACAGCATGCCCGCAATGCCGATGGCGAGGTAGCGGCCAAAATCGTCGCGCGCGCGAATGGAGATGACCACGGCCTGGATGAGCAGGATGGCGAAGAACAAGATGACGCCCAGGGCGCCGACGAAGCCCAGCTGCTCGCCCAGCACGGCGAAGATGAAGTCCGTGTCGCGGACGCGCAGGAACTCGAGCTGCGACTGCGTGCCCTGGCCAATGCCTTGCCCCCACCAGCCGCCCGAGCCAATCGAAATCCGGGCCTGCAGCACGTTATAGCCGGCGCCAAGCGGATCGCTCCCGGGGTCGAGGAACGCGACGAAGCGCTCGCGCATGTAGTCCTGCGCAAAGAACCAGCCGAAGGGGAAGGCGGCCAAGGCTATCCCCGCCGGAATCAGCGCGTGCCACCAGCGCGCGCCGGCGACGAATACCATCGCCAACCAAATCGCCACGAATACCAACGCCGAGCCCAGGTCCGGCTCGATGAACACCAGGGCCGCGGGCGCCAGCACGATGAGCAAGCTCAGCAGCAGCGTCCGAATGGAACGGACGCGTTCGCCGCGCCGCGCCAAGAACCGCGCCAGAAAGATGATGACGGCGAGCTTCATGATTTCGGACGGCTGAATCACGATGGGCCCCACCACGAACCAGCGTTGGGCGCCCAGGCTGGCGTCGCCAAAGACCACGACCGCGGCAACCAGGATCGTCCCGAGAATGAATGCCGGCAGCGCCACGGCATTGAGCAGCCGATAGTCGAGGAAGGCCATCACCAGGGCGACGGCGAAACCGATGGCCACGAATACGCCCTGCTGCACCGCCTTGTGGTCCAGGCCCGTTTGGCCCGGATCGCCGGTCGTGGAGAGCATGAGGATCCCCGCCGAAACCAACGCGATCGAGGGGATGATGACGGCGAGATCGAAGCGCCGCAGGACCTGGGTCATGCCAGCCGCCGGGTTGGCGGGATGAAATCCGGACGGTCCTGGGGCAGCGGCGGCATTTCACCCGTCATCAAGTAGTCGATGATGTCCCGCGCGATCGGCGCGGCCGCAAATGCGCCCTCGCCGCCGTCGCGAACCAGGACGGCGAACGCGTATTCGGGGTTGCCCGCCGGGGCGTAGCCTGCAAACCACGCATGGCTCGGGAGCTTGCCCTGGGAGTCCCGCGTACCGCTGTATTCGGCGGTGCCGGTTTTTCCGGCCACGACGGCGAATTCGGAGCGGGCCCACTTGCCGGTGCCATTGCGACCGTTGACGGCCTCCAAGAGCGCATTGCGGATCAGGCGCAGGTGCTCGTCCGAGACGGGCAATTGCCCCCGTTCGCTGATGGGAAAGCGCTGGAGCACGTTGCCCTGCGAGTCCACGATGCGGTCCACCAGGCGCGGGCGCAGCAGGCGCCCGCCGTTGCCCAAGGCTGCATACATCATGGCGATCTGCAGCGGCGTGACCTGCACCAGCCCCTGGCCGATGGCCGCGTGGTAGGTGTCGCCCGTCACCCAGGGCTGTCCCAGGTTGCCCTGCTTCCATTCGGCGGTTGGCACAAGGCCGGCCGCCTCGCCGGGAAGGTCAATCCCGCTGACTTCGCCGAACCCAAACCCTCGCTCGAACTCCACCAGCCGGCGGTTGCCGAATCCGGTGAGATTGGTATACGGGTTGCCGCCGGAGATGTTGTAGAAGTAGATGTTGCACGACTCCGAAATGCCCCGGTGCAGGTCGACCATGCCGTGGCCGGTCGCCAGCCAGTCGTTGAAGGCCCAGCCGGTCGGCAGCACCAACTGTCCGTCGCACCGGATCTTGGTTTGCGGCAAGACGATCCCCGTCTCGAGCGCCGCTGAGGCCGCAATGACCTTGTAGCTGGAGCCGGGCGGATAGAGGCCGGCCACCGCGTGGTTGATGAGGGGGCGGCGCGGATCGGTGACCAGCCGCGTCAGCACGCTGGGATCTCCGCCCACTCCGAAGGCGTTGTTGTCGTAGTCCGGCAGGCTGGCCAGCGCCACGATCGATCCGTCCTCCGGTCGAATGACGACGGCGACCCCGGCGCCGGAGTCTCGGAGGGCCAGATGCCGCGCCAGAATCTCGCGGATGGCCCTCTGCTCGCGAACGGAAACCGTCAGCACGAGGTGTCGTCCCTCGACCGGCGCTTCGGATTCGATTTCGTTCAGCTCGCGCCCCAGCGCGTCGATCTGGACTCTGCGCGAGCCGTCGGCGCCGCGCAGCGCCCCCTGGAATTGGCGTTCCAGGCCCGCCAGCCCAACGGTTTCGTCGAAGCCCACGCCAAGCGCCTGGTACTCCTCCAGCGACTCGGCCGGAACGGGCCCGACGAATCCCAGCATGTGCCCAAAGACGTCGCCGTGGAGATAGTGCCGACGAATCCCGGAACGAACCTGCACGCCCGGCAGGTCGTGGCGTCGCTCTTCGATCGCCAGCGCCGAGTCCCGCTGCACGTCCGCCGCCACCTGCACCGGGCGTCCCGGATCGTAGCGGGCCTGCGACAATTTGAGGCGCACATCGTCGGGTTGCTCGCCCGTGAGGGCGGCCAGGCTGGCGATGATTGAGCCTTCGCGAGACTTGGGCACGTCGGCCGGTGTGACCCACACGCCGAACACGGGGACGTTGCGCACCAACGGCTCGCGGTTGCGGTCGAACACCAGACCGCGGACCGGCCGCACCGGTTCGGTGCGCAGGCGATTCCGCGCCGCTTGTTCCTGGTAGGTCTCGGTTTCCACGACCTGGAGCTGCCAGAGCCGTCCCGCCAGAGCCGCGTTGGCCGCCACCACCGCGCCACCGAGGATCAGGCCGCGCCTGAGCTTGCGATTGGCGCTCGCGCCGCCGTCGCTCTTGGTTCCAGGCGCCCCCGCCGCCGATTGATCGCTCGGCCCGCTGTTCGCCGCCATGGCTTCTAGGGTACTCCTCGAAATGTCGGAATTGGACGGCCGTGCGTCCAGCGTTCGAGCACCCGCACCGGGTAGTAGAGCACCGCCGCGGCGCCAAGATTGACGCCGATCGCCGGCCACAGGCGGGCGGGCAGATGGGCCTCCCACGCGACGTCGAGGCCCTGCAGCTGAAGGGCCAGCAGCACGCTTGGGTAGTAGGCGGCGGTTGCCAGCGCGACCGCGACGACCGGGATGAGCACGTTTGCACGGTCGACGCCGCCGAAGCCCCCGCCGGCCACGTAGGCAATCAGCGTGAACAGCAGGGCGTTGGTTCCGAGGGGCGCGGCCGAGAACAGGTCGACCAAGAGCCCGCCGCCGAAGCCCCAGCCGAGGGCCCGCGTCCCCACCTGCATCGTGGCCAGGATCACGACGCTGACCAGGACCAGCGACGGCTGCGCGCCCATGATCTCGAAGTAAGGCAACACCGAGGTTTGCACCAGCGCCAGCAGCGCCAGGAACAGCGCCGCCGCCAATGTGCCGGGCGATGGAAGCCAGCGCACACCGCGCGCGGCCGTGCCGAGATGCGAAATCATGCCTACGCCCCGGGGGTCTGCCCGAGGATGACCTGGACGACGTCCAAGTGCTCGGGCTGCACCAGCGGCTCCACGATCGCCTGGCGCAGCACGCTCGTGGGCGAGACCTCGATGGCCACGATCCGCCCCACCGGGATCCCGCGCGGGAGGCTGCCGCCAAGGCTGGAGGTCACGACGGGGTCGCCCACCGCGATCGCGGCCTCGGCGTCAATGTGGCGCATCACGAGGTCGGCCCCGTTGGTCCCGTCCAGCGTGCCGTCCGCCGTGGCGTCGTCACCCTGAGCCAGCACGCTCACCGTGCTTTGTGGACTGTGCACGGGCAGGATGTCGGCGGTGGTGTCGGTCACCTTGGTCACGCGGCCCGCCAGTCCCCCGTTGGCTACCACCGCCATTCCCACGCGGATGCCCGAGGACGCTCCACGATCGATCACGATCGTGTCCAGCATGTCGAGGCTGTCGCGCCCGACGATGCGGGCCGTCACCAGCTCCAGCTCAGGGTTTTCGTCCAGGTAGGTGAGGGCCTCTCGAAAGCGCTCGTTCTCGCGTTCGGCGTCGCTGAGGCGGGCCGCCTGCGCGCGAAGCTCGGCCACTTCGACCCGCAGCGCGGCGTTCTCCTCGCGCATTTCGCCAAACCGCTCGAGGTCGGCCAGTGCACGCGAGGCGCCATTGGCAACCGTCGTGAAGGCGCTTCGCACGGGCTCCACCACCCGCAGGACGAGGCCCTCCACCGGAACGCTGGCGCCGGTGTTGTGCAGCATCGAGAGCACGACCGCCGCAACGATCAGCCCGATCAGCACGATCGCGGCTCGCTGGCCTCCCCGCATGCTCGTGACCACCTAGGCGTAGGGCGATCTGTTTTCGGCGACGAAGACCTCGCGGTAGGCCTCGAGGTTGTGCAGGCACGCCCCCGTCCCCCGCACCACCGCTTCCAGCGGGTTTTCCGACACATGCACGGGGATGTCGGCTTCCTGCTCGATGCGCTTGTCCAGATTTCGCAGCAAGGCGCCGCCTCCGGCGAGATAGATGCCGTGCTCCATGATGTCGGCCAGCAGTTCGGGGGGCGTGGCCTCGATGGCGAGCTTCACGTTGTCCACGATTTCGGTCACCGGTCCGCCAATCGCCTCGCGGATGTGCCCGGAGGTCAGCTCGGCCTGGCGCGGCAGGCCACTCTGCAAGTCACGGCCGCGGACAAGCACGGTGTCTTCCTGCAAACCGGCGTAGGCCGATCCGACGGCCATCTTGCAGGCCTCCGCCGTGCGCTCGCCGATGAGCAGCATGTGCTCGTTGCGGCAGTACTCCACGATCTGCTCGTCGATCTCGTCGCCCGCCACGCGAATGCTGTGGCTCACCACCACGCCTCCCAGCGAGATCACGGCGACCTCGGTCGTGCCGCCGCCGATGTCCACGATCATGTTGCCCGTGGCCTCCTGAATCGGTTGCCCGGCGCCGATGGCGGCAGCCATTGGCTCCTCGATCAGGTAGACCTCGCGGGCGCCGGCCTGCAGGCTCGCCTCGTGGACCGCGCGCTTCTCAACCTCGGTGACGCCGGAGGGCACGCCGACGATCACGCGGGGACGCGGGGCGAACGGCAGTTCGTCGTGCACGCGGCTGATGAAGTACTGCAGCATGGTCTCCACGGTGTCGAAATCGGCGATCACGCCGTCGCGCAGCGGTCGCATGGCGGTGATGTTGGACGGCGTGCGGCCCACCATCTTCTTCGCCTCGGCGCCCACGGCCAGCACGCGCATCGTGTTTTGGTCGGTCGCGACCACCGACGGCTCGGAGAGCACGACGCCCCGGTCTTTCACATAAACCAGGGTGTTCGCCGTGCCCAGGTCGATGCCGAGGTCGCGCGAGAAGAGCCCGAGAAGCGTGTTGAACGGACCAAACATCAGACCGCTTGCTCAGCTCTCCCATTCCGCGGGCAGCGCCGCGGACGCGTAACGCAGAATAGCCACTCCCTTCGGTCGCCAGAGTCGCCCCTGGCGCCGGATCCCGCTGCGCTAGCCCACCAGGACGTGCGCGAGCGCCTCGTCCACCGTGGTCGCGAGGGCGAATTCGAGGCCTTGCCGGGTGTCCGCGTCCAGCTCGTCCAGGTCTTGCCGGTTGCCATGCGGCAGCACGAAGGTCTCGATGCCCGCGCGTTGGGCGGCAAGGACCTTTTCCTTGATTCCAGTCACCGGCAGCACGCGCCCTCGCAGCGTGATCTCTCCGGTCATGGCCGCGCTGCCGCGAACCTTGCGCCGCGCGAGCGCCGAGACCAGCGCGGCGGCGATGGCCACGCCCGACGCCGGGCCTTCCTTCGGCAGGGCGCCCTGGGGCACGTGCACGTGGATGTCCACGGCATCGAAGTCAGACGCGCCATAGCCAAACTCGTCGGCATGCGCCCGGGCATAGGTGATGGCGGCGTGGGCGGACTCTTGGATCACGTCGCCCAGGGAGCCCGTTAGCGTGACCTTGCCCGCGCCCTCGGCAATGGATACCTCGATCGGCAACAGGTCGCCGCCCGCCGGCGTGGTGAACACCGCGGTCGCCACGGCGTGCGCGTCGTCGCTTTCCGCCTTTCCATAGCGATACTTCGGCGGGCCGAGGTATTCCGGTATGTCCGCCCGTCGAATCCGTTGCTGCCCCTCGCGGCCCTCGGCGCGGGCCAGCGCTTGCTTGCGGGCGATGGTGGCGATGGCGCGCTCCAGCTCGCGCACGCCCGCCTCGCGGGTGTAGGCCTGCACGATGCGCCGCAGGGTGGCGCGTTCGAACTGGAGCGCATCGGCGCTCAGCCCGTGCTCGTGCAACTGCCGGGCGACCAGGAAATGCTCGGCGATGGCAACCTTTTCGTCTTCGACGTAGCCCGGGAGCTCGATCACCTCCATGCGGTCGACCAGTGCGGGCGGCAGGCCGTGCAGCGTGTTGGCGGTGGCGATGAACATCACCTTGCTCAGGTCGAAGGGCAACTCCAGGTAGTGATCGCTGAAGGTGTGGTTCTGTTCCGGGTCCAGCACTTCGAGCAGGGCGGCGGCTGGGTCGCCGCGAAAGTCCAGCCCGAGCTTGTCGATCTCGTCGATCATGAAAACGGGGTTGACCGTCCCGGCTTCCCGCATCTTCTGCAGGATGCGGCCGGGCATGGAGCCCACGTAGGTCATGCGATGGCCGCGGATTTCGGCCTCGTCGCGCACGCCGCCCAGTGACACGCGCACGAAGGTTCGACCCAGGGCCTCGGCGATGGAACGACCCAGGCTCGTCTTGCCGACCCCCGGCGGTCCGACGAAGCACAGGATGGGGCTGCGCGAGCGCCGCGCGAGGTGGCGCACCGCGATGTATTCCAGCAGGCGCTCCTTGACGTCCTTGAGCCCGTGGTGGTGCTGGTTGAGGATGTCCTCCGCCCGCGCCACGTCCGTCTTGTCCCTTGATCGGCGCCGCCACGGCAGTTCCGTGAGCCACTCCAGGTAGGTGCGCAACACGCTGGTTTCGGGCGATCCGTGCGGCAGAGCGTTGAGGCGGTCGATCTCCTTGAGTCCCCGCGTGACGACGGTCTCGGGGTATGCGCCGGACTCCAGCCGTTCGCGGATGGCGGCGATCTCGGCGTTCTGGGCGTTGGTTTCCCCGATTTCCTTGATGATCGCCCGCATCTGCTCGCGCAGGTAGAACTCGCGCTGCTTGATGTCGACGTCGTTGCGGGTGCTCTCGCGGATCTCCTGCTCGAGCTTGAGGACGCGGATCTCCTCGTCCAGCAACGTGCGCACGCGATCCAGCCGCTCGGCCACGTCGCGCATTTCCAGCAGCGTCTGGTGATCGTCCAGGGAGAGGCTGAGCGACGCCGCCACCACGTCCGCCAGCAGCCCGGGCGTCTCGGCGTTCATGGCGCGGATCTGCGCCTCTTCGGAAATGGTGTCGCTGAGCCGGGCGACGCGCTGGAAGAGATCCAGCACCTTGGGCATCGCCGCGCGTGAGGCCGCGGGCTCTTCGTCCAGGTCCTCCACGACCTGACCCACGACCCGCACGATGGGGTACTCGCTGAGGACGGAGACCACGCGGACGCGCCGCACGCCGTGCACCAGCACGCTGGTCGTCCCGTCCGGCAGCCGCAACATGCGGATGATCCGCGCCTCGGTGCCCAACTCGTGCAGGTCCTCGAAGCCGACCTCCTCCTTGTTGGGCTCGCGCTGGGCCACGGCCAGGATCCGCCGGTCGCGGGCCAAGGCGTCCTCGATGGCCGACACGGAGCCCTCGCGTCCCACGAGGAACGGCGTCATGGTCTCGGGAATGGGGTAGAGCGATTCGGCGCGCAGGGGCAGCACCGGCAGCTCCACTCGCTCCGCCCCGGTCGCGTCCTGATTGTCGGGGTCGATGATTTCGAGGTCGGGCGGTAGCGGCTCGTGTTCGAGGATGGTCACGGGACCGGGCTGATCTCTGGAACCGAGCGCCCAATCTGGCGCAGAAACTCCAGCGGATTGTCCGCCACCACGATCTCGGTTTCGTCGGCGTTGAGTCCCGCCCCGCGCGCGACGCGGCGCGCCAGAGGCTCCGACAACAAGTCTCCCGGGGCGTGCGCGTCGCTGTTGACGAGCAACCGCGCGCCCGACGCCCGAGCCAGCGCGGCCACGTGCCCGTTGGTGAGTGAGTGCCCGCGGCGCGCCGACAGCTCCAGCCACTTGCCGTTGCGCTGCGCCAACCGCGCCAGCTCCGGGCTCAGCAGGCCGGGGTGCACCAGCGCGTGCACGTAGTCCGACTCCAGGGCGGCGCGGTTTGTGCCGGCTGCGACCGGCTCGGCGATGGTCTCGCCGTGGACGCCCACGATCTCGGCGCCAGATTCCGCCGCGCGGCGCGCCACCGCGTCGATCTCGCCCGGCGGCACGTGAGTAATTTCGACTCCCGGAATGGCGACGATGCCCCACGCCTCCTCCGCGATGCGGCAATCACGGGCCAGGGCCGGCACCAGCGTGTCGACGTTGGCGGGGCTGGCGTGATCCGTCACGGCCACGGCGGTGTAGCCCGCGACGTGGCAGCGCCGCAAGAGCTCGATCGGCGAAAGCTCGCCGTCGCTGAAAAACGTGTGCGTATGGAAGTCGAAGAGCACGAAAGGCACGCTATGTGTCCGGGGAGGCCCTAGATTCTATGAGCCTGCATGCCGGGGACTCAATGTCCTGCTGTCCGGGGACTTCCTTTGGCGGCTTCAACCCTGGTGGCGCGATTCGCGCCGGTACTATGGCGCGATGAGCCCGATTCCCGCGCGCTACAACAGCGGCTACAACGTCGGCGTGGGCGGCGCCGTGGTCGACGGCGACCGCGTCTTGCTCGTGCGCCGCGCCACCGACTACGGGCGCGGCAGTTGGCAGATTCCGGGCGGTTTCTGCGAGGCCGATGAAACGCTGCCCGAGGCCGCCGTCCGCGAGGTCCAGGAAGAAGCCGGTCTCACGACTGAGGTTCAAGGGCTGCTGGCGGTGCGCTCGCGGCATGCCGAGGACCACTCCACCTACGTGGTGTTCCTGCTCCGGCGCGTTGCCGGGGAGCCCACGCCCGGCGAAGAGGTGGACGCCGCCCGATTCTTCACCATGGAGGAGATCGACGGGCTGGACAAGGTTCCGGAAATCAACCGCGCCATCGCCGCGCGGGCGCTCAGCCCCTCGCGCGAATTGCTCCAACGCGCCGCGGTCGAGTCGCCGATTCCGGGACCCTACGACCTCTTTCTGGGCTGAGTCCGACTCCGGATCCCCGAAGCAGTGGCGTGGGAAACAATTGAAAGAGCGAACCCCCAAGGCATCCATGGACCCCGATCCGTTCGATCATCCCTTCGACTAGCTCAGGGCGAACGGATCGGGGTTGATACAACGCCTACTTCACACTTTTCCTAGACCAGCGCGAGCGGACGCACGGGCGAGCCCGTCGCGCCCACGAGCTTGAGCGGCGAGAGGACGAAGCCGAACTCGTAGACGCCGTCCGCGGCCAGGGTTTCCAGGTCGGCCATTTCGAGGATGTGGATGCCGTTTCGCGCCAGGAAGATCAGGTGCACCGGCATGGCCGCGCCGGGGATGACCTGCTCGAATGCGGCCGTGTCCGACCCGCCCAGGAAGATCCCACGCTCGACCAGCCACTCGGCGGCGTCGGCGTTGACGCCGGGCTGACCCTCGCTCTCGGCCAGGTACGCCGGCGGATCGTCCCAATGGCGCATCCAGCCGGTGCGTACCAGGACGCAGTCGCCGGCTTGAATCTCCACGCCCTGGGCCTGTGCCACGCCCTGCAGGGTCTCGGCATCGGCTCCGTAGTCGGGCGGCAGGATGTCCACGCCCTCGGCGCCGGCCACGTCGAGCAGCACGCCGCGCCGGACCACAGGCTCGATGGTGTCCACGCCGACTGACTTCATCCCCCGGCCGCCCTGCTGGTTGCAGCTGGCGTCCACGCCGCCGAACAGCTGCCCGTGCTCGGAGACATGCGCCAGGGAATCGATATGCGTGCCGGTGTGGCCGCACATGACGATCAACTCGTTGGACGAGCTGTAGCCGCCGGGGCGAAACGTGTCGCCGTGGCGCCGCTGCAGCGTGAAGATGTAGGGCGGATGGGCCGGATGCACCGGCATGTCCATCTCGTAGCGCGTGCCCAGGTCGTACACGCGCGACGCCGAGAGCTGGTCGATCAATTCGGGATTGGCTGCCGTTGCCTGCGCCATCGGTGATCCTCCGGTCGATGCCGAGAAAGGGACCCTTTACGCCATAGTGGCGCACCGCGCGGTCCCGGACCACCGGCCCGCGCGTAGAATCGCGCGTCCGCCCACGCCGAGCGATGCCATGGCCTCCGAAAACGTCACGCTGCGGAACGGCGAGCGCATGCAGATCGAGCGCCTCCTCCCGCCAATGGACACGTTCGGGGGCCGCGTCCGCACCTGGGAACCTCTGCAAGACGACCTGTTCGGCGGGGCGCTGGCCGAGACGCTCTACACGCCGTACTTCGTGGGAATCATCGACGGTGACTACGCCGGATCGCTGGGCTACTACGTCCCTTTCGACACGCGCGACGTCGGCATCGTGGAGTTCGTGGCGACCGAGGACCGCCACCGCCGCAAGGGCGTGGCCGACGTGCTGATGGGGCGCATGCTGCAAGAGTTCGTGGCAAACGGCGGCCAGGCGCTCCACCTCTGCACCACCAATCCGGTCGCCGGCCACCTCTATGAGAACCACGGGTTCTGGTACCGCGTCGGCGACGGCATGCGCTTTTCGGCGGCGGACGCGGACGACTTCGACGCGACGTATCTGGCGTTCGACGGCGAGCCGATCGTGCGGGACGCCGTCTGGGGCGATCTTCCGCGCGCGGCCATCCTCTACAACATGCGCGAGCCGGCCTGGCTGCTCAAGGAGGTCTTGGACAACTGTCTCCGCGACACGCGCTACGAGTACCACTTCGCGCGCCTGAAGCTCCGCGTCGAGAACGCGCAGGGCGCCATGCTGGTGCTGGCCACGCCGAAGAACCGCGTGGTCGGACAGACGGTCTTCGTGCGCCGCGACACGTTCCCGCAGCAGCACGTGGCCACGCTCTCATTGCGCGTGGCACCGGCCTACCTAGACCACGCCGTAACGTTGCTGCGTGCAGCGGTCGACCGGGCTCACGAGATCGGCGTGAGCGTGCTCGAGTTTCCGATCGCGGCCCCGGACGAGGACCTCGCGGACATCGCACGCGCCGCCGGATTCACACAGGCGGCGCGCCTGCCCGATCGCATCCGCGACGGCGACGCCTGGGTCGACCTGCGCCTGTTCGAGCTGGCGCTCGAACCGCCCGCCCGCGCCTTCCTTGAATCCGAGACGTACTACGCCAATCGCCATCCCTGGCACGTGGAGCGCATCGCGAGCGGTCCTGAGACTCGATCCACCTAGGGCGGAATCGGATCGAGGCGCTGTCAGCCTCAGCTACTCCGACAGATAGCCCCGCCGGACGGCCTCATCAATTAGCCCGCGCGCGTACTCCCAAAGCTCCGGCGCGCCGTCGGCGATGCTGGAATTCACCGCGATCACCTGCGCTTGGCGTACCCCGTGCTTGCGCCAGGCGTGACCCTGGGTGTGAAAGTTGAGTAGGAGCGGTTGCAGGCGATCCAGCGCGAAGGCGAACTTGGCCTCGGGCGTCTGCCGCGCTTCGAACTCCTCCCACGGCTCGCGCAGCGCGGCGGCCTGATCGGGCGGCAGCAGGCCGAAGATGCGGTCGGCCGCCGCGCGTTCCTTCTCGGCCTGCCGCTCGCGGGCGGCGGTGTCGTAGATGAAGGTGTCGCCGGCGTCGATCTCGACCAGGTCGTGGACCAGCAGCATTTCGATCACCCGGTCGATGTCGATCTCGTCGCGCGCGTACTCGGCGAGCAGCCGCGCCATCACGGCCAGGTGCCAGGCATGCTCCGCGTCGTTTTCGCGCCGGCCCTCCTCGATGACCAGGGAGTTGCGGAGGATGGACTTGGCCTTGTCGATCTCGACGATGAACGCGAGTTGGCGCTGCAGGCGGTCGGAAGTCACTCGGCGTCCGTCGTGGCGTCCCGCAGGAGCTCGGCCAGGTGGACCGGGTGCGGGGCGTGGGGCGTGGCGCCGTCCGAGTCCAGGTGCAGCAGGCAGCCGGGATTGTCGCCGCAGACGAACCTGGCGCCGGTGGACGCGAAGGCGTCCAGCTTGCGCTGGCGCATGCGGCCGGCGACTTCGGGAAAGTCGAACGAGAACGATCCGCCAAACCCGCAGCACTCGCCGCTGTAGGGGGCCTCGCGCACGTCGTAGCCCGCGGCTTCGAGCAGCCGACGCGCACCTTCTCCGAGGCCGAGGCCGTGGCGCGATTGGCACGCGTCGTGCACGGTCACCACGCCGCGTGGATCGGGCGTCGCGGCAGGCTTCGGCGCGTGCTCCTCGACGTAGGTGGCGAAATCGACCAGCCGGGCGGCCGCCGCCTCGGCTCGCTCCCGCCACTCGGGCTCGTCCGCAAGCAGGCGCGGATAGTCGTCCCGGATGGCGCCCAGGCAACTCGTGGACGTGCTGACGATGGTGTCTACGCCGGAGCGTTCGATGGCCTCGATGGTCTGCTTGGCCATGCGCAGGGCGGGCTCGCGGTAGCCGGCGTTGATGGCCGGCAGCCCGCAGCAAGACTCGAAGACGACCGGCGCGACGGCGCCGAGCACTTGCACGGCCGCTTCCCCAGTCTCCGGCGCGAGCCAGTCTGTGAGACAGCCGGGGAAGTAGGCCACCCGGGCCTGTTCGCCATCCTCGGCGATCAGACTTGGCAGCCGATCGCGGAAGGGCCGCGCCGCCACGGGCGGCAACGGCCGCGCGCGCAGCGGCGATCCGGGCAGCCGGCGCGCCAGCGCCTGCGCCCCGGGAATCCGGGTGAAGGTGCGCAGGCCGCGCTCGAATGCCCGAGGGTCGGCGAGCACCCGCAGCGCCAGCGACTTGAGCCGGTTCTTCGCCGCGCCGTCGTCGACGGCGCGTGTCCGCACCTCTTGAATCAGTTGAGGAATCGGTATGCCGGCGGGGCACACCGTGGCGCAGGCGCCGCAGCCCGCGCACAGCGACTGCGGCCCGGCCACGTTCTCCATGCCGTGATGGAACGACGTGAGCAGCAGGCCGATGGGTCCGGTATAGATGTGGCCCATGGCGTGCCCGCCGACCTGCTGATAGGTCGGACAGACGTTCGAGCAGGCCCCGCAGCGGACGCACTGCAGGGCGGTCTGGAACATGGGGTCGCGGCGCATGGCCTCGCGCCCGTTGTCGAGCAGCACGACGTGCACGTCGCGCGGTCCATGAACGCCCAGCGACAGGGACATCTCGATGTCGGCGCTGCGGCTGGGTCCGCTGATGAACGAGACGTAGCTGGACATGGTCTGTCCCGTGGCGCTCGCGGGCAGCAAGTCCAGCGTGGCCGCCGCGTCGGTCATGGTGGCGACGAGCTTGTCCACGCCCGCGACCACGATGTGCAGCGACGGCAGGCTGCTGCACAGCCGGGCGTTGCCCTCGTTGCTCACCAGCATCACGCTGCCGGTGCTGGCCACCAGGGCGTTGGCGCCCGTGATGCCGGCGTCGGCGGCGATGAACTTGTCGCGCAGATACTCGCGCGCCGCCCGCACCAGCGTGTCGGGATCCGGCGGCAGGTCCTGTCCCGTGGCGCTGCCGATCAGCTCGGCGGCGCGCTCGCGGGTGATGTGCAGCGCCGGCGCGACGATGTGTGAAGGCAATTCGTCCGCGATCTGCACGAGAAACTCGCCCAGGTCGGTTTCGACCACTTCCAACCCGTCCGCTTCGAGCGCCTGGCGCAGGCCGATCTCCTCGGTCGCCATGGACTTGCTCTTGACGACCATGCGCGCGGACGCCTGGCGCAGCAGATCCGCCACGGTTTCGCGCACCGCGTCGGCGTCGGCCGGCGGATGCACCACCATTCCGGCCTTCTCGGCAACCGCGGTGAACTGCTGCAGCAGGCGCGGTCCGTCGGCGACGTCCCGCTTGCGGATCGCCGCCAGCCGCGCCTGCTCGGCGGGAAAGTCGCGCCCGTGAAACGCCTCGCGCCGGCGTCCGTCCAGCAGCGGCAGCACCCGTCCCAGCGCCATCGGCAGCGAGTCCGAGTCCAACGCATCGCGGAGCCGCTTCTTGAACGGCGCAACCGCGTGGCTCACGTCGCCGCCCATTCGCCGACGCGATGCAGCTTGAGCAGGTTGGTGCTGGCCCTCCCGACCGGCGACGCCGCCACCAACACCACCGGGGTTCTCACCGCCAGCCCAAAGTCCCGGGTCAGGCCGGCGTCCAGCATCCCGATCACGGCGTCCGTATTGGGCATGGGATCGGTGAGCATCGGATGGACGGCGCGGTGGAGCGTCAGGCGGCGAGCGACGGCTTCGTCCGCGCAGAAGGCCGCGATGGGGACGCGCGGCCGTGCCGCCGCGAGCAACTGCGCGGTGGAACCGGTCTCGGTGAAGCAGGCGATCGCGGCGATCTCCGGATTGGCCGCCGTGACGTCCGCCGCCGCGCGGGCCACGGCCGCGGCTGAGTCGCCGGGTCCCGGCTGCAGCGCCGGGGTCGAAAACTCGTCGCCGTGGCGCTCGGTTTCGGTGGCAATGCGCGCGGCAGTTTCCACGGCGGCGACGGGATGCCGTCCGATGGCCGTCTCGGCCGAAAGCATCACAGCGTCGGCGTCGTCGAGGACGGCGTTGGCGACATCGCTCACCTCGGCGCGCGTGGGACGCGGTTCGTCGATCATGGACTCCAGCATATGTGTCGCGATGATCGCCGGAATGCCCATGGCGACGGCCTGGCGGGTCAGGCGCTTCTGGATCAGGGGTACTCGTTCGAGGTCCACGTCCACGCCCAGGTCGCCGCGGGCGAGCATCACGGCGTCGGCCGCCTGAAGGATATCCGCCGCCGCCTCGACGGCGGCGCCGGTCTCGATCTTGGCGACGATGGGGATCTTCGGCTCGCCAAGCGCCGCGCGCAGGGCGTCCACGTCGGATGCCTGGCGCACGAAGGACTGCGCGATGTAGTCGGCGCCGAGCGCGCGAGCTCGCACGACGTCCGCGCGATCCCGGTCCGTGATGGCCGGCAGCGAGAGCCTCACGGCGGGCACGTTGACGCCGGCGTGCGATCGCAAGACGCCTCCGATTACGACTTCGCAGTCCACGTCGTCGCCGGTGGACGTCACGCGCAACTCGACGGCGCCGTCCGCCAGCGAAATCCGATCGCCCGGCTGCAGGTCGCGCGCCAGCCCGCCGTGATTGGTTGCCGCGCCGTGCGCATCGCCGATCTCCGCGCCGCGTCGCAGCGTGAAGGTCGCACCGGTCGCGAGCGTCACTCCGCCGGGCAGCAGACAGCCGAGGCGAACCTTCGGGCCTGCCAGGTCCACCATCACCGCCACCGGCCGGCCGGCGCGCGCGGACGCGTCGCGCACCGCCCGCGCCGCAGCCTCGTGGTCGGCGGGCGTGCCGTGCGAGAAGTTGAGGCGCGCCACGTCCATGCCGGCCGCCACCAGCTCATCGACCCGACCAACGCTGGCGGGACCGATCGTGGCGACGATCTTGGTCCGGCGCCGAGCCGAGCCGTCGGTGGTCATTGCGCAATCCCACGGTCGCCGGTAGGTCGCCGCTCGCGATCCGGCATAGAATGGATCGCTTGGCACGCTTCTAGGGGGCTTGCCGCATGGCGGTCACCGCCGATCGACCGACCACCCGCGACGACATGGTCATCGTGGATGTCGACGTCCACGTCAACGACACGCCCGAGGCGTTGGCGCCCTATGTGGACCCGCCCTATCGCCGCGTGCTGGAGCACATCAGCACGCTGCCGCGCCGCTATCTGGACATTCCGGGATACGCGCTCCGGCTCGCGATCGATTTGCCCCTTCCCGACCGCGGGGCGGGCGCGCGGTCCGTGCACACGCCGCAGCAGATGCGGGAGGACCTGGACGCCCTGGCGGTCGATATCGGCATCCTGTTTCCGGACCACCTGCTGACGATGGCGGCGCTGCCGGACGATGTGTACGCGGCGGCGCTGGGCCGCGCCTACAACGCCTGGCTGGCCGAGGAGTGGGTGAGCCGCGGGGATGGGCTGTACGGGGCCGTGGTCGCCGCGCCCCAGGACCCGGAGGACGCCGCGCGTGAGATCCGCCGCTACGGGGCGCTGGACGAATTCGTCGGCGTGTACCTGCCGACGGCCGGTGTCAATCCGCTGTGGGGCGCCCGGCGCTACACGCCGATCTTCGAGGCCGCCGCTGAGATGGGGCTGCCGGTGATGCTCCACAGCGTGGGCCTGATTCACGCCGCCTTCCCCTTCAACGTCGAGCAGTTCCGCACGATTCTCTTCCGCCACCCCATCCAGCATGAGTTTGCCCTGATGGCGAACATGTTCAGCATGCTCGAATCGGCCATACCGGCGCGATTCCCCGACCTGCGCATCGTCTTCACCGAGGGCGGTATTTCCTGGGTGCCCTTCACGATGTGGAGGCTGGACAAGGAGTACCACGAATACCGCTCGCTGGCGCCCCTGCTGGAACATCCGCCGAGCCACTACATCCGGAAGTTCTACTTCTCGACCCAGCCCATCGAAGAGCCGGAGCGCCCGCAGGACCTGGTGACGATGCTGGACATGTTCGACGGCGCCGACCAGGTGCTGTTTGCATCCGATTGGCCGCACCACGACTTCGATCATCCGCGCCAGGTGCTCAACATGCCGTTCTCGGCGGACACGAAGCGGAAGATCATGGGCGAGAACGCGCTGGCGCTGTTCGGCATCGACGCGCCGGTGCGCGCCGGCTAGCCCCGATGGCGCGAATATCTGCGGGACCCGCCGACGCGTTGGCGCCCGGCGAGCGCACGTTCGTCAAGCACCGCAACTTCGAGATCGGCGTCTTCAATGTCAACGGCGAGTTCCGGGCCTATCGCAACCGCTGCCCGCATCAGTTGGGACCCGCCTGCGAAGGCGCGATCAGCGGCACGCTGATGGGATCCGCGGACACCGACTGGCAGCTGGAGTGGGTCCTCGACGGACGCGTGCTGCTCTGCCCGTGGCACCAGGTCGAGTTCGACCTCGACACCGGAGAGCGCATTCGCGGCCTCGGCGAGCGGCTCAGGGCATACACCGTCGAGGTGGACGACGGGGAACTGTACGTCCACGTTTAGGCGGGCCCTTCCGCTGTAGGCGAGACGCCGCGGTCGGACGATGGCAGAGCGGCGCCATCCGTAGACTTGCCCAAGTCGGGCCTGTGCCTGGCAGTGTCTTGTGGGGCGCGGCATGCGGATATGCCTGATCGGTGACACGCATGGCTTGGTTCCGGGTCTCGAGGCCGCGATCGAGGCATGTCGGCGCCATGCCCCGGATCGCATCGTGCATTGCGGTGATTTCCTGACCTCACCGTTTTCACCCGACCCGCCCGGCGAGACGATGGATCTCCTGCGCGCGGAGGGTGTCGACGTCATCTACGGCAACAACGAGGCCTATCTGCGCGATTGGGGGACGCCTCGCTGGGATTCGACCGTGGCCGCCCGCCGGCGCCGGCCGGACTCGCCCGACTATTTCCTGTCCCACATCGCGCGAGGTCAGGCTGCAATCAGTTCTGCCGACCTCGAATTGCTTCGCGCCTTGCCGGCGGAGCTGTCGCTGGACGGGGCGCGGGCAGGGGATGTGTTCGTGTGCCATGGCATGCCCGGCAATCCGTTTGCCTCGATCTGGGACTCGGACCCGGCCTTCACTCCCGCCTTCACCGAGCAAGAGATCGACACGGCGCTGTCCCGCGATGGCGTCGCGTCGGCCGACCTCATCTTGTGCGGCCACACCCCGGGCCCCACGCTCCTGCGCATCGCGCTTCCGAACGGCCGGGCGGCGCTCGTGGTTCGCAGCTCGGGCTACCGGCCCGGCGATGGTCCGGGACCCTGGTATCAGGGGATTTGCGTGCTCACGGATGGCGGCGGTCCGTTGACCGGATTCGCCCGCTGGAGCATTGCCTTCGAGTGGACGCCCTTCGAGCCGCGCGACCCGAGCTGGACCGACCTGAGGGATCTGACGTGATGGCCGCCTACGATCCGATTGCCGACTGGTATGCGGCACAGGTCCACTCGGGCTCGCTGAGCGCCTTTCTGGGCCACCTCGCCTCTCGTCTGCTGGAGATGGCGGGCGACGTGTCCGGCAAGAGAGTCCTGGATGCGGGCTGCGGCGAAGGTCACCTGGCCCGCTTGTTCGCGCGCCACGGGGCCGAGGTGGTGGCCGTCGACATCTCGCCGCAGATGCTGCACCTCGCGCGGACCTTCGAGGAGCAGGATCGACTCGCCATTGAGTACGTCGAGGCGGACCTGGCCGATGGGTTGCCGTCTCACCGCCGGTCATTCGATCTGGCGATCGCGAACATGGTGCTCGAAGACTGCGAGGATCACGTCGGCGTTCTCGCCGGTATCGCCGATGCCCTCGAGCCCGGCGGTCGGCTTCTCCTCTCCCTCAACAATCCCTACGCGGTCGCCGCGAGGGGAAAGGTGGACGACTACTTCAGATCGGGAGCGCTCGCGCAAACGTTCGGCACGGAGCAGGTGCGATATGAAGTCCCCTTCTACTACCGCTCGTTCGAGGACCTGATGACGGCGTTTCAGCAGCAGGGATTCCTACTTCGGAGCCTCGTGGACGTCCGGCCCAACCCGTCCGATCCGCACCTACCTGACGATCCGGTGCCCAAGATCATGCTGCTCGAACTGGTTCGGCACGCATCCTGATTGCGCGGTCACTTCCACAATGACGCGCGTCCCTCGTCGCTGATTCCCTACTCCGCGTCGTCGCCTTCGTCGGCATCGACTTTGCCCAGGAAGACCTGGGTCAGGATGTCGGTCTCCTGGACCGACTGCGGCGTGCCGTCGTGGACGACGCGGCCCATGTCGAGGACGTAGGCCCGGTCGACGATGTCCAGCACGCCCTTGATGTTGTGCTCCACGACCATGATGGTGGTGTTGAGGCGCTCGCTGATCTCGGCGACCTTCTGAAACACCTCCTTGACCACGACCGGCGCCAGGCCCAGGGTCGGCTCGTCGAGCAGCAGCACGTCCGGCGCGGCCATGAGTCCGCGGCCCAGGGCCAGCATCTGCTGCTGTCCCCCGGACATCTGGCTGGCGTAGTCGGCGCGCTTCTCATGCAGGATCGGGAAAAGCTCCAGCACCGAGTCGAGGCGGCGGGCCTTCTCTGCATCGTTGTTGAGGTAGAGGCAGCCCATCTCCAGGTTTTCTTGGATGGTGAGGTGGGTGAACACTCGCCGGCCTTGCGGCACGAACGCGATGCCCTGCTTGACGATCTCGTGGGTCGCGGCCACCAGCGGTTCCTGACGCCAGTAGACCTCGCCGCCGACCACCGGCGCCAATCCCATGATGGCCTTGAGCACGGTGGACTTCCCGGCCCCGTTGGGACCCATCACCGCGACGACCTCACCCTTTTGGACCCCCAGCGACACGTCGGTCAGGGCGCGCACGGCCCCGTAGCGCACGGAGATATCGACCATCTCGAGGAACATCGTTCCGCCATTGCCGTCCATCGCTAGTGCCCCAGGTAGGCGTCGATGACCGCGGATCGACCCAGCACCTCGTCGACCTCTCCTACGGCGAGGAGACTGCCGCTGTCCAGCACGAAGATGTGGTCCGACAGCTCGCGCACGATGTCCATGTTGTGGGAGACGAAGATGACGGTGCGCTTCTGCGCCCGCATTTCCTTCAGGATGGCCTTGACCCGCTCCAGCATCCGGGGAAAGAGGCCCGCGAAGGGTTCGTCGAACAGATAGATGTTCACGTCCAGGGCCATCACGCGGCCGATCTCCAGAAGCTTGCGCTGGCCGTAGGACAAATCGCCGGCCATGGCGTCGTGCTTCTCCCACATGCCAACGGTCCGAAGAATCTCCTCGGCCTTCTCTTCGTGGCGGGGCTTCGTCCGTTCCAGCAGCGAGGGGAACAGGCGACGCTCCGTCAGGCCGACCATGATGTTGTCCCACACCGTGATCTGGTCGAAGAGACGCACTTCCTGGAAGGTCCGGGTGATGCCGTGATCCGGCGTCTCGTGCGCCTTGAGGACGCGGATGCCGACGGTGTCGATTACGACGATGCCTTCGTCGATGGGCAGCATCCCGCTCAGCAGGTTGATCAAGGTCGACTTGCCGGAGCCGTTGGGACCCACGATGCAGGTGATCCACTCCCGGAAGATGGAAATCGAGAGTTGGTCCACGGCGCGCACCGCGCCAAAGCTCTTGGAGATCGCCTTCGTCTCCAGGGCGAATACGCGGGGATCGACTTCGGTGGTCACAGGCGGAACTTCCCGACCAGGCCTTGCGGCCGGAACAACATGAGCAACACCAGCAGGACCCCCAGCACGACCTGCCGCGCCTGGCCGACGTACTCGGTGGGCAGAAACGGCAGGAAGCGCATGCCCTCCTCCAGCATCACGAAGGCCATGGCCCCAAGCAGCGATCCCCAGATGGTGGCCAGCCCGCCCAGGATGACGATAGAGACCAACAGAATCGATTCCAGCAGGACGAAGGAGTTTGGATCGATGAAGCTGGTCCAGCTGCCGAACAGGGCGCCCGCCAACCCCGCCATCATGGCCGAGATGACCCAGATGGCGAGCTTGTAGTGGGCGGTCTGGTAGCCGAATACCTCGATGGCCTGCTCGTCTTCGCGGATGGCGGTGAGCACCCGTCCAAACGATGAGGTCACGATGAACCACGAGATGAGCACCACGATCGCGAGGAACACGAGCGCCAGCACGAGGAATTCGAACGCGCCGTTGAGCGTCCACCCGCCGATCTCGGGCCGGGCGATCTCATGGATGCCGAACGCGCCCCTGGTGAGCGGGCGCCAATTCAGGAAGAGGTTGAAGGCGATGACGGCGAATCCGAACGAGACCAGGACGTAGATGTCGTCTCTGAAGCGGTTGAAGGCCACGCCCACGACGATCGCCACCAACCCGGCCAGGACCACGCTGATCGGCAGCGCGGCGAAGAAGGGCCAGCCGAAGGTCGGAATGGCCTCCGTGCGGAGCTGCTCGTACGAGGCGTCGGAGCTGAGGATCGCCATCGCGTAGGCCCCGATTCCGAAGAACCCGACATGCCCCACGGACAGCAGGCCGGTATATCCCACCACCAGGTTCAGGCTGACCGCGAGGATCGCCCAGATGGCGAAGACCGTGCTCACGGTGATGGCGAAGCCGACGCCCTGCCACAGCATGAACGCCGCCGCCCAGGACAGGATGACCAGGTTTGCCCAGAGCTCGATGTTTCCCCTGGCGAAGCGCGGGCGCCGCCGCAGCAGGTTTCCGACAGCCTGGGTGTTCAGTGCCACGGCGCTATCTCCGCGGCAAGAGGCCCTGGGGCCAGAACGACAGGAAGACGATGAGGACCACGAACGAGATGACGTCCTTCCACTCGCCGGCCAGGTCCCAAATGCCGAACTGCTCGATCATGCCCAGGGCGAAGCCGCCGATGATGGCGCCGTGCAGATTCCCGATGCCGCCGATCACCGAGGCGATCCAGCCCTTGAGAAGCAGCAGCAGGCCCATGCGGGGCTGAATGGCGGTGTCGTGGCCGCTGAGAATCCCGGCGAGGGCGGCGAACATTGCACCAATGAAAAACACGACGGCAACGACGACCGTGGTGTTGATGCCCACCACCTTCGACACTTCCTCGTCGTCCCCGATGGCTCGCACCGCGGTCCCAAAGGCGGTCCGCTTGAGGAGAACCAGCAGGCCGGCAAAGCCCGCGAGCGCCACGCCGATCGCGAAGACGTTAAAACCCTTGATGTTCGCGCCGGCGATGGTCCACACATCGCTGCCGAAGGCTTCCGGCAGGGGGCGCGGCGCGGCTCGAAAGATGATGGTGATGATGGCGGTGATCGCCAGCAGGATCCCGAGCGAGGCGACCAGCATGATCAATGGCGACTTGGCCCTGAGGCGCATGTACACGTAAAGCCCTCGGTACAGGGCCAGGCTCACGGCTCCCGCCAGCAGGCAGGAAACGCCCCAGCCCAAGTAGAGCTTGGATTCGGGGGTAACCGCCACGAGGAAGCCGCAGTAGGCCCCGAGGGCCGCCGCGGCTGGGACAAGAGCAACGATGGCCGACCGGCCTCTGCCGAACGACAGGCGCCGGTGGGCCCGCTGCAGCGCCCAGAACGCCACCGCCGCGACAGACACGCCGATGACCGGGCTGAGCAGGGCGTTGAGGCTGCTTGGATTGGCAAGGACCAGCCACATATAGACGCCGACCGCCCCAGTGGGCAGGGCTCCGAGGGCGAGTAGCACCTTCGGTCTGAAGCGGCTCCGAAGACGGCTGTGGAAGTTCTCATGGAGCGCCCAGGCGACGACCCCGGCAACCACGGCTGCAAAGACGATATTGACGAAATGACTGTTGACGTCGTAGCGACCGCCCAGGAAATCCTGCGATCGCAGGTAGAAGACGCCGTAGGCCCCGAGCGCCGCGGCCGCGCCGTAGTACAGATCGAAGAACCAGACCGTGCTGTAGACGAGGGTGAATCCCAGCGCCAGCAACGCATAGACGGCGCCCACGGGCAGGCCGTTGAACGCGAACTGCAACGCTTGTTCGGGCGACTGGACGATCTTCCAGATGACGTAGGCGACGACCGCAGTGGTCAGCGTGGTCGCCAACGCTCGGCTGTGGTGCTCCTGAATGCGCAGCGCGCTGGAAAGCGCGGCCACCTTGAGTTGCGCCAAGCTCATCGGGCAACAGGACTTGGGCGTTGCCTCGCTAGCATTCCGGGTGCGGAAGAGAGGCGGCCCACGGCTTCAACTGAGGCGACCGTGGGGCGGCCCACCATAGCTGGGCCGCCCCCTCGGATCTACGGACGACGCGGACGGGCTCACCCGGTCGGTGCGGCGCCCAGGACCTTGTAGCCCCCGTTCTCCTCGGTGCGCTCGGCTACCGGCAGCACCTCCAGCACCGCATTGGACAGACCGACGACTTCGCCTTTCTCGTCGAAGCTGTAGTTGTCGCCGATCGTCCCGCTCCAGGTGATCTCGTAGAGGCAGTCGCGGAACCCATCGGCATCCTGGTCGTCGCCGGTCTGCTTGAGGCACTCGGCGGCGATGTAGACGTTGTCATAGGCCGAGCCGAGGAACCAGGGCAGCGTGACGTAGTCATAGCGGTCCTTGAAGTTCGCCAGCACTTCCTGCGCTTTGGCGTTGGCCGGGTCGAGGTCTGGCGTAATGGCCTTCACGCCCGTCGCGGCTTCGCCCGCGATTTCCAGAGCGGTTGTCCCAATCGGCACCACGTCGGCGTAGATCGGACCGTCGTAGCCCAGTTCTCGGAGCTGCTTGATGACGGTTCCGCCGGTGAACTCGGACTGCGCGGCGATGTGCACCGCGTCCGGGTTCGCGCCGAGCAGCTTCTCCAGCTGAGTGCGGAAGTCCGTGGTGTCGGAGGCGTAGCGCTCCTCGGCCACGACCTCGCCGCCCAGGCTCTGGAAGTGCTCGGCCGTGGTTCGGCGGACTCCCTCGGCGTAGTCGGTCGACTCGCTAATGGTCGCCAGACGGCGGATCCCGTCGGCCCAGAGCACGTTGCCCGTGTCGACGCCCACGGTGGCGTCGCTCAACGAGGTGCGGAAGATGTAGTCGCCGGCCTCCGCGATGTCCGGGTTAGTGGCCAATCCGGAGAACATCACGACCCCATCCGCCTCGGCCAGGGGCGCGGCGCCGAGCATCGCGCCGCTGCACGAGGTGCCGAGGATGATCTTCACCCCGTCCACGTCGGTGAGCTTTGTGTAGGCCGTGATGGCGTCCTGAGCGTTGCACTTCGAGTCTTCGACGACCAGCTCGAGCATGCGCCCGTTGATGCCGCCGGCGGCGTTGATCTCGGCTACGGCCATTTCCTTGGACTGCACCGCAACGGTGCCGTACGTCTCGCCCGGACCGGTGACGGACTCCATGACGCCAATCCGAAACGGCTCGTCACTGCCGGCCTCACCGCATCCGAGGGCGGCCACCACGATTACGGCCAGCAGCCCCAGCGAGGCGCTTCGTTTCCACGAAAAAATGCTCACGAGATTCCCTCCTCGGACCGCAGCCATCCAGGTCCGCCCGCACGTCTAGCAGGGGCTATTCATTCGAGATGGAAGTGTAGGAGCGGGTCCGGCGGATAGGCAAACTTGCGACGCCGTCCGAGCTTGCTCGGAGCCGCGTCGTTACCGTGGGCAGGCGCTGAATTCGCGTCCCCCTAGGATTCCGACCAGGGAATCGGCGGCTCGCCTTCGAGATAGGTGGTGTGCACGTCCGTGAGGGCGTCGGGCACGGGAAACACGGTCAATATCTCCGCCGGTGAGTCGCCGGCGCCCGTAAAGCCGTGCGGCGCGCCCGCCGGGAACACGCAAACCTCCCCTGGCCCCACCGCGTGCCATGCATCGTCCAGGTAAACCTGGATGCAGCCGCTCAGCGGCAGCAGCGCCTCGTCCACGTCGTGAAAGTGCAGCGGCGTCTCGGCGCCGGGCGCCACCCTGAATTGCTGCATGGAGAGCGAGGTGGAACCTTCCGCGACTCCCATGATCTGACGCACTGACTGCCCGGGCCGCCACGCGGCCTCCGGCTGGTCGGCAATGCGCACGATGGGCACGAGGCAGTCCTCCTACGAACGGCGGCGCGCCCGCGTGCTCAGTTGCGTCCGGGGAACGTCAGCTCCGCGACGCCCGATTTGTCCAGCTCGCCCTTGCCCACGGCGATCATCTTGTCGTACTGGGCCTTCGTGGCCTTCGCCAGCGGCAGGTCGAGACCGGCGTCGTCGGCCAGCGACAGGGCGATGCCCGAGTCCTTGGCCGCGTGCGCCGACGAGAAATAGGTCTCGTGGTCGCGAATGACCATGTCCTCGCCGTCGGTTTCGAGCACCCGCGAGTTGGCCCCGGTCTGCGAGAACACCTCCTGGAGCACGTCCAGGTCCAGACCCAGCGCCGACCCGAGGCCTAGCCCCTCGGCCAGTCCGGCGGTGTTGATGTTCATCACCATGTTGACCAGCGCCTTCACCTGCGCCGCCGTGCCCGCGGGCCCGATGTAGCGCCGCGAGATGCTCAGGGTTTCCAGCAGTGGCTCGACCTGCTGGTAGACGGCTTCCTGCCCGCCGCACATCAGGTAGAGGGTGCCGTCTCGCGCCTGCGTGATGCTGCTGGCCATGCAGGCTTCCAGGCTGCTGGCGCCGGCGCCCTCGGCCAGGGCCTCGACGTCCACGTGGACCTGCGGCGTGATGGTGGCGCAGTTGACGAACACCCGGCCCTCGGCGCCGGTGAGCAGGCTGTCGCCGCTCTCGCCGAAGATGTCCCGCATCGACGAGTCGTCGGTGACCACGGTGATGATGATGTCGGAGGCCGCCGTCACGCCGGCAAGCGTGTCCGGGGCCTCGCACCCAAGCTCGCCGGCCAGCGACTCGGCCAGTCCCCGCTGCGCGTCGTAGACGGCGGAAACCGTATAGCCCTCGTCGTTCAGATGGCGTGCCATGTTGGCGCCCATGCGCCCCACGCCCACAAACCCAATCCGCTGCGCCGTGTCCGCCATCGCTAGACCCCTTTAAGTGATGCGGGGTACGGACAAGCCGCGAAGGACTGCCCGCACCCCGTCTTCGGTCGCTGGTTGAACGCTTATCCGCTCAGGGACGCGTGGAAGTCGCTCCAGTCCTCGAGCGCGTTCAGCGTCACGGCGTCCTTGATGGCGTGGTCCGCGTTGGTCCCGGCCCCCGCCGAAATCGCCGCCACGATGTCGTCGCCGTGCTCATAGCCCGCAATCGCCGCGTTCGAGGCGTCGATCACCGACTGGTCGATGCTGCCGCCGTTCTGGTCCACGACCCACTGCTCGAACTGCGGGTAGGTCGGCCGGCTGCTCGTGATGAAGTCCACCGCCGCGTCGCGGTCAACGCCCAGACCGTCCAGCACCATCTGGTCGAACCCGGCGCCGCAGGCGTCGTATTCGTCGTTGAGCTGGCCGGCGGCCGACAGCGAAACCTTCAGCCACAGTCGCGGTAGGTGCATCGCCCCCAGCGGTCCGGCTTCGCTTGATCCAATCATCGGAATCATCTTCGCCATCTGCTTGCCCCTCCGGTCGCCCCGGCAGCCCCAAACGGTGTCTAGACGATACCAACAAACCATTCCGGACGTGAAGCTTCGGGGCCCGGTTTGCGCTTGCTCCCGGCCCGCCCAAGCCGATTCGCCCTAACGGTGTAGATTCGGGTATGCGGGGCACCAAGATACGGACCTGGATCCGATGAAGTTCTGGTCGGCGGCGTCGTTGGAGCATGCGCCCGAGGCCATTGCGGCGGACCTGCGGGACCAGGTGCTGAGCGCGGACGGGGCGCTGGACCTGGCCGTGGCGTTTGTGCGGCCGCCGGACAACACCGAGATCGGCCCCGTCATCGAGGCGGTTCGCGAGGCGCTGCCGGCGCGGCACTTCCTGGCCTGCACCGCCGAGAGCGTGGTGGCCGCCGGACGCGAGATCGAGGACGAGCCGGCGACGGCGCTGCTGCTGGGCTCGTTGCCGGGCGTCCAGATCGATCCGCTGCCCGACCTGGCGGCGCTGCTCGAAGACCGCGAGGCGGCCGCGGCGCAGTTGCAAGGCGCCGCGGCGGTGGTGGCGCTGGTGGACCCCTTCTCCGTGCACACGGAACAGGTCGTGGAGCGCATGAACGAGCTTGCGCCCGGCGTGCCGCTGATCGGCGGCATCGCCAGCTGGGCGCGCGCGGCCGGCGGCAATCGCATGGCCCAGAACGACCGCATTTCGGACCGGGGCGCGGTTGGCGTGGCGCTGCGGGGCGCGGTGGACGTGAGCATCGTGGTCTCGCAGGGATGCCGGCCCGTCGGCTCGCCGCGCACGGTCACCGGCGCGAAGGGCAACATCATCACCGAGCTCGACGGCCAGTCGCCGATCGACACGCTGCGAAAGGTGTTCGCGGAGGCCGCCGAGAAGGACCAGGAGCTGATGCGCGCGGGCGTGATGCTGGGCCACGCGATCTCGACCGACGCCGACGATTGGGGCCGGGGCGGATTTCTCATCCGCGGTTTGATGGGCGCCGACGCCGGGTCCGGCGCGCTGGCCGTGACGGGCATCGTGAGCGAGCAGGACACGGTGCAGTTTCACGTGCGCGACGCCGCGACGGCCCAGGAGGACCTGGAGCTGCTGCTGACGCCGCAGGCGTTCGAGCCCGAGGCCGCCGGCGCGCTGCTGTTCACCTGCAACGGACGCGGCGCGCGGATGTATGGCCGGCCCGATGGGGATATCTCGCTGGTGCGGCAGGCGCTGGGCAACGAGGTGCCGGTGAGCGGATTCTTCTGCGGTGGGGAGCTGGGGCCGATCGGCGGGGCCAACTTCGTGCACGGGTTCACCGCCAGCCTGGCGATCTTTCGACCGAAGGCGGGATAAGGCCCGGGCGCCCACAAGGGACGCCCCTACGCGGACCTCGGGCCGCGGCGCCGGACCCCTCACCCCGACCCTCTCCCGCGGGGAGAGGGAGCCGGACGGTGCCCGAAGAAGGCGCTGCGCTGAATCAGCGGCGAGTCCCACGCTGCACGCAGCGCGGGCCACCGAACACGGGCGCCCACGAGGGGCGCCCCTACACCGAGGAGTCGGGTAGCAACGGTGTTTGACCGTCAAGGGATTAGCCCACGGTGGGGTCCCACAGGGC
>JAPOXD010000059.1 GCA_026707285.1 Chloroflexota bacterium | reverse complement strand
TGGTTGTGGCCCAGCGTCTCCGACACCACCGCTTCCGCGAACGACGGCCGGCCCAGCTCCCGGTGCATACGCCCTCTCCAACCTCATCAGCCTGGCGACGCCCCCATGGTCCGCTCCGCCCCTGGATTTATGCAAAGGTCTCCGTCGGGAGAGGGATAGGGTGAGGGGATCTGCGTTGGGCGAAGCTGGGGTTGGCGACGACTGCTGTCTAACTCGCCAAGGCCTCCTGCACCAGCTGACCGATCTCTCGCAGCGTCTCCGGCCGCAGCAGCCCGAAGTTGTAGACCGCCACGCGGTCGAGCGGCAGTTGCGCAATCCGTTCGAGACACGCGGCGAACTCGGGGCCGCCGGGGTCGAACTCATCGGAGCCCCACAGCATGACCATCAGCTCGATCTCGCGCCGGGCCGACCGCGCCAGCGCGACCTGCCGCTTGGCCTCGTCGGCTTCATCCGTCGGGTCCGGCAGCAGCAGGCCGTCAATTCGGTCCAGCAGATCGGCCAGGCGCAGTCCGGTGGGACCCCAGCCTGCCTCCGCGTGCGTCACACTCAGGCGCGTCCCCGTCCCGCGCAGGGCGCGCTGCACGCCTTCCACCAGGCGCGTCGCCGATTGCTCGCGGGCTTCCAGGTAGCCGCGCAACTCCTCGTCCGCCTCGCCGCGCGCGGCGATCGTGGCCTCGAGGTCGCCTGGATCCTGTCGTCGCGACAGGCGATCGCGCAGCTCACGCGCCACAGCGTCGCGCACCTCCACGGCGTCCACGCCGTGTGTCCGCGCCGCGGTGAGGCAGTTCTCGCAAAAGCACATCCCGGCCAGAAAGCGGGTCCAGGGATCGAAGTCGATCAGGATGCGCTCGCGCACCCACCCGTAGGCGAATTCCGGATGCCCCGGCCGCTCCAGCAGCGCGCCGTGCACGGGGTACTGGTCGCAGAGATCGCCCACTAGCGCGGCCAGGTATTCCTGCACGTCCGGGCTTGCCGGGCACGTGGTGGCAAAGCTGCGCGCGCCGAAGGCGTTCTCGACTGCCGTATCCGGGTAGCCGCGCGCGATCCATGGCTGGAACATGCCAATCACCCAGGCATTGAGCTGGATGCCGCACTCCGGGGCGTGCTCGGCGGCCTGCGCGTAAGCGCCCAACACCTCCGGCTCATCGAAGACGCGGGGCTCGATGCGGCCGTATCGCTCCGCGCGGACCGGAAAGTACACCGCGCCCTGCTCGGAGTAGTGAATCGACCGCCCCAGGTTGCGCGGCGCGAAGGTAGAGATCGCGTGGTAGTTTGGGCACAGCTCGATTGCCTCGAAGCCCGCGTCGCGCAGCCAGTCCAGCGCCGCCGCCACGCCCTCGTCGGCCAGGTCCCACGGATAGGCCCAGACGGATAGCCGGCGACGCATCGCGGTCTCCCCAGCGGTTGCGGATCAATCCTAAGTGGCCGGGCACGGATGGGTGTCCAATGACTTGCCGGTGCGTATCCCTTGGGATACGCTTCACCCGTGCTGATTTAGGTTCGCGAGACCGATGTCTACATCCGTTGGTTCAGGCGGCTGCGGGATCGGCAGGCGCGGGCGCGCATTGATATACGCATCCGCCGATTGTCGTTGGGCAATCCGGGGGACGTCCGGCCGGTTGGCGCGGGCATCTCGGAGCTACGCATCGACTACGGACCGGGCTACCGCGTGTACTTCGTGAGGCGCGGACCGGCCCTGGTGATTCTGCTCGCCGGCGGCGACAAGAGCAGCCAGCAGCGGGACATCGCCACGGCGCGCAGCTTGGCGCAAGGGCTGTAGGAGGAAAGAGGGATGGCAACCACACGAACGCGTCGGTGGGATCCAGCGGATCACCTGGATACCGACGAGGACATCGTCGCCTACCTCGAAGCAGCATTCGAGCATGGCGACCCCGCCCTCATTGCCGCCGCCCTGGGCGATGTCGCCAGGGCACGGGGCATGACCAAAGTCGCCGCCGATGCCGGGCTAGGCAGGGAGAGTCTCTACAAGGCGCTCTCGCCGAACGGCAACCCGGAGTTCGCCACCGTGCTCAAGGTCATGCAGGCCCTTGGTCTCCGTCTGCACGCATCGCCTGAATGACGGGCGCGGCCCAACGTCCGCGCGTGCCGCCGCCCGTCCATAATGGACCGTCGCGCGCGGCCTCTCAGCTCAAGGATGCAAACCGATGAACAACGGTCGAACGGTCTTTATGAACAGCCAATTCGTGCCCGAAACCGACGCGCGCGTGTCGGTGTTCGACTCGGCGCTGGTGTGGGGCGACATGGTGTTCGAGACCACGCGCTCGTTCGGGCATCGCCCATTCAAGCTGCGGGAACACCTGGAGCGGCTCCACGCGTCGATGATTGCCAGCGACATCGACTGCGGCATGACGTTGGACGAGCTGGAGGAAGTCACCGACGAGCTGGTGCGCCGCAACGCGCCGCTCTATCCGCCCGACGTCGACTTCACCATCGTGCACAACGTGTCGCCGGGCGTCTTTGCGCTCTATGCGGACGTGGCGCCCGAAGCGGGACAGCCGACGGTGGCGATCCACACCTGGCCGCTGATTCCCTACATCGGCCCGATGGCCGATTGGTTCGACACTGGCGTGAATGCCCATGTGCCGCGGCAGCATGCGATCCCCGGGCGCCTGCTCGATCCCAAAGTCAAGAGCCGCTCGCGCATGCACTACCGGATGGCGCTCAACGAGGCCCAGCGGCACGGCGACGACACCTGGGCCGTGCTGGTCGACGAGGACGGCTATCTGACCGAAGGCACCGGGTCCAACTTCTTCATCGTCCGGGACGGCGAGCTGCTCACGCCCGAGCCGCGGCACATCCTGCGCGGGGTGACGCGGCAGAGCATCCTGGACCTGGCTGGCGAGATCGGCGTGCCGACGCGCGAGGCCAACCTCGAGCCCTACGACGTCATCGTGGCGCAGGAGGCGTTCTTCGCCTCGACGCCGTTCGTCATCATGCCGGCCACGCGTTTCAACGACCGCCCCGTCGGCGACGGCGCCGTGGGGCCGATCACATTGCGCCTGCTCGACGCCTTCAGCGAGACCGTGGGCGTAGATATCGTCGCGCAGGCCAAGTCTTACGGGCAGCGTCTCCGCGCCGGGTAGCTAACCGTCATCGGCGCCGCGCCGCAGGTTGTGCGTGAGCACGCCGACGACACCCGCGGCGAGTCCGCCCGCGATCGGTCCGAGCCAATAGATCCAGTGCGCCTCGAAGTTCCAGTTCACGATGGCGGGGCCCAGGCTGCGCGCCGGATTCATCGAGGCGCCGGTGATCGGGCCGCCGACCAAAACCAAGGCGCCGAGCGTCGCGCCCAGGGCGGCGCCCGCCGCGGCCGCCGGCGCCTTCCCGCTCACGGCCACCTCGATGACCACCGAGACCAGCACGAACGTCATCACGGCTTCGAGCAGGAAGGCCTGCCCGGCGCTCACCTCCGCCGCGGGCAGCGTCATGGCCGTGCCAGGACCCATCGGCCAGGTCCAGGCGTGCAGCAGCGCACCGAACAACCCTCCCGCAATCTGCGCCACGACGTACGGAGGGACTTGCTGCAGCGGGAGCTTGCCGATGGCCGCCAGGCTCAGCGTCACGGCGGGGTTGATGTGGCAGCCGGACACGTGGCCGATGGCGTACACCAGCCCCGCCAGGATGCAGGCGTGGCCAAAGGCGGGGATGAGCAAGTCGCCGGCGGCAACGCCTCCGAACCCCACTTGCGCCATGGACGTCGTCATCACGGCCACGAACACGAGCAGCGTCGTGCCGACGAACTCGGCCAACAGGACCCGAGGCTGGATCGACGTGGTCATGGGGCAATTACCCGTCCTGTGATTCCCGAGGCCGCGGGAATAACGAAACCTCAGCCGCGCCTCGATAATTCCAGTGGGGCCGTCCCGGTGACAACGGGAGAGCCTTATTGCGATAATATCTCAATAGTGAATCCGCAATCGTTGACAATAGGGACGATCGGCCGGCATCCACCGCGACCGGCGATCGTGGAGGTCTATGCCTGAACCGCCGGACGTGACGCACTCGCACTTGTGGCGACCTGGCCAGCCGATCAACCGCCGTGCGCTGCTTGGCGTATCGCTCCTCGGCGCGGCGGCGGTGGCGACGACCCCGCTGCTCGCGCAGTCGGTGACCGAGGAAGAGATCGAGGCTACCGAGCAGGAAATCGAGCGTGTGGACAGTGAGCGGCGCGCCGCCGAGGCGCTCGTGGCGGCGTCGATCGCGCGCGAGAGCACGCTGCAGCAGCAACTGGCCGTCATCGACCGCGACCGCTACTTGGCCGCCCAGCGGCTCATCCAAGTCAAGCGGGAGCTCGAGACCGTGGAGCTCGAGGTCTTCGACATTAACCAGTCCATCGGCGATCTCAACGTCGCGTTGGCCAGCGAGACCTCGGTGCTCGAGCGGAAGGCGCGATCGCTGTATAAGGCGGGCCGCACGACGTTGTTGGAACAGGTCCTCGCCGCCGACTCCTTCGCCAGCGCGCTCGACCGCGCGGCGTCGCTCGAGCGGTTGCTGGCGCGCGGCGTCGCCGACATTGGCCAACTCCGGTTGCGGCGCAGCGAGATTCAGCTGCGCACGGCCGATCTGACGGCCCGTCTCGACCGGCAGCAGGAGCTGCAGGCCGAAGCTCAGTCGATCGAGGCCGAGTTGGTGCGTCGGTCCGAGGAGCAGCGCGACCTCATCTTCAGCGTGCAACAGGAGCAGGCGGAGCGCCAGGAGGATGTGCGGGCCTTTGAACGTGAGTCGGAGGCCATTGCCTACCGCGTGCGGCTCCTGCGTGACATCTACGAACGGCAACTCGTCGAGGAGGAGCGTCGGCGGGCGGCCGCTGAGGCGCTGGAGCGGGCGCAACAGTTCGCGAGTGACATCATCAGGCAGCAGAACCCCGGTGCGGCCGGCCCCTATATCTGGCCGCTGCTGGGCCTCATCACCACCGAGTACGGCGGGTGCACCTTCGGGCAGTGCCCCCACCTAGGCATGGATATCGCCGCCTCGTCGGGCACGCCCATCGTCGCGGCCAACGACGGCGTGGTGCTCGCCGCGGGCCTTGTGGTGCCGGGCGACCGGCGCGCGTCCTACGGGATGATCGTGATCATTGCCCACAGCGAAACCGAAGAGACTCTTTACGCCCACCTCGACGACCTCACCTGGCCCCCGCCGGTCGCGCCCGGGCAGTTTGTGAGCCGCGGGCAGACGATCGGGTTCGTTGGCTTGACCGGCTGGACCACCGGTCCCCACCTCCACCTGGAATACCGCGTTGGCGGGGCCGCCAGTGACCCGCGGCGGGTGCTGGTCTAAGCGCGCTCCGGCGGCCCGTCCGCTCAGTCCAGGCGCCGGAAGAAGCACGTCCGCTCGCCGGTGTGACAGGCGGGCCCGGCCGGCCGGACTTTCACGACCAGCGCATCGCCGTCGCAGTCGATGTTGATCGACTCCACCGTCAGCACGTTGCCCGATGTGGCGCCCTTGTGCCACAACTCTTGGCGACTGCGGCTCCAAAACCACGCCTCGCCGGACGCCTGCGTGCGCGCCAGCGATTCGCGATTCATGTAGGCGAGCATCAATACCTCGCCCGTCGTGGCGTCCTGGCACACGGCGGGCAGCAACCCGCGTTCATCAAACGCCGGCTGGACGGTCTCGGCTGGCGCGGCAGCGCGCATTGACATTGGGTCGATCCTCTCCGACGTGCGTCGCAGGCCGCCGGGCTAGACGGCGGCTTTCATCTGCTGGTACTGGGCCTCCATGGTTCCGTTCACCGCCAGCGTCGCGTCGAGGCCATCCGCCAGCGTCTCCAGCGCGCTGCCGGGGATGGCGGCCAGCACGTAGGCGTCGGGGATTTCGGTAAACGTGCGCATGCCGATGCAACCGAGCGAAATCGACGCCGCGTCGCGCGCCGCCGCGGTCGGCAGCACGCCGCAGGCGGGCCGGCCGAACACGCCGTCCTGCGGACCGGTCCACAGCGTGCCGCCCAGGCTCTCTTCCAGAAACATCGTCTGCTTGGGCGTCAGCCACAGGATCACGTTGTCGGGCTCGAGCGGAAACGTCGCCAGGGGACCGTAGACGGCGCCCTTCGGGCCGGGATCGAAGTGGGGAATGTGCGGAATCTCTTCTTCGCGGATGTAGGCCAGCGAGCACATGTCGCCGACCAGACTCATCAGCTCGTCCTGCTTGGGCGCCGGCAGCTCGAATCCCATGACCATCGCCCCGATGGGACAGCCCATGTGCGCCGCCTCGTCGGCGAAGAACACCTGCTCCTCGGCCCGGCGCCAAAACGTGCACGCCGACGGCACCGCGTCGGTCCACGCCGCGATCCCGGACGGGCGCGCCTCCACGCGCGCGACCGCCACCGGCGGGTATTCGAGCTCAAGGACGGTCTGAAGTCGGGTGGCCAAATCGGCGTGGGGCGTGGACGTCATGCTTGCTCCAATTGGGGCGGCCGGCCCGCCGGCGTCAGCTGGTAGGCACCGCCGCGTTCGTCGATGTGTCTCTCGATGGTGACACAACGTGCCGGATGAATCCCAGACGCGTCGACCGGCGCGTTGATGGCCTGCGAATGACGCCGGTCGCTAGGTCGCGGTGGTATGGCACGGACCGCACAGCCCATATACCTCCAGGCTGTGGCCGGTCACGGCGAATCCAGTCTTGAGCTCAACCTCAGTGGTGATCGCGTCGAAGGAGCACCGTTCGATGATGTCGACCGTGCCGCACGTCTGGCACACGACGTGGTGCTGATCGGGCGATCGGCGTGCCAGATAGCGGTGCTGCTCGGGTGAGGGATGCACCGTTTCAACCGCATCGATGTCTCGCAGCAGGTCCAGCGTGCGATATACGGTGCTCCGCGACGCATCGCCATCGGATCGCTGCACGGCGCTGACCAGCTCTTCGGCCGACATGCCGGCCGGCGCCGCATCGATGGCCGCAAGGATGAGACGCCGCTGGTCGGTGACGCGACCGCCCGCGTCCCGCAGGGCGGCGAGCGTGCGATTGATCCAGGCGGACTTCATTGCGGCGTGGTGGCAGAGACTCGTACAACGAAGCGGCGCACCCCAATTGTACGGCCTTTTGCCATTTACATAGGGTTCTGATTGTTACCGAAGTGATTGGTGGGCTGATCGAGGGCCTCTGGCGCCGCGATTGCGGTGCGTGTGCTTTCGCCCACCGGTGCATGCCCTCGGCGGCCGGCGTGGCACAATTCCCACTGCGCTTCCGACGGCTGAGCCTCACCGCTCGAGATGATCAATCCCCTCCACGCCGCGGCGGGCGCGCTTATCCTCGGTCGCCTCTATCGGTGGTCCGGCAGCACGCTATGGCTCGAGCTCCCCGACGGCTCGCGGCGCGTCTTTGGCCCCAGCAACGCACCTCGCCGGGTGCATGCGGACGTCCACCACGCGCGTTTCTTTACGCGCCTGCTTCTGGGCGGCACGACCGGCGCGGGCGAGTCCTACATGGCCGGCGAATGGTCCAGCACCGACCTGAAAGCCCTGCTGCACGAGGCGCTGCGCAATGGACCGCGCCTGGGGCTGGAGTCGCACGCCAGCGTGCTCGCGCGCCTGCTGAACGCCTGGCGCCACCGGCGGCGGGCCAACACCAAGGTCGGCAGCCGGCGGAACATCCACGCGCACTACGACCTTGGCAACAACTTCTACCGGCTCTTTCTCGATGATTCGCTCACCTATTCCTGCGCGCGCTGGCCGGAAGGTTGCAGCGACCTTGCCGAGGCCCAGCGAACCAAGATGCGGGACATCTGCAACAAGCTGGACCTGGGCCCGGACCACCACGTCCTCGAGATTGGGAGCGGATGGGGTGGCTTCGCGCTTCACGCCGCCCAAACGACCGGGTGCCGCGTGACCGGCATCACCATTTCACGGGAGCAGCTCGAGCTGTCACGAGCGCGCGTCGCCGAAGCGGGCTTGGGCGACCGCGTGGATATCCAGTACTGCGACTATCGCGACATCGAGGGGCAATTCGACCGCGTAGTCTCCATCGAGATGTTTGAGGCCGTCGGGCGCGCCTACTGGCGGCGCTTCTTCGAAGTCTGCGAGCGCGTCTTGCGGCCGGGCGGCCGGATGCTTCTGCAGACCATTGCCATTCCCGACGCCGACATCGACCTCCCGTATCGCGGAGCCGGATGGATCAGCCGCTACATCTTCCCGGGCGGGCTGTTGCCGGCCATGTGCGAGATCGCCGAGGCCGCGGCGACGCCGCGCGGCGACCTTGCCGTCCGGACGGTGGATGAGATCGGTCCTCACTATGTCCGCACCCTGGATACCTGGCGCGCGCGCTTTTGGAGCCGCGTCGACGACGTCCGGCGGCTGGGATTCGACGAGACCTTCGTGCGGATGTGGGACTTCTACCTGGCCACGTGCTCGGCGGCGTTTGCCGCCGGGCACACGCGCGATGTCCAGATATTGCTGGAGCACGTGGGGGAAAGGACCGAGTCCTCCGGCCAGGTCGTCGCCGCCGGCACGGCCTGCTAGCGGTTCCGAGCGAAGATCGGCTTGAACGCCGGTATTGGATATCTCACCCTTCCTTGTGAAGGCCGCGTCCTAGCGCCTGGATCCCGAAAGCAGTCGTGGGTGGAGAAGCCCGAAACCCGTCGTGACCTCTGAGGCCGTACCCGCCGTCCGGCGGGACGCTCCCGAGTCCGAGTCTCAGTCGCGCGTGCACGCTGTCGTTCGCAACCTTCCCTTCACGCTGGTGCATCTGGCGGCGCTCACCGCCATCTGGACGGGCGTGAGCTGGCCGGCCGTGGTGGTGTGCCTGGGCCTCTATTGGATGCGCGTGTTCTTCATCACCGGTTTCTACCACCGCTACTTCTCCCATCGGAGCTATCGCACGTCCCGCGTGTTTCAGGCGGTAATCGCGTTCCTCGGCACGACCGCCATGCAAAAGGGTCCGCTGTGGTGGGCCGGTCACCACCGGTTTCATCACCGGCACTCGGACGACGAGGAGGATGTCCACTCGCCGCTGCACGGCGGCTTCTGGTGGGCGCACATTGGCTGGCTCATCCGCGTGAGCCGCGACGACACGCGCTGGGAAGAGGTCAAGGATTTGGCCCGCTATCCCGAGCTGCGCTTCTTCGAGAGCCACTACCGGTTTGGCATGGCGGCCTATGCGGGCGGCGTGATTGGGCTTGGATTCTGGCTGGAGCACGCATTTCCGCAGACGGGCGTTACCTGGGGGCAGGTGCTCGTGTGGGGCTTTGTGATCAGCACGGTGATGCTGTGGCACACCACCTATCTCATCAATTCCGGCGCCCATATGTGGGGCAGCCGCCGGTTCGACACCAAGGACACCAGCCGCAACAACTTTTGGCTGGCCCTGGTCACCATGGGCGAGGGCTGGCACAACAACCACCACCGCTATCCCGGGGCCGAGCGCAACGGGTTCTATTGGTACGAGATCGACGTGACCCACTGGCTGCTCACGGTGCTCAGTTGGTTCGGCCTCGTGTGGGACCTGCGCCGTCCGCCGCGCCACATCTATGAGAGCGCCTCGCGCTAGCGGCGCCCTCGGCCACCCTCGGAAGCTCGCTTCGCGAGGGCGGTTCGCGAACCGACCCGACCAAATTTCGCCTGCTGCCGTGGGCAATTCCTCTTGCCCGTCGGCGGCGTTCGGCCAACACTAGGCGAAGGGCGATCGGAGGGGCATCGTGCGGGTAGCGCTCACCGGCGGCAGCGGCCTCATCGGCGGTGCGGCCACCGCCGCGCTCCTGGCCGAGGGCCACGAGGTCATCCATCTCATCCGCCCGCCCCGTCGCGCCGCCGAAGGTCAGGTTGCCTGGGATCCAGCCGGCGGCACCATTGACGCGGGCGGTCTCGAGGGTCTCGACGCCGTCGTGCACCTGGCCGGCGAGCCGACGACCGCCTGGCGTTGGACCGCCGCCAAGAAGCGCCGCATCTACGCCAGCCGGGTCGACGGAACGCGGCTGCTGGCCGAGACGCTGGCCGTGTTGCAGTCTCGCCCCCGCGTCTTCGTGTCCTATTCCGCGGTGGGGTATTACGGCGACCGCGGCGACGAAGTCCTGCGTGAGGACAGCCCGCCGGGGTCAGGTTTTTTGGCGAAGGTCGCGACCGACTGGGAGGCCGCCGCGCATCCCGCCACCGGCCGCGAAATCCGGGTGGTGCATCTGCGTGGCGCGCCGGTGGTGGCGGGCCACTCCGCGTTTCTGACGCGCCAGGCGCCCGCCTTCAAGCTTGGGCTGGGCGGCCCGCTCGGCAGCGGCCGCCAGTGGTGGCCGTGGGTGGCGCTGGAGGATGTCGTCGGGGTCGTGCGGCATGTGCTGGCGCGCGACGACATGAGGGGCCCTGTCAACGTCGTGGCCCCGGAGCTGTGCACCAATCTCGAGTTTGCGCGCACCTTGGGTCGCGTCCTGGGCCGACCGGCCCTGCTGCCGGTTCCGTCGCCGATTCTGCGAGCGGCGATGGGCGAAATCGCCGTCGAGATGCTGCTGGCCAGCCAGCGCGTCGAGCCTGCCCGGCTCGTAGAATCCGGCTACCACTTCCACTTCCCCATGCTAGAGCCCACCCTGCGCCACGCGCTCGGTCGACCGTCCGCCTGAGACTCGACCGTCGCGCGGCGGTGCGCGAAACTGCCCGCGTCCAGCGCCGCTCGACGGTTGAGGGAATACATGCTCAGCGCTGATGGATGTCGGGCGCGCACGCGCCGCCTGCTCGAATGCGTCGACGCCGACATGGAGGCGCTCGTCGTCACGCGGCCCGAGCACGTCTTCTACCTGGCCAACTACATGCCGTCGCCCAACGACATCCACCACCGCGCGCCGCAGTACCTGGTCATCCAACGCGGCGGTCCCACGACGCTCGTCCTCGACGGATTCGCGAAGCTCGACGGCGAGCCCGCTGTTGACGAGGTGATCCACGGTCCCTGGGGCGTGGCGGAGCCCGACGTGACCCGCGCCGACTGCACGGCTCGAGCGGCGATAGACTTGGTTGGCAAGCTCGGGAGCGCGATTGTCGGCGTGGAGCATGCCGCCGTGCCCGCCGCGTTCGTCGAGGCGGCGCACGAAGTGCGCGACATCGAGCCGCACCTGGGCCTCATGCGCCGGGTCAAGGACCCTGACGAGCTGGAGCTGATCCGCGCCGCCGTGCGCGTCGGCGAGGCCATGCACGCGGCCTCGTGGGAGTGCCTGGCGCCCGGCATGCGCGAGATTGACGCCTACGCCGCCATCGTGACTGCCGGCCTGGAGGTGGCCGAAGGCCCGTTCGTGATGATGTGCGAGTTCATTTCCGGCCCCCGGGTCGTGCCGCGCCGCGGCGACCCCGGCCCGCGCGTCATGGAAGCCGGCGACAACGTCGTCATGGACCTGTTCCCCTACGTCAACGGCTACCGCTGCGACCTCACCAACACCATCACCCTCGGCGGGCGGCCCACGCCGGAGCAGCAGGACGCCTTCGACGCGGTCCACGAGGCGCTGACGACGTCCGAGGCCATGATTCGCCCCGGCGTGCGCGCGCACGAAATCTACGCCGTGCAGGACACCGTGCTGCGCCGAGCCAACCCGGACTGGGGACTTCCGGGCCACGCCGGACACTCGCTCGGTCTTGAGCATCCCGAGGCGCCGGACTTCGTGCCGGGCGTCGCGGGCGAGATTCTGGAGGGCATGGTCATCGCGCTCGAGCCGGGCGCCTACGGCATGCCCTTCCACGGCGTCCGCCTGGAGCACAACTACCTCGTCACCGCCGACGGCCTGGAACGCCTCTCCAACCACCGCCTGGGGCTGGTCTAGCCAATTCAGACCCGCGACGAGCCTGCCGCCGCTACGAGCCTAGAGGTGGACGACTTCGAGGTCTTCCCAATGCCGACCGAGATACTCCGCCACAAGGCGCCGGTGGCAATGTTCCGGCGTGTCCTCGCTGCATAGCAAGCATCCGTCGGCGAGGGCCTGCCGTACGCTCGGCGTTTCCTGGATGCGCCGATCATCCATCAGCGCGAGAAACTCTCGCTCGTAGGTCGCCCAATCGCGATGCTCTTTGCGGTATGCGTCGAGCATCTCCTTGGTGGGCGCCAGATCCGGCGCGTGGACATACTCCATCCCACAAATCTCGCGGAGAAAGTAGGCCAGGTCATCTCGCTTGGCGAAGCCCGCCAGTTGCGAGACGTTGTTCAGCCGCACGTCCACGACCCGCTTCGCGCCCGAGTCCAGTAGGCGCCCAAAGAAGTCGGCGGCGGAGGTCTTGGTGAAGCCGATGGTGTAGAGCTTCAATAGCCATTCTCCCAGTCGTCCCCGCCGACGATCGGTTCCGCGCCGACATACGCCACCTTCGCGGTCTGCCGGGCCATCGCATCGGCGATCAATTCATCGCGGGACCGAGGCGCCCCCCCGTTGTCGGGACCCTCCATCGCGAACATATCTATCTGCTGGACTGGCGACAGCTTGTGCAAGCTCACCAGCCGGTCCATGGCGGTGGCGTGCTCTTCGAGGCTGCCGTCGGCATGGATGTGTGCTACGGCGACGCCGCGTTCTGCAAGAGCCCTGGCCACGAGTAGCGTGCGGTGACAGTCCAGCGGCTCCTTCTCCGCGCACATCAGTACGACGCGACGCTCATCGGCGCCATGCACGATCTGCCGGATGCCGTCGTCGAACTCGTCGCTTTCCGCCAGCCGGTCATACCTAACGCGACCTTCGGCGTCATAGCACGACCGATCCCGTGGACGGCCTCCAAGCTCTCCGCCCAAGAACGCATAGCCGATTCCGGCGCTTTCCAGCGCCTCGGACAAGACTCGATGGCTGAAGTGCGGCGTGTAGCGGCTGTACGGCGACGACCGAACATCCGCCACTTCATCGATGCCATGCGCCCGCAGCAACTCCAGAAACGCTTCGAGCGAATGATTGGAGTGCCCGACCGTGAACACGGGATGCTGCGTCGCAGTCACGGCACTCCGCCGTCAGGGTCGAATGATGGCGGCAATGAGTTTATACGCAAATCCCTCGAACGGCTCGCCGAGGCTTATCGTCAGGAACCTCGTGCCATCAATCGGAAAAACCCCAGCCCCCAATTCCTCCGCCCTTTTTTCGCTGATGGGATCTGTTATGCGAAGCGAATACATGTGTCTATTGAACCGAAATATCCCACGCAACTGATACGTGTAATTCTCGGAGTTCTATGAGATATGCACTTGCAATCCATCGACTCCAATGAGATATAGAGAACGGTCCAATGAGGTGGCAAGATCTTCCGGAACTCTATCGTTGAGTCCACTACTGCTACTGTAGCCGTTAGTCCAGAGCGTCTCGACTGCGTCGGCCCACTCCGACGGGTCACTCCACTCAAGACGATCAACCTTGCTCCACCGGCGCGTGGGGTCGAGCAGCCAGTTCTCTTGCTGATAACCCTTGGGCCTCGCGCGAAGAATCGGCACGTCGATGACGTCGAGAGCGTGCGGCTCGCTCCCGCCCTCGAGTTGCTGCTCGTATGCCGAAACTTCCTCATGCTCTCGATCGCTGACCGGCCGGATCCACCCGCCCATGCGTCCGTCGGCGAGGAGTTCTTTGCCGGCCACGCAGCGCCCACCCATCTTGCGTGAGTTGGCGAGGCAGACGATGCGCTTGGTGGTGGTGGACGACCTCGGACTGCTCCTCGGCCAAAGTCGTTCGAGCCAGTTCATCGTTCGCGACTGGTCCAGGCTCAATACCACAGGACCTTCATCGTATCTCTGTGGCAAGCCCCGCTGGCGCCGAACGAGGCATGGACGCAGTTGACCGTGACCCAACCCATGCGGGATGGTCAACGCACTACCAACGCACCTGTGACGGAGGCGGCGATGGCCGTTGAGGCGGCGACGCGGCGGATCGACAATCGGGACTGGGCGGCGCTGACCCTTGGCGAGCGCATCCGGCAGATCGAGGTCGAGGGCTACCTGGTGCTGCCCGACCTGCTCACCTCCGAGCAGGTGGCCGACCTCAAGGCCGTCACGGCGACCTGGGAAACCATCCCCACCGACTACAGCAAGAGCCAGCAGGTGCGCCCCGGCGTGGAGTTCGCCGGCGGCCTGATCAACGATCTCATCGCGAATCCGCCCGCGCTGGAGTTCCTGCGCGCGCTCTGCGGGCCGGACATCATCCTGATGTCGGTGGCCTATGCGCGCTCGGAGCCGGGCCATCCCGGCATCAGCCTTCACACCGACGGTCAGCCCTATGGATCCAGGATATTTGGCCAGGGCGGCAGCACGCCGTTCATGGTCCGGGTGCTCTACTACCTCGACGACCTGACGCCGGAGGTCTCGCCGTTTCGCGTGGTGCCGCGGTCCCATCTCTCATTCCACGCCGATGCGAATCCGTATCTCCGGTTCGAGGGTCACCCCGAAGAGGTCATGGTCCCGGCCAAGGCGGGATCGGCCGTGCTGATCAATCACCGCGTCTTCCACGGCAACTTCCCCAACACGGGCGACCGGCCGCGGGAGATGATCGCCATCGCCTACCGGCCCGCCTGGGCGGGGCCGCAGGGCGACGTGCCGGCCTGGGACGCCGATGCCGTGGCGGCGCTGCCCGACCACGTGCGCCCGCTCTTCGCCGATCGCAACACCCGCCACTGGCTGCCCGAGGGCGGCAACAAACCCGAGGGGATGAAGTCCGAGGCGCCGGGCATGAACCCCAGCCGCTGGGAGTTGGCTTAGCCGGTCGTCGCTATCCCGAGCCTGGAGCCTCGTTGCCCCACTCGTAGGACGGCACGCGCACGTTGCGTTCCTGCAGCGGCAGCGCCACACGCGCACCGCCCTGGAGATGCGACTCGTGGAAGGCGAAGCCGAGCTCGGTCACCAGTCGGGCTCGGTCCAGCCCGCAGATCGAGGGCCGGCCGTCGCGAATCGCGGCCACGAGGTCGCCGACGGCCATGCGGCCGGCGTCCGCCAGACCGCCTCGGTCGGGCAGCTCCAGCGGCTCGGCCGCCAGGCCTTCGCGACCCAGGAAGCCGAAGCCCTCCCGTACGCGCCACACCAGCGCGTCGCTGGCGTCGTTGGTCACCAGCAGCCGGCCTTCGCTCCCCAGCACTTCGTAGGCATGACTCGGCGCGCCCTCGCGCATCACGTGGGCGAACTTGTTCTCGCCCCAGCCGAACATTCCGCGGCCCGGCGGGTCCAGCCGGTCCCGCGCGTCCGCCGGCAGGCTGGAGACGTCGTTGACATACCCGGCGGCCCAGGTCGGCTCCGGATGCCCGGCCAGCGTGAGCATCACGTCCAGCCAGTGGCAGCCGTGGTTGAGCAGCTGCGCCAGGCCAAACCCGAACACCGCCTGCACCTCGCCGATGAGCCCGTCCTCGAGCAGCTTGGCAAGGTGCACGTAGGGCGGCCACCAGGCGCGGTCGAGGCCATAGACCACGCCCACGCCGTTGGCCTCGCACGCGTTCACGATGCGATCGACCTCGTCCATCGTCGTGCACAGCGGCTTCTCGAAGAAGATGCCCCGCACCCCGGCCGCCGCGGCCTGCTCGCACTGCTCCGCGTGCAGGGTTTGCCGCGTGGCGATGCACACGATGTCGGGATCCACCGTTTCCAGCATCCGCGGGTAGTCGCCGAAATCGGGGATGTGGTCGCCCCACACCGCCTTGAACTCCTGCCGCGTCTCGTCCCCGTAGTCAAAGACGCCGACGATCTCGGTGTCGGGCACCGCGTCGAACGCCGTGGCCCAGTTGTGGCTCTGTCCAATTCGATCGAGCATGCGATGGCAGCCGGCAATCGCCACCCGCAGCGGTCGATCCGAAGCACTCATCTGCGACCGCCTATTCTTCCCTGGGCTTGATGTCGTGGTTCATGGCCCATTCGGGGTAGTAGTTGCGCATTTCGGCGCCGGGAGCCGGCGCGCCCAGCGGCTGCGGCGGCATGCGAAACGGCCCGGGCACCGCGATCATCTCGCTCCAGATGTGGACCAGTCCCAGCGCGCGCGAGAGCCGCGACGACGGCACGTTCCAGGTCGAGGTCGTCCACCACACCAGCTTGCCCTGCTCCAGGATCCAGCGCCCCGCCGCCGCCGCCACGGCCCGCCCCATGCCGCGCAGCTGCTGATCGGGCGCCGAGTCGATGCCAATCTCGAGCAGCTCGTCGCTTTCGACGCGAATGGACGCCAGCGAGACCAACTGGCCGTCGTCGAATATGCCGAATCCCCCGATCGCCTCGTCCACGAAGCAATGCCAGAAGATCTTGGGATCGGCGATCGATCGAATCTCGTCGCCGCTGAGATGGACGGGACGGGGGTCGTCCGCTTCGCAGAAGCTCTCGTCGTCGGCCGCCATGCAAAAGTAGGGCCCCCAGCCGGTGAGTCCGTGGGGAAGCGTGGCCCGGCTGATTTCGTAGGCGCCGTAGATCGAAAACAGCAGGTCATAGCTGAGCCCGCCCAATGCCGCCTCGAGCGCCGGCGCCCAGTCCGGTCGGACTGTCACCACGCCGCGGCCGCCCAGCCCCACGGCAAGAACCGGCGGCCCGAGCTCCAGTCGCGCGTCCAGGGCGACGACCGGCACCTCCGAGGTCGCCAATGCCTCCAGCGATGCCCCCAGCCGGCCTTCCTGCCAGGGCATCAGTCGTTGCCGCAGGCGCTCAACGGCCATGAAAGCGGTTCCTCTCGGCATCGTCGAATCCGGGCCGCGGAGCGATTCGCCCCGCCGGCAGCGATCACCCAGGGATCGTAGCAGTCGGTTTCGTTCCCGACCGCGCCGCCGGTCGCGGTGTAACCTTGCGGCAAGTCGTCGGCGCCCAGGGGTCGCAGGTGCACAACCTCAAGTTCTTGCTCACCGCCGCTGGCATCGTGCTGTTCTTCGTGGCAATCAGCGCCATGATGTTCTGGGGGGCGGCCACCTGCGGCGAGGCCATGCGGCGGGAAGCGGAGGCCACGCCCATACCCACGCCCGTCCCGGGGCCGGAGGGAACGCAAGCCGTCGACGAGGGCTTCGGTCCGGTGCAGCTCATTGGCGTGCTGCTGCTCGGAGGGGGCCTCTACTACTTCTGGCGCCGGCAGCGATCGCTCTATGAGTCCATCAAGGCCCGCGAAGGTCCGACGCTGAACACGCGCGTTCGCAGCTCGATCGCCCAGCTCAACGTTTCGCACGAGGGCGAACCGGTGATCGAGGAGCGCATCCGGGGAATCGAGGAGCTCGGAAAGATCGTCGGGGAGTCGCCGCAGGACTACTGGCCCGTGATGGAGGTGCTCAGCCGCTACGTGCGCCAGAACGCTCCGCTCGATGCGGAACGCGCGGTCGATTCCGAGATCGTGCGCTCGGACGTGCAGATGGCCATGACCACCATCGGGGCTCGCCGCCACACGCGGCGCGGCAGCGACCGGTTGAACCTCTCCGAGACGGACCTTCGCGGCGTGCATTTGCCGGGCGCTCACCTCGAGCGCGTGGACCTCTCAGGCGCGCGACTGGACGGCGCCGTGCTCATCAACGCCCATCTCGAACAAGCGGACCTGACCGGCGCGAATCTTACGCGCGCGGATCTGCGCGGCGCTCAGGGTGTTTCGAGCGCCCAGTTGGACGCGGCCGTCACCGCCAGCTCGACCCAGCTCCCGGAGGACGTGGCGCCCTAGGACGCGGTGGTGCGCCCTTCGAGCGTCAACGGCCAGTCGGCCGCCGTTGACTCCTCGCTGGTGTGCTGATCTACCAGCCCACGCGCCGCTTCCACGATGCCGTCGACGCTCAGCCCGTGCGCCGCGCGCAAGCTGTCCGCGGGTCCGTGATCCAGGAAGCGATCCGGCAGGCCCAGGCGGCTCACCGTGATATCGCGCCGGCCGTGGTCGGCCAGCAGCTCGAGCACGGAGCTGCCGAAGCCGCCCATGCGGTTGTGGTCCTCGATCGTCACCACGCGTCCCGTCCGCTCAGCCACCTGCACGATCAGCTCCGTGTCAAGCGGCTTGACGAAGCGCGGGTTGACAACCGCGGCGTGAACGCCGTGGTCGGCCGCCAGGACTTCAGCAGCTTGCATCGCCGGATGCACGGCCCACCCAATCGGCAGCAGGGCGACGGTACCGCCTTCGCGGAGCACTTCGCCGCGACCAATGGGCATCTGACGCAGCGGCTCGTCGCAGGGCACCCCGCGGCCCGCGCCGCGCGAATACCTAATCGCGAACGGCCGATCCGAGGCGATGGCGGTTGCCAGCAGGTGCCGCAGCTCGTTTTCGTCCTTGGGCGCCGCGACCACGAGGTTAGGAATCGCGCGCAGATAGGCCAGGTCGAGCACGCCGTGATGCGTGCGGCCGTCGTCACCCACGACGCCGGCGCGGTCGACGCCCAGCACGATCGGCAATTCCTGGATCGCGATGTCGTGCACGATCTGGTCGAACGCACGCTGGAGGAAGGTCGAGTAGATGCACACCACCGGCCGCAGGCCCTGGGTGGCCAGCCCGGCGGCCAAGGCCAGGGCGTGGCTTTCGGCGATGCCCACGTCGTGCACGCGGCCGGGCAGCGCCTGCTGCAGGTCCGCGAGCGCGGTGCCTTCGAGCATGGCCGCGCTCACCGCGACGATTCGCGGATCGTCGCGCGCCAGCTCGGCCAGGGTTTGCGCCAAAACCTTGCTATAGCTCGGCGCGGCGGTGGCTCCGACCGCCTGAGCCGTGCCCGGCTGATGCAGCGTCACCGGATCGCTCACCGCGGCGGGGAGACCGCGGCCCTTCTGCGTGAAGACATGCACGGCGACCGGTCGACGGAGCGCCTTGGCCGCCTGCAGCGCCTCTTCCAGGGCGCGAAGGTCGTGACCATCGATGGGACCCTCGTAGGCGAAGCCGAACGCCCCAAAGAACTCCTGGGCCGAGCCCGAAGGCGACGTGGGCGCGGTTTCGCGCTGGGACGGGGTGAAGCGGCTGTCCGGTGCCGGTGGCGTCCAGTCGTAGTGCCGACCCTGGCCCAGGTTGCGGCCCAGCGCCCCGACATTGGGCGAGATCGACATCCCGTTGTCGTTCAAAATAAGCACGAGCGGCAAGCCGAGATCGCCCGCATGGTTCAGCGCCTCGAAGACGACGCCGGAGGTGAATGCCCCGTCCCCGATCACCGTGACGACCGAGGCGTCGTCGCCGTGGAAACGGCTGGCGAGGGCCACGCCCGCGCCGGCCGAGACGCCCGTGCCGGCGTGCCCGGCGCCGATGACGTCGTGTGGGCTCTCCTCGCGCGCGGCAAAGCCCGACAACCCGCCCGGTTGGCGCAGGCTCTTGAAGTCGTCGGCGCGTCCGGTGACGAGCTTGTGGGCGTAGGCTTGGTTGCTCGTGTCCCAGATAATCGGGTCGCGCGGGCTTTCGAAGACGCGGTGCAGGGCCAGCGTCAGCTCCACCACACCGAGATTCGAGGCGAGATGACCGCCGTTGGCCTGAACCGTGTCGATGATTTCGGCGCGGATTTCGTCGGCCAGCGCCGCCAGCTCGTCGGCGGCAAGCCGGCGCAGGTCGGCCGGCTCACGAACGCGATCGAGAATTCGGTTCACAATGCCCCCTCGGCCAAGACCGGCCAGTTCCCGATGGTGCCTGCTTTATGACCAACGCGCAAAGCCAGCCGAGCCGCCGACCGCGGGTGCTCAGCCTGGTCGAGTTGGCCGGGCCCGCGGTGGACCGCCTGCGGCGTGTCGCGGATCTCACGCTGCGCCCGTGGACCGAGACCCAGGAACTGGTCGATCCGCTCGAACTTGCGGCGGAGATCGAGGAGCACGGCTACGGCGCCCTGTTTATCGAGGCGGACTTCATATTCGAGGAAACGATAGTCAGGGCGCCGACGTTGCGGTTCGTCGGGATTTGCCGCGTGGACCACGGCCACGTGGACCTCGACGCGGCCGCGGCTGCCGGCGTGGTGGTGGCCAACACGCCCGGCCGCAACTCGCAGGCGGTTGCCGAGTTCACGCTGACGCTCATGCTGAATCTGGTGCGCCCGGTGGTCGAGGCCTCACGCTTCGTCGCGGCAGGCGCCTGGGCCGATCCCACCGCCGGATACACCGGGTTTCGCGGCGCGGAGCTCGGCGGGCAGACCGTGGGCATCATCGGCCTGGGGGCCATTGGGCGCCGCACGGCCGCGCTGCTGCGACCGTTCGGTTGCCGGATCCTGGCCAGCGACCCGGCGGTCACCGCGGAGGAGATGCGGGCGCTCGGCTGCACCGCTGCGTCGCTTGACGAGCTCCTCGCCGCCTCAACTCTGGTCGCGGTGCACTGTCCGGCGCTCCCCCAGACACAGGGCCTCATCGATTCCGACGCCCTGGCCAAGCTGCCGGCCGGGGCGCGTCTGGTCGCCACGACCGGCGAGGGCGTGGTGGACACCGCGGCTCTTGCCGTGGCGCTCAAGGACGGGCGGCTCGCCGGCGCCGCGCTCGACGTGTTCGAGACGCATCCGCTGCCTCCCGGGCACCCCCTGCTCTCGGCGCCGAACGTGATTCTCCTGCCGCACATCGGCGGCGCCACCGACAACACCGTCACGCGGCACTCCGACATGATCGTGGACGACTACCTGCGCTTCCTGGCCGGTGAGCCGCTCCTCAATCCGGTTCCGCCAAACGTGCCTTCATGACGAGTGGGGCCGCCTATCTCGGCGTCGACATTGGCTCGTCGGGAACGCGCGTGGCGGCGCTGGATGCGACGGGCAAGATTCGCGCCGTTGCCAGACGAACGCGGCCGCGCAGGCCCATGGTCATCGCCGACCTCGAGCGCACGCTCGACGCCGAGCGCATCTGGTCCGAGGTCGCGGCGTGCGTATCCGAGGTCGCCGCTCGATGCGGCGAGGTCCGCGCGATCGGGGTGTGCGCCATGCGCCAGACCCTCGTCGTGCTGGATGACAAGGAGGCGGTGCTCTTTGCCTCGGGCAGCGACGACCTGCGAGCGTCGCTGTACGGCGCCGCCATCGACTCCGCCCACGGCGATGCCCTCATGCGACAGGCCGGTCGCGCGCTTGCCGCGATTTACTGGCCCGGCAAGCTGGCCTGGCTCGAAGCCGAGGCGCCCGACGACACGGCGCGCGCCCGAGCGCTGACCACGCTCGAGGGTTGGATCGTGCGGCGCCTCACCGGCGCCGATTCGATCGGATCGGTGAGCGCCGGCGAAACCGGTGCCCGATCGATTCCCAAGGCGCATTGGCTCGACGCCGTGCTCCCCGATTGGACTCATTCGCTGCTCCCACCGGTGGCGGACGACGCGGCGGCCGGGCGGCTCACGGCACAGCGCGCCCGTGATCTCAGGCTGCCCCTGGGTCTGCCGGTCGCGATGTGCGTACCCGACACGCATGCGGCCGAGCTGGGCTCGCGGACGGTGGATTTCGCCGACGGCGACTGCGTGACCGCCGGGTGGAGTCTCACGACCGTGCGGCCGCAAGCGGCGTGGGATGCCGAGGCTCCCGTTTGGCGCGGCCTGCGCCTTGGCGGCGGCTACCTGGCCGAGAGCAACGCCGGCGACCTGGCCAGCGGCTATGCCTGGCTGAGCCAGGGCGGTGACGGCGAGTTGACCGATCTGGCGAGCCCGACCGACTCGGCGGCCGAGCGCGGGATCTTCGCCACAACCGGCGCGCGCGTCATTGATGCGGCGGCCGCAGGGCTCGGGGCCGCCGGGATGGTATCGCCCATGCCGTTTGCCGAAGGCGTGCCCACGCGCGAGCTGCTGGCCACGGCGGTGCTGGAGGACATGGCCTTTGCCGTGCGGGGCAACCGCGAGCGTCTGCCGCCGCCGATCGCGGACGGCGCGCCGGTCCGACTCACCGGCGGATTCGCCGCCGCTCAAGCCGCGGGCCCAATCCTGGCGAACGTGCTCGGTGCGCCGGTGGCGGCCTACCCCGGGATTCCGGTTACGGCCATCGGCGCGGCGATGTGTGGAGCGGCCGCCGCCGGCGATTTCACGCTCGGCGAGGCCGTGGCGCAGCTGGCGCCGGCGCCACAAGTCCACGAGCCGGACCCCTGGGCAACTCGCGCGTACGATGGACACTACGCGTGCTGGGTGGATCTGCGATCCCGCCTGGAGGCATTCGTGCAAGAGACGCTATGAATTCCGCCGAAGCGCGAGCCGCGGTGCTCGCGGCCAGGCAGGCCATGTACCGCGAGGGATTGGTCGTGGGCACGGCGGGCAACGTGAGTGTCCGTGCCGACGGCCACGCCGACGCCATGCACATCACGCCCAGCCGCATGCCGTCCGACGAGACGACGGTCGACGACATCGTGACGGTGACGTTCGACGGCGATCCCATCGAGGGCGACCGCATCCCGTCCGTCGAGTGCCTCATGCACGGGGCGGTGTATCGGGCGCGCGAGGACGTTCGCGCGGTGGTCCACGCGCACCCCGTGTTTTCCAGCGTGCTGGCCGTGCGCCATGAGGCAATCCCACCCATCCTCGACGAGCAGGTCGTGTACGTCGGCGGTGAGGTTGCGGTCAGCGACTACGCGCCGTCCGCCACCGAGGAGCTGGCGGAGGCGACGGTGGCTGCCTTGGGTCCGCGCATGGCCGTGCTGCTGGCCAATCACGGCACCCTCGCGGTCGGGTCCGATCCCGAGCATGCGCTCGAGGTCACCCGGCTGGTCGAGCGCCTGGCCCAAATTTGGTACTTCGCCGACGCCCGGCCCGGAAGCCGGCTATTGCCCGAAGACGTGGCGGCCGCCGAACGCGATATCTTTCACATGCAACGACAGGTCGAGATCGATCAATGGCGCTGAAGGTTCCGGGTTTTCTCCTGCGACGGCTCTACGTGAAGGGCAGCATGCGCGCCACCGCCGACGGGTTGGCGCTCGATCTTTGCAATACGCTGGGGTCCGGCTATGCGCGGCGTTTGCTGCCGGTGGCGGTCAACGGCGTCGCGGTCGATCTGGCGGACTGCTTCTTCGAGGTCGACGGCGTCCAGCACGGCTTCGCCGAGGTCACGCCGGAATCGCCGTTCGGCCTGGTGATGAACAAGACGTCGACCCTAGTGTTACGCGGCGTCACCGTGCCAGAAGGGCCCGTCACGCTGCGTCTCGGCTTCGAGGTGCAGGGACTTGGCGATCTGTCCTTCGAGATCACCGACGAGGCCGCCTAGCCGCCAGCGCGCCGCGGTGAGCGGCTCGCGCCCGGTATAGCATGCGCTGCTTCGTCACCGGAGCCACCGGCCAGCTCGGAAGCGCGCTCGTCCGCGAACTCGCCGCCGGCGGCCACCGCGTCACGGCCCTGGTGTTGCCGGGCGACCCATGGGCGGCGCCGGCGTTCGAGGGCCTCGATGTCAGCCAAGCGACGGGCGACGTGCGGGACCCGGCGTCGTTCCCGGATGAGATCTTCGACTGGGTGTTTCACCTGGCCGCCAACCAGTCGTTTCGCCGGCGCGATCACCGGCTCCAGTGGGAAATCAACGTCGACGGCGTGGCGCACCTACTCACTTGGCTGGCGGCGCACCCGCCGAGGCGCTTGGTGCACGTCAGCTCGCTCGCCGCGGTGGGGCTCGCGGACCGGCTCGAAACGCCGATGGACGAGATGACACCGTTTGAAGCGGCGGAGCACGGGCTGATGTACGCCCTGTCCAAGCAGGCGGGAGAACGGCTGGTGCTCAGTGCGGCGTCGCGGGGACTCTCCGCCGTGGTGGCCAATCCGGGCACGGTGCTCGGCCCGTGGGACCGCAGCGGCCATGCCTGGCGCATGCTGCGGCCGCTGGTGCGCGGCTGGGTCCGCGCCGTGCCGCCCGGGGGCAACAGCCTGGTCGACGCGCGCGACGTGGCGCGCGGCCTCGTGGCCATGGCCGCCGGCGCCCGGGCTGGTCAACGCTACTTGCTCACCGGTCACAACCTCACCTACCGACACCTCGCGAAGCGGGCGGGACGCATCGCTGGCAACACTGGGCCAATCGTCACCCTGCCGCGTTGGTTCCTTACGGTGCTCAGCGTCACGGTCGAGCCGCTCGCAGACCTTGTTGGCATCGCTCCGCCAATTGCCCACGATGAAGCTGTCACCGGGGCACGTTACCTGTACTTCAATGCCAGCAAGGCTCATCGGGATCTTGGCTTCCGGGCGCGGCCGCTCGACGCCACGCTGCTCGACACCCTTGAGTGGTACGCCGCCGACGGACTCAGTTAGTCCCCAGGCGCTTCGGCAGGGTCCGCTCCCTCTCCCACCGGGAGAGGGTCGGGGTGAGGGGTCCGGACGGCACCGACTCTCGGGTCCGCCTCCTGTAGGGGCGCCCCTTGTGGGCGCCCGCTCGACTCACCCGGCCGGATCGTCCAGAAAGACCGTCTGCCGCGCCTCGGTCGAAAACGCCACCAGCAGCGTCGCCGTGTCTTCGCCGACGTTGATCGCCCGGTGTCGCACACCCTGGGGCACATGCAACAACGATCCCGCGGAGAGCGTGACCGTCTGCGATCCGAGCGTGTGCTCGATCGTGCCCTCGGCCACAAACACCAGCTCGTGGCAGTTGGGGTGGTAGTGCGCCGGATTCGACGAGCCGGGCTCGAATTGGGCGCGCCCAAACGTCATCCCGCTGCCGGGCGTCAGGTTCCCGTCCGCCAGCCACTCCAGCGACACGCCCGGCACGTAGTCGCGCCGCCCCCGCCCCACCGTCACCACGCGCGGTTCTTCCGCCTCGCTCATCGACTCCGCCTCTCCCGTCTCGGAACGCTCACGCGCCGCGTCAGCGTACGCTACTCGGGGCTCCTTCCGTCATTCCGAGCGCAGCGAGGAATCTAGAACTCTCAATCTCCGGCCGCTGACGAACAACCGCGCCGCCACGGTGCCACTGCTACCCTGACGCCACTCGATCCCCCACCCATCCCAGGCGACATCCATGGCCTCACCGGCATCCCCCGCACCACCCAGACTCCTCCAACTCGCCGCGATCAACAGCTTCATGGGCCATCCCAGCCGCGACAGCGAATGGAGCTTCGAACGCAAGATCGCGGAGGTGGCCGGGGCCGGGTTCGACGGATTCACGGGGCGTACGCCGCCGATCACCCGCCGGATGGTGGACGACTCGGGCCTGCTGTTCTGGTGCACGGCCGACATCGAGACCGCGCGTGACATCAGGCCCGCGCTCACGGCGGCGCAGGAAGCCGGCGCGGCGACGGTGAACGTGCAGATGGGCAATCACGACACGCCCACGCGCTCGGCGGTGGCGCTGGCTCGCCGCACGCTCGCCGCGGCGGACGAAATCGGGATCGAAGCGGCGATCGAAGTGCACCGCGACACGGCCACCGAGACGCCCGAGAAGGCCTATGCCCTCGCGGACGGCTTCGCCAAGGCCGAAGGCCGTCTGCTGCCCATGGTGTGGGACCACTCACACCCGGCGGTGATCAAGCACCTGCCCCCGCCGTTCGCCGGTCGCCTGCTGGACCGGCCGGAGCTGGTCCAGAACTCGAACTGGTTTCACCTGCGCGCCTTCAACGGGCATCACGCGCAGGTGCCGGTGATCGACGGCGACGGCAATCCCACACCCGAGTTTCACGATTGGATCGAGTTCGTCTACGAGCTCATCAAGCTCTGGCTGGAAGCGGCGGCTCCGGGCGCCACGCTGTGGACCTGCCCCGAGATGATCGCCAGCGGCTACCGGCTGTCGGTCTTTACGGATAACTGGAGCCAGGCGCTGTTCATCCGCGACGCGGTCGCCGAGGTCTGGGACCGCCGCCTGCCCGATTGGTCGCCTCCGGCCTAGGGCCACGCCCTCACGCCCGAATCTTGGGCTCCGTGTAGGGGCGCCCCTCGTGGGCGCCCGTCCGAATCGATCCGGGCAGCCACCAAGGCTGCCTCTACACCGATCCATCCTGCCCGGCGGCCAGGGCCGCGTGCAACCTGGGAGTCCGTCCGCTGAACCCGCAGCTAGCGACCCCACAGTAAATACCTGCGCTTTTGCAGTGAAACTTACTTGACAGGAAGACACTCAAGTCTTACGATACCTCCGACAGATCGAATCGGCGGTCCGAAAGGCGGACCGCACGGAGGAGGACACGATGGCCACCATTCAGCGTTGGGACCCGTTCCGCGAGTTGCTCGGCATTCACGACGCCATTGGGCGCCCCTGGCGCCGCTCGGCGCTGCCCACGCGCGCATCCTCGTGGGTGCTCCCGGTCGATGTCCGCGAGGACGAGAACGCAATCGAGATCAGCGCCTCGCTGCCCGGCGTCGCCAAGGACGACATCGAGGTTTCCGTCGAGCACGGCGTGCTCACCATCCAGGCCAAGACCGCCGAGGCGGACGAGGCTGCGGGCGACGGCTACGTGCTGCGCGAGCGTCGCGCCGGCAGCTTCCGCCGCGCCCTGCGCCTGTCGGATCGCGTGGACGCCGCCGCGGCGACGTCCAGCTACGCCGACGGCGTGCTCACGGTGACCGTGCCCAAGCTGGAGACCAGCAAGCCCAAGCGAATCGAAGTCACGGTCTCCTAACCACCTCCCCCCACGGCGGCGGCCCGGGCGCGCTCGGGCCGCCGCCGGCGCGTTTCCACCTTGCTCGGGCGGCGCGAATAGACGCGCTCGCGCCGCCCGGCTACTTTCTTGACAGCCGCCGCTGAGGCCGAGCGGCCCGGAGACGCCCCCATGAAGGTGCTGATAGTCCCGCACGCCGACTACTACGTCCTGCCGACCGACGAGCTTCGCGCGGAGTTTCCCGACGCGACCTTCGTCGAGCCGCAGACCCCAGAGGAGCGGCTGCGCGAGGTCGTCGACTCGGACGCCTTCTACGGCACGCCGACCAGCGAAGAGATGCGGGCGGCCACGCGCCTCCGCTGGATCCACAACCCCGGCATGGGCATCGACCGGCTGATGAAGGTGCCCGAGATCGTCGCCTCCGACGTTGTAATCACCAACTCGCCGGGTCCCCACACCAACCCCATGGCCGATCACGCGTTCATGTTCATCCTGGCCCTGGCGCACCGTCTGGAGGAATCGCTGAACGACCAGCGGCAGCGCGTGTGGGACACGGTGAAATACAACTATCGGATGCTACCGCTCAATGGCAGCCGTTTGGGCATCCTCTCGATGGGCGGCGTCGGTCGTGCCGTGGCCCAGCGCGCGCTGCCGTTTGGCATGCACGTCTACGCCATGGATCCCAGCCCCACCGACGTTCCGGCCGGCGTGCGCAAGGTCTACCCGCCCGAGGAAGTGGACGAGATGCTGCGGCACACCGACTGGCTGGTCGTCACGTCGCCGTTCATTCCCGCGACCGCCGACCTGATCAATGCCGAGCGCATGGCGCTGATGCCCGAGGGCTCGCACATCGTTGTGGTGTCCCGCGGCGGGATCGTGAATGAGGACGCGCTGGCCGAGGCGCTGCACGGCGGTCACATCGCGGGCGCGGGGATCGACGCCACGGCCGTCGAGCCGCTGCCGCAGGGCAGTCCGCTCTGGGACGCGCCCAACATCCTAATCTCGCCGCACACTTCGGCATTGAGCACCACATTGGCCGCCGAGCGGCAGGGGATCTTCTTCGCCAACCTGCGTCGCTTCGTCGCAGGCCGCTCGCTGGCGTTCGTCTGCCCCGTCGGCCGGGGGTACTGAGCCTTAGGCGCGGATCGCCTCGCTTGGCCGTAACGCGCCGTAGTGGGAGCATTGGGGCACGGGCGGCTGGAGGTCGGGCCCATGACGCGTGACGGCAAGGTCAACGCCGGAAGGCTGAGCGACCTCGCGCCCGGCCGCTGCCACGGGCTGCGCGTCAACGGGCGCTCCCTCGTGCTCGTCCGCGACGGCGACGCCGTGCATGCGCTCGACAATCGCTGTCCCCACATGGGGTTTCCGCTCGACCGCGGCAGCGTCGACGACGGGATTCTCACCTGCCACTGGCACCACGCGCGCTTCGATGTGACCACGGGCGGCACGTTCGATCTCTGGGCCGACGATGCACCGGCGTTCCCCACCGAGGTGGTCGACGGTGAGATCTGGATCGACCTGCGGGCCGATCGCGACGAGCTGGCGCATCACCGCCGCCGTCTGCGCGACGGCTTGGAGCGGAATCTGTCGCTGGTCATCGCCAAGGCAGTCATTGGCCTGCTGGAAGCGGGCGCGAGCCCGCGCGAGCCGTTCCGCATTGGGCTGGAGTTCGGGGTGCGCTACCTCGCCGACGGCTGGGGCCAGGGACTCACGGTGCTCACCTGCATGATGAACCTGCTGCCCCGATTGCCGCGCGACCAGCATGCTCGGGCGCTGTTTCACGGGCTGTCGAACGTGGCGAGCGACTGCGCCGGAGCCGCCCCGCGCTTCCCCGCCGGGCCGCTGCCCGACGCTCCGGCCGATCCCGCCGCGCTCAAGCGCTGGTTCCGGCGTTCAGTCGAGGTTCGCGACGCCACCGGCGCCGAGCGCTGCCTGCTCACCGCCGTTCGTGCCGAATTCGAGCCGGAGGCGCTGGCCGACATGCTGTTCGCCGCCGCGACCGACCACCGCTACCTCTCCAGCGGCCACGTGCTCGACTTCACCAACAAGGCGCTGGAGGCGCTGGACATCGCGGGCTGGGACCTCGCCGAGGGCGTGGTCGCGTCCCTTGCCCAGGGCTACGCAGGTGCGCAACGCATGGAAGAGTCCAACTCCTGGCGGCGGCCGCACGACCTGGTCGTCATCCTCGAGGAGGCCTTCCAGGAGATTCCGGAGGCGTCGGCGCCGGCCAATGGATCGATCCCGTGGCCCGACCGCGCCGCGCTCATCGACACCGTCCTGGGCGACGACCCCGACGCCATCGCCGCGGCGATCACGGCCGCGCTGCGCTCGGGCGCCGGCCCGTCGCAACTCGCTGAGGCCGTGGTTCAAGCGGCGGTCACGCGCGTCGCCCGTTTTCACGTCAGCAACGAGTTCGGCGACTGGGACCGCGCGCTGCACACGCTGTCGTTCGCCAATGCGGTTCGCTGCGGCCTGGTGCGGTCGCCCTCGCCCGAGCTGGTGCGCGGCGTCTACGACGCGGCCATGAGCGTCTACCTCGACCGCTTCCTCAACGTGCCTCCGGCGCGTGTGCCGGGTCCCAACGGCCAGTCGCCGACGCCGGGTGCCGAGTTGATCCAACGGCTGCCGGACATCCTGGACCGGCGGCAGAGGGTCGACGACGCCGCGCGGCTGGTCGTCGAGTACCGCTCCGGCGATGGGCGCGACGACGATCTCCTCGCGGCCATGGGCGGTGCATTGCTGCGCGAGGACCGCAATTTCCACACCATCCAGTCGATTGAGGCCGCCATGCGGCAATTCGACCTAACGACGCAATCCGATGACGCCACGCTGGCGCTGGTGGCCGGCGCGCGCTATCTCGCGGCGCACGCGCCCACGGTCCGCGCCCAGGGCCAAACCTTCCAGATCGCCCAGCGCCTGCACCGCGGCGAAGCGCTCTACGAAGAATCGCCGGCCTGACCGAAACCGGTCCGCTGGCGCGTCACCGCGATGATCCCGCCCTGTAGGGGCGCCCCTTGTGGGCGCCCGTCAGGGTCGATCCGGGCAGCCACAAGGGCTGCCCCTACACCGCAAAAGACTGCTCGGTGGCCGAGGCTGCGCGCAGCCTGGGATATTGCCCAAGCAATCCCGCCCGAACGACTCCCTACGCAGCCCCGTTCGTGGACGGCGTCGCGAAGTCGAAGAGCTTCAGCGCCGTCTCGCCCATGATCTTGCGTTTCGTTTCCGCGGGAAACGGCTTGATCATCACCTCGCGCGGATGGTCGAAATCGTGGTGCGGCCAGTCGGACGCGAAGACTACGTGATCCCGGCCATCGATCAGGTCGATCAGCGTCACCAGGTCCTGCGGCCGCTCCGGCTCCTCGACCGGCTGGGTGCAGAAGTAGAACTCGCGGATGTAGTGGCTTGGCGGCTTGGTGAGCAAGGGCGCCTGGTGCCGCAGCTCGTGGTACTCCTTGTCGAGGTGCCACAGGACGTAGGGCACCCACGACACGCCGCCTTCCGTGAACACGACATTCATATCGGGGAAGCGCACCGGCATGCCGGTCTCGATCATGCTGAAGATGTTGGCCATCAGCGCGAACCCATGCTCCACCGAATGCCGTCCCAGTTGCGTGGCGAACTGCTCGGTATTGAAGGGGAAGTTCGTGTGCAGGATGCCGCCGACGCTGTGCAGCATCACGGGACAGTTGGTTTCCTGGGCGGCCTCGAAGATGGGGTCGTACATCGTGTGGCCCCACAGGGGGCGAACCGCGCAGGTCGGCAGAAACACCCCCACAAAGTCCTTGCGTGAGCCGTATTTGCGGATCTCGCGCGCTGCGTCCTCCGGGTCTTGCGGCGCGGCGAGAACGGTGCCGTAGAGCCCCCTCGCCGGGTCCACCCAGCGCTCCGCCAGCCAGGCGTTGAAGGCCCGGGCCACCGCCGCCGCAAAGTCGGCCTGCGGCAGGACCGCCATCCGCAGCAGAAAGTCGGGGAACAGGATGGCGATGTCGATGGACATGGCGTCCAGGTCCTCGCGCATCTGGTCGGCGGTCGCCACCGTGCGGTGTGTGAGGCCTCGACCCGGCACCGGCAGGTCGAAGGGCGTGGCCGGCGCGTATCCCGGAGCCTCCAGGTAGCGGCGCGGCACGTCGCCCAAGTGTTCCAGGGCCACGCGCCACGGTTCGTCGCAATAGGGCGCCAGGGCCTCGGGGGGATCGTTGGCGTGCACATCGCAGTCGACGATGACGAGGTCGTTGACCGTGAGCGGACGTTCGCGCTGAGCCGCCATGTATGTGCTCGCTGGGTTATGGGAGGCTGATTCTAGCCCGGAACGATCTCTTCATGCTGTCCGCGCCGGACCAGCGTGTTGGGCATACGTCAAGCGCCGACGCTACCGAGTTGAGAGTTGCCAAACCCCGCCGCCGACCTAGCCGCCTCCCGACATCAGTGGGGCTAGGTTGCGGGGATCCTTTGGTAGGTCACCGTATCCGGAATCTGCGGATCGGTGGTCAGCGTGATCGCGTCTGAATAGCGGACTACGTGCGTCCCGCCTCCGATCCAGGCCCAGTTCTTGCCATACGCGTTGAACGTCTGGCGCGGCGCGGCGAGCGTGAGGTCGTGGGAGCCGAGGCTGAGCGTCTGTTCGTTGCCGATATGGTCGGAGAGGTGAATGGCGTCGGCGGACGTTGCCTCGTCGGTCGCAAAGGTCAGTGTCAGATCGATCGGCGCCCGCTTGCGGTTGTAGAACACGCTGGTGATGAATCCCGGTCCCGGCAAGTCGATCCGGACCGGCCCGGCGTATGCGTTGGCCGCGCGCTCTCCGCCAATATCTGGCCGCTTTGCGCGCTGGGGATGTTGCCGGGTGACGTGCGACATATAGCGCACGGCCACGCGCGCCCCCTTCCCTGAGGCTTGCGACAGCGGAAAGTTGACCAGCTTGTGCAGGGCAACCTCGTCCGCGCCGCCGACCAGGGCGTTGGCAATGGCCTGGATGATGAAGTGCGCCACGTCCGTGTCGTCGAAGTAGGCGCCCAGCCCGGGGTCGTCCTGCAGGCCCATCTCCATCGCGATGACCCGGCGACTGCCGGCCAGTGGATCCGGTTCGCCGACTGTTTCCGAGAGACTGTCGAGCGCCGCGCGGTAGTTGGCGGCCATCTCGTACACCCGCTCGGGCTCCTTATGGAGCGTGAGGGACATGTCGTGGAACGAGAAGTTATTGGCAACCAGGGCCTCACGATCGGTTTGCGCGGCCAGGAAGCTCACCCAGCCGTCCCAGAACTGCATCTGTCGCGGCGTGTTGTCACAGCTCCGATCCACGACGCTGAGCGATGGAAAGATCAGGCGCGCCCCAGGGTCGGCGGCGATCATGGCGTCGTACGCCACTTGCACCAGGCGGTAGAGCAGGCGTTCGCGTTCGGCGTCGTCGATCTCGTTTGCGGCGGCCGGACCCGAGCCGTCGGTGCGGTCCACCCAGCGCTTGTGCGGTTCTCCGCCCCAGGCATAGCCCGGCATCCGCGGGCGACAGATATCCGGCTCGTTCGCCGGAATCCAGCGCGAGATCGAGTTCAGGCCCGACGCCGACGGCGTGGATCCTCCGTCGAGCGGCCGGCGGCTCTCGACCACCCCGCGAACGAACCGTCCGAAATGGTTCGAAGAATCGGCGGCCGGCAGCTCCAGCCCGTTGGGCGGGTTGAACTTCGCGGGCTCCGACACCCCGCCGCCCGCGTACGCCGGCGTGAACTGCAGCAGCCCGATGACTTCCCTCGAGACGCGAAAGTTGCGGTCGGTGGCGATCGTGGGGAGCGCGGCGTCGCTGTAAGCGTCCATGCCGCTCCAGATGAACTGCTCGCGGGCCCACCAGAGCCCAAGGCGGTTCATGTGATCGATGCCGGCGGCGACGCCCTGCTCGCTGGCCAGGGTGCAGCCGAAACCCGGGTCGATGCCCTTGTCCGTGCCCGGGAGGTCGTCGGAGATGCCGGATGCCTCGTCCGAGAGTGCGAACTCCTCCGGGGCGACGGCGGCGGTCGGCAGGCGGCTGGGCTGGCCCTGGAAATAGGCCCGATAGCGCTGGCCCAACACGCCAAGGCGGACACTCCCGCCCGCCCTTTCGAGGCCCAGATTGGCAAAGAGGTTTCGAACCTTGCCGGCAAAGGTGCGCGGCCGGGATCTCGCTGCACCGACCTGCAGGGCTGAATTGGCCGTGATGAAGGCTGAAATCGTGGAATCGACCGCCGTCAGCTGGCTGTATTGGGGCCAGCCGTCGAATTCGAGCTTGGTCGCGTTCGAGAAGCTGCGTGACACGGGCGGCCCGGTCACGATGAGATCGACGATCGGTGCCAGCCGCGCCGCGCCGCCGACCCGCGGCTGGGAGAACAACGCGCAGGCGAAGAGCTGATACCAGTTGTTAGCGTCGCTCCACACGCGGCTGATCGGCGGGCCGTACCACGCGTGGCCGCCGGCCGCGTCGTAGAGCGACCAGAACATCGGACCGGCGGGGGCATCGCGGACGTAGAAGCCCGACAGGCCTCCGTCGATTGGGAAGAATGCTCCGTCCACTGTCTCGATCGCGTTCGGTGGAAGCAGCTGCTCGGTCCCGAGGACAGGCGGCGATGTCGAGATTCGGGCAATGCCCCCGGCGGCAAGCGCCGCCATCACGGCGAGAATCCGACGCCGGCTCAGGATGGCCGTGTGACTTGGCACTGAGGTCGTTGCTCCGATGCGGTGGCAGAACCGCAGAAGGCGAGGGGTATTTTCGCACCCTACAAGAGCTTTGGAATCCGCGTGCCTGCTCCCGGCCTTCGGATCGGGGGCTTGCTCCTACGAGGCGATGCCCGACGCGTCCGCTTCAGCCGAGGACGGCGAATCCAGGCGCACCGGCCACCAGTTCCAGCGCCGCAGCAGGATCACCAGGCTGGGGACGAACAGCGCGCGCACGACGAAGGTATCCAGCAGGACGCCCAGCATCACGGCGAATCCCAATTGGAAGATGTCGCGCAAGGGCAGCGTGGCCAGGATCGAGAAGGTGCCGGCCAGGATCAGGCCCGCCGACGTGATGACGCCGCCGGTTCTCGCCACCGCCAGGCGTGTGCCTTCGACCAGTCCCCGCGCCCGAATCTCCTCCCGGACGCGCGTCATGATCAGGATGTTGTAGTCCGCGCCCAGCGCGGCCAGGAAGATGAACATGAACACGGCGTTCTGATAGCCCACGCCGGGATGTCCCATCAGGTTCTGGAAGATGACCACCGAAATGCCCAGCGCGGAGAGAAAGCTCAGCAGCACGCTGCCGATGAGGTAGGTGGCGGCGACCAGGCTGCGGAGCAGGAGCAAGAGAATGAACCAGATGAGCACCACCACAATCGGTCCGACAAGCCGAACGTCGGTGTTCACCGAGGCCCACGCGTCCGTCTGCAGCGCGGTTGCGCCGCCGACCAGGACCTCGGCGTCGGCCAGGCTGGTGCCCTCGACCGCGCTCCGGGCCGTTGCGCGGACTTCGTCGATGCGCTCGATGGCCGGAATGCCGTAGGGGTCGTCTTCCATCACCACGTCCAGCCGGGCGGTGCTGCCGTCGGGCGAGATGAAACGGCTGGCGGCCATGAAGGCCTCGATCACGGCCTGCAATTGCGGGTCGGCGTTCGCCGGTGGACGGGCCGCCGGCGCGCCTGTTGGCGCGCCGCCCTGGAGCATCCCGGGAGGCAAGTTGGCGACGGCGGCCTCCAGCGCGGCCGGATCCACTGCCGGCGCCTCGCCCGTGGGCCGCGTGGGTCCGCTCACGCGCGTGACGCCCGGGATGTCGGCAATGGCCTGGGACACGCGGTCGACGTCCACCAGGCTGGTCAGGACGTTGTCGGTGTTCAGATAGACGTTTGTCGGCGCCAGGTTCCCGGCGCCGAAGGCGTCGTCCATGATCTGGGCGCCGATCTTGGACTCGGCGTCGTCCGGGAAGCCGCCAATGAAGCTGAAGTTGGGGGTGAGCGTCGGCGCGCCGGCGGCGAAGACCACCAACATCACGAATGTCGCCGTGAAGGTGGCCACCGGACGGCGGGTCACGAAGTCCGCAACGCGCGACCAGACGCGGGAGTGCTCGGTGCCGGTCACGTGCATGCGCCCCGGCCAGAACGCCGCGCGTCCCAGCAGCACCGCCATGGCGGGGATGAAGGTGAGCCCGCTGAGCAGCATCAGGAACATCGCCAGCGCCAGCACCGGCCCCATCGTCTGAAACGATCCGAACGTGGCCAGCAGCAGCGCCAGCATGGCCGCGATGGTGGTGCCGGCGCTGGACGCGATCGCGGGTCCTACCCGGCGCAGCGCCACCTGCATGGCGCGCCAGCGGTCGGGCTGTTGCCGCAGCTCCTCCCGATACCGGGCCACAATGAAGAGCGTGAAGTCGGTGCCGGCGCCGAACATGAGCACCGACATCAGCGCCGTCACCTGGCCGTTGAGCAGCAGCCCGGCGTTCGCGGCCAGCGTCGCCGCCACTCCCTGGGCGATCACCAGCGTCCAACCCACGCCGGCCAGCGGAAGCAGGGCCAGTGCGGGTGAGCGGTAGATCAGCAGCAACAGCACGAGGACGAAGAGCACGGTGAAGAGCGTCACCCGGAAGTCGATCGACGCGAACACCTCCACGGCGTCGGAGATGATTCCGGCGGGACCGGTGATGGCGACGGTGAGACCCGCAGCGGCGGTTCCGGCGCGCGCCTGGTCGCGAATCCAGCGGATGACCTCGCGAAACTCCTCCTCCGCCGGCGAGCCGCTGATCGTCACGATCGTCGTCACGGTGGTGCCGTCCGGCGCCAGCAACGCGCTGGCCGCCATCGGTGAGGAAGTGCTCAGCGCGAGCACGTTTTGAATTCCGGGGGGTGCGTCTGGCGATTGCAGCGTTTCGTCCACCCGCGCCACGGCCGCCAGATCCGAGTCCGTCAGACCCTCCGGCTGATGAAAGACGACGATCGCGGGAATGCCCTGTCCGCGCGGGAATTTTTCGCGGGCCAGTTGGAGGACGCGCAGGGACTCCGAGCCCTCGGGAAGGAAGTTCTCCTGCTCGTTCGTGGTGACGTCGGCGAGCGGCGGCGCCGTGACGACCACGGCGGCGCCGACCACGCCCCAGATGGCGATGACGATCGCCGCCCGGCGCCAACTGGTGGCAAAGCTCGCAACTAGCCCGAACATCTAGGGCAACCCTATGTCGATGGCACTCGTCGGATTGTGAACAAATGTACGAAGTCCGGTCGGCCCCATCTTTCGCGCGGCGCCGCGACATCGGAGAATTGACCTATGGGTGGGCTGTCCGGTCCGCGAACGAATCCGCCGGCGCGCGAGGCGTTGCGCCGGCCGTTGGCCTTCGTAATCCCCGCCACGGCGGGAATCCAGTCCGGACTGCGCCGAGTCCTGAAGCTTCTCGTCGACCCCATTGGACCCCGAAGCACCGTCGCCCCGCCCTCCGGCCCACGCGGTCATGTCCCCGTACGAGGCGCCTGGGAGTCCGCCTGCGGCTGGGAGGCGCGCTGGAATGCCTGGCTGGCCAGTCCCTCCAGCCCCGTGTGGCGCGGCGACGGGGAGCAATCCCACCGCCGATAGTTCCGGCCGACCGTCAGGCGATGTCCAGCCCCAGGGACGCGGCGGTGTCCACCAGGTCCTGCCACACGTCGTCGTGCAGCGGAATCCCGTCGCGCTCGCGCTCGAGGCGCGTGCGCGCTTCCAGATCGCCGGGCGCCAGCACCTCGCTGAACCCCGGCGCGGGCGCCGCCGCGTGGACCTGGTCGACCAGCCCCCGCGCGCCGCTGAGGTACGCGTCCATGTCGCGGAAGAGGTCGGCCTTTGCGAAAAACATCGTCACGCCCTGGTGGCGCATGATGTCGCCCCCGCGCGTTTCCTCGGCGAAGTCGTCCGATCCGGAGAATGTGCGCCCCAGGAACTCGGCGGCCATCATCAGCGCGTAGCCCTTGTGGGCCCCGAAGGGAACATGGCCACCGCCGTCGAAGAACGCCTGAGGATCGGTCGTCGGATTCCCCTCGGCGTCGACGATGCTGCCCGGCGGCAGCGTCTCGCCGCGCTTCTGGGCGTTGACCACCTTCACGCCGGAGAGCGCCGTGGTGGCGAAGTCGAACATCATTGGCGGCGCGCCCGCCACGGGAAATCCCATCGCGATCGGGTTGGTGTGCAGCACGCGCGTCCGACCGCCGTAAGGCACCGTCTGCGGGTCGACGGCGCCGAAGCCGCCCGCGACTACCAGCGAGACCAGGCCCTCCGCCGCGGCCATCTCCACGTAGTGCCCCAGCCTTCCAATGTGATGCGACTGCACGATCGAAACCAGCGCCAGTCCGGACGCCGCCGCCTTGCCGATGCCCAACTCCGCAGCGAACTTTGCCGCCACCTGCCCGAACGTCCAGTTGCCGGTGACCAGCGCCCCGCTGTCGAGGTCTTTGAGGGCTTCCGGGCGTGCGCGAGGCAGCAATTGCTCGGCCCTGATCGCATCGACGTACCCCGATAGCTGTGTGACCCCGTGCGTCACGACGCCGCTCATGTCGGCGATGACCAGATGGTTGGCAACGTCGACCGCGTTTTCGGCTGATGCGCCGGCGGCGTCCAGGATGTCGAGCACGATCCGCCGCAGCTCACCCGCTTGTTTCGTGACCATGGCTTCGTCCTCGTTTCAGCGCGCTTCGACTGCCCGCTACCGATGGTGCGCCATGCCATGTCCGGCCGCCACCCGGGAGCGGGTTGCCTGGGTCCGTCATTCCGGCGGAGGCCGGAATCCAGGCTCGCGCGTCGTGGCGGCCGGTGCTACCTCTCGAAAAGCACCACGTCGACGTCCTCGATCCGCTCGTCGGTGGTGTAGCGCCAGACACCGATGTAGCCCCGGCGCAGGTCGCCGTTCTCGTCCCAATCCAGCGTCCCCGAGGCGCCGTCGTAGTCGACCGCTTCGCCGGCGCCGAGGACTTCCAACGCCCGCGCGATGCCTTCCGGTCCCGCGTACACGACCTCGCCCGGCCCGCCGCCCACCGCGCGCAGCTGGTCGCGAATCGCGGAGCCGTCCGTGCTCCCAGCCGCCTCCGCGGCGAGCGCCAGGGCGATGGTGGCGTCGTAGACCTCGCGGACGTACGTGCCCGCCGGGGGCGCACCGTAGGCGTCCACGTATCCTGCCTCCCACCGAGCGGCGGACTCGCTTGCCGGCGGAGCGGCTGGCGCGACGCCATACATGCCGCCCAGTGCGGCCCCACCGATTGTCCGGACCAGGTCCGGGCTCTTGACGCTGTCGCTGAAGACGAATTGGTCATAGATGCCGCGTTGGAGCGCCTCGCGCAGGATGACCTCCGTCTCCGTTGAGTAGACCATCAGGATCAAGGCCTGCGCGCCGGCGGCGGCCGACTGCCGCAGGGCGCCGGCGAACTCGCTTTGTCCCGGCTCGACCGCCACGGCGGTGATGGCGCCGTCCCAGGCATCTTGAAAGGATTGGACCAATCCCTGCCCCCAGGCGTCGTTGCGGTAGATCGCGCCTACGTTGTCGAGGCCCTGATCGCGGGCGACTCGCGCCAGAACCGGTCCCTGCGCCACGTCGGACAGGGCGGCCCGGAAGAAGAAGTCGTCGTCCGCGGCGTCGGTCAACCGCGGCGAGGTGGCCGAGGGGCTGACGACGGGAATCCGGGCCGGTCCGGCCACGCGCTCGACCACGGCCAGCGAGTTCGCGCTCGTGCTGGGACCGACGAGCGCGTGCACGCCTTCATCCTCGATCAGCCGCCGCGCCTCCATGACCGCCGTGTCCGGGTCGAGCGCGGTGTCGCCGACCGCTGTTTCGACCGGACGGCCATACACGCCGCCGGCCTCGTTGAGATGCGCCACCGCCAACTCGAAGGCCCGTTGCCGATCCTGGGCGTTCTGCGGCGATCCTTCGCTGATGTAGGTCAGCAGCCCGAGCTTCAGCGGCTCGGCGGGCGCCTCGCCGCACGCCGCCAGGCAGACCGCCAGCAAGCCCGCCGCCAGCAGCCGGACAGCGTGCGATCTGATTGACATAAGATCGACCCTTCAGTGCCAAGATTCGGTGGTCCGCGCTGCGTGCAGCGTGGGGTCTGTCGCGGATGAAGCTCCCAGGCTGCACGCAGCCTGGGCCACCGGGCCGCCTGAATGCCGTCGACGCGCGGCCGCTGCGTGTCGTCCTATCACTCCAACCCCAGCAGCTCGAGCGAGTTTCGATGGATGATCCCGTCGAGAACCTGGTCGGGAATCCGGGGCAGGTTCGTGCCCTCGACCTGGTCGTTCAGGCGGCGCATGTCGTCCATGCCCTCCTGCGGCGTCCAGAGCGGGAAGTCGGACCCGAACAGCAGCTTGTCGGCCACGCCCCACTCGACCATCAGCACCAGCGCCTCCCACGCCTGGTAGGGCCGCACCCAGCCCCCGCCCGAGACGTCGGCGTAGACGTTGGCGTGCTTGCGGATGACCACCGCGCAATCCCGCTGCCACGGATGCGCCATGTGCGCGATCACGAACTTGAGGTCCGGGAACGCCTGCGCCACTTCGTCGATCAGCAGCGGATGGCTGTACTTCAGGATCGCCCGCGGATTCGGCTGCGTGCCCATGTGCGACAGGATCGGCAGTCCCAGGCGCTGCGCCTTCTCGTAGAGGGCGAAATAGACCGGGTCGGCGGGATTGAAGTGCGCCAGCATGGGATAGATCTTGATCCCGCGCAGGCCCAGGTCCACGCCCCGGTCGATCTGGTCGAGATAGCCGTCCTCGGTCGGATCGACGCCCATGAACCCGATGAGCTTGTCCGGGTCCCTGGCCACCCAGTCGGCGGTGAAGTCGTCGGGACTCAGCATGCCGCAGGCCAGCGCGCGGACGCCGAACACGATGGCCCGGTCCACCGCCTCCATGGCCTTGGCATAGGTCTCGAACGGCAGCGGCTGCATGGGCGCATACCCCGCTCGCACATCGGCCCGGCGGGACGCCTCGCTCACATGCTCCGGCTGCAAGCAATGCGTGTGCACGTCGACGATCATGGGCATTCCTTCTCTGCTTGCGCGTTTGAATCCTTAGGCAGCGCCAGCTGGAATGATCCTCACCGCAGCTGATCGAGCCCCTTGAACGACGGCACGTTGAGCCGCAGCGTGGGCCGGTGCAGGTCGTAGAGGTCCATCGGCTGGTAGGGATGGTCCTTGGCGGCTTCCTCGTTGAATTCCACGCCCAGCCCCGGCCGGTCCGGGATTTCGAGCCACCCGTCTTCGACGGTCAGCGGGTTGGCGCACACCTCGAACCGCCAGGGTTCCGGCGGGAAGTGCTCCAGCGTCAGGAAGTTCGGGACGCAGGCCGCCATCTGCACCGCCGAGGCGTAGGACACCTCGCCGTTGGGGTTGTGCGGCGCGAAGGCGGCGTAGTGCGAGTCCGCGATGGCCGCGATCTTGCGCGCTTCCAGCATCCCGCCGCAGTGGGCCATGTCCGGCTGCACGATATCGGCGCCGCCGTGGTTCAGCAGCTGCTGAAAGCTGAAGATCGTGAAGAGGCGCTCGCCCGTGGCGATCGGAATGTTGAGCTTGCTGCGCACGTAGGCCATGGCGTCCAGGTCTTCGTGGGGGATGGGCTCCTCGAAGAAGGTGATGTTGTACTCCTCGACGGCCTTCCCCGCGCGCACCGCGTTGCCTACGGTGTTGAAGATGCCGTTGCAGTCGATGTAAAGGTCGATGTCGGGGCCCACGGCCTCGCGCACCGCGCCAACGGCGTCGACGCCGGTGTTGAGGATGTTGTTGTCCATGCGATAGAAGTCGATGCCCTCGCGCGCGCCCCAGGGGTTGAACTTCATGCCCTGGACGCCCAGCTTCAGGGCGGCCTTGGCGGCCTCGGCCATCTGCTCCGGGCTCATGCCCTGGCGGTACCAGGCGTTGGCGTAGAGCTTCACCCGGTCGCGCACCTTGCCGCCGAGCAGCTCGTAGACCGGAACGCCCAGCGCCCTGCCCTTGATGTCCCACATGGCCGTCTCGACGCCGCTGATCGCGCTCGTCAGCACCGCCCCGCCGCCGTAGAACGCCCGCCGGTACAGCTCCTGGAAGTGCTTCTCGATCTCGAACGGGTCCTTGCCCATGAGATAGCGCTTCAGCTCGTGCACCGCCGTTTCGGCTGTCGCCGACCGGCCCTCGAGCGTGGCCTCGCCGATGCCGTGCAGGCCGTCGACGTCGGTCTCCATCTTGACGATCAGCCAGTTGCGCCACGACCCGCCGACGAGAAAGGTCTTGATGTCCGTGATTTTTCTTGGTCGCATGGGCGTGCAGCTCCTTGGCGAGAGTCGCCGGTGTCGCGGAGGTGGTTCGGGCTTGGCTTAGCGGTGTCCCTCGATCATTCGAGCCCCAGCAGCTCCAGGGTGTTGCGGTGGATGATTCCCTCGATCACGTCGTCCGGGATGCGCGGCAGGTTCGTGCCCTCCACCTGCTCGTTCAGGCGGCGCATCTTCGTCATGCCCTCCTCGGGCGTCCAGAAGGGGAAGTCCGAGCCGAACAGCAGCTTGTCGGCCACGCCCCACTCGACCATCAGCACCAGCGCCTCCCAGGCCGAGTAGGGCCGGACCCAGCCCGCGCCCGAGACGTCGGCGTAGACATTGGCGTGCTTGCGGATCACGACCGCGCAATCGCGCTGCCAGGGATGGCCCATGTGCGCGATCACGATCTTCAGGTCCGGGAAGGCCTGCGCCACTTCGTCGAACAGCAGCGGGTGGCTGTACTTCAGGATCGCCCGCGGATTCGGATGCGTGCCCACGTGAGACAGGATCGGCAGCTCCAGGCGCTGGGCCTTCTCGTAGAGGGCGAAGTAGAACGGATCGGCCGGATTGAAGTGCGCCAGCATGGGATAGATCTTGATCCCGCGCAGCCCGAGCTCGACGCCGCGCTCGATCTCCTCGAGATAGCCGTCCTCGGTCGGATCGATGCACATGAACCCGATGATCCGGTCCGGGTCCTTCGCCACCCACTCGGCGGTGAAGTCGTTGGGACTCAGGGCGCCGCACGCTAGGGCGCGCACGCCAAAGACGACGGACTTGTCCACCACACGCATGGCTTCTTGATAGGTTTCGAACGGCAGCGGCTGCATGGGCGGATACCCCGCCCGTTCGTCGGCGCGGCGCGAGGCCTCGCTCACATGGTCCGGCTGCAGGCAGTGCGAGTGGACATCGATGATCACGGGCAAACCCTCCGTGTGCGTGTATGCGAACCCGTCAGTTGCGTCAGAACTCTCATCCCTTGACGGCGCCGGCGGTGATCCCCCGCACCAGCCCTCGCTGCAACACCAAGACGATGATGAAGATCGGCACCGCCGAAAGCGTCGACGCCGACATGGCCACCGCCCAGTCGGTAGCCGTCTGCTCCGCCGTGAAGGTGGTGCTCACGCCGATCGGCAGCGTCTTGACGTCGGATGTGGTGGTGAACACCAGGGCGAACAGGAACTCGTTCCAGGCCAGAATGAATGCAAACAGCGCCGTGGCCACGATGCCTGGAACCGAAAGCGGCAGGATCACGCGGAACAGAGCGCCAAGCCGGCTCGCGCCGTCCACCATGGCCGCTTCCTCCAGGTCCCGCGGCAGCGACTGAAAGTAGCTGCGCAGCAGCCACAGGCAGAACGGCACTGAAAACGTCGTATAGGTAATCACCAGCGCGATCAGGTTGTTGGCGAGATTGAAGGTCACGACGATCTTGAAGAGCGGGATCAGCAGCAGCACCGACGGCACCGTGTAGGTCAGCAGGGCGAACCGCCCAATCGCCTCGCCGCCGGGAAATCGCAGCCTGGCGAGGCTATAGGCGCCAAGCGTGGCGACCGCGATGGACACGAACGTGGTTGCCGTGGCGACGATCAGGCTGTTGAGCGCGAAACGCAGGAAGACCGGGTCCAACGCCACCACGGCCATGTGGTCCCCGACGAAGGCGCGGGGGAGCAGGATTTCCCCAAGATCTCGCCGCAGAAAGGTCTCCACGGGACTGATCGACCCCACGACCATGAAATAGATAGGAAAGACGGCGAGAAACGAAAGAAACAGGCCGAGCAAGGCCCGCGGACGATGATTCGCTGTGAGGACTTTGGCCACGCGCCTCATCGTTGCCCCTCATCCTCGACCCAGCCGACGCGGAGCATAATCAGCGACAGCAGCACCACGAGCACCACCATCACGGCGGCGATGGCCGAGCTCATGCCGACGTTGTATTCGCGGAAGCCCGCGTTGAATACCTGCATGGGCAGCGTCAGGGTCGCTCGCGCGGGTCCCCCGCCCGTCAGCAGGTACACCATGTCAAAGGAGTTGAAGGTCCAAATTGTGCGCAGCACCAGCACGATGACGAGCACGTAGCGCAGCGCCGGCACCGTGATGTGCCAGAACATCTGCCACGCCGACGCCCCATCGACCTTCGCGGCCTCGTACCAGTCCTCGGGAATCGTCTGCAAGCCCGCCAGCAGCACCAGGAAGGTCCACGGCAGGCCCTTCCACGTGAAGACCGCGATCAGCGAGATCATGGCGGTGACGCCTTCGGAGAGCCAGGCGATTGGCTCGTCGATGATGTGCAGCAGCTGCAGGAACGCGTTGATGGGCCCGAACTGCGGATGCAGCAGCCAGACCCACACGAAGGCCGTCACGAATGACGGAATGACCCACGGCAGGATGTTGAGGGTGCGAAATAGCCCGCGGCCGCGGTAGCTGGCGTTCACGGCGAGGGCGATGATCATGCCGATGATCACCTCGCCGGCCACGGCGCCGGCCGTGAGCACCACGCTGTTGATGACGACTTTCCAAAAGCCGCCATCGGACACCAACCGCACGAAATTGTCGAGCCCGACGAACTCGGCTGGATCGTTCGGCCTTAGCAGGCTTTCCTTGAAGAACGCCAGCCACATCGTCGAGATCATGGGGTAGAGCACGACGGCGGCAATGAGCGCGACGGTCGGAAGTAGCAGCCCTATGCCCAGGAGCCGCTCGGAATTGCGCAGGCTGAGGCCTCGAATACCCCACCTCACCGTGGTATGCAGGGGGCGGGCCCGCGGCTAGCGCCGACGGCCCGCCCCCGAAACTGCACTCGATCGACTAGTTCTCGTCGATCACCTTTTGGACTTCGGCCTCGGCCCAAGCCGCGGCGTCCTCGGGGCTTTCGCCGTCGAACACCATGATGAACATGTCCTTCACGATGTTACGAGCGGTCACGGTCCCGAGAAGTCCCGAGCCCTTGGACCCGTACTTCGATCCGCCGACCCACGCCATCTGCGAGGCGTCCACGCCTGCGCGGATGATGTGCGCCACCGGTGCGATGCGCGGGTGACCCCAGTACTCGTCGCTGTTCTGCACGGCCACGTGGGTCGGCGCCCAGCCGATCACCGTGCTCTGGAACCACTCCTGGTAATTCGGGCGGTCAAAGAGCGCCGCGAAGAACTCCGCCATGCGGTCGGGGTAGTCCGTTTGCGTGGTGATGTTGAGGATGTTCATCCCCGCCAACCCGGCGCCCGTGCCAGCCACGCTCGGCTGTGCAACGGCGGCCACTTGCTCCAGCATTTCCGGCTTGTCGGCCAGGAAGGTGCCGGAGAAGGAGGTCGACGAGACCATGTGCGCCGTGGCGCCGCGGATGAACTCCGTCCGACCGTGGCCCTCGTGGCGAGCCGCCGCGCCCGGCGCGGAAACCTCGTCCAGGGCCTTGGCCAGCTTGAGCGCCGCAATGGTGCCCTCGCTGTTGATGGAGTTGTTGCCGTTCTCGTCGAAGACGTAGGCGTCATGCGCCGGCATCAGGCTCCACGCCATCTTGGGATGGGCGTCCAGCAGGTAGGTGAAGTAGCCGTAGATGTCCGGCGGGTTGTTCAGCGCCTGCGCGTTCGCCAGGATGTTGTCCCACGAGTCCGGGTCCGGCAGCCCGTGCTGCGCGTAGAGGTCGCTTCGGTAGTAGAGGATGTGGGGCCACAGGAACTGCGGCACGCCGTAGTTCACCCCGTCGACCGCGGTGGCGTTGAGGTCGTTCTCGCCGAAGATGTCGCGCCCCATCAGGTCCAGCGCGTCCGTCGCCGGCGCCACGATCTCTTGTCCCGACCAGCTCCAGGTGGCGTCCGGCTGGCTCCAGACCATGTCCGGAAGCGTGCCGGCGGCCTTGGCCGCCAGGATCTTCGGCTCGGTCTCGCGGAACGGCACCACTTCGCGGTTCATGCGCACGTCGGCTGAAATGCCGGCGCGGGCGAACCAGGCGTCCTGCGCCGCCACGCCCAACGGCCGCGTCTCGAAGTCCCAGAACGAGATGTCCAGGATTTCGCGCTCGACCATGACCTCTTCGACGACCCGCTGCGTGATGACCTGCTGGACGGGAACTTCCCTGATGACTTCCTGCGTCACGACCTTCTCGACCGCGACTTCCTTGATCACTTCCTTGGTGACGACCGTCTCGACCGGAACTTCCTTGATGACTTCCTTGGTGACGACTTCAGTTTCGCCACAGGCGCCCAGGATCATCGCGACGGTCGCGGTTCCACCGGCCGCCGCGGCCAGGCGGAACAGACGCCGCCGGCTCAGCGCTCCGGTTCGACTCGAACTCTCTGTCATCCCCAACTCCTCTGCTCTTGCGGGGCGCATGAGGTCGCCGCCGCACAATCCATCAGCACGGACACATCGTTGGCCGGGAGTATATCGCCTGAGTGCGCTCGAGTTTGGCGCGGCGCGCCGAAGCGGACGCCAATAGGGCGCCCATTGAAATCGGCGTGCTTTTGCGCGACGCGCAGTCGAATTCGCCCGCACCTTTGCACGGTTGTTGGCGATTCGGCTGTATATCACGAAGCCGATTGGCGCTTCAACCGCGGCGGTGCGTGAATACCGCCTCGAGGCCGCCTGCGCCGCACCCGCTCCGCATGCCACACTGCGCCCACAGGATCGTGGACCGAGGTGCGGCGATGGACCCGAGTTGCTTGGAATTCGCACTTACCGACTCCGAGGCGGCGACCTTCGAGCGGGATGGATTTCTGGTCGTCGAAGACGCGCTCTCCGACGCCAAGGTCGCCGAGCTGAGCGAGCTGATGGACCGGCTGGTCGCGAGCGGCGGCTACACCCACACGCCGCACGGCGCCCGCGCCGGTCGCGTCAACGCCATCGACGTCGCCGGGCTGGATCCTGCCCTCATCGAGCTCGTGGATCACCCGCGCACGCTGCCCAAGGTGTGGGGAATCCTGGGCTGGAACATCCACCTCTATCACAGCCACTACATCACGGCGGAGCAGATTGACCGGCCGTCCAACGGGGGCGCCGAAGCCACGCTCGGCTGGCACCAGGACTCCGGTCAAATCAACCAGGACCTCGAAACCAATCCCCGCCCGCGGCTGTCGCTCAAGGTGGCTTATTTCCTCAGCGACGCCAGCGAGCCCGACCGGGGCAACTTCTGGGTGCTGCCCGGCAGCCACCTGCGGAATGAAATCGAAGTTCCAGCGTCCGGCCGCGGTCAGCCCGACGGCGCCATGCCCGTCTGCGTGACGCCCGGCACCGCCGTGCTCTTCGATCGGCGGCTCTGGCACGCCGGATCGCCCAACTACGCGCCCATCGTGCGCAAGGCGCTCTTCTTCGGCTACTCCCACCGCTGGGTCCACGCCCGCGATGAGGTGACCGTGCCGCCGGACCTCTGGGAGGCGGCCGATCCCATCCGCCGGCAACTGCTCGGCTTTTCCACGAGCCAGCACGGACGCACGTCCCCCACGGACGAGGACGTGCCGCTGCGCGGATGGCTGGAGCAGCACCAGCCGGCCATGGCGGCGAGCTAGGAGTACTTCGTCATTCCGGCGAAAGCCGGAATCCAGATCCGCCTGGGATGTAGGGGCGGGTTTCAAACCCGCCCAATCACACTCCGTTCGCCCTGAGCGACGTCGAAGGGCATGGTTCTACGGAGCCTGTCCTGAGCCTGCCGAAGGGCTCACCACGAACGGCAGGTGCTACGCGCAGAGCGGGTGGTTGACGTCCCAGCGCAGGCCGGTGGTCTCTGGCGGATGGGCCACGAGCCGCTCGTGCGCTTCGATCCACTGCTGCCGCCACTCGCGGTGGTCGCGCAGCTCGGATGACGGATTCGCGCGGCTGCGAGCGATGAACCCGGGCAGATAGCTGCGGCCCGAAGGCGCGTCCGGGTGCTGATAGCGCAGGTCCAGGCTCATGCGCACGCTGTCGCCCAGGTTCGGCATCGCGCCGTGCATGAGGTGGCGCGAGAACACGATCACCGACCCCGCGCGCACCGGCAGCGGCTGCGTGCGTTCCTTGGACATGATGCCGTCGGGCAGGTGGACGCCGCTCGCGGGGTTGGGACAGTGCTGCGCCAGGCCCTGGCGATGGCTTCTCGGAGCGATCTTCAGGCACCCGTCCTCCGCCTTGGCGTCGCTCAGTGCCACCCACGCCGTGATCATGTCGGTGTCGTCGGCCTCGCGAGACTGCACCGCGTGGTCCTGGTGCCACGGCGTCGCGCGGCCCAGGCGATCGTCCTGGGCCAGAAATCGCTCGGGAACTTTGAGCCGCGCGTGCTGGATCGGGCAGGAGTAGATCTCGGGGCCGACGAACGGCTCGACCACGTCCAGCAGCTTCGGGTGTCGCAGCAGATCGAAGGCGGGTTTGCCCAGGTACGGGTCCCGGTCCGCCGTGGCGATCGTGGTGGGCCGGATCGAGGGATCGAACGGCGCGCCGTCGATCTTGCCGACGCACTCGGCCAGGTACATCAGCTTCGCCTGGAGGTCGCCGTCGCGCGGCCACGCCTCAAGCTGCTCCGGGGTCAGCTCCTCCTTGGCCAGGCGTTCCGCAATGCGCTCGAAGTCCTCGAACAGCGCGGCGAAGTCGCGTTCGGGATCGAACACGTCCTCGAAGATCACCCAGCCCTCGCGCTCGAAGTGCGCGAGCTTTTCCGCCAGCTCGTCAGTGCGCTCGACCGGCGCCGTTTCGACTGCCATTTACGGTTCCCCAGGCTGGCCTAGACCCTGCGTTCATCAGGATACGCCAACGCGCCCGACGGCCCGCTCGCCGTCTCGGTATCGCTCGGATGTGCCACGTCTGTTGTTCCCCGCAATCCGTCATTCCGAGCGCAGCGAGGAATCTAAGCGGCAGGCAACGTGACACAACGCTCGTCGCGTCCTGGCGGCGGTCGCCCCTCCATCAATCCCGCGAAGGCGCGCTATTGAATGACCACCTGATAGATCACCCCCACCACGGCCCCCGCCGGCACCAGCCACGTCGCCGTCGTGCGGTAGCGAATCACCAGCGCCAGCGAAACCGCCGCGAGCACGCCCGTGAACACGTCCACGATGGCCGCGCGCCCCAACGTCGCCGCCACGCCGATCATCAGCGCGATGGCCGCTGCGTTTACGCCGTCCAGGAATCCGCTCGCCCGGCGGTCGGCGCGCACCCGTGCCACCAACGGGTTCAGCATGGCGACGAAAACGAACGACGGCAGGAAGATCGCCACCGTCGCCAGCACCGCCCCGGACCAGCCGCCGAGGATGTAGCCCACGAAGCTGGCCGTGGTGAACACGGGCCCGGGCGTCATCTGGCCGACCGCCACGGCGTCCAGCAGCTGCTGCTGGGTCAGCCAGCCCAGCCGGTCCACGAAGTCGCCCTGCATGAACGCCAGCAGCACGTAGCCGCTGCCGTAGAGCACCGCGCCGATCTTGAGAAACAGCAGGAACAGGTGCCCCACGCTGAAGGTGCTCGCCGCCGTGACGACGGCCGGCATCGCGCCCAGCGGCAGCAGGCCGAATAGGGCTCGGCCGCCGGGTCCGGGCCACTCGCGCGCCCTGACCAGCAGGCCGATGCCGCCCCCCGCGGCGAGCAGGATCAGCTCATTGACCCCCGCGATGTAGAGCGTCAGCACGCCGACTGCCAGCACCAGCGTCCACACCTTGCCCAGCGCGGTCTTGGCCAATCCCACGATCGCGTTGACCACGATGGCGATCACGACCGGCTTGATGCCGTAGAGCGCCCACTGCAGCGCGGGCACCTCGTTGAACTCGACGTAGACCCACGCCAGCCCGGTCACGATCAGGAAGGCCGGCAGGATGAACAGCGCGCCCGCCGCCACGAGTCCCCGCCAGCCGGCGCGCTCCAGCCCGAGGTGAATCGCCATCTCGGTGGAGTTGGGACCGGGGATCAGGCTGGTGGCGCCCACCAGGTCCATGAACCGTTGGTCCGAGAGCCACTTGCGGCGGCTGACCGCTTCCTCGCGGAACATGGCGATGTGAGCCGCCGGCCCGCCAAATCCCAGCACGCCGAGCTTCAGAAAGAGCGCGCATACTTCGCGCAGCGCGCCGCGGCGCTCAGACGGTGTCGTGACCGGTCAACTCCTTCGCCAGGCGGCTGACTTCACGCTTGTCCCAATGGTCGGTTCGCAGTTGTAGCAGCCGACGACCGCCGCGTGGGTTTGTCGGGCGCCCGGGAGCCACCGTGGGCGGGCCGTTCCGCTAAACTCAGCCACTCCCGCGCGGCCAATGCAGCGCGGCATCGCCCACAGCGAGCGAGAGCGCCATGCCACGGACCAACTGCCTGTCGATGCTGCTCAATGACGACATCGCCGACTGCGACACGCTCGCGTTTCGGGTCGAGCCGGCGGTCCCCGACCCGGCCAATCCGCTGCTCGAGCCGCACTTCCCGTGGGACAGCGGGTCGGTGTTCGCCCACGGCACCTTCGTCAAGGACCCCATCGACGGACTGTGGAAGGGCTGGCACCTGTCGACGCCCGCCGGCGAGGAGCGGTTCGAGGCATTCCGGCGCCTCACCTACTGCGAGTCCGAAGACGGCGTCAACTGGACCCGACCCGAGCTCGACATCGCCCCCCAGCCCGGATATCCGAAGACCAACATCATCTTCGACCACGACTCGGGCGGCGCGTCGCAGTTCGCGTCCGTGCTCATCCACCCGGACGCGGAGCCCGAGCGGCGCTACGAGATGTTCGCCATGCGCGTGCCGGGACGGCCCGAGGGCATCGGGGCCAACTTCATTCCCGGCATCCCGCGCCGGCCCGGCGAGGACCGGCATCCGACGGCCGTCTATCGCTACTTCTCAGCCGACGGCATCCACTGGAACGCCGAGGAGGGCCCGCTGCTCGAGGTGATGACGATCGGCAACCGCATGATCATGCCCTACACCACCCCCATCGGCGGGGCCGACCACTCGGCCTACTTCAAAGCCGAGGACGGGGGCTACGAGCTGATCCAGAAGGTCGGCACCACGATGCATCCGGGCGGCGCCATCCCTTACGACTGCTTCCCGATGGGCCGCCGCGTCATCGGCCGGCGCACCAGTCCCGACGGATCGAACTGGTCGCCGATCGAGGTCATCATCGAGCCCGATTGGAAGGACGCCCAGGACCTGCAGTTCATGGAGTTGGCCCCACTGAAAGTGAAAGGTGGGCACCTGGGCCTGCTCTGCTGCTACAACCTGCGCGAGCAGACGATCAACTGGCAGTTCGCCGGCAGCGCCGACCGACGTATCTGGGAGCGCCCGGCGCGCCGCCCCACGCTGGACAACTCGCCGCTCGGCGACTACGGCGGCGGCATGCTCTGGCCCACCCACAGCTTCATCGAGCACGAGGGCCGCGTCTATATGTACTACGGCGCGCTCGAAGGCATCCACGGCGACATCTTTTCCGACCAGCCGTCGCTCCACATCTTCAACGGCGCCCTCTGCCGCGCGAGCTGGGAGCTCGATCGCTACTGGGCCGCGGTGTCCGCGGCGGGCGGAGTCAACGTCGGCACGTTGACCACTCATCCACTGCCGGTGGCCGGCAAGCAACTGCTGCTCAACGCGGCCACCTCCACGGTCGGCCCCGGTGAGCTCGCGGTGGAGCTGCTCGACCCGGAGGGCAACCCGATCGAAGGCTTCAGTCGCGAGGACTACGTGGCCTGGGAGGGCGACGCCAAGGCGCAGCCGGCGCGCTGGTCCGGCGGCAGCGTGGCCCCAAGCGACGACGTGGCCGCCAAGTTCTATCTGCGGCGATCCCGGCTCTACGGCTTTGGCTGGGAATAGCGGCGGACGCGCCACCGAGCCGCGCTGGCGGCTGGCGGGCGCCGTCGACACGACCGACAGCCCGCACGCGCGGTTGCGCCCCGTGCCGATTCACGCCGTCACGATGCGCAACGACGGCTTCTGGATGCCGCGCATGGAAGGCAACCGCACCGCCGGCATCGCTGCATTCCTCGCCTGGCTGGATGAGGACGGCCAGGTCGCGCCCTTCCGCGCCTTCGCGCACTACGCGCGCACCGGCGATCCATCGCGCATCGCTGGCGCGCTCGACACGATGCGCGCCACCTTCGAGGGCCGCAACAGCCGCCGCTTGCGGCACTCCTGGCGCGCCGCTGTCATGGAAGTGGTTGAAGGATGCGCCTTCACCCTGCAATCCGTGGACGATCCCGACCTTCGCGCCCTAATGGACGAGCTTGTCACCGGCATCGTGGCCGCGCATGACAGCGAGGAATTCTGGCAGTGGTACTACGGCGACGACTTTCAGTTCTCCTATCAGCTCGCCGGCCCGGGCCACATGATCCAGGCGGCCGTCGCCCACCATCGGACCACCGGGCAAACCGATTTCCTTGATGTGGCCGTTCGCGTCGCGGACGCGATCGCAGCCAAGTTCGAGGGAATCGCGTTCGCCGAGCATCCGGGCATCGAGATGGCGCTGGTCGAGCTGTGGCGGGCCACCGGCGAGGAGCGCATCTTCCGGCTCGCGGCGCACTTCACCGCGCTACTCATGGAGCAGGACCAGGTGATCGGCCCTCACACCGGCGAGGGCAACTGGCGCCACTTCAACTGTCACGTGGTGCGGCAGACCTATCTGCCCGGGGGAGCGGCGGACCTGCTGGCGGAGCGGTCGGACTCGGCGATGCAGTCCCACCTCCTCGCCATCTGGCACGACATGATGCGCGGCAAGCTGCAAGTTTCCGGGCACATCGCCGTGGACCACTGGATGCCCGAGCGCATCACGGCGGAGCCCTTCGCCCTCACCGAGGGCGTGCTCGGCAACGTGCTGAACCACATCAACCACGGTTTCGAGCTCTGCGAGAGCGTCGGCAACGTCATGTGGAGCTGGCGCATGCTGATGCTCGACGCGGATGCCGCCTACGCCGACCAGCTCGAGCGGGCGCTCTACAACGGCCTGCTGCCGCACTACGGCCTCGACGACCGCAGCTGGTTCTACCTGTGCCCCATGGCGTCGGACGGCGATCACCCGCGCCGCAACGCCTGGGGCAACCCGGCCACCGGCTGCTGCGGCGCCAACGCGGTTCGATTCACGCCCTCGGTACCGTCCTACATGTTCACCACCTCCGACGACGGCGTATGGATGCACCTCTACGACGCCTGTCGCATGGACTGGCATTTGCCCGACGGCTCGCCGATCGGCCTGGACGTGCGTACACGCTACCCATGGAGCGGCGGCGTCGAGGTGCACGTCGGCGTCGACGAGCCGTCCGAGTTCACCGTGCACCTGCGCATTCCCGGCTGGTGCGACGGCGCGCAGGCCGCCGTCAACGGTGAGCCGGTCGCCGATCCAATCACCAGAGGGTCGTATCTGGCGTTGCGGCGAGCGTGGACCGACGGCGACGTGATCACGCTGGACCTGCCGATGCCCGTGGTTGGCATGGAAGCCGATCCGCGGGCGGAGGAATTTCGCGGCAAGACTGCCGTCATGCGCGGGCCGTTGCTCTATTGCTTCGAGGGCGTCGACAACATTGCGGTGAGCGTTCGCGATCTCGCGGTTGAACCGGGTCCCGATATTCGGCCCTTTACGCCCGAAGCTGAATCCGAGGCGCTGTATCAGCCGGCCGCGACCATTCCGGCGTTAATGCCGCACGACCGACCCGATCTCCTGGGCGGCGTGACCGTGCTCCAGGGTGCTGCGGCGGGTCGCGATGCCGGGGCAGAGCTCACGGCCATTCCCTTCTACGCCTGGTCCAATCGCGAACCGACGCCCATGACCGTGTGGATCGACTGGGCCGACGGCGAGGGAAGTCGAGGGCGGTAGTCCAAGAGGCGCCACCCCCAGTTTGGGTGCGCTTGCCCGCTTGGCTCCTCAAGTCCTGCCCGCGGCAGCTCACCGCGCGCTCCATTAGCTCCGTAGACACGTTCGTCGGGCGTCCAGTGCAGTGCCGGTCGACCGAACGTCTCAATGGTCGACATCCCGTGTCGCTGCACCGTCGACGCGTCCCGCACATCTGCGGACGAGCTGTAGGGCTTGGCGCGTCTTCCGCGAAATGGCGGTGGATTGAAGGGCGCGGCGAACCAAGGCGAGAAGACTCTCCGATTGGGCTATCTATTGCGACTTAGTCTCACTAATGTATATTGCGACTGAGTTTCGATAAGAAAGTCTCCATCGGAGGTTGGTCCATGAGGTTCCGCATCGCGCTCGCCGCGCTCTTCGGCGTGCTGGTCCTGGCTGCGGCCTGCGGGGATAGCGACACGAGTTCGGAGCGCACCGCGGCCGTTGCGACCCCAACGCCCTCCGCCACCGAAGCGGCAGAGTCCGGCGACCCGAGTACGGCGCGCCTCACGGTCATCGCCACGATCTACCCGCTGGGGTACTTCGCCGAGCGTGTTGGCGGTGATCGGGCCGAGGTCAACGTGCTCGTCGGCCCCGGCGTCGAGGCGCACGGCTACGAAGTCACGGCGTCCGAATTGCGGACGCTCGGCGACGCCGACGTGATCGTGATGAATGGGATCGGTCTCGAGCCTTGGATTGAACGGGCGATACACGCCGTCGAGGACGACATCTCGGCGATTGTCGTGGAAGCGGCCGACTCGGCGCTGGCTATGGAAGGCGAAGTCCATATGCACGACGACGAGGA
>JAPOXD010000054.1 GCA_026707285.1 Chloroflexota bacterium | reverse complement strand
CACCGGCGCGCGGAGGTCGAGCTCGACCGTGATGCCGTCGGGATCGCGCAGATAGAGCGTGCCGGTGCCTTCGAACTCGCCCGCCGTCTGCCAGACGGGCGCCTCGCGATGGAATGACGCCCCGAGCTCCTTCAGACGCGCGACGGCCGCGTCCCAGTCGTCCACGGACAGGCACAAGTGCGCGTTGCCGGCGTTGTAGGTCTCAAGATCGACGCGGCCCGGCGGCGGCTCGTAATAGCGCAGCAACTCCAGCTCGACCTCGGTGCCCGGCAATCGGAACAGCGCAATCTCCAGGCTGCAGTCGGCGTAGCCGATGATGTCGCTGATGTAGGGCTCGTCGTAGCGGCGGCGGAAATGGGGGCCCTCGCCGAGCAGGGCGCTATAAAACGCGACGGATCGGTCCAGGTCCGCCACGGTGAATCCCACGTGAACCACCTTGGTCACACCCATGCGAACGGCCTCCTTTAGTTTCGGTAGCGCACGTGCGCTTCGAGCTTCTCGATCTGGACGGGATGCGGGCCGGGCGTGCCACGGGCGAGCCGCACCCCGACGAGATTCTCCCCCACCGCGAACTGGTGCGGCTGGGCCGGATAGACCAGCCAGCCGTCCTCGATGGTCGGGGGACCAAGCCGCAGGTTGTTGAGGCGGACCTCGATGCGGTTGGCGATGGCGCGGGCCGGCGGCTCGTTCATCAGGCTGCGGTCCGGGTGGCCGATCTGCGCAATCTCCACCGGGTCCAGCCGTTCGTCGTCGGCGAGCGCGTTGGCGGCCGGGTCCGAGAGCAGCACGCGCACGTCCACGCTCGCCACGTGCTCGGCCTCGCCCGCCAGGTCGTCCGCCACGTACAGCGTCAGCAGCGTGTCGGCGGCGCCGTCCCAGGCCAGCGGGGCGGGCAGCGGCGCGAACATGTTGGAGTTGAAATACATGTTGCGCGGCGTGTACCAGCCTTCCGGGTTGGGGATGACGATTGGACCGTGGCCGCCGCCGCGCCGCTGGACGACGAAGGTCTTGTCCTTGCGGTGGAAGCCGTCCGGCTCGGCCAGCTCGACGTAGGCCCGGTGTTGGGCCTCCGCCGCGGGCCAGTTCAGCGCCTTCAGGCCGATGCGTTCGGCAGACTCCAGCGAGCTGTGCTCCCAGTTGAACGTCTGCACGCCGTCCGCGCCCTGGCGGAACCAGTTGGCGAACACGCCGCGGAACACCTCGATCGGCGGCCACATGTAGCCGTCGGAGGAGTGGTGGTCGTCTAGGGCCGGGTAGAGCTTGATCGGCGTTCCCGCCGTGATGCGGCGAAACGCGGCGATATCCACGTCGAACGAGCGGCAGCCGATGACCATCAGGTCCACGAGCAGCTCGCGCGACCAGGTCTCGATGTCGATGCCGTCGAAGTGGCAGCCCATCAGATTCTCGGGCACCCGCACGGCCAGCAGCAGCGGCCGGCCGCGCGCTTCGGCGACGTCGAGCATCATCCGGCGCACCTTGCGCATGAACGTCGTCAGCCGGTCCCGCAGCTCCCACTGCCGCCCCCACGGCAGCACCAATGGAATGCGGGCAAAGTCGAGCGTGATGCCGTCGTAGTCGTAGTCCTCGGCAAGCTCGCGCAGGATGCCCAGCTTGTAGTCGTGGACCTCGTCCAGGGCGAAGTTCCAATAGCCGTTGGCGTTCCAGGTGGTCATGAGCAGCTCCGGGTGCTGCTCCTTCATGGGAATCGGGCTCACCGGGCCGAGATCGTTGTCCGAGCCGTTGATGCGGTAGAGGTGGAAGTTCTCTAGGCCGCGCTGCTTCGATGCCTCCAGGAAGATCTGCAAGATGTTGACGCCATCCTCCGCCCACTGGCGGAAGCCGGGCGCGTCGATCAGGACCTGGGTGCGGCTGGGAAACGGCGCCTGGTGCCCCTCGTTCCAATCCCACCACATGCTGTCGAGGCGTACGGCCGGGTCGTCGGCCCACTCGAACTTGAAGGCCAGCAGGTCGTCGATGTCCTTGATCGGAAAGTTGGCGCCGTCGCCCATGATCACGTCGAAGTGGACCACGATCCGCCGCCGCCGCTCGATCGCGGCCAGGTGGGCGTCCGACAGCTCGACCCGCGTATCGCCCGGCGAGGTAAACGGCTCAGCCATGCGGCCCTCAGACACGGCCCGAAGCCCCCTCACGGTGCGCCGTCGGCGTCATGGCGTCAACCGCCCGAGGATGGCCACGGGCATGAATGGAGGCCGTGGATTGCTCGTCGTGCGCGGAATGACCGCCCGGGTGCATGCAGGGCCGTGGCGGCCATTGACTCAGGATGTGTCGGCTTCCGGGCTCAGGACCGAGCGCGCATAGAGGGAGTGATAGAGACCACGTCGCGCCAGCAGTTCCTCGTGCGTCCCCTGCTCGACGAGGCGGCCGTCGTCGAAGACCAATATGCGGTCGGCATTCCGCACCGTCGAGAGTCGGTGGGCGATGACGACCGAGGTGCGTCCGCGCAGAAGGCGGTGGAGGGCCTGCTGGATGTGCAATTCCGTCTCGGTGTCAACGTTGGCCGTCGCTTCGTCAAGGATTAGGATTCGCGGATCTCGCGCCACGGCCCGGGCAAAGCTGATCAGCTGCCGCTGGCCGACGCTCAGGTTGCCGCCGCGCTCTTCCAGCACCGTGTCGTAGCCGTCGGGCAGGCGCGAGATGAAGGCGTGCGCCCCGGTCGCCTGCGCGGCGTCGATGATTGCGCGGTCGGTCAGGTCGGTGCGGTTGTGCCGGATGTTCTCGCGCACGGTTGCCGAGAAGAGGAAAGGCTCTTGCGGGACGATGCCGATTTGGCGCGTCAGCGAGTCAAGGGTGACGTCCCGCAGATCCTGTCCATCCACCGTGATGCGCCCGCTCGTGACGTCGTACAGGCGCATCAGCAGCGAGACGAAGGTCGTTTTGCCGGAGCCGGTCGGCCCTACCACCGCCACAGTCTCGCCTGGCTCCACGGCCACGTTGATGTCATGCAGGACGGGTTGCCCGGGCTCGTACGCGAAGTGGACGTGCTCGTACCGGACTCTGCCGGACACTCGCGGCAGGGCCGCCGGATCCGGCGCCGTGCGCACCTCCGGCTCCACTTCGAGGAGCTCGGCGGCCCGATCGGTCGCCACCAGCGCCCGGGTGAGCTGGCCGAACTCGCCGGTCAGGTCGCGAATGGGCTCGAAAAGCCGCTCGATGTACAGCGCGAAGGCGACCAGCAGGCCGACGGAGAGCGAGGCGCCGATCCCTTGGCCGATGACGAGGATGATGAACGCCAGGGCTAGAGCCGCGAGGAGCTCGACGGACGGCCACAGTCCGTAGCGGAAGCGGGCGGATCGCAGCGTGGCGTCTAGGTTGTCCCGGTTCACCCCGCGGAAGCCGCGGATGTTCTCCTGCTGGCGGTTGAGACTTTGCACGACGCGAATACCCGCCACGTTCTCTTGGATGCTCGAGTTGACCTCGGCGATGGTCTCTTGTGCTCTTCGAATGGGCCGGTGCGCAATCCGACGCCATAGCGCCAGACTGGGAATCAGCAGCGCCACGAACGCCAGCGTGATCCCCGCCAGCAGCGCGTCCATCGCCAGCATCGCGGCCGCTATGCCGATCACGCTCACGAAACTCGCCGTCGAGAGCGTGAGGATCCAAAGTGAATCCGCCAGTTGCTCCACGTCGTTCTGGACGCGGGACATGATCTGCCCCACCTGATTACGGTCATAGAAGGGCATTGACAGGCGTTGCACATGCGCAACGAGTCGGGTGCGGATATCGAGCACTACCCACTCGCTGATCGTCACCATGGTCCGGCTATGGACCAGGCCCGTGGCGAATCGGGCCGCGGCGACGAGGCCGAAGAGCCCTACGCCGGCGGCGAATCCAAGCAGGTCGTTTCCGGGCGTCGCCAGCAGTTGGTCGATGGCCTGCTTGACCGTCCACGGCAGCGCGACGACTGTGCCGCTGTACGCCAACATCGCGACGACCGCCACCGCCAGCCATCCGCGGTACGGGCGAAAGTGCCGGAGCAGCCAGAGCAGCGTCCGCCAATAGCGCGTCTGGCGATTGGGGTCGAGATCAAGTTGCGTCCGGCCGCCGGCCGCCTGAGCTGCTGGTGTCGCCATCAGCCCCAACCTCGGTGGTCACGCATCCAAGCCGAACCCGCGCATGTCATCAGCCGGACGTAGCTGGAGGTCGTGAATCCGGCGATAGGGGCCATCCCGTTGCAGAAGGTCGTCGTGGGCGCCTTTCTCGACGATCCGGCCCTGGTCGAGCACCAGAATGAGGTCTGCCCGTCGGACCGTGGCGAGCCGGTGGGCGATGACGAACGAGGTTCGCCCCCGGAGCGCCTGGACCATCGCCTGATGAATCAGCGCCTCGGTCGCGACGTCGACGCTGGAGGTGGAGTCGTCGAGGATCAGAATCGGCGGCGCCAGCAACAGCGTGCGGGCAATGGCGAGCCGCTGCCGCTGGCCGCCGGAAAGCGTGGCGCCGCGTTCGCCGACCCAACTGTCATAGCCGTCCGGCAGGCTCTCGATGAACCCATGCAGCTGGGCCGCCCGGGCGGCTCGGATCACGTCCTCCATCGACGCATCGTCGACGCCGTAGGCGATGTTGTCGCGAATGCTGGCCGAAAGGACGAACACGTCCTGCATCACAATCCCGACGCTGCGGCGCAGCGACTCGAGGGTCACGTTCCGGACGTCCACGCCGTCGATGGTGATGCAGCCGGCGGACGCGTCGTAGAACCGGGGCAGCAGGTGCGCGATGGTGCTCTTGCCGGAGCCTGAGCCGCCGACGATGGCCACCGACTGCCCCGGCCGGAGTTCAAACGACACGTCGTGCAGCGCGGGCACGCCGTCGGTGTAGGCGAACGACACCGAGTCGAACACGACGTGCCCGGTGGCGGACAGCTCCCGGGCATCTTCGGCAACGACAAGCGGATTCCTGGTGTCGAGAACATCGAATATGCGCGTGCCCGCGGCCATGGCGGTGGAAAACAGGCGCACCCTCCACTCCAGGCCCGCGATGGAGCCGCCCAGCATCACCAGGAACAGCACAAAGGCCGCCAGCGTTCCGGCGGTGATCACCCCCTGCTGCACCTGCCATCCGCCAACGAGCAGAATCGCCGCCATCAAGGCGGCGTAGAGGAAGGTGAGAACGGCGTCCCTGGTCACGGAAAGACGGTCGGCGAGAATGAAATTGCTGGCGACCGCGCTGGCCCGCTCTCGATACCGTCCCTGCTCGTAGTCTTGGGCGCCCAGAACCTTGACCATTCGAATCCCCGTCAGGCTCTCTTGCAGCGCGGTGTTCATGCGACCGGTTTCCTGGAGGGCCTGGGTATAAATCCGAAACAGTCGAAGGGCCAACGTGACCCCATACCCCGAGATCATCAGGGAGCCGACGAGGGCGATGAGACCCAACTGCCAGTTCATGCTGAGCATGACGATGTTTGGGAGGAAGAACAGCATGAGGAACGCGATGCCGTGCATGACGCCGGTCGATATGAATCTGGCGCAGGCGTCGGCGTCGACGGTGGCCCGCGACATCAGGTCGCCGGTCTTCTGGCGGTCATAGAACCCGAAGTTGAGCCACTGCAGCTTGTCGACGAAGTCGTTCCGCAGCCGGTACTCAGTCACCCGGCCGACGCGTTCGGCCAGGTAGAGCCCCAGGTACCCGAAGACGGCCCGGACCACGCCAGCCGCGATCATCAGGACCGCGATCAGCGCCAGCGCATCACGACCCTGCGTCAGAAGAGCGTCGACAGCGTCGCCGGCAAGGCGCGGAAGCACCACCCGCGGCACGATCGAGGCAACCATGACGACGGCTGTCACGATGACGAGCGCCCGCTGCGTCAGGGCGTACTTGACGAGACGCATGAGGGTCGGCATGTAGGTTTGGGACCTTTGGTGGCCTGCGAGGATTCTCTGGCCGATCAGAACTTCGTGAGACCACGCGAGCCACAGGACGCCGTGCCTCAACGTTGCGCGGTCGCAGCTGCGGCGTCAACCGCTGGTGACGCCATCGGATATCCTGGCATCCAGGCGGGAGGCGTGGCTCGCGGAGGGCGCGCCCGGAACCTTCCCGTGCGCCGAGCGGGATCGAATGGCCGGAGGCGACGATGCGAGAGGACTACTTCCACCGCGTCCAACGAGAGACGGCGACGCGGGTGTGGGTCAACAACCCCACCGAGTTCGATTTGAGCGCGTCGGTCGACGCCGGCGCCGTCTCGGGCACCACCAATCCGACCTACGGCTCCGTGCTGCTCAGGCGCGAGCCCGAGTACGTCGAGCCGATCATCGACGAGGTGGCGGCCGTCGAGTCCAACCCCTATAAGGCCGCCGACGAGGTCTACCAGCGCATCACGCGCCGGTTCATGGAGGGCTTCCTGCCGCAGTGGGAGTCCAGCGGCGGCGCGTGGGGCTTCGTGACCATGCAGGACGACCCCCGCCTCGACGAAGACCCCGACCTGATCGTGGACGCCGCCCTGCGGCACCGCGAGGTCGCGCCGAACTACCTCGCCAAGATCCCCGTGATCGAGTCGGGCATGGAGGCCATGCGGCGGCTGGTGGGCCTCAACATCCCCATGTGCGCCACGGAGTGCTTCGCCGTGTCGCAGGCCGTGGCCATGTGCGAGGTCTACGAGAAGGCCGCCGACGCCACCGGCAACACGCCGCCGTTCTTCATCACGCACATTACCGGCGTCCTCGACGACGACCTGAGCGAGTGGGTGGCGGAGAATGAGATCGACCTCGCGCCTGAGCTCGTGCGCATGGCTGGCTCGATCGTCGCGCGCAAGCAATACAAGGTGATCAAGGAACGGGGCTACCGCACGGTCTTCCTCGGCGGCGGCGTGCGCGGGACGCACCACTACACCGAGTTCGTGGGCGGCGACGCGCACATCACCATGAACTGGTCGACCTTTGACGAGCTGATCCAGGAGGACGGGCCGGTCGTCGACCGCATCCACTTCGCCGACGACCCCGCCGACATCGCCGAGCTGCGGGCGAAGATTCCGCGCTTCGCCACGGCCTACGACGACGACGGCTTGACCACGGCGGAGTTCACCGAGTACCCCGCGCTGGTGCGGTTCCGCAACTACTTCATCGACGGCTGCGTGCACCTGGACGACGAGATCGCCAAGCGCCACGCCGCCGCGGCGGTCGTATAGGGGAGCGGCGGTGCGGGCGGTGGAGATATCCCCCTAACCCTAACCCTAACCCTCTCCCTCGGTGGGGAGAGGGAACCGGAGGCGACCACGGGCGACTCCCCTAGATGGCTGGGATGTAGAGGCTGGCGGGGATCAACCAGCGGCGTCGTCGAGAATGCGGAGCGTGATCGCTAGTGTCTCGTCGATCCACGCATCGAGATCGCTAAGCAACTGGTCGCCGGCATCGGCTTCAGTGAACGTGAAGAACCGGTCAATACACGGCACTAGCTCTTGATCGATACGTGTCCGATCCGCAGCTTCGTCCTCTGACGTCCGATGAGGTATCTGGACGAACGCCGACACGGCCATGATCCCCGAAACCGGCCAGCCGTAGTGATGTAGGGAAACGACCATGCGCAGCCGGTCTTCGTCCAACGTTAAATCTGATCTGATCCAATATTTCTTCTCGGACCTGTTGGCCCAGTAGTCGAGCCTGCGCGCGGTCTGCACGATCTGATACCACCACCAATGGCCGCGGTCATCGTGGGCGCCACCGGACTCGACGCGCCAGCGGAGGTGCACGTCGTGCGCGGCAAATTCGAGCCGAGCCTCTTCGAGGCGAGTCTCAATGGCGACTGCCATCTGTGGAAGCAGCGACTCAGCAACTTGGTTGACCCGGCGGCGCTGCTCAAGGATTTCGGCCCGATGTTGCTGCCTTCGCGTAGCGAGGTGTGCCGCGATGCTCTTGGTGTGGCTGGCGCCGTCACCCGCGGAAGGCGCCGGCCCCCTGGCTGCCTTTGAAGCATCGGAAACAGTGCGCTGGATGTCGTCGTGCAAGCGACGAGACAGAAGATTGACCAATGGTTCGAGATGCCCATCGTCAGCAGCCTCGAGGGCGTCCAGGTAGTCCTTACGGTCGTCTCGGCGGATGTGTAGGGGGAAATAGCCAGCCTTTATGAGGACCATCGACGCCAGGAGCCGCGCGACTCGGCCATTGCCGTCTTGGAAGGGATGGATTTGGACGAATCGATGGTGCAGCCACGCGGCCGTGACGACGGCATGCTGGTCCTCGTCGATCTCCCAAAAGAGCCGGACGAGCTCGTCCATCTGGGAGGCTACCTGTTCAACAGGAGCGTATTCGTGGATACCACCCCCTGTTAGCGTAGGGTTGTTTGGTTGAGTTTTGTAAACACCGTGCTGCAGCTCAACCTCAATCTGTCCTCCATACTGACCGGTGGCCGTATAGGTGCTCTGTGAGGCAGTGACTAGTGCATGTAGCTCGCGAATATAGGCGGTCGTAAGATCTCGTTGGATATCACCTATGTAGTCCATAATGTAATCTAAACTGTGGAGGTGATCGCGCAGCATGCTCAAAATTGCCTCGGCGACCGACTCGCCGGCTCGCTCCACTGTGTCCCTCGCGAAGCCCTCTGTCACCAAGGTTTGGGTGAGCCCCCGATCAAGCTCATAGAGGCCCTCAATAATGCCGGTCTCAACGGCTATATCACGCTTAAGTCGACCGATTAACCGTTCCACAATATCGGTACTGTAGGAAGTTTTTATCTGGTCCCAGATATTACGTAAGGTATCGAGGCGTGCAAGACCTGCCGTAATCTCGTCGTCTGAGACTGCGCCCAAGGGCGTGATGGGGCGCCAGGAAGACTCTTTCATGGCCGTGTGTTGGTCGTTGACGCGGAGAGCGGTTGGGCCAATAGTGTAGCGACCGACACCCGACGAACAAGGCAAGGACATGACGTCAGACGAACACGCAGGCGATCCCTTCGCGGTTGAGGGCCGCTGGTATCGCGGCAACCTGCACACGCACTCCACCAACTCCGACGGGCGGAAGTCCCCCGAAGACGCGGTGATCTGGTACCGCGACAACGGCTACGACTTCATGGCGCTCACCGACCACAACGTAGTGAGCGACACCTCGGCGCTGACCACCGACGACTTCATCACCATTCCCGGCATGGAGATGCACGGCCCCGACCCGTGGCTCGGGATCCGGTATCACATCGTCGGGCTGGGCATGCACAGTTTCGACCGCGGCGACGAGACCCTGGGCCCGCAGGAGGCCATCGACCGCGTCAACGCCGACGGGGGGCTGGCGATCCTGGGGCATCCCTACTGGCTCGGGCAGACCGCCGCCGACATGAGCGAGCTGGAAGGCTTCGCGGGGATGGAAGTCTTCAACTCCATCTGCGACCGCAACCGGGCCAAGGGTTTTTCGTCGGTCCATTGGGACGACTACGGCGACACGCTGGGCATCACCTGGGGCTTCGCCACCGACGACACCCACTGGATGCTCAATGAGGAGGGCCGCGGCTGGGTGATGGTGCGCACCACCGACTTCAGCCAACGCGGCTTGATCGAGGCCATGCGTGCGGGCCACTTCTACTCCTCCATGGGCCCGGAGCTCCACGACGTGCAGATCAGCGCCACCCACGTGACGGTGCGCTGCTCTCCCGCGCGGCGCGTGTCCCTCATCACCGCCCGGGCGGGCGGAGACACCCGTCACGTCGACGGCGGGGAGCTGCTCACCGACGTCACCTTCGAGCGGCGCCAGTCGCCGGCGTATCCCGAGCGCTACCTCCGCGTGGAGGTCGAGGACGCCGAGGGCCGCATCGCCTGGTCGAACCCGCGACCGGCCTGAGTCGAGGGGGGATTTTCAGGTCCCGCCGTCCTCGTCACCCCGGCGAAGGCCGGGGTCCAGATTCGCCCGACACGCCCGAGACCCCGCCTGGATTCCGGCCTCCGCCGGAATGACGGAAGGTTTCGCAACGGTCTCCTCCAAAGGAGAATGGACTCAAACAGAGGATTCCTGGGACCGCATGAAGCTCTTCCTCAAAGTCGCGTTGTTCACGGTGGTCGTGCCGGGCTCGGTTGCGGTGCTCGTCCCGTTCCTACTCGGGGGTGATCGGACTGTCGCCGGCGGGGCCTGGCTTGGGCTGGCCGTATGCCTCTTCGCGCTCGGCATTGCAATCTATCTGCGCGCCGTGTGGGACTTCGCCAAAATCGGGCAGGGAACCCCGGCGCCAATCGACGCCCCAAAGCGGTTGGTCGTCCGCGGGATCTACCGCTACTCGCGCAACCCGCTGTACGTCGCAATGCTGCTGATCGTCGCCGGGTGGGCCGCCCTCTTCGCAACGGCCCTACCGCTGGCCTACGCGGTCGGGCTCTTCGTCCTGTACTCGCTGGTCATCCGCTTCCACGAAGAGCCGCACCTCGCCCGCGAGTTCGGCGATGAGTACACGGCCTACACGCAGCAGGTTGGCCGTTGGCTCCCTCGGCCGCGGCGACGGTAGGCGGGCGCCGGGCGTCCGGGGTAGGGGCGGGTCTGAGATCCGCCCGTTCAGGTTAGGTAATTCCTAAGGAACCGCGCTCCGCGCGATGGCGATGAAGTCGTCCGCCTTCAAGCTCGCGCCGCCGACCAGCGCCCCGTCCACGCCGTCCTGCGCCAGGAGCTCGCGCGCGTTAGCCGGCGACACGCTGCCGCCATAGAGCACCCGCGTGCGCTCCGCCGCCGCGGCGTCCAGCGCGTGGCCCAGCGCCTCGCGCGCCCAGCCGATGGCCTCCGCCGCCTGTTCCGGAGACGCCGTGCGCCCCGTGCCGATGGCCCACACCGGCTCGTAGGCCATCACCAGCGGCCCAGCGGCTTCGGAGTCGACCCCTTCGAGGGCCGCCTGAACTTGCGCGGTGATCAACGCCCGCGCCCCGCCGGCGTCGCGCACGGACTCGGTTTCGCCCACGCAGACGATCGGCGTGAGGCCGGCGGCCAGGGCCGCCCGCAGCTTGCGGTTCACCATCTCGTCGGTCTCGCCGAAGTCGCCGCGGCGCTCCGAGTGGCCCACGATCACCACCTCCGCCACGCCGGCCAGCATCGAGGCCGAGATTTCGCCGGTGAACGCGCCGGCGTCGAGCCAGTGCATGTTCTGCGCGCCCACCCGCACCGTCGTGCCCACCACCGCGCGCGCCACGTCGGTCACGGCGATCGCGGGCGGGCAGAGCACCAGGTCGACCCCATCGGGCGGCCCGGCGCGGACGATGGCGCGGGCCAGCTCAACGCCCGATTGCGGCGTCGTGTGCATCTTCCAATTGCCGGCCACGAGGGGGCGGCGTCGGGCGGGCGTCACTACCCGCCGATCCGGTTGGCGCCTTGTTCGGCCACCAGGTTGCATGCCTGCAGGTAGTGCTCGATGGACTCGCCGCAGTCGGCCCAGTACCCCTCCAGGAGGTCGTGGGTCATCTCGCCGCGCGCCAGGTAGGCGTTGTTCAGGTCCGTGACCTCCAGCTCGCCGCGCGCCGACCGGTCGAGCTGGCGCACCAGGTCGAAGGCGTTCTCGTCGTAGAAGTAGATTCCCGTCACCGCCAGATTCGAGGGCGGGCGCTCGGGCTTCTCGATGAATTGCACGATGCGGTCGCCGTCCAGCTCCGCCACGCCGTAGGCCTGGGGATTCTCGACCTCGGTGAGCAGCACCTTGGCCCCCGACGGCTGGGCCTCGAAGCGGCGAGCGGCTTCGATGATGTTTCCGCCGATGATGTTGTCGCCCAGGATCACCAGCATGCGGTCGCGGCCCACGAACGGCTCGGCCAGGCCAATGGCTTCCGCGATGCCGCCCGCGCCCTCCTGGTAGGTGTAGCCCAGGTGGTCGATACCGAACTCGCGGCCGTTGCCCAAGAGTTGCAGAAAGTCGCCGGCGCTCGAGCCGCTGGTCACGATCAGGATCTCGGTCACTCCGGCGTTCACCAGCGTCTCGATGGGGTAGTAGATCATCGGCTTGTCGAAGACGGGCAGCAGTTGCTTGTTCGTCACGCGCGTCAGGGGGTCCAGACGCGATCCCGTGCCACCGGCGAGAATCACGCCCTTCATGCACCGCGCTCCGTGTCGTCGTCGCCGGCGAGCACGGCGGCGGCGAACTCCTCGGGCTCGAACACCGCGAAATCCTCCGTCCGCTCACCCGTACCGATGAACTTGATCGGCACGCCGAGCGCGCGCGTGACGGCGAACGCCACGCCGCCCTTGGCCGAGCTGTCGAGCTTGGAGACGATCACGCCGGTCACGTCCACCGCGTCGCGAAACGCCTGAGCTTGGCGCAGGCCGTTTTGCCCGGTCAAGGCGTCCAGCACCAGCAGCACCTCGTGCGGCGCGCCGGGCACCTGCCGCTCGGCCACGCGGCGCACCTTGGCCAGCTCGTTCATCAGGTTGAGATTTGTGTGCTGGCGGCCCGCCGTGTCGGCGATGACGTAGTCGACGCCGCGCGCCTTGGCCGCGTCCAGGGCGTCGTAGACCACCGCCCCGGGATCGCTGCCCGGCTGATGCGCGACGACCGGCGCCTCGATGCGCTCGCCCCAGATTCGGAGTTGGTCGATGGCTCCGGCGCGGTAAGTGTCGGCCGCGGCCAGGAGCACGGAGTAGCTGTGGCTCTGGAGCAGCGTGCCCAGCTTGGCGATGGACGTCGTCTTGCCCGCGCCGTTCACGCCCACCACCAGCACCACCTGCGGCGGTTCGCCCGCCGCGAAGGCGCGCTCGGGGCCGCCGAGCTCGGCGGTCAGGCGTTCGCAAAGCAGAGCCCGGGCGGCTTCAGGGTCCTTGATGCCCGCGTCCTGCACGGCGTCTCGCAGCCCTTCCACCAGCTCCAGCGACAGCTCGGGACCGAGGTCGGCCTGGATCAGCAGCTCTTCGAGCTCCTCCCAGTCGGCGTCGTCGAGGCCGCCGCGGTCGAACCAGCGCCGCAGCCCGCCGCCGAAGCGGCGGCGCGTGGGCGCCGCGCCGGCGTCAACCGACGCGGCCATGGGTCGCCGCAGCCGTCCCAGCCGCATGCCTAGTTCCCGACGTGCGCGCGGTCCGCGCGGCGTGCGAGGATGGAACCGCACGCGCAAGTCTCGAACCGCATCAGGGGGAGCCCAACATGTCGCATGGCGCCCGAGTCTCCATCGAATACTGCAGCCAATGAAACTATCTCCCCAGAGCCGTCCGTGCGACGGAGGAGATTCTGACCGAGTTTGCGAAGGACATTGCGGAGTGGACGCTGATTCCCTCCGGCGGCGGCGTGTTCGAGGTGAAGGTTAACGACGAGCTGGTGTTCTCCAAGCGGGAGCTGAAGCGCCACGCCAAGCCCGGCGAGATCTACCCGCTGGTCAGCGAGGCGCTCGGCGGCTGACGCTACCTGGCGCCCTCTGCCATGGAGGGAGCCTCGAACAACCCCTTCGTCATTCCCGCGAAGAGCCTGCCCCGTACTCGATACGAGGCGGGAATCCACCCTTCATTGAATCTGGGGGCAGATAGGGTTCGCCCGGTGGTCCTCAAGCTTGGCCGGACTCTGCAACAGTCTCATCGACGGAGATGGGACCGGGCCCAGCCGCGTAGGCCGAATCCAGGAACTCGGCGAGGTGCACCACTTCCAGGTCGAGGCCTCGCCTCCGCGCGCCGGTGCGCAGGTGCAGGATGCAGCCCGGATTGCCCGACACGATCGTGCGCGCGCCGGTGGCCTCGATCGCGTCGAGCTTCTCGTCCAGGATTTGCAGCGACACCTCCGTGTCGGTGGCGCTGTAGAGGCCCGCGGCGCCGCAGCAAACCGTGGGGTTGGCCGTCTCCACCAGCTTCACGCCGGGAATCGCGCCGATCAGGTCGCGCGGCTGCTGCGTGATGCCCTGGGCGTGCACCAGGTGGCAGGCGTCCTGGTAGATCACCTCGCGCTCGACCGCGGCTGAACCGCCCGGCGCCTCGATCTCGGCCAGGAACTCCGAGAAGTCCCGCACCTTGGCGACGAAGGCGCGCGCCCGCTCGCCGTACGCGGGATCTCCGGCCAGCAGGTGGCCGTACTCCTTCAGGGTCGAGCCGCAGCCGGCGGAATTGACGACGATGGCGTCATAGCCGCCCGCCTCGAAGGCGTCGATGTTGCGCCGGGCCAGGTCGCGGGCGGTTTCGCGCGCGCCGCCGTGCACGTGCAGCGCCCCGCAGCATTGCTGGTGCTCCGGAATGTGGACGTCGCAGCCGGCGCGCGCCAGCACTCGCAGCGAGGCGCGGTGGGCCTCGGCGAGTGACAGCGACATGATGCAGCCGGTGAGGAATGCCACTCGATGGCGGCGTTCGCCCTCGGCCGGAACGAAGCGCAGGTCGGCGGCCTGCAGGAACTGCGCGGACATCGGCGGCGACATCGCGTCGAGCCGCGCCAGCGGCGGCGCCAGGGCGTGCAGCACCCGGCTGCGGCGGACCAGCCACTGCACGCCGCTGCGCTGATACAGCCGTAAGCCCTGCCCCAGCATCCGCAGGGCCCGCGGTCGGGTGAAAACGTGGCGCAGCACCAGGTCCGCGACGCGCCGCGCCCGCGGCAACAGCCCGGCCTGCACCGTCTGCGCGCGCACGTCCTCGATGATCTCGCCGTATTTCACGCCCGAGGGACAGGCCGTCTCACACGCGCGGCAGTCCAGGCAGCGAAAGGTGTGCTTCAGAAAGGTCGGGCTGGTGAGGGACATGTGCCCGTCGGACACCGCCTTGGTGAGCTGAATCCGCCCGCGCGGGGAGTCCATCTCCAGCCGCAGCACGCGGTAGGTCGGGCACTCGTTGAGGCACAAACCGCAATGCACGCAGGTGGCGATGGTGGCGGGATCGGGCGCGTCGTGTGCGCTGAAGCCGACCCGCGGCGCTGCCACGCTCATACGGCGTCCGCCAGGAAGCGCCCGGGGTTGAGCGTGCGGTTGGGATCGAAGGCGCGCCGCAACTCGCTGGCGAGCGCATGCGCGGCGTTGGACGGGTCCATGCCCCAAACATCCAGGCGGCGCTTGACGCCGGGTGGCGCCGCCTCGACCACGACGGGAGCGTCGAACATCCGCGCGGCGCCGCGCAGGTCGGAGACGGCGCGGCAGACCGCGTCGTCGTCGCCGTCCGTCCAGCGCACCCGCCCCACGCCGCTCACCGCGTGCGCCTCCGCGCGCCACTCCAGGCCGTGCTCGGCGGCGATCTCGGCCGCCGTACCGAGAAGCGATGGAATCTGCGACGAAAGGGCGCTCATGCGGCACACCGTATACGGCTCGCCGGTCGGCGGCGGTTCCGCCACGCGCACCGCGTCGCGCCAGAAGTCGCGCTGCGCGTCGCCCTCCAGCAAGTGCGGGGCGGCGCCGTTCGAGGCGAGCGTCTCGTGGACCATCGCGAGTTGCGCGGTCACCCCGGCCTCCGTCCCCGCGAAGCGCACCGCCAGCAGCCAAGGCCGGCCCGGCACGTCGGCTGTCGCCACCAGTCGCCGGTCGATGAGATCGACCCCTGTGGGCGCAACGGGCAGGCCCACGATCGACCCAACGGCGCCCCCCGCGTCGAGCGCCGACGCGTAGCCATAGACCGCCGTGCGCTCGTTGGTCGGCAGCGGCGCCACCTTGAGATTCACGCGCGTAATGAGGGCCAGGGTGCCCAGCGCGCCAATGTGACCCTTGTGCAGGTCATAGCCGGTCACGTTCTTGACCACCATGCCGCCGGACTTGGTGATGGCGCCGTCCGGCCCCGCCGTCTCCGCGCCGATCACCAGGTCGCGCAGCGAGCCCGAGGCCACCCGGCGGGGGCCCGACGTGTTGGTGGCCATCAGGCCGCCCAGCGTCGCGGATGCCGCGAATGGCGGGTCCAGCGGCAGGTGCTGGCCTTCCTCGCCCAAGCGCGCCTGCAGCGCGGCCAGCGAGATTCCTGCTTGCACGCCAAGCGTCAGGTCCGCCGGCGTGTAGGTCACGATCTGATCGAGCGCAGTCATGTCGAGCACCACGTCCACGCGCTCCGGGATGTTGCCCAGCGCCATCTGGGCGCCGCCCCCGCGCGGTACGACCGCGGCGCCAACCTCGTCGCACCGCGCCAGCGCGGCCGCCGCTTCATCCGGATGCTCGGGCTGAACGACCACGGACGGCTCGATCCCGTCCACGGCCAACGCTCCGAGGCTGCCGGTGCGGATGCGGCTGGCAGGCAGGTCCCGCGTTAGCGCGGCCTTGATTTCCACAGCCGATGGGGCGACCGGCGCCTCAGCTTCAAGTGCCATGATTGGCAGTATGGAGCGCGGTCAGGACCGGAACAACCGCCACCCCCTCCGTCACTCCGGCGGAGGCCGGAGTCCGGTCCGGTCGAACCTGGAGGCACGCTGGATGCTTGGCACGCGGGCGAGTCTCAGGCCTGCCCCTACCGGAATCTGCAAAGGTGTCCCTGGAGGGAGAGGGTGACCGCCGCAGCCATGACGCCATGACCAGCCCCAGCCACCGAGCCACGGCATGATCGTGGCGCGCACGCGCGCTGAATTGGCGGCGGCGCGCGCCCAACTCCCGGATCCCGTTGGCGCCGTGTTCACGATGGGCGGCTTACACGACGGCCATACCGCCCTGCTGCGCGCCGCGCGCCGCGAATGCGCCTCCGTGGTGGGCACGCTCTTCGTGAACCCCATCCAGTTTGAGATCGAGCAAGACGCCGCGACCTATCCCGGCGACGAGGCGGCCGATTTGCGTCGATTTGAAGCCGAGGGCGCCGACGTGGTGTTCGTCCCTCCGGCCCACGAGATCTACGGGCCGGAGTTCGCCACCCAGGTTTGCGTACCGACTCTCAGCGGCGTGCTCGAAGGCGCCAGCCGGCCGGGCCATTTCGACGGCGTCGCCACCGTGGTCGTTCTGCTGCTCAACCTCACGCGCCCCGAGCGCACCTACCTCGGGCAGAAAGATTGGCAACAAACGCGGGTGATCCGGCAAGTCGTGCAGGATCTTGCGCTCGGCGTGGCGGTGCGCGTGGTCGGCACCGTGCGTAGCGACGATGGTTTGGCCCTGGGCACGCGCAACGTGCGGCTGTCGGTCGAGGGCCGCGAGGCGGCGCGCGCGATTCATCGCGCGTTGGCGGCCGGGGCCGGGGCCTGGCGGCGCGGCGAGCGGGGGGCGGATCGCCTGGAGCGCACCATGCGGCGGAAATTGGAGGCTGAACCGGGTGTCACCGTCGACTATGCGGTTGCGCGCAATCCATTCACGCTGGAGGAGCTTTCCCCCCAGGCCGGCGCTGCGGTCCTGCTCGTGGCCGCCTGGGTTGACGGCGTGCGCCTGATCGACAACTTCGTCCTGGGCGACGGCCTGGTGGATATCGATCCCGCACCGCTGCTGGCCGACGCCGCGGCTGAAACGGGCAGCGGTCCGCCGACCCCGGCGTGACGGCCGCGAGCGCCGCCCCGCCCGCGGCCACGGTTGGCACGGCGGGGCACGTCGATCACGGCAAGTCCACCCTGGTGCACGCGCTCACCGGCATCGACCCGGATCGTCTCGCCGAAGAGAAGGCCCGCGGCATGACCATCGACCTGGGCTTCGCCTGGCTCACCCTGCCCAGCGGGCGCTCGGTGAGCCTGGTGGACGTTCCGGGGCATGAGCGGTTCATTCACAACATGTTGGCCGGCGTGGGCGGCATCGACGCCTGTCTGTTCGTGGTCGCCGCCGACGAAGGCGTGATGCCGCAGACGCGCGAGCACCTCGACATCGTGACCCTGCTGGGCATTGAGCGCGGCGTGGTCGCGCTGGCCAAGACGGACCTGGTGGACGAGGAATGGCTCGACCTTGTCGAACAGGAGGTGCGGGAGACCCTGGCGGCCAGCTCGCTGGCCCAAGCGCCCATCGTCCCCGTCTCCGCACGCGACGGCTGCGGACTGGACGCGCTCCTGGACGCGCTGGATGCGCTGCTCGCGCAGCCGTTGTCCCGACCGCAGATTGGCGGACCGCGACTGCCGGTGGACCGGGCCTTCACCCAGCGCGGCTTCGGCACCGTGGTGACGGGCACGCTGGCCGGCGGGCCGCTGGACGTGGGCGACATGGTCCACCTCTATCCGGGTGGCGCGCGGACACGCGTGCGCGGCTTGCAGACCCATCGCGCGGCGGAGGACCGCGCCTGGCCGGGACGACGCGTGGCGGTGAACCTCGGCGGCATCGCGCCCGCGGACGTCCCGCGCGGCACGGTGGTCGCCGCGCCCGGCGCCGCCACCGAGACGCGACGCGTGGACGCCACGCTGCGCCTGCTGCCGTCGGCGCCGCGCGCGCTGAAGCCAGGGGAGCGCGTGTCGTGGCACTCGGGCACCGCCGAGGTCGTCGCGGCGCTGCGCTACCTGGAGGCCGACCCCATCCAGCCGGGGAGCGCCGGCTGGGTCCAGTGGCGGCTTGGCGAGGCGGTCGCCATCCGCAAGGGCGACCCCTATGTGATCCGGCGGCTCTCGCCGCCCATGACCATTGGCGGCGGCGAGATCGTGCGCGCGGCGGCCCGCCACGTGCCGCGCGGCGACCGCGACGCGCTGGAGGCCCTCGAACGCGCTCGCCGCGCCCCGCCCGCCGAACTTGTGGCCGCGGCGGTCGAGGCCGGCGGCCCGCTCACGCCGGTCGAGATCGCGCGACGCACCGAGTTGAGCCTCGACCAGGTGACGGCATTGGTGGCCGAGGTGGAGCGCGCCGGCGGGTTGAGCGTCGTCGGCGGCTACGCGGCGCCGGCCGCCGTCGTCGACGCACTGCGCCGGCGCATCCGTGCCCGGCTATCGCCACGCGCCGCCGCAGGCCTGTCGCGGGCGGCGTTGCCCCAGGAGCTCGGAGCCCCCGCGCCCCTCGTCGCGGCGCTGCTCGAAGGCATGGCTGAGCAGGGCCGGCTCGTCCTGAAGGAAGGTCGAGTCCTGCCGCCTGGACAATCGGCCGCGCCGCACGGCCCGGAGGCCGACCGTTTCCTCGCCGCGCTCGACCAGGGCGGCTTCGCGCCGCCGGACCTCCCCGCGCTGGCGCGCTCCCAGGGAGCCTCGAGCGCGCTCCTCGACGCCCTGGCGACCGCGGGTGAACTCGTCCGCATCACGCCGACATTCGGCCTCACCCAAGCGGGCTATGCGCGCTGGCGGGAGGCCATTGGCGAGGCCTTCGCCGCAAGCGACCAGATCACGGTGAAGCAACTCCGCGACCAGTTGGGCACCAGCCGCAAATACGTCCTGGCGTTCTTGGAGCACCTCGACGCCCAGGCCGTCACCCGCCGCGTCGGCGAAGCCCGCATCCTCCTCGACCGGAGCTGGCTGCCGGAGTAGAGAAGTCGGGCCCACGATTCGCCATTCCCGCGAAGGCGGGAATCCACCCTTCGCTGAACCTGGGCGCGGACAGGATGCGCCCGGTCATCCCCAACCCCGGCTGGATTTTGCAGCAGTCTCCGAGGGCGGGAATCCAGGTCGGGTGGCCCGGGCTGCGTGCAGCCCGAGACGCCATCGCCGCCGCGCGGGGACGATGACCCGCCTCAACCCTCCGGCAGCGCGGCCACGCCTGGAAGCTCGCGGCCTTCGATGAGCTCGAGCGTCGCGCCGCCGCCCGTGCTCAGGTGGGCGAAGTCTTCCGCGCGACCTGACGCCTGAGCCGCCGCCACCGCGTCGCCGCCCGCCACGACCACCTGGGCGGGCGAGTCGGCGAGGAGCCGCGCCAGACCCAGCGTGCCGGCAGCGAACGGCGCCAACTCATAGACGCCGACCGGACCGTTCCACAGAACCGTGCGCGCGCGGGCGAGCGCCTCGGCGTAGGCCGCCAGCGACGCGGGGCCAATGTCCAGAATCATGGCGTCGGTCGGTACCGCGTCCAGCCCCACCGTGACGGGGGCCGCGTCGTCGGCTGCCGCGTTGGCCACCACCGCATCAACCGGAAGCACCAGCCGGCAGCCCGTCGCGGCAACCGAGGACCGAATTCGAGCGACGGCGCCTGCCGCGCTCTCCGCCCGCGACCGACCGATGTCAACGCTGTCCGCCGCCAGGAAGGTGTTGGCCATCGCCCCGCCCAGGATCAGCACGTCAGCCGTCGCCGCCAGCCGCTCGAGCAGCGCGATCTTGTCGGTGATCTTGGCCCCGCCCACGATGGCCGCAAACGGCCGCGGCGGTCCCTGCACGATGGGGTCCAACGCGTGCAGCTCGGCCAGCATGAGACGCCCGGCGGCGGCGGGCAGCGCGTGGGCCAGCCCGGTCGTGCTGGCATGCGCCCGGTGCGCCGTGCCGAAGGCGTCATTCACGTAGCGGTCGGCCAGCCGCGCCAGCGCACGCACGTGAGCCGGGTCGTTGGCCTCCTCGCCGGAGTGGAAACGCACGTTTTCGAGCAGCAGGACTTCCCCGGCCGCGAGCTCGCGCGTCAGCCGCTCGATCTCGGGACCGACGCTGTCGGGGGCCAGGGGAACCGAAGCGCCGAGGCACTGCGCGAGGCGCTCCGCGACGGGCGCCAGCGACAGCTCGGGACGTGGGGCGCCCTGCGGCCGGCCGAGATGCGAGGCCAGCACCACGCGCGCGCCTCGGTCGCGCAGGTCCCGAATGGTGGGCAGCGACGCCTTGATTCGGGAGTCGTCGCGAATCGCGTCCCCGTCGAGCGGCACGTTGAAGTCGGCGCGGACGAAGACCCGGCGACCGTTGACGTCAAGGTCCGCCAGTCCGCGCTTCATGCGGCGAACCCATCGGCGACGGACGCCACCAGGCGGTTGCGGCTAGACGGCGGCCGCCGCGGGCGTCCCGGCGGCGACCAGCGCCGCCGCGTCGGCCACGCGGCAGGCATAGCCCCACTCGTTGTCGTACCACGCGGCGACCTTCACCAGGTCGTCGCCGATGGCCATGGTGCTCTCGGCCTCGACAATCGACGAGTGGGGGTCGCCGCGCAGGTCCACCGACACCAGCGGCTCGTCGTTGATCGCCATCACGCCCCGCAGCCGGTTCGCGGCCGCCTCGCGCAGCGCGTCGTTGACCTCCGCCTCGCTCGCCGGACGCTCCAGGTGCGCCACGAACTCCACGATGGACACCGTGGGCACGGGCACGCGATAGGCCGCGCCGTGCATGCGCCCCTCGAGCTCGGGGATCACCAATCCGATGGCCTTGGCGGCACCGGTTGACGTCGGGACGATGCTCATCGCCGCGGAGCGGGCCTCGCGAATGTCGCCCGCCGGGCCGTCGACCAGCGCCTGCGACGCGGTGTAGGCGTGCACCGTGGACATCAGGCCCTTCCGCACGCCGAAGGCGCGGTGCAGCGTGTCCAGCGGCGGCGCCAAACCGTTCGTGGTGCACGAGGCGTTGCTCACGACGTGATGAGCGGCGGGATCGTAGCGGTCGTGATTGACGCCCATGACGAGGGTGAGATCGGCCCCCGTGGCGGGCGCCGTGATCAGCACCCGCTCGGCGCCCGCGTCCAGGTGCAGCGCGGCGCGTTCCCGCTCGGTGCCGACGCCCGTGGCCTCGATCACCAGCTGCGCGCCCAGGTCGCCCCACGGCAGACGGTCCCACTCCCGTTGCGAGGTGGTGGGTATGCGATGTTCGTTGACCACCAGGTCCGTGCCATCCACGGCCACCTCGCCCGGAAAGCGCCCATAGTTGCTGTCGTAGCGCAGCAGGTGGGCCAGCGTCTCCAGGTCCACCAGCTCGTTGATGCCCACGACCTCGGCCTGCGGCTGGCGTTCCAGCAGCGCGCGAAATGCCTGCCGGCCGATCCGCCCGAACCCGTTGATGGCAATGCGCACGTCGTGCCCTCCCGCGCGGCGCCCGATCGCGCGTCGAGTATAGGCCCGACAGCGCAGCAAACGCTCAAGCCCGATCGCCCTCCACGGCCCCGCGTAGAATTGCGCCCCAGTCGACCTTCAGCATCCAGGCCGTCCCGCATGCGCCAGGCGCGGCGGGCGGAGCCGCCATGTCAAGTGTGAACGCCGCGTCCCCGCCCGCGCCGCCGATCCCGGACGGCGTGCCTCGCCGCGACGCGGTGATGGCGCGCGCTTCCGGGGAAAACTTCCCCGTCGCCATGCGGCTGCTGCCGCCGGACGTGCGTCGCCACCTGCTCGCCGTCTATGGATTCGCCCGGCTGGTGGATGAGCTGGGCGACGCCGCCGAAGGGGATCGCCTGGCCTTGCTCGACTGGCTCGACGACGAGGTGTCGGCCATCTACGCCGGACGGGTACCGGCGCATCCGATCATGCGCCGGCTGGTCGCCACCGTCCGCGCGGCGGACATTCCCGACGAGCCGTTCCGCCGCCTCATCCAGGCCAACCGCCAGGATCAGACGGTCCACGCCTACGAGACGTTCGAGGATCTCGTGGGGTACTGCGAGCTGTCGGCCAATCCCGTGGGACGCATGGTGCTGCACGTATTCGGCGCGTTCACTCCCGAGCGCGTGTGGCTGTCGGACCAGATCTGCACCGGCCTGCAACTGGTCGAGCATTGGCAGGACATCGCCGAGGACTACGACAGCGGACGCGTCTACGTGCCGCGCGAGGACCTGGAGCGATTTGATTGCCGGACCGAGGACTTTGGGCTGCGCGTAACCACGCCCGAGTTTCGCGAGCTCATGGCCTTCGAGGTCGACCGCGCCGAGGCGCTCCTCGACCGCGGCGCCCCGTTGAGCCGGTTGCTTCCCGGCACGTACGGGCTGGCCATCGCGGCATTCACCGAGGGCGGGCGGGCCGCGCTGCACGCGATTCGCGACGCCGACTACGACGTGCTGGGGCGCGCCCCGCGCCCGACGCTGCGGCACAAGGCGCGCGCCGCGCGCGCCTTGGCGCGACTTTGGATGAGCTGGTAGCCCGTGGAAGTCGAAGCTGCCTACGACGTCTGCGAGCAGATCACCCGCTCGCGCGCCGCAAACTTCTACTGGGGCATTCGCCTGCTTCCGCCGCCCAAGCGACGCGCGCTCAGCGCCGTCTACGCCTTCGCGCGGCAGATCGACGATATCGGCGACGGTGGCCTGCCGCCGCCCGCCAAGGCCGCCGCGCTGGCGGAGGCGCGGCAGCGGCTTGAATCTGCGACTAACGGCGCCGCGGACCCGGTCATGACGGCGCTGCGCCACGCGGCCGATCGCCTCCCCGTGCCGCTGGACGCGTTTGGCGATCTGATCGACGGCGTGGAGATGGACGTGCGCGGCGTCACCTACGAGACATTCGACGAGCTCGTGGTCTATTGCCGTCGCGTCGCGGGCAGCATCGGACGGCTCTCCCTGGGTGTGTTCGAATCGCGCGACATGGCCCGGGCCGAGCCGCTGGCCGACGAGCTGGGCGTGGCGCTGCAGCTCACCAACATCCTCCGCGACGTGCGGGAGGACCTGGCGCAGGGCCGCGTGTACCTGCCGCGTGAGGACCTGGCGGCATTCGCCTGTGAGCTGCGCCCGCCGCTCACGCCCACCCCGGCGTTCGAGGCGCTGATTCGTTTCCAGGCCCAGCGCGCGAGGCGGCAGTTCGACCTGGGCTTGCAGCTGCTGCCGCTGCTGGACTGGCGCAGCACGGCCTGCGCCGCCGCCATGGCCGGCATCTACCGGCAGGTGTTGCGGCGCATCGAGCAGGACCCGGCCGCCGTCACCCGCGGGCGGGTGTCGCTGCCCACCGGGACCAAGGTGCGCGTCGCGCTGTGGAGCCTGATCCGCGGATGAGCCGCCACGTCGTGGTGGTTGGCGGCGGACTTGCGGGATGCGCGGCGGCGCTCACCTGCGCTGACGCCGGGGCGCGCGTGACGCTGCTCGAGGCGCGGCGGCGTCTCGGTGGGGCCACCTACTCGTTCCAGCGCGACGGGCTGTGGTTCGACAACGGCCAGCACGTGCACCTGCGCTGCTGCACGGCCTACCGCGCCTTCATCGACCGCATCGGCGCCTCCGACATGGTCACCATGCAGCGCCGGCTCGAAATCCCGGTCATCCGGCCGGGGCACGGCGTGGCCTGGATCAAGCGGGCCAATCTGCCGGCCCCGCTGCACCTCGCCCGCAGCCTGGGAGCCTACCGGCACTTGTCGCTCGGCGAGCGCCTGCAGCTGGGGCGGGCCTTGATCGGGCTGATGCGCCTCGATCTGCGCGACGCGTCGCTGGACGCGCACACCTTCGGGCGCTGGCTGCGCGCTCGCGGCCAGTCCGACGGCTCGCTCGAAGCGCTCTGGGACCTGATCGTCCTGCCGACCGTGAACCTGCCGTCGGCCGAGGCCTCGCTGAGCCTCGCGGCCATGGTTTTCAAGGTCGGCCTGCTGCGCGACCGGTCGGCGGCGGACATGGGCTACACCACGACCACCCTGGGCCGCGCGCATAGCGACCAGGGATTGCGCGCCCTGCGAGCGGCAGGCGTGGACGTGCAACTCGGGGTGGCGGTCTCCCAGATCGAGGCCGAGCCGGATGGCGAGGTGCACGTGCGGCGGCAAGGCGAAGACCTGACGGCCGACGCCGTCGTGCTGGCGGTGCCCCATGCGCAGGCGGCGCGGCTCGTGCCGGCGGCCGCCGATCGGCACGCGGCGCGCTTTGCCGAATTGGGGTCCGTGCCCATCGTGAACCTGCACGTGATCTACGACCGGCCGGTCATGCCCCATCCGTTCGCAGCCGGCGTCGGTACGCCCGTGCAGTGGGTATTCGACCGCACCGATGCCGCCGGGCTATCCGACGGCCAGGCGCTGGCCGTTTCGCTCTCGGGCGCCGTCGCGTACGCCCAGGTTCCCACCGACGCGTTGCGCGAGCAGTTCGTCGCCGAGCTGGCGCGCGTCTTCCCGCGGGCCCGTGAGGCGCAGGTTCGGGGGTTCTACGTCACTCGGGAGCACCAGGCCACGTTTCGCCAGGCCCCCGGCAGCCTGGCGCGGCGTCCCGGACCCGGCACCGCCCTGCCGAACGTGGTTCTGGCCGGTGCCTGGACCGACACCGGATGGCCCGCGACCATGGAGGGCGCCGTGCGCAGCGGCAACCGCGCGGCGGATCACGCGCTGAAGGCGCTGGGCCTGGCGACGCCGGTCGCGGCGTGACTCGCGCGCTCCGGCCGGAGGCCGACGCGCGTTGCTATATTCGCCAAGCGGCGGACCCCTCGACGACAAGGAGCGGCGTCGTCCCGTGATTCGGCGTGTGCCGGACCCCGCCTCCGGATCCCGCCCCGGACCCATGGGCGCTGGCGCGCCCAGCGATGCGCGCAAGCGCGCCCGCGTGGCGCTGGAGCGTGCCTCCACGCAGCTGCTCGAACAGCAAGACGCCCAGGGCGTCTGGCGTGGCGAGCTAGGCACCAACGTGACCATCGAGGCCGAAGACCTGTTCCTGCGCGAGTTCCTGGGCGTCCTTGACGCCGACGTCTTGCGGGCGACGGCGGCCTGGATCCGGCAGCGCCAGCGGGACGACGGCACCTGGGCCAACTTCGAGGATGGCCCAGGGGACCTGTCGACGACCGTCGAGGCCTATGTGGCCCTGCGGATGGCGGGCGACGCGCCCGATGCCGAACACATGCAGCGCGCCGCAACCTGGATCGTCGAGCAGGGCGGACTCGAAGCGACTCGCGTCTTCACCCGCATGTGGCTGGCGCTGCATGGCTGGTGGGACTGGGACGAGTTGCCGGTCATTCCGCCCGAAATGATATTTCTGCCCACCTGGGTGCCGCTCAACATCTACGACTTCGGCTGCTGGGCCCGGCAGACCATCGTGGCGCTCAGCATCGTGCGCGCCTATCGCCCGGTCAGGCCCGCCGATTTCACCATCGACGAGCTGCGCAGCGGCACGGCTCCGCGGGTGAGCGCGTCGCTGCGCACGTGGAAGGGGTGGTTCACCTGGATCGACCGCGCGCTGCGGCGCTATGAGCGGCGGCCGCTGGGCTGGCTCCGCGCCGCCGCCCTGCACCGCGCCGAGTCATGGGTCATGCGGCGGCAAGAAGCCGACGGCTCCTGGGGCGGCATTCAGCCCCCGTGGGTCTACTCCATCATTGCGCTGCGCCTGCGCGGCTACGGCATGACCCAACCCGTCATCAAGCATGCCCTCGAGGGCATCGAACGGTTCACGATTTGGGACGGGGGCGTGCGTCGCCTCGAGGCTTGTCAGTCGCCCGTCTGGGACACCGCGCTGGCGCTGGTGGCGCTGGCCGACGCCGGCATACCGCCCGACGCCCCGGCGTTACGCCGCGCCGGCGAGTGGCTGGTGGGCGAAGAGGTTTCCCAAAAGGGCGATTGGGCGGTGCGCCGCCCCTATCTCCACCCCGGCGGCTGGGCCTTCGAATTCGAGAACCGCAACTACCCGGACGTCGACGACACCGCCGAAGTCATCCTGGCCCTGCGCCGCGTCGACGTGCCGAATGCCAAGGGGGCCATCGACCGCGGTGTCGCCTGGACGCTCGGCATGCAATGCGTGGACGGCGGCTGGGCGGCGTTCGACGCCGACAACACCCGCACGCTGTGCCGCGCGCCGGCGTTCTGCGACTTCGGCGAGGTCATCGACCCGCCCAGCGCCGACGTGACCGCGCACGCGATCGAAATGCTGGCCCTCGAAGGCAAGACCTACAACGCCCGCGTCCAACGGGGCATCGCCTGGCTCCGGTCCGCGCAGGAGCCCGACGGCTCGTGGTTTGGGCGGTGGGGCGCCAACTACATCTACGGCACCGGGGCGGCGGTTCCCGCGCTCGTGGCGGCCGGCGTCTCACCCGACGACCCGTCCATCCGGCGCGCCGTGCACTGGCTGGCCGCGCGCCAGAACCCCGACGGAGGCTGGGGCGAGGATCTCAGGTCCTACGACGATCCCGCGGGCTGGTCGGGTCGCGGCGCCAGCACCGCCTCGCAGACGGCCTGGGCGCTGCTCGCGCTCGTGGCCGCCGGCGACGACGGGTCCGTGACGCGCCGCGGCGTCGAATACCTCGTCGACACCCAGCGCGAGGACGGCTCGTGGGACGAGCCGCTATACACCGGCACCGGCTTTCCCGGCGCCTTCTACATCAACTATCACCTCTACCGCCTGATCTTTCCCGTCATGGCGCTGGGCCGCTACGTGAATGGCTGGCACGCCGGGCGGCTCACGCGATTCGTACTGGACGGAGCGCATGGAACGTCGTAGCTTTCTCGTGCTGGCTCCCGGACACTAGGCGCTCATGGGCGTTCCTCTGCGGCAAACGGTGACCGTTGCCCGCTATCTCATGACGCAGCGGCTGCGCGGGCGCGAAAAGTTCCCGCTCATCGTCGAGCTCGAGCCGCTCTATGCCTGCAACCTCGCCTGCGCGGGCTGCGGCAAGATCCAGCATCCGGTCGCGACGTTGCGCAAGCGCATGCCCGTCGAGCAGGCCGTGGCCGCCGTCGAGGAGTGCGGCGCGCCCATGGTGTCCATCGCCGGCGGCGAGCCGCTGGTGCACCCCGAGATTCACAAGATCGCCGACGAGCTCGTGCGGCGGCGCAAGTTCGTGTATCTGTGCACCAACGCCCTGCTGCTCGAGCGCAAGCTCTCGCTCTTCACCCCGTCGCCCTACTTCGCTTTCGCCATTCACATCGACGGGCTGCGTGAGCGGCACGACGAGTCCGTCTGTCAGGAAGGCGTGTTCGACAAGGCCGTGGAAGCCATCAAGGCGGCCAAGCACGCCGGATTCCGCGTCACCACCAACACCACCTTCTTCACCCACGACACTCCGGACAACGTGCGCGCGGTGCTGGATTTCCTCAACGACGAGCTCGAAGTGGACCACATGATGATCTCGCCCGGCTACGCCTACGAGAAGGCCCCCGACCAGGAGCACTTCTTGCCGGTGGAGCAGACGCGGCGGCTCTTCCGCGAAGCCTTTCGCGGCGGCGGGCGCAAGCGCTGGCGGCTCAATCACAGCCCGCTCTTCCTCGACTTCCTGGAAGGCAAGGTCGACTACGACTGCACCGCCTGGGGCATTCCCAGTTACTCGATCTTCGGCTGGCAGCGGCCCTGCTATCTGATGTCGGACGGCTACGTCTCGACCTACAAGGAACTGATCGAGACCACGGATTGGGACAGCTACGGTCGCGGCCGCGACGAGCGCTGCGACAACTGCATGGCGCACTGCGGCTACGAGCCCACCGCCGTGGCCGCCACGGGCGCCTCGCTGCGCGAGTCCCTCCGAGCCTTCGCCTCCGCGCTGAACTAGCCCCGCGGCCCGGCGCCCAACCGGACCCGGCGCCCGACAGGCCCGTCGCGCCCACTTTCTGTCATTCCGAGCGCAGCAAGGAATCTAAGGCGCTCGCCCTTAGAACTCCAGGCTGAGTTACGTCGACGGTCCGGCGCCGTTACCCCCCTCGCGCGGCGGCGCCCCACCCGCCTGCCCGCGCCGAAACACCAGCCACGACACGCTCGTCGAGATCGCCGCCGTGATCAGCGCCCCCAGCAGGGCCCAGCCAAAGCTCTCCACGTAGATCGGCGGAATGATCTGTCCCGCCAGCCAGAACATGAACGCGCCCACCACGAAATGCCCGAACCCCAGCGTCACCACCATGAAGCAGCAGGTGAGCGGCAGCGTGGCCAGGTACATCAGCGGACGCACGTAGACGTTCAGCGCCGCCAGCACCGCGGAAAACGCCGCCGCCGTCGCCCAGTACATCAGCGAGCCGGTTTCGGGCAGGCGAACGTAGGGGTCCAGCAGCAGCGCCGTGAGCAACACGCCCAGAAACGCCCCGGCCCAGTGCACCGCGAACTGGTGAACCGTGCGCTCGAAGTTCCAGCGCACCCGCACGGGCGGTTGGCCGTCTACGACGCGGACACCGACGGCTCGGCCACCTTGACCAGCACCTTGCCGATATTCGCGCCCGTGAACAGGCGCAGAAAGGCCGCCGGGGCGTTTTCCAGCCCCTCGACGATGTCCTCGCGGTACTTGAGTTGTCCCGCGTCGATCCAGCCCGCCAGCTCCCGCAGGGCCTCATCCGTGCGGTCGAAGTAGTCGTTGGCGAAAAAGCCCTCCATGCGGGCGCACGCCAGGGCCAGCGGCACCGAATGCCGCGGCGCCACCTCCGGCTCCTCGAGGTTGTATTGCGAAATGAAGCCGCACAGCACGACGCGGGCGTACATGCGCAGGTTCTGCAACACCATGTCCAGGATGCGGCCGCCGACGTTATCGAAATAAATGTCCACGCCGTCGGGACAGGCCCGCTTGAGCGCCGTCGCCAGGTCGTCGGTGCGGTAGTTGATTGCCGCGTCGAAGCCGAGGTCCTGCGTCAGGTGCCGGCACTTGGCCTCCGTGCCGGCAATGCCCACCACGCGGCAGCCCTTGATCGCGGCAATCTGGCCCACGGCGGAGCCGACGGCTCCAGCGGCGCCCGACACCAGCACCGTCTCGCCGGGGCGCGGCCGGCCGACCTCGAGCAGGCCGAAATACGCCGTGAGACCCGGCATGCCCAGGATGCCGACGCCGGTCTGGATCGGGGCGATCGCCGGGTCGATGACGCGGAGCTCGTCAGCCGCAAGCGTGCCGTAGGCCTGCCACCCGATGCGTCCCACCACGACCTGCCCCACGGCCACGGCGGAAGACGCCGTCGCCGCCACCTCCCCCACTACCTCGGCGGTGACGACTTCCCCGACATTGGTCCGCGTCCCGCGAATGGCCCAGCGCATGTAGGGGTCCACCGAGAGCCACAGCGTGCGCACCAGCGCCTCGGCGTCGGCGGGCTCCGGGATCGGAGTCTCTTCCAGCCGAAAGTTCTCGGCCGTCGGCATGCCATGGGGCCGGCTGGCAAGGACGAAGCGCCGATTTGTCGGTTCAGTCATGGGCGTCTGCGAGCGGCGCGGGGGTGCCATGGTACCTACGGTCCCCCAGCAAATTGCATAGAATCTGCATAGGCGCTGCACGGACGCTCAATCGGTTCGGGCTAGCGTGCAATGGGCTGGTGCGATCGTCGCACCCAGGGAGGACCATTGTGAGCGGATCGCAGCGCGTGGCGAGCGTGAGTGCGGCACAGGCCCACGGTCGTCTGCTGCTGCGCGATGCGCGGCCGGCCGACCGGCTGCCCGCGGGCGCGCTGCTGCGCGAGGCGCTGACCCCACGGCTCGCCGATGCGGTCTTTGGCTTGGGGGGTGCCGGCGCCTCGCGGTACTTCGAGCGGCTCTTTCAGCATCCGGGCACCCTGTGGAGCTATGACATCACCACGCTGGCCGAGCTCGACGGCGAGGTCGTGGGCTTGGTGTCGCACGCGCCGTGGGCGGTGCTTGCCCAGCGGCGCCGGTCGACCCTGTGGGGCTATTGGCGCGCCTACGGGCTTCGCGGGCTGCTGAAGCTGATTCCTCGCATCCGCGCCCTCATGCGCGCCAGCCCGGCCGTGCCGCCGGATCACTGGTTCATTCCCTGCCTCGCCGTGGCGCCCGAGCACCGCGGCAATGGCGTCGCGCACGCCCTCTTGCAGACGGTGTACCGGCATGCCGAGGCGCACGCCCCGGCGTGCAGCCTCTACGTGCCGACCAGCAACGCGACCGCGCGCGAGTTTTACGACCGCGCCGGCTACGTGGAGCGCGAGGGTGTCGACTCGGAGGTGCTCCACCGCCTCGCCGGCGTGCGCGGACGGGTCCGATTCGAGCGGACGCTCGCGACCGGCAAACCCGCCTAGCGCCGCGGCGAAACTAGCGCCCCCGCGTTGAGGGGCGCCAGGCCATCTTCATGTAGCGGTCGCCCTGCTCGAGCTCGTCCAGCATTTGCGCCAGCCGCCGGCGCTTGGTCGGCTCGCGCTTCGCCCGGTTGATCCAGCCGAGGTAGTCGTTGCGCTGATAGGGGGGCCGGAGGCGATAGGCCTCCACGAGCTCGCGTTCCAGCAACGCGCGCTCCACGAACTCCGGCATTGGATTCAGGGGTCGCTTCAGGTTCGACGGCGACACACGCGCCTCATGGCATCGAGCCGACGATGCCAAGGATACGCGGCGCGCCGGTCGGACCGCCGCTCAATTGCCCACCGATGGAACCCCTCGCGCGTGGCTCGACGCGCCTGCCGCTGACGTTCTCGCCGCGGCTCCGCGCGTCCGCTGCGTCCGGTAATATGGCCGTCCCTCTTTCGACGGTGACCCAAATGACGATCGCTCGACTCCCCGGCGCCGGGGAGTCCCCGAGGCCGCTCCACCTCCCGCGCCGCCGGCTCCTACAGCTTGGCGCAGGGGCCGCGCTTGGCGGCGCGCTGCACGTGGGGCCGGCACGGCTGGTCGCCCAGGACCGCGCCCCCTGGTGGGTCTTCGTGTCGGAGCACCGCGCCGACCTCGGGTATGTCGTGGAAGATATTCCGCAGGGCCAATTCGCCTCGACCTACACGTCGCTCGGCGGCAGCCCGGTGGCGGGTCCGGGCATCAGCGGGAGATTTCGCGACGGGTCGAGCGATCCACTCTGCCAGGCGTTCGAGCGTCTCGTGTTGCACGTGTCGCCGGTTTCGCGCACCGTCCGGCCGGTGCCGCTGCTCAGGATGGCGAGCGAGGGCGGCTACGACGATTTCCTCGAGGCCGAGCATGGCATTCCCCCGGCGTGGTCCGATCGTGCGGCTTCCAGTCTCGGGATTAGCGGCGTATTCGCCGACGCCTACCACGCCCTCGGCAACTGGCCCATCTTGGGCGCCCCGGCGACGCCACCGGTGCGCGTGCAAGGTGTGACGCTGCAACGATTTGACAACGCCGTGATCACCCTGCCGGACGGCGGTGGGCCCGAGGACGCCGAGTTGGCGCCCGTACCGCTCTATCTGCGGGCGGCTGGGTACTTTCCCGAAATGCCCTTCCTGCCGCGCGCGCTGCCGGTGTATCCGATGGAGGCGCCGCCGGTGATCCGCCGCGGCGACGCCACGCAACCGTATCTCTTCGTCACGGTTGACGACTGCTGGGACCCGGAACAAACGGCCCGCGTGCTCGACATCGCGCGGGACGAGCGCATCAAGATCACCTTCTTTCCCGTCGGCGCGAATCTGCAAAGGCATCCGGCCCTTTGGCGCCGGGCGATCTTTGAGGGGCATTCGATTGAGAACCACACCTATTCGCACCTGCCGTTGCCCGACCTGAGCGATGCCCGCATTCGCTGGGAGTTTGATGAAACTGGACGCCAGCTCAATGCCACGTTGGGCTACGCCTACCCTCAGCTGTTCATGCGGCCGCCGCTGGGTGCGGGCATCCCGGACGCTCGCAACCGCCTGCTGCGGATCACGCAGGCCGCGGGACTCCACATCGCCATGTGGACAGCGGATTCCCAGGGCTGGCTCTATCCCCGGGACGACAGTGTCCGCGCGCAGGACTTCGTGCTGGGCAACCTGACCGAGAAGCTCCAACCCGGGGCAGTCCTGTTGCTCCACGCCCTGGCGAGCGACATTGCCGCGCTGCCCCGTCTCGCGCGCGAAATCCACGGCGCCGGGCTCCAGAGCGTGAACCTGCGCGACCAACTGCACCTCCCCGGCCAAGCAATCGGAAACGACAACCGCCTCTCGACGTGTCCGGAGACCCTGCCCGATGCCGCGGAGTGGTGCTGAACGATCCGACTCCCGGCCGATTGGTCGCGGCGATCGTGGCCTTGACGTCTTCGGGAGTTGACCGTCCCCTGACTCGGAGCTTCGACTGAACGCCCGACGGTTGCTTCGCGGCCTTTTCCAGCCGCGGGAATCGCTCACCGACGATGAGCGGCGGTCGAGCATGCGCGATATGACGCTGCAGGCCGTCGCCGCCTCCGGGGCCGACGGATTGGCCTCTGGCGGCTTTCTCACCGCCTTTGCCCTCATCCTGGGCGCCTCCACCGTCCACATCGGAATCATGACGGCAATCCCGTTCATCGTGCAGCCGGTCCAACTCTTGGCGGTTATCGCCGTCGAGCGCATGCGCGTACGCAAGCCAATCGCGGTCGCGGCCTATTTCGCCGCCTACGCCACGTGGGTACCCATTGCCCTGATTCCCTTCGCCATCGAGACGCCAAACCCAGGCGCGGTGACGCTGCTCCTGCTCTTCATCGGAGTTCGCGGCCTGGCCAACGCGTTCGTCACCACGAGTTGGAGCGGATGGATCCGCGATCTCGTCCCCGAGGGCGTCATGGGGAGCTTCTTTGCCACCCGCCTGCGTGCGGCCACGGTCGCCGCGGCGGTCACCGGACTCGCGGCGGCCTTTTTCATCGACTGGTGGAAGGGCGCGGTGCCGGAAGCCGAGGTGATTCGCGGCTATTCCTACGCCATCTTGCTCGGCAGCATCGCCCTCGGCATGGGCGCCGTCGGATTCATGGCGCGCATGCCCGAGCCGCGCATGCTGCTGCCGGAGGGCGGCCGACCCCCGATGGTTCAGACGCTGGCGGCGCCGCTGCGGGACGGGAATTTCCGGCGCCTCATCAACTTTCTCTTCGCCTGGAGCTTCGTGACTCAACTCGCGGTGCCATTCTTCGCCGTGTACATGCTGACGGTCCTTGAGCTGTCACTGTCGCTGGTCGTCGGCCTTGCCGTGCTCAGTCAACTCACGAATGTGTTGTTCATTCGCGTGTGGGGCGTCTTCGACGATCGGTATGGCGGCAAGGTCATCCTCTCAATCTGCTCGTCCCTCTACCTGCTCGTCATCTTGGGATGGACCTTCACGACGATGCCGACTCAGCATGCGCTGACCCTGCCGCTGCTGGTCTTGCTCCATGCGCTGCTTGGCATCGCCGGAGCGGGGATCAGCATCTCGTCCACCACCATCCGCATGAAAATGGCGCCCCAGGCGCAGGCCACGTCGTTTCTCACGGGCGCCTCCCTCGCGGCAAACCTGGGCGCCGGCATCGGCCCGCTGCTCGGGGGCGCATTTGTCGAATTCTTCAGCTCGCGGCATTTCGAGATCGGCATCGAATGGGTGGACCCGGCTCGGACCGTCACCTTTCCCGCCGTGTTCCTGACCGGATACGACTTTCTGTTTGCCGTGGCATTCCTCCTCGGGCTGGTCACGCTCGGGCTGCTCGGCAGAGTTCAGGAGGAAGGCGAAGTCGATCGGCGGCAGGTCATGGGCGAGCTGGCCTCCCAGACCCGCGAAAACCTGCGCGTCCTCAACGCGGTGCCGGGCTTGGGCCTCGTGGCCAAACTGCCCGTGGGGGGCCAGCGGTTCCTGCCGCCGATTCCAGGCCTGGACGTCGCTGCCGGCGTCACGGCCTATCAGTTGTCGTCCTCGGTCGGCGCAGCCGTGACAGCGGCCGCGCAAGGCGGAGCGGCCGCGCGCCAGGTGCAGGCCAGTGTCGACCGGCTGGTGACGCGCGCGCTTCAAGAAACCGAAGGCGCCACTCGGCTCACCACGGCCTTGGCCTTTGGCGGCGCACGGGGCGCCGTCGAGGCGGCGCGCGGAGCCGGGGAGGGCGCCGGGCAGCTGATTCACGACTCCGTGACCGGTGTGCTGCGCGCGGTGGGGGAGGCCGCGACCGATCCCGTGGAAGCGCTGCGCGGGTCGGTCTATGGCGCAATCCAGGGCGCCGGCGAGGCGGGCGCGTCGCTGACCGACGCGGCAACCGAGGCCATCCGCGCGGCCCGCGACGCCGCGCCCGACCTGGGCCTCTCCGACGAGCAGGCCGTCACCGCCGCGGCTCGCGCCGCCATGGATGCCGCCGGCAGCTTGACCAGCGAAGCGCGGGCGCAGGTCAACCAAGCCGCCCTCAGCGCCCTGATGCGCGAGGATCGCCCGCCGCCGCCTTCGCTCCCCTAGCGCCGTCAGCCGGAATCGGCGCGAAACCGCCGCAGGCGCAGCGAGTTCCCCACCACCGACAGCGACTCCAGCGCCATCGCCAACGCGGCCAGCATCGGATCGAGCTGCACGCCCAGCACGGGGAAGAACGCGCCGGCGGCTAGCGGAATGACCAGGATGTTGTAGCCAAACGCCAGCGCCAGGTTCTCCTTGATGGTGCGCACCGTGCGACGGCTCAGGCGAACGGCCGCGAGCACGCCGCGCAGGTCGCCGCGCACGAGCGTGACGTCTCCCGCCGCTATGGCGATGTCGGCGCCGGCGCCCATGGCGATGCCCAGGTCGGCCTGGGCCAGCGCCGGGGCGTCGTTGATGCCGTCGCCCGCCATCACCACGCGCGCGCCCTGAGCTTGCAGCTCGCGGACGACGGCCGCCTTTTCGTCGGGCCGCACGCGCGCGCGGACCTCGTCGATCCCAACCGCGCGCGCCACCGCCTGCGCCGTCTCCGGTCGGTCCCCGGTGAGCATCACCACGCGCAGGTCCATGCTCCGCAGCGCGGCCACCGTCTCGGCCGCTTCGGGCCGCACGGTGTCGGCCACCGCCAGCACCCCGGCAAGCTTCCCATCGATCGCGGCGTAGAGCGGCGTGTGACCCTGCGCCGCCAGCGCCGTGGCTTCGGATTCGTCGGAGCCAAGCCGCACGCCCGCCTGCGCCAGCAGTTCTGCCGTGCCGACGACTACCGACCGCTCCTCCACAACGGCCTCCACGCCGCTGCCGGTGATTGAGTGAAACGCCTCCGCTCGCGGGATCGCAATGTCCCGAGCCCTGGCGCCGCGCACGATGGCGCGACCGAGGGGATGCTCCGAGTCGGCCTCGGCGCCCGCTGCCAGCCGGAGCAGCTCAGCCGGCGGGACGCCGTCGTGCGGCAGCACCTCCACCAACTCGGGCTCGCCGTGGGTCAGCGTGCCGGTCTTGTCCAGCAGCACCGTGTCGATCTTGCCGGCCGCTTCGAGCGCCTCGCCGCTGCGGATCAGCACCCCGTGCTCGGCGCCTCGGCCGGTCCCCACCATGATGGCCAGGGGCGTGGCCAGGCCGAGCGCGCAGGGACAGGCGACCACCAGCACGGCCACGAAGCTCACCAGCGCGTGAGCCGCCCTGGGGTCGGGCCCGACCGCCGCCCAGACGGCCAATGTGGCCAGCGCAATCACAATCACCGCGGGCACGAACCGCCCGGCCACGCGATCCGCCAGCCGCTGCAGCGGCGCCTTGGTGGTCTGGGCTTGCTCCACTAGGCGAACGATCTGCGCCAACACGGACTCGCGGTCCACCGCCGTCGTGCGGATGCGCAGACGCCCCGTGGTGTTCACCGTCGCCCCGACCACCTGGTCGCCGGCGCCCTTCTCCACCGGCACGCTCTCGCCCGTGATCATCGATTCGTCGACCGCCGATGCGCCGTCCATGACCTCGCCGTCGACCGGGATCTTGGCGCCCGGCGACACGTGAACGATGTCTCCGACCTGCACGCGGTCCAGCGGAGTCTCGACCCGCTCGCCGTCGCGCTCGATCAGCGCCGTCGCCGGCCGCAAGTTCATGAGGCGCTTGATCGCGCCCGACGCCTGACCCTTGGCCCGCGCCTCGATCCAGCGTCCCAGCAGCACCAGGCCGATGATGATCATGGCCGTGTCGTAGTGATGCATGGCGGCGCCGCTCTCGAGGAGCGAGGGCCAAATCGTGAGCACCAAGCTGGACCCATAGGCCGCGCTGGTGCCCACGGCGATCAAGGTGTTCATGTCGGCGCCGCCGCGGCGCAACGCCGTCCATGTCCCCCGATAGAAGCGCCAGCCGAGCACGAACTGCACCGGCGTGGCCAGCGCCAACTGCACGAACGGATTCGCGAAGACCTCGGGCCGCCAGAGACCGGGGATATAGGTCGCGCCCGCCCAAAGCACCAGCAGACCCAGGCTCACGGCCCCGGCGGCCTGCCAGCCCAGCACCCGCTGCTCGCGGCGCCGGGCGGCGTCCCATGAGCCGACTTCGCGCTCGGCGGCGCCCGCCGCCGGCGGTGCGGCAAGCGCATACCCCGCCGCCTCCACCGCGGCGGCGAGGTCGCCGAGTGTCGTCGCGCCCCGAATCGCGCGCACGTGCGCCCGCTCCGAGGCCAGGTTGACCGCCGCCTCGAGCACGCCCGGCGCCCCACGCAGCGCGTCTTCCACCCGCGAGACGCACGAGGCGCAGCTCATGCCGTCGATCCGCGGGTGCATCTCGGTGGTCGGCACCTCGTAGCCCGCCGCCTCCACCGCCGCAGTGAGTGCGGCGGTATCCGTCCGGGCCGGATCGAACTCCGCCGCGGCCGTTTCGGTGGCGAGGTTCACCGTCGCCGCCACGACCCCGTCGACGCCCGACAACGCCTCCTCGACGCGTCCCACGCACGAGGCGCAACTCATACCGTCGATCGGCATCGTGACCGCGGTTGTCGGGCGCGCGGGCGCGGCGGTGGTCACGCCGGGCCCGCTTCCGTCGGCGCGGGCTGCGTGACCGGTGCGCCGCCGGCGAGCGCCTCGGCCACGCTCTCCAGGACCTCTCCCGTCGACGCAACCCGCCGCAGGTGCCCCGACCCCTTCATGACCTCCAGCAACTCTCGGATCACCCGCTCGCGCTCTGCCGGGTCGTCGCTGCCAATGGCCGCGGTGACGCAGGTCTGGAGGTGGCGCTCGAGAATCGCGGCGTTGACCTTCTCGATGGCACCCTGAATCGCCAGCGTCTGCTTGAGGATGTCGATGCAGTACACGTCGTCCGCGAGCATGCGCTCGACGCCGCGGGCGTGCCCCTCGATTGACTTCCAGCGATTGACCAAACGTCGCGTCGCCTCGTCCATGGATTCACTCTTTCTACCCCACCCCACCTGGGGTGCACCCCGAGCCTACGACAATCGAGGCGTCCAAGGCAATGGACGCTTGTTTGCGATGGCCATCCGGCGTCACCCCGGCGAAAGCCGGGTTCCAGAGGCAGTCAAGGTGGGTGGCATGGGACTAGTCGGACCAGATTCCGGCTCCCTGCCCTCGGTGACCCTTGCCTAACCCTCCGTCATTCCCGCGAAGAGCCTGCCCCGTACTCGATACGGGGCGGGAATACACCATTCACTGAATCTGGTGGCTGGTGGTATTCCTCCGACCGTCCTTCGTCCGACCGGATTTTGCAAAGGTCTCCCGTCGCCGGGACAGGCTCCGCCGGAATGACGGATGGACTCCACGGCGATCCGTGCGCCTGACGGCTGACCATCGGTGGGCGCGTGGCTATCCTTGGCGCGCGGCGCGAGGCGTGCGCCGGCGTACGGAGGGCCGGACCGATCGATCAGGCGCTCTGGCTGCTTGCACTGGTCGCGTTCGCCGTGCTGGGGGTCCCCTGGGCGCGTCTGGCCTTCGGACGGCTGACCACCCGCGGCCTCGCGCTCGCCGCCCCCGTCGGATTCTTCCTGTATCACTACGTCGCCTGGCTCGGGCTGTTCACTGGCTGGTTCCGCAACGGCTCGACCTACGCCTGGGCCGCGCTCGCGGTCTTCGCGGCCGCGACGGCGGCGCTGGCCTGGCTCAGGCGCGCGGACCTGCGCGAGCTTTGGCCGCGGCGGCGCCTATGGGTCTGGGGCGTGGCGGCGCTCCTCGTCGCCTACGGCGTCGGGGTGGGGATGCGTTGGCTCAACCCCGAGATCGCCGGCACCGAAAAGCCCATGGACCTCGCGCTGCTCAGCGCCACCATGCGCAGCACGGCCTTCCCGCCGCTCGACCCGTGGTTCGCGGGCGGGACGATCAACTACTACTACCTGGGCTACTCGATGGGCGGCGCGCTGGCGCACCTGGCCGGCGCCTCGCCCGCCGTGGCCTACAACACCTATCTCGCCACGCTACTGGCCCTGCTGGTGGTCGGCGTCGGCTCGGCGGCCTACGACCTGGCCGCAATGCTCGGCGCCGGGCCCCGGCGCGCGCTGCGGGCGGCGATTGGATCCGTGCTCGTCGGGGTCGTCGCCGGAAACCTGGCGATCACGCGCGCGGTGGTGACCGAGGAGTTTCGCGGCCAGACGGGATTCTGGCCCGGCATCGGGTGGAATGCCTCACGCGTCATCGAGCGGCAGCCGGTCGACGGCGTGGCCGACAAGACGATCAACGAGTTCCCGGCCTTCTCCTTCATCCTCGGCGACCTCCATCCCCACGTCATGGCGCTGCCTTTCACCGTCGTGGCCGGCGGCCTGGCCCTGCAGGGCATCGCGACCTGGTGGCGGCCCGACGCTCTCAGGGGCTGGACGCCGTGGGCTGGCTCGCTGCTCGCGGGACTCCTGGTCGGCGGCCTCTACGGGCTCAACGCGTGGGACCTGCCGACCTATCTGGTCCTCGTCATCGGCGCCGCCTTTCTGGCGCACCTTGCCGGGCCGGGGACACGTGCCTGGGGCCGGCTGCTGGTCCACGCCGCAGTGATGGTCGTGGCGGCCGCCGTCGCCTGGCTGCCCTACAGCCTCAACGTCACCCTGCTCAGCGAGGGACTTGGTGTGGTGCCCACGCGCACGCTGGCGCTGCACTTCCTGCAAGTCTTCGGACTGCTGGGCTTGCTCGCCGTGGGCGGGCTGGTGGCGCTGCTGGCGGACGGCTCGCGGTCGACGCGCGCCTGGCTCGGCGTGGTCCTGGTCGTCGCGGCGCTGGCCGTGCTGGTCACCGGCGGGGAAATCGTGGGAGTCCTCCTCGTCGTGCTGGCTCTCGCGGCGGCGGTAATGCTGCGCCGACAAGCCGCGCTCGGGCCGTTTGCGTTGAGCGTTCTCGTGGCGGCCGCGTTCGGTCTGATGCTGGTGGTCGAGCTGGTTCACGTGGACGACTTCTTCGGACCGCCCTATGTCCGCATGAACACCGTGTTCAAGGTGCACTATCAGGCTTGGGCCTTGCTGGCCATCGCCGCGGGTCCGGCGCTTCTGGTCACCTGGCGCAAGCTCTCCGACGCCGGCGGCCCGGGGTGGGCGGTGCTCCGCGCCGGCTATGCCAGCGTGGTCGCGGTGCTGCTGGTGCTCGCGTTGAGCTACTCCGCGGTCGCCCTGCGTGACAAGGCCGCCGACAGCGACGTCAGCGGCACGATCGACGGGCTGGCGCTGGCCGAGCGTCTCTACGCCGACGATCTGGCGGCGGCGCGCTGGCTGTCGCGAAACGCGGGCGACGCGGCCGTCGTTCTGGAAGCGCCGGGTACTCCGTACAGTGAGATGTCACGCATCGCAACGTGGTCGGGCGTGCCGACCGTGATCGGCTGGACGCAACATGAGCAGCTCTGGCGCGGGAGCATCCCCGAGATCGGCGAGCGCGCCGACGATGTCGATCGAATCTATGCCACGGCGGATGCCGCGGAAGCCCAGCGACTTATGCGCCGCTACGGCGTGACGCACGTGGTGTTCGGTCGCATCGAGCGGGCGCGCTACGACGCAACCGCGGCGTCTCGACTCCGCGCCTACCTCGAGCCAGTGGCGCAGTTTGGCGGCACCACGATCTTCGCGGTGCCGGCGAATCCGTGACCGGCGAGCAGACCGTCCAGGTTGGCAGATCGGACGAAATCCGCGCCTGGCTGGCGGGTCCCGCGGGCTTCGGGCTGAGCCGCGGCGAGGTGCTGCTGTACCTCGCGATTGTGGCGCTGGCAGCCGGGCTGCGGTTCTACGACCTCGGCGAGCGGACCTTCCACCACGACGAGGCCATCCACGCCAAGGAATCCGTGGAGATGATCCGCGGCAAGCAATATCGCTACGACCCGGCCTATCACGGGCCGCTGCTGTATTTCACCAACACCCTGTTCTTCATGGCGGCCGGGCACGACGACGTGACGGCGCGCGTGATCCCGGCCCTGGTCGGCGTGGCGACGGTGGCGGCGCTCGTCTTGCTGCGTCCCGAACTTGGCCGTATCGGCACGCCCCTGGCCATGACCGCCATGACGCTCTCGACCGCATTCCTCTACTACTCGCGGTTCGTTCGCAACGACATCTACGTCGCGCTGTTCACGCTCGTGCTCGTTGGGGCGCTGGTGCGCTACATGGCCGAGCCGCGTCGGCGCTGGATCTATATCGCCTGGGTCGCGCTGGGGCTCTCATTCGTCACCAAGGAAAACACCTACATCCACGGCGTGCTGCTGGTCGGGCTGCTGATCGCGTTCGGACTCGTGGCGTGGGCCGCGGCGCGCCGCCCGTCGCGCAAGGCTTCGCCGGTAGTGGGCGCGATTCACTCGGCCATGAACCATCTGCGCCGCGACGCGGAGCACCTCGTGTACGGCTTCCTTGTCTTCGCGCTCATCGCGTTCCTCTTCTATACCTCATTTCTGACCAACCTCACCGGATTTCGCGACGCCTTCGTCGACTCGGTGGACTATTGGGCCGCGGTCCACGAGTCCGAGCGCGTCAACCAGCCGTGGTTCTACTACCCGATGTTCCTTCTGGTCTACGAGCCGTTCGCGTTGCTCGTGGGCGCGTTCGCGCTCACGCGTCTGTCCACGGCCCGCACGCCGCTGCCGTGGATCCTGGCCCTGTGGGGCGTCGTCGGCATGGGCATCTACTCGACGCTCGGCGAGAAGGCCCCCTGGCTGGTGCTCCATGTGATGTGGCCCTTCCTGGTGCTGGCAAGCTGGTACGCCGGACGGCGCCTGGAGTCGGCCCAGCCGACCGTGCTGCGCGCCGCCATGGCCGTCATGGTCGTCGGTCTGTTCGCCTGGACCGTGCGCTTCGGCGTGCCGACCACCTACGAACGGGGAGACGTGCCCATAGACTTCGTCATGTACGTGCAGACGTCGCCGGACGCGCTGAAGGGCGTCGCCGCCATCGCGGCCTCCGGCCAGGCCACCGGGGACGCCAACTACGTGCGGGCGTTGGTTGAAAACGAGTTCGCCTGGCCGCTGGCGTGGTACCTGCGGAACTACCCGAACATCGCCTATGAGAAGGAAGTGACCTTGGAGGAGGCGCTGAGCTCGCAAGTCGTGCTGCTGAAGAAAGAAACGTCGGCGCACCTGCGCCTGGACACCCACGGCTATTCCTCGGAGGTCCTGCCGCTGCGGCGTTGGTTCCCCGAGTTCGCCTATCGCGGCTGGACGCTTGGGTTTTTGGGCAAGTTCTTCAACGATCCCACGGCCCGCCAGACCTTTTGGGAGTGGCTCGTCCTGCGCGAGCGGACTCCGGTGCCCATCGGCAGCTTCGACTACGTATTGCATATCCGCGATGACATGGACATGCCGCCCGTCCAGCCCGTCGGCGAGGCGCTCAGGTGAAGATCGCCATCGTCGGAGCCGGCATCACCGGGCTCACCCTGGCCTACCTGCTCCGAAAACTCGGGCATGCGGTCGAGGTATTCGAAGCCGGCGGCGCGCCCGGCGGCGAGTTGGCAACGGTGGAGGTCGGCGGCGAGCCCATCGAGCGCTTCTACCACCACCTGTTCACCCACGACCGCTTCATGATCGGGCTCTGCGAGGAGCTCGGTATCGCGGATCGGCTGGACTGGCACGAGCCATTGATGGGGTTCTATGCCGGCGAGCGGGTGCATCCCTTCACCTCGCCGCTTGATCTGCTGCGATTCGGGCACCTGTCGCTGCCGGCGCGCGTGCGGCTCGGCCTTGGCACCGTCCTCCTGCAGCGCCGCCGCAGCTACGCCGCGTTCGAGGATCGGACGGCAGCCGAAGTGATGCCGCGCTACACCGGGCGTGAAGCCTTCGACAAGATCTTCCGACCGCTCCTCGAGGCCAAGTTCGACCGCCATTGGGAAGGCGTGTCCATGGCCTGGATGTGGGCCCGCCTGATGTCCCGCGCCCGCACCCGCACGCCCGACAAGCGCCGCGAGCGCCTGGGCTACTTTCGCGGCGGATTCCGCGTCGTGGTGGACGCGCTGGCGCGCACGATCACCGAACGCGGGGCGGCGCTGCATCTGCGCTCGCCGGTCCAGGAGGTCACCATCGGGTCGCCCGGAGCGCCGGCGCTGCGGGTCGGCGGCCAGGCGGTGGACGCCGACGCCGTGGTGGCGACCGTGGGCCTGCCGATCATCCGGCGCATCCTGCCCGAGGAGCGCCGCGACTTCACCAACTCCCTGGCGGCCACGAACTACGTCGGCGCCTGCGTGGTGCTGATGGAGATCGAGCGCCAGCTTTCGGAGTACTACTGGACCAACATCGGCGACCGCAGCCTCCCCTTCGCCGGGCTGATCGAGCACACCAACATGGTCGAGCGCGAGCGCTACGGCGGGCAGCGGCTGCTTTACGTCAGCAACTACCTGCCGCCCGAGCACGAGTTCTTCCATATCGACGACGACGCCCTCATCGACCGGTTCGTCGAGCCGATTCAACGGGTCTTCCCGCGCTTCGCCCGCGAGCAGATCGGGCGCTCCTGGGTCTCGCGCGATCCCGTGGCGCAGCCGGTGATCGCCGCCGGTTACCAGCGCCGCAAGCCGGCCTATCGCTCACCCATTCCCGGCTTCTACATCTGCAATACGTCGCAGATATACCCCGAGGACCGCGGCACCAACTACAACGTGCGCATCGCCCGCGAATGCCTGGAGGTGCTCGACGGTGACGCGCCCGAGCTTACGCGCCGTTAGACGTAGCAGCCGAAATGTAGGGGCGCCCCTGGTGGGCGCCCGCCCGACCCACCGGGCCGCTCGGCAGGGGTAGGGGCGGGTTTCAAACCCGCCCGTCCGCCAGATGCCGCCAGTCAGCCGTCCTTCAGCAGCCGCAGCCGGCCGGACCCGCCCAACTCCGGCACCGCCGACGAAGCGTCCAGCACCGCGCAATAGGGAACGTCGTCCCACAACCCCACCGCGACCAAGGCCTGCGCGCTCTGCGACTCCGCCAGCGCCGCCGCCACGTTGGGCTGCGCCTGTGCCACCCGCAGCGCCACGATCGCCGTCTCGTCGACCTCGACGTCGGGCCGCAGCTCCAGGATGCGCGCCACGATGACCCCCGCCGTGTAGACGTCGTCCAGCGCCAGCGTTCCCTCCTTGCCGGCGCATACCACGGTCATCGATCCGCCCGCTCTCGCTTCTTCCACGAGGCGCCGCGCGACCGCATCCCGGTTGCGCAGCGTGCCGACGAACGTCCGCCGCGCCGTCGACCAGCGGCGCAAGGCATTGGTGCCGTTGGTGGTGACGAAGATCGCCCGCCGGCCCGCATAGGCGCCGGCGGCCACCTCCCGCGGCGAGTTGCCGAAGTCGTAGCCTTCGGGCCGAAGCCCGCCCTGCTCACCACCGAGCAGTACGCCGGATCCAAGGCGCGGCGCCGCCGCGCGGGCCGCCGCATGATCGGCTGCCAGCCAGACCTCGGGATCGCCGGACCCGGCCAGCTCGACGAGCGTGGTGGAGGCCCGAATCACGTCAACCACCGCGCACACGCCGACCGGATCGGGCGCGATGACCTCCGGCAGCAACGCCACGCGTAGCCGCGACGCGGTGAAGGAGGGGCTATTCATCGACCGATGTCGCTAGTGCGCGGTCTGGACTGAGGCATGTCCCCCGAAAGTAGCCGATGGCAACCATGGCGCGAGTGAGGCGCACGGTGCGCCGGTTGACGATCCCCAGGGGTCGCCGGCGGCGAATAGCGACACTGATAGCGCCAGCGTGGTGGCTTATGTAGTATTCGCTACGAAATGTCACGCGCGCCCGGCTTGGCCGGGGGCTGACATGCTGCTTCGCGGCCGCCGCCGCTGACATCACAGCCAAACCTGGAGGCAAGCGCCAATGTTGACTACCGCTGCCCGAATCCGCGTTCCCTCCGGTTGGCGGCCCCGGATGCCCCGTCGCATCGCCCAGGGCGGGCTGTCCTTGCTGGTCATCGGCTGTTTGGCCGTTGCCGCATTCGCCTGCGGCGAATCCGAGTCGGAGTCTGCGCCCGTCCCGGAGGCCGCACCCGCCGAGGCGGCCGCAGCTACCGCCGCCCCTGAACCAACCGCAGCGCCCACCCCGACTCCTGCTCCGACGCCAACCCCAACGCCAACTCCCGCCCCCACGCCGACGCCCACGCCGGCGCCATTGACCGAGGCCGACGTCCTCCAGCGCGCGGGCGCCGTGATGAGTGCCGCCAAGACGTTCGATTTCTCGCTGACCCATGAGGTGGGCACCAGTGAGTTCCTGCCCGGGCTGGCGGTCGAGGAGGTGAAGGGCCAGCTGGAGATTCCCGACAAGCTGAGCGTCGAGTTCTCCGGCCTGTTCGGCGACATCCCCATCCAGGTCGAGCTCATCAAGATCGGCGACCTGCACTACATCACCAACCCGCTCACTGGAGTGTGGGAAGAGGTCCCGGCGGCGAACTCGCCGGTCGGTTTCTTCAGGCCCGAGGAGGGGATAGCCGCGGTGATGTCGTCGATCGCGGCCACCTTCGACGGCCCGGAGGGCGATGTCTACAGTCTCTCGGGGACGCTTCCCGCCAGCGCCTTCGCGGCGCTGATCGGCGACACGCTCGAGGACTCCGTCGTCGACGTGAGCATCGAGATTGATGCTGACAGCTTCCATCTGACCAAGATCCGGTTCGCCGGACAGGTCAGCCCCCTCGACGACCCAAGCGTCGTGCGGATTGTCGAGCTGTCGCGGTTCGACGAGTCCGTCTCGATCGAGGCCCCCGACACCGGTTCCTAAGGAGCCCGTGGTCCACGGAGCACGGCCCCGAGGGATGGCCATGAGCGCGCGCCCAGCCGGCGTTGGGCGGCTTTGGCAGCCGGCGGGTCTCTAGCGTGTTCCGCGTATCGCCGTACGTCGCGCTCATCCCCGTCTGCCTAGGGGTCTTTGTCGCCGCCGACGACCAGACGGTGATGGTGACGGTGCTGCCGGACATCATGTTCGACTTCCGCATTCCGCCCATCGAGCTCGACTACGCCTCCTGGACCATCACCGCCTACCTGCTGGGCTACGTGGCCGCCATGCCGTTGATCGGCAGCATGTCGGACGCCTTCGGTCATCGCCGCATGTTCGCCATCGCCACGGTGTTTTTCATGCTCTGCTCGGTGGTAGCCGCCCTTTCGCCCAGCCTGCCGTTTCTCATCGGCATCAGGGTCTTCCAGGCCGTGGGCGCGGGCGCGATGCTGCCGATCGCAATCGCGGTCGTCGGCGACCTGTTCCCCCGGGGCAGCCGCGGCCTCGCGCTCGGCATCGTGGGCGGCTCCGCGGAGGCGGGGGGCGTCATCGGTCCGCTCTGGGGCGGCCTGGTCGCGCGCTTCCTCGACTGGCCCTGGGTGTTTTGGATGAACGTGCCGCTCGGCGCGCTCGTCCTGATCGCCCTCTTTCTGCTCCTCGGCCCGAGCCCGCGATTCAAGTCCTCGTTGGACTACGTTGGCGGCTTCTTCATCGCCGTGGCCCTGGCGTCCCTCACGCTCGCGCTCTCCCGCATCGATCGGCTGGACCTGGGGATGCTCGGGCTCCTGGCGCTCACCGCCGTGGCCCTGGCCGCCTTCATCTACCGCCAGCGGACGGCAGCGGTGACGCTGCTTCCCAACTCCATGTTCCGCAGCCGCACGGTCGCGATGGCCAACGTGGCCCATTTGATGGTCGGCGTGTCCCTGATCATCGGCATGGTGACGATTCCCATCATGACCACCTATTTGATCGGCCATTCGCCGCTCGAAGGCGGGCTCCGGCTCATGCGCATGACGGTGGCGATGCCGTTCGGGGCGGTCCTCGGCGGGCTCGCCTGCCAGCGCATCGACTACCGCATCCCGAGCGTGATCGGCCTGATCCTGGTGGCCATCGGCTACGCCTTCATGACCACCTGGGACCTGAGCGTGGCCGACCCCCAGCTCACGATCCACCTGGCGCTTGCCGGACTGGGATTCGGCCTGCTCATCGCGCCAATCGCCCTGGGCGCCACCGAGCCGGTTGGCCACGGCGACCGCGGCTCCGCCGCCGCCGCGGTCACGTCGATGCGGCTAGTGGGCATGACGCTCGGCCTCGCGGCGATCACGGCCTGGGGGTCCCAGCGCTTCTCCCTGCTCGTGGCCGGCATCCCCATGCCCGTCCCCCAGGAAGGCGAGGCGATCGAAGTCTCGCGCCAACGGGTCGCCGAGTTCCAGGAGACCATCACCAACATCGGCATGGACGTGTTCGTCACGTTCTTCGCCGTCGCGGCCGTCGTCGCCGCCCTGGGCATCCTCCCCGCCATTCTCATGACCTGGAACCGCACCCGCAGCCGCGAGGTCGAGGACTCGGAGGCGGGCAACCAGGAGCCGGAGGCCCCGCGCCACCCCCAGACCGCCTGAGCGTCGCCGGCTGAGTTGAGCCCGGCCGTGCCGTACGCTGGCGGGCCAGACGAACAGGCGGAGTAAGCGACGGCCATGGCGGCTGGACGGCGGTTGGGGTTGCTGGCGGTGGCGGTGCTCGCGGCCGCCGTGGGCGGCGTGGCGCTGGCCGGGCGCGGGCAGCGGACCACTCTGGTCAACTGGTCGCTCACGCGGCGCCTGGCGCTGCGGCTGGCGGACGCCCAGGACGAGCCGGCGTCGGCGCCCGAGCTCACCGCCGCCTACACGGACCTCGTCGCCCGCAGCTATGCCGCGGTCAGCGACTACACCCAGGCGCCGATGCCGCCGACGATGGACTCCGTGCGGGTGCTGCGGCGCGCGGATTGGATCGGCGCCAATCTGGCCAACTTCCGGCGCATCCTGCGACCGGTCATCGACGCCTACGACAACGCCCAGGCCGGCGGCGGCGTGGGGTCGCGGGTGCTGGGCGTGACCACGCAGGCCGGCGTATCTGCGCAACTGGGAGTGCTCCTAGGGTTCCTGGGCCGTCGAGTCTTGGGTCAGTACGACATCCCGCTGCTGGACCCGGAGCCCGGCCCCGCCGCGATCTACTTCGTGGACGCCAACTTGCAAGCCGTGGCTGCCCGCGCGGGCGTTCCCGTGGAGGACCTGCGGCTGTGGGTGACGCTGCACGAGGTCACGCACGCCTTTCAGTTCAATGCCGGGAACCCGCCCTGGCTGCACGGATACATGTCCGGCCTGCTCCAGGACTACCTGGAAGAAGCCGTGGTGACGCTGGGGCACCACGGCGAGCTGCGGGCGCGGCTGAGCGCGGCGGTTCAAGAATTCCAGCGCGGCGGGCTGCGTCAATCCGGCTGGCTGCGCCTGGCGTTGTCGCCGCGGCAGGTGCGCACCATCGAGCAGATTCAGGCCCTGATGACGGTCGTGGAGGGCTACGGCAATCACGTGATGCACGCCACCGGCGCCCGCCTCATTCCGGGATATGCGCACCTGGCCCAGCGTATGAAGGCCCGGGAACGCTCGCAGGCCACCTGGGTGCGGCTGCTCACGCGGGCGCTCGGGCTCGACATGAAGCTGGAGCAATACCGCATCGGCGAGGCGTTCGTGCACGAGGTGGTGAAACAACGCGGCATAGCCTTCGCCAACCGGCTCTGGGAAGGCCCAGATCACCTGCCGACGCTGGTCGAGACGCAAGACCCCGCCGCCTGGATGGCCCGCGTAGAGGCGGCGAGCCCGGCGGACGCGACCGACTGAAACCCGTCCGGCCCCTTCCCCTGGCGCAGGCCGTCGCCTATTCCTTCGTCATTCCCGCGAAGGCGGGAATCCACCGTAGGTTGAGCCTGGGGGTGGAGGGGTCGCCCGGTCATCCTCAAGCTCTGCCGGGTTTTGCAACGGTCTCCCGGCGGGAGAAGGTGAGGATGAGCGGGTTGCCCGCGCACACCTTTGGCGCGGCGCGTTCCGGCCTGTAGACTTCCCGCACCCGGTCAATCAACCATCCCGGGTCGGCCCATCTGGCAGAATCAGTCACACAGCAGGGGCCGAGGCGCGCCTGGAGGCTTGTGCAATGGCAGTCACGCATTCGACCGACACGCCTGGGCGCGTCATTCCCATCAGTGACGAAGAGTTCGAGGACTTCGACACCGAGGCCACGGCGTTCCTGCGCGGTCAGCGCGATCCGGACCTGTACACCGGCTTCCGGCTGAAGCAGGGGGTCTACGGGCAGCGGCAGGCCGACGTCCACATGATCCGCGTCAAGCTGCCGTTCGGCGGCGTCTCCGCCGATCAGCTCGACGCCTTCGCCGAAGTGGCCGAGCGGTTCGCCCCGCTCAAGAAGGGCCACATCACCACCCGCGAGAACGTGCAATACCACCACGTGCCGTTGCCGTTGGCGGCCATGGCCATTCGCGTGCTGGGCGACGCTGGGCTGTCGAGCCGCGAGGCCTGCGGCAACACCGTGCGCAACGTCACCGGCGACCCGTGGGGCGGCATCTGCAACGACGAGGTCTACGACGCCACGCCCTACGCCGGGGCCTTCGTGCGCTACTTCGTGCGGCATCCGCTCACGCAGCTCCTGCCGCGCAAGTTCAAGGTGGCCTTCACCGGCTCCGAGACCGACCGCGTCGTCACCGACATCCACGACCTGGGCTTCATCTCGCAGATCCGGCATGAAAACGGAAAGGAAGTCCGGGGCTTTCGCATGGTCACCGGAGGCGGACTTTCCATCATGGCCAAGCGCGCATTCGTGCTCTACGACTTCGTGCCGCTGACGGAATACCTGCGCATCTCCGAGGCCGTGCTGCGCATCTTCGAGCGCTCCGACGACCTGCGCCGCAACCGCGCCAAGGCCCGCATCAAGTTCCTGGTCCACCGCGTGGGCATCGACGCCTTCCGCGAGATGGTCGAGGAAGAGTTGAAGGGCGACTGGGCCAAGCGCGACTACCCGCTCGACGACCTGGTGTACCTGGACGACGAGGCCGCCGACGCGCCGGCGCTGAATGGCCACGTGCCGAGCGTTGCCGAGGCCGACCGCGACATGTTCGAGCGGTTCATGCGCTCCAACGTGCAGGCGCAGATTCAAGAGGGCTACGCCGCCGTCGAGGTCAAAGTCACCCGCGGCGACCTCTCGCCGGAGCAGTTCCGCGGCCTGGCCACCATCCTGCGCACCTACGGGTCCGGGCGCGCCCGCACGACGCCGTGGCAGAACATCGTGCTGCGCTGGATTCCGCAAAACCGCATCTACGACGTCTGGCGCGAGCTCTACGCGATGGACCTGGGCAACCCCGGCGCGCTGGAGATCACCGACGTCGTGGCCTGCCCCGGCACCGACAGTTGCAAGCTGGGGATCACCTCGTCCATGGGCCTCAATCGCGCCGTGCAGGGCAAGATCGAGGAGATGGACATCCAGGACCCGCTGACGCGGCAGATCCTGGTCAACATGAGCGGCTGCCCCAACTCCTGCGGCATGCACCACGTGGGCAACATCGGCTTCCATGGAGCGGCCATCAAGAGCGGCGACCGGCAGGTGCCCGCCTATCACGTCTTCGTCGGCGGCAACCGGCGCGCCGGCGAGCCCATGAAGCTCGGCACGCTGCTGCGCACGCGGCTCCCCGCCAAGCGCGTCCCGCTGGCCGTCGAGCGGCTGATCCTCGACTACGAAGACAACCGCGAGGAAGACGACGAGCCGTTCAACGACTACGTCGACCGCCTGGGCAAGGTCTATTTCAACGAGCTGCTCAAAGACCTCGCGCTGCCGCCCGAGTTCACCGACGAGAACCGGGAGCACTTCGTGGACTGGGACCGCGACCGCCTCTACGTGCTGGAGCGCGGCGAAGGCGAGTGCGCCGTCTAGGACGGTCCCCGCGGGTCATTCCGAACCGCAGGCGAGGAATCTCAGGTTTTCGATCGCGGCCGCTGAGCCTGTTTTTCCACGGGTAGGGGGGTCGCAAACCGGCCCCTACGGGCGTTCTCGGAAGGACCGGCTAGGCCGGAGTACCCAGGATCACGGGCAGCGTCAGGCCCACGACGAGCACGAGCGCCCAGAGGGCCGGGGCGGCGCTTTGCAGGGCTTCGCGGCGGCGCTGCAGTCGGGCTTCGTCGGCCTGGCGGCGGGCGATCCACCAGGGGTTGTGTCGGGTTTCGAACCAGTGATAGGTCAGCCCCAGCCCCGCGCCGTAGGCGAGGTGGCCGACAAGGCTCGCGGTCAACGAGGCGGCGCCGGCGGCCGACCAGGCGAGCGTGGCGCCGAGCAGCATGGGCATCAAGATCTGCGGGCCGAGAATCCACAGGAAGAAGCCGTAGGAGACGCCCCAGCCGACGGCTGAGCCCGCGTCGTAGCTCTGGCGGCGGAAGAGCAGGCCGTAGGCCGCGCCGAAGAGCATGGCGATCACGAGATGGATCACGAGTCCCGCGATGTCGGAATCGCCGCCCATGAGGCCGGCCACGCCGCGCAGCGCCCCGACCTGCACCATGACGTAGGTGAAGAGCAGCCCGCCAACCACGCCGGCGGCGATGCCGCGGCCGAGGGCGCGCAGGCCGCGCGTCCCGACGCCTTCCTCGTCGTCGCTGCTGTCGACTTCGTCGAAAAGGACGCGCCAGAGCCCGCGCAGCCACTGGTACCCGACGCCGAGAAAACCGCCGAAGACGAGATAGGCGAGCAGCGCGGGGTAGGCCTCCGCGGCGGCAGTCACCGACCAGGCGAGATCGCCGTCCAGGATGAGCGGCAGGATCGTGAGCCGCAGCACGACCCAGAGCAGAAAGCCGTACATGGCGCCGCGCACGAGTCCAGCCCCGGCGCTGTCGCTCGGTCTCTGGGCCAGGGCCGCGAATCCCGCGCCGGCGACCGCGCCGATGATCAGCGCGGCCAGCCAGGCCAGCAGACCGGCGGTGTCGGACGGCAGGGCGGCGAACGTGGGCGTCAGCCCCTGGTCGTTCAGCAGGCCCGCCGCAATGGCGGCCGCCGCGAGACCCGCGGCAGCCCCGAGACCGATCCCCGTGAGCGAGGGTCGGCGCACGACCGGTCGACTCAGGATGAGCAGCGCCAGGCCCGTCGTCGCTCCGAAGAGCAGGAAGCCAAGCAGTAGGTCGAACGACGACTGCGCCGCGTCCAGCGACCAGGTGACCGGCTGGCCCGACGTGAGCGGGTATAGCGTGAGCGGATCGAGGAACCACACGACCGCGCCGTAGGCGAGGCCCCAGAAGACCAGGGCGTCGTTGCGGCGCGCCTGGTTGCGCACGAGGGCCGCGAACAGCACGCCGAACACCGCCGAAAGGGCAAAGTGCACCACCAGCCCGACGCCCAGCGACTCGCGGGCGGTAACGATCAGCGCCATGGAGGCCATCATCCCGAGCTTCAGCATGGCGAGCGCCAGCACCACGCCGCCCACCAACCCGGCCAGCGCACCGGTCACCAGCCACGCCGCGAGGCGGTCGGAGCGGATCACTTGTCCGGCTCCGCCGCGTCCGACGGGCCGGGCAGCAGGACGATGTCGCGCGGGAACAGCAGATCGATGGCCCAGTCCAGCGCCACCCGCACCTTGCGGTCCATGCCCGGCAGCTTGGTGAAGTAGATCGTGCGCCACATGACCCAGGCGACGAAGCCGGAGAACTTGCGGCCGGCCACTTCGGCGGCGGCGGTGCGGGACCCGAGCGCGACCAGCGAGCCGATGGCGCGGTAGCTGAACGGCTTGGGCGCCTGCCCGCGCGCGACGGCCACCACGTTGTCGGCCACGGCCTTGCCCTGGCGGATCGCGTGCTGCGCGGTGGGCGGGTGAAAGGCGCCGGGCCGGTGCACGTCGGGCACCTGCGCGCCGTCGCCCAGGGCCCACACGCCGTCCAGCCCCGGCACTTGCAGCGTGGGCTCGACGACAAGCTGTCCCCGCCGGTTGCGCTCGCAGGGCATCCCGCGCAGCAGCGGGCTGGGCTGATTGCCGGCGGTCCACACCAGCGTGCGCGTCGGAATCCGGGAGCCGTCGTCGAGGGTCACGCTCTCAGCGTCGGCGGCGGCCACGCGCTTGCCGAGCACGAACTCGATGCCGCGGCGCTCTAGCTTTTCGCGCGCGTAGTCGCCCAGCTCCCGGCTCAGCTCGGGGATGATGCGGTCGCTGGAGTGCACCAGCACGAACCGCGGCTCCTCGCGCCCAATGCCGGGGTAGTAGCGGCGCACGCTGCGCACGAGGTCGAACAGCTCGGCGATGGCCTCCGTACCCGCGAACCCGCCTCCCGCCACGACGAAGGTCAGCAGCGCTTGGCGCGCGGGCGCGTCGGGCCGCTGCTCCGCCGTCTCCAGCGCCGTGATGACGTGGTTGCGCAGGCGGGCCGCGTCTTCGAGGGTCTTCAGGGTGAACGCGTGCTCGGCCAGCCCCGGGAGCCCGTAAAACGCGGGCACGGAACCGACCGCCACGATCAAGTGGTCGTAGGCGATCCGCTCCGTCCGATCGGAGCCGATGGGGATCGCGGTGATGCACCTGGCGTCGGCGTCGAGCGCCTGGACGTCGGCATGTCGGAAGCGCGTGTGCGGGCAGGCGACGCGGATCGGGGCGGAGATGGCCTGCGCGTCCAATCCGCTCGACGCGACCTCGGCGAGCATCGGGGTGAAGAGCAGGAAGTTGCTGCGGCTCACCAGGGTCACGTCGAGCGGCACGTCCCTCCGGTGCAGCTCTTCGAAGCGCTGCGCGGCCCCCAGGCCGGCAAACCCGCCGCCCACAATCACGACGCGGACAGGCTGGTCGGACGCTCGGGAGGCCGTGGGCGACTCGGCGCCGCGACCGGCTCCCGCGCGAGCCGCCAATGCCAGCAGCACGCCAAGTCCCCCGCCGAACATCAGATGCGCGATGAGGCTGGGAAAGTGCCGCGACGCGGCCTCGACCGACCAGGTGGGGGCGTCGCCGTCGAGCGCCGGACCGATGGTGAGCGGACCGACGACCCACAGGATCAGCCCCGTCATGAGGGCCAGCGTGATGCGCGAGGCGTGCTCGCCCTGCCGACGCAGCGGAATCACGCGCGCATACGCCGCGCCCGTCGCGGCGCCGATGACCAGGTGCACGGCCAGCCATGCGCCGTCAACCGGCGACCCCAGCAGTCCGTCGAACCCGCCCATGGGCGTCGCCGGAACCAGGAACACGAGCGCCGCCGCGGCACCCGCCAGGGCGCCGATCACGACAGGCTCACGCGCCAGGCGCGTCACCAGGCGACCGGCGCGCCGGCGGCGCACGTTACGCGGGGAGGGTGGCGGTCGCGAACACGACGCGGAACGGCACGCAGTAGATGACGACGCTGTTGTACGTCGAAAGGTCGGTGCCGGCCGGGATCTCGTAGTTCTGGTTGCCGATGTTGCCCTTCAGCGCGCCCACGTCGATGTAGTCGCCCAGTTGCTGACTCGACGCCGGGGCTGGCGACGAGGACAACAGCACGCTCAGCGCCGGACCGTTGGTGACCATGAAGTCCGTCAGGCGCAGCACCAGCTTGTCGTCGGGCGTGCGGAAGATCATGGCCTGTCCAGAGCCGCGGTGAAAGTCGTCGGCGCCGCGGAACTGACCCTCGCGCAAAAGCTCAGGCTGAGGCGCAGCTTCCGGCTGTGGCGCAGGCGTGGCTTCCGGCTGCGGCGTCGGCGTGGCCTCCGGCTCGGGCATGGCGGGCATCGGCTCGTCCATCACGGTGTCGGGCATGGCGGCGGCCGCCTCCATCACCCGCTCCTGGACCACCATGCGGTCCGCCTCGGCGAGAGCCTCGATCTCCATCAAGGTGGGCATGGCGGCCTCGAAATCGGCGACCATCTCCTGCTTCTCTTCCTCCGTCATGGTCTCCATGGCGGCGGGTTCCGGAAGCTCGAAGGGGAACGCCTCGTCCACCACGGTGTCGCGAAAGAGCGGCGAGCCAAGCCACCAGGCAAGCGCCACCGCCACGATGATTCCGACCAGTCCGCCGCCGATCAGCACTCGTCGTCGAGTCATATATCAGCCTCCTTCGTACAGCCCTACGTGCGGCTGCCGAGGGCAGATTCCATTGGACGTAGTGTGTATCTCCGACACCATATGCCGCCAGTCGCTAGGCGTCGGCGCCTTTCACCATTCGCAGCGCCAGGTCGAGCCGCGAGGTGGTGAATTGGTCCACGCCGCACTGGATGGCTCGTTCGATGGCCTCGGCGTCGTTCACATTGGCGCCGTGCACCTGCATGCCCGCGCCGTGCAGCCGTTCGACGAAGTCCGCGTCGATTATGCCGATGGGCAGATGCGCCACGCTCGCCCCGGCCAACGTCATCAGCTCGATGACCTGCCGCCGACCCAACTCTGGACCCATCCACTCCGGCCACGGTTCGACGAAGAACATGCCGGTGGGAATGCGCGGCTCGCGGCTGTGCATATGCCACAGGAGCGGCCGGTGCCCGGTCGTCAACTCCACCGAGGCAACGGCGTCGGCGGCGCGGATCGCTTCGAGCACCCGCTCCAGGAACGCCAGCGTGGTCCCCTTGAGCTCGATTTCGAGGCGCACGCGGCCGGCGGCGAGGCTCAGCACCTCCTCGAGCGTGGGGACGCTCTCGCCGGCGAACCTCTCGTCGAACCACGCGCCCGCGTCCAGCGCCCGCAGCTCCGCCAGGGTGTGGTCGGTGACGAGGCCCGAGCCGTTGGTGGTGCGGTCGAGGTAGTAGTCGTGGTGGACCACCGGCGCTCCGTCGCGGCTCGGGTGGACATCCAGCTCGATGCCGTCCGCCCCGGCGTCGATCGCGGCGGCGAAGGCCGGCAGCGTGTTCTCCGGAGCCGCCGCCGTGTCGCCGCGATGCGCGATGACCAGCGGCCGGCGGAGCGCCACGCCCGCGCCGCCCCAGGCCCCGGCGACGGCTAGCGCCCGCCGCCCGCCCGAGCCCCCGCCTGGCGGGGACGACGCCGGCGACGGTTCGACTGGGGCTTGTGCCCATTCGCGCCATTCGCCTTCGCCTTGCCGCCGCTCAAACGTTCGCCGGGCATCACGCGCCGGCCGTTTGCGGCCGCGACCTCTTCGGCGGGTTCGTTGTCCTCCGGCAGAAACTCGGTCTTGATTTCGTCCCAATAGCGACGCGGGATGCGGCGCTCGAGCGAGTATTCAATCGAGGCCAGCCGGTCGAGGCCGGCGCCGCTGACGAGCGTGACGGAACGCCCCGCGCGTCCCATGCGGCCGGTGCGGCCGGTGCGGTGGGTGAACATGTCGGGGTGGTCGGGAATGTCGTAGTTGATCACCTGGGCCAGCCCCATGATGTCCAGGCCGCGGGCGGCGACGTCGGTGGCGATCAGCACATCGATCTCTTCCCGGCGGAACCGGTCCATCACACGCTGCCGCGAGGGTTGGGGCATGCCGCCCTGGATGGCGTCCACCCGCAGGCCGCGGCGGCGCAGACGGTCGCGCAGGAGGTCGACCCCGCGGCGGGTCCGGCCGAACACGATGGTCGGCACGCCGGGCGACTGCTGCAAGATGCCTTCGACGGCCGTGGCCTTTTCCATTTCGGGCACGACCCAGATCTCGTGGTCGATTTCGGGGAGGTCCTCGGGCCGGGTGTCCAGCGCCACGTGCTCGGGGTCGCGCAGGTGGCGCAGGGTGAGCCGCGCCACCCAGCCCGGCACGGTGGCCGAAAACAGCGCCGTCTGCCGCGAGCTGGGCGAGTAGCGCAGAATCGACTCGACCTGGGGCGCCATGCCGATGTCGAACATCCGGTCGGCCTCGTCGATGACCAGCACGCGCAGGTCGTCGACGTTCAGGTCGCGGCTTTCGATCAGGTCCAGCACGCGTCCCGGCGTGCCCACCACGACCTGCGCGCCCTGGGCGAGCGCGCGGCGCTGTGGGGTGTAGCTGAGCCCGCCGACAATGCGCACCGACGGTGGGGCGTCTGGACCGAGCAACGGATCGATGACGGTGCCGATCTGCTCGGCGAGCTCGCGGGTCGGCGCCAACACCAGGGCCTGGACGCGCGGATGATCGGGGTCAAGGCCTTCAACGAGCGGGATGGCGTAGGCCAGGGTCTTGCCGGAGCCGGTTCGGGCTTGCCCGACGACGTCGCGGCCTTCGAGCAAGTGCGGAATGCAGGCGGCTTGGATGGGGGTGGGACTGGTGATCTCGTCGGCCGCCAGCGCGTCGACGAGATCGGGTCGAACGCGCAGCGCGGTAAAACTCTCGATAGCGGGGGCCCTTCTGCTGCAACTGGCGCCCGCGGTGGGCCGATCGTTTTCTGCGGCCCGCGCCCTACGTGGTGCGCTGGGCGCCTCTAGCTTTCTCAACCATACACAATCGCACGCCCGCCGCGCAGTAGTATCGTGGCACCGGCGCGCCACCCGACGGACACGAGGGCCCTGCGATGACCGTGCCGCCAATGCCCGCCGCGGATGTCGAAGCGCTGTTCAAAGCCTCAATGGCGGCCCTGGCTTCCGGCGTCGCGGTGGTGACGGGCGCCGCCGCCAACGGGTCGCCGCGCGGGCTCACGGTGACGTCGATCGCGTCGTACTCCGCCCATCCGCCGTCGGTGATCGTCTGCGTGGACGAGACCTGCAACAGCTATTCCGCGCTTACGACGGGGAGCCATTTCGCGGCGCATCTGCTG
>JAPOXD010000008.1 GCA_026707285.1 Chloroflexota bacterium | reverse complement strand
AACCCCAGCCGAGGTCTTCTGGGATCAACCGTTGCACTTGAAATGTGAATCCACCTTCCCGCCTTCGCGGGAATGACGGACTCGAAGAACGAGCAGTGGCCCGCGCTGCGTGAAGCGTGGGACCCTGGTGGAACCGTCCAAGCTGCGCGCAGCATGGGCCACCGGAGTAGCGAGCAGAGAGCGAGCCGATGCCAATGAGCATTCCCGTCGTCATCGATACCGACCCGGGCGTCGACGACGCGCTGGCGCTGGCGTTGGCGCTGGCCTCGCCGGAGCTTTCCGTGCGGGCGGTGACGACGGTGGCGGGGAACGTGGACCTGACGACGGGCACGGCGAACGCCGGCTATCTGCTGCGCATCCTGGCGCCCAGTACGGCGATCCGGCTGGCCCAGGGCTGCGCCAAGCCCCTGGCGCGCGAGCTGGTGACGGCGGAGGAGGTCCACGGGTCCGACGGATTGGCCGGGATCACCGGTCACGAACGCTGGCGCCGGTCGCGAGCCGAAACGCGCGACATTCCGGCCGACGCCGTGGACGCGATCGTCGAGGAAGTCGAGGCGTCTCCTGAGCCGGTGACGGTGATCGCGCTGGGTCCGCTGACGAACGTCGCCGCCGCAGTCCGGCGCGACCCGGCGGCGATGCGACGAGCGGGGGCGATCGTGGTCATGGGCGGCTCGCTGCACGCCCGCGGCAACGTGACGCCGCACGCGGAGTTCAATTTCTACGTGGACCCGGAGGCGGCGGACGTGGTCCTGGCGTCGGGTGTGCCGGTAGTCGTGACGCCGCTGGACGTGACGCACCAGTTGGCGGTGAGCGACGAGACGGTCGAGTCGCGCCTGGCTTCGCTTGCCGATTCCCGCGGCGCCTTCCTGGGCGAGCTGATCCGGCGCGCCCGCGCCGAGCAGTTCACGGGGCGCGGCGGCAAGCTGCTGCTGCACGACCCGGCGGCGGTGGGCACCCTGCTGTGGCCGGAGCTGTTCACCATGGAGTCGCACCCGCTCACGGTCGACGGCGGCGACGGCGACCTACGCGGCGCGATGCGGTCCGCCGCGGTCGACGAAGGGTCGCGGATGGCGGCACAGGTGGCGGTAGACGTCGCGGCGGACGCGGTGGTGAGTCGCATCGTCGAGCGACTGGTGGCCGGCGGCGGTCCTGGCTGACGCCCGCCGTGGCAATCGGGCAGCGGGCGCGGCAGAATAGGATGTGGGCTGGTGACGACGCGCGGAGGAACAAGATAATGCGGCGAATGGTCGTCGTTGCACTGGCGCTGGCAATGGCGATGGTCGTGGTCGCCTGCGGCGAGTCGGAGCCGGAAGGGCCGCCGACGTTCGCGGCCTACCCGGAGATGGGAATCGACCCCAATCGGCCCTATAGCGTCATCGTCACCACCGACGTCGGGCGCATGACGTTCATCCTGCTGCCGGCGGAAGCGCCGCTGGCGGTCAACAGCTTCACCTTCCTCCTCAACGAGGGGTTCTACACCGGCATGGAGTTCTATCGCGTGCTTCCGGGCGTGCTGGCCGAAACCGGCGATCCGACGGGCACGGGCACTGGCGGGCCCGGCTACACCTACGAGCTCGAGGCGCCCCAGCGGCCCTACGAGCGCGGGCACTTGGTGATGGCGCCGAACGGGGCCGAGAAGTCCAACGGATCGCGGTTCTACATTCTCCTGGGCGATCTGGCTGCGAGCGACGCGGTTTCGGGCGACCACACGATCATTGGTCACCTCAAGGTCGATCACCCTCCTTCGGAAACCACGCTGGCGAAGATCGAGAACTCGCAGGTGCCGGTCGCGATCCGTGAAGTGAAGGCCATCGAGGGGTGTCTGCCGAACGTCAGCATGTGGACGCGGGGCTGCTAGGAATCTGACCGACGGCAACTGCACCACGCACGGGGCAAATCCGAGAGGCCGCGAGCGCCGCTAGCGACACGTCCGCGGAAGCAGAGGAGATCAAGGTGGGAGATTCAGTCGGCGCGGCGCTCCACCGAACCGGCGAAGAGCTGGAAGCCGGCCTCGACCATATTCGGGAGTCGCCGGCGGACGGCGGGCCCGTGCGCATGATCGTGCGGCGACCCGAAGTCGATGCGCGCGAGGTAATCGCGGAGGGCGAGCTCGACGTGGCCACCGGCCTGGTCGGGGACGGCTGGAAGGACCGCGGCAGCACGGTGACCCCAACCGGCGGTCCAAATATCGCCGCGCAGGTCACGATCATTAACTCGCGCCTGCTCAATCTGCTGGCCCAGTCCGAGGAGCGCTGGCCGCTGGCGGGCGATCAGCTCGTGATCGATATCGACATGAGCGAGGAGAATCTTCCGCCGGGATCGCAGCTTTCCATCGGGTCGGCGGTGATCGAGATTTCCAAGGAGCCGCACACGGGGTGCGCCAAGTTCGCCGCGCGGTTTGGGCACGACGCGCTGCGATTCATCAGCACGCCGCTGGGACGCCAGATGCGAATGCGCGGCATCAACACCCGCGTGGTGCAGTCGGGGACGGTGCGCGTGGGGGACGTGGCGACGAAGATCGGCGCCTAGCCGCTCCCGAGCGACTGACTGCGCGCAGCGTCCGAGGCACGGCTGGTGCCGAATCCGACGCCTCGTCCGATCGCGAAGGAGAGCTCGGTCGGTTAGTTGCAGCCGTGCTCAGGTCCTCGCTCACGGCCGGCAGGCCCACACCTCGTCCCCGTCGTTGGTCCGCTTGCCACTGCGGCGCATGCCTAGGTTGGTCGCCACTCCCTGCGACGCCGGGTTTTCGGGGTGGATCGTCGCCCGGACTTCTCCCAGGTTGAAGAAGCCCAGCAGCCAGGCGGCAATGCACCGCCCCGCCTCGGTGGCATAGCCCCGATTCCGAAAACGTCGCCCGATGACCCAGGCCATGTCGGCCCGCTGATCGGCCACGGTTGCTTGCATGCGCCCGACCACGGATTGGTCGAGCTTCAGCCGGAGCGTCCAGTTCAGCCAGACTTCGGCGCCGTCGGGCGATCGCCGGCGCTCCCATTGGCGAATCCGCGCTCGGACTCGCTGAAGGCTCACGTCAGGTCCGTCGTCGGCGGGTGCGTCGGAGTCGAGGATCCGAAGCTCGTGCAGCTCCTCGGCGTCGCTTTCCGTCATTGGCGCAAGCAGCAGGCGCTCGGTCTCCAGGGTCCATTCGTCGTCGGCAGGGACTTCTGGCACCTGTTGGCCGTCCTGGATTCCGCTTGCGTTGGTCTTCAGTGGCATTGCTGGGACGCGACCGAATCCGAGGGGTCGCGTCTACCTAGCACTCCGCACTCTACGCCCGCTGGCGTTGACACTGGGAAAGCGCCGTCTCTAAAGTCGCGGTGCTTGCGAATCGCGTGCGTGGGGCCTTATGTCTGACGAGACCGCCGGCCACAAGATTCTGATCACAGACATCGCCTGGCCCAGCACGGCGCCGGAGCGCGAGGTGCTGGCGGAGCTCGATGCCGAGGTGATCGAGTCGGACAGCCCCGACGAGGACCGCCTGGTCGAGTTGGCGCAGGACGTGACCGGCATCCTCACCTGCTTCGCCAAGGTCACCGAGCGCGTGATCGCCGCCTCGCCCCGCCTGGGGGTGGTCGGGCGCACCGGCGTGGGCACGGACAACATCGACGTGGACGCCTGCACCCGGCGCGGCATTCCGGTGACCTACGTGCCCGACTACGCCATCGAGGAGGTCGCCGACCACGCCATGGCGCTGCTGATGGCCCTGTCGCGCAAGATCGTGGCGCTGGATCGGCTCACCAAGGCCGACCGCTGGGAGACGAAGCCGGCGCGCCCCATCCACCGGATGCGCGGGCGCACGCTGGGCATCCTGGGCTACGGCCGCATCGGCCACGCGCTGGCGCTGCGCGCGATTCCCCACGGGCTCAAGATCCTGGTCTTCGACCCCTACATCACGGCCGACCGCGTGGCCGACATCGGGGCCGAACTGGTGGACAAGGAGCGGCTGCTGGCCGAGTCGGACGCGATCTCGGTGCACGCCCCGCTGACTCCGGAAACCCACCACGTGATCGGCGAGGCCGAGCTGCAGGCCATGAAGCCGGAGGCCTTCCTGATCAATACCGCACGCGGGCCGCTGATCGACGAATACGCGCTCGCCCATGCGCTGTCCGAAGGCTGGATCGCGGGCGCGGGCATCGACGTGCTGGAGGCCGAGCCGCCGCCGGACGGTCACGCCCTGCTCGCGGAGCCGAACGCCATCGTCACGCCGCACGCGGCGTTCATGTCGGAGGAATCGGTGCTGGAGCTCGAGCGCCGCGCGGCCCTGGCCGTCGTGCGCGTCCTCCAAGGCCGCATGCCCGAGTTCATCTGGAACCGCGAGGTGCTGGAGCAGGTCAGGCTGACGGACGAGTAGGCGGGGCAGGTGTTTCCGCGGCCGGCTAGGCGCAGCCGGTGGCGATGGCGAGGGCGCGGCAGACCTGGCGCATTTTGTCCGGGCCGAGCGAACCGACATAGCGGTGGAGTTGACGTTGCTCGACGGTCTGCACGTGGTCGAGGTTGATGGCCGAGTCGTGCCGCAGGCCTTCGTCCGGGCCGACGACGACCTCGCTCGGCAGACCGCGGATGGTGGACGTGATCGGCGCCACTGTCGCCGTGTGCAACAGCGGGAGCACCTCCTGGCGCGTGAGGACGACGACCGGCCGCCGCTTGTCGGGGGACTTGAAGCCGTAGTGCCAGATCTCGCCGCGACGCGGCCCGCCGTCTAGTCCTCCGGCCATACGCCCTCGCCGGCCCAGCCTTCGAACTCGGTGCTGAGGCCGGCGGCATCGCCGTAGCCCGCGCGGTAGCGGTGGGCGATGTCCTCGGCGTCCTTGCGGGCGAGGTAGGCGGCCGCGGCCTCTCGCAGCACGGCCGAACGGCCCCGCTCCCGGACGGCGGGGTGCGCGTCGAGCCGCTCCAGGAGGGCTTCGTCGAAGGTGATTTGTATAGCTTTCATAGCTATAAGAATACCAAATTGATGATAAACATTCGCTTTCGGCGTTGGGTCGGCCTGCTCGGCGTCCGTGCACCAGTTCTGCCGACTGCGAGGCTGCGATGGTGGCGGTGCATGATTCCCGATCCTTAGATTCCTCGCTGCGCTCGGAATGACAATATGGGTGGCGCAAGTTTGCGCGGTGGGAATCCCACGCTGCACGCAGCGTGGGCCACCGGATTTGGGTCGCCGGAGTGGATTCCCGCCTCCGCGGGAATGACGGAATGGACCACCGGGTGCAGTCCGTGTAGGGGCGCCCCTAGTGGGCGCCCAGGCAAACAGCCGCAGTGCGGGGCATCGGGCAGCCACTAGGGCTGCCCCTACAGGAAATCGGGGCGGAGGTTGAGTTGGGAACGCCTCAGGCTTGGACTTGGGCCTCGATGGCGGTTTGGTAGACGGCGACGGTTGCGGCGGCGGAGCGTTGCCAGGTGAATACCGAGGCGGCGCGGGTGCGGGCGTTCTTGCCCCAGGCGGCGAGGCGGTCGCGGTCCTCCAGGGCGTGGATGAGGCCCCAGGCGATGTCGTTTGGGTCGGCGCCGTTGACGTGCAGGCCGGTCTGCTCCGGACCGCCCGCGACCACCTGCTCGCGGAAGCCCACCACCCCTTGCGCGCCGACGACGGCCGGCTTGCCGCAGGCCATGGCCTCGGCGGCCACGAGGCCGAACGGCTCATAAGTCGAGGGCATCACCACCACGTCGCTGGCGGCGTAGTGCGCAATGCGCTCCTGCTCGTCCACGAACTCCGTGCGCATGACCACGCGATCCGACCCCTCGGCGTGGGCGAAGGTGTCGCGCAGCTCGTGCTCCAGCTCACCGGACCCGAGCACCACGAGCCAGGCTCCGGCGCGCTGGGCGGCAACCGATCCCCAGGCCGCGGCAAGCTGCCGCACGCCCTTCACCTCGGTGAGCCGGCCGATGAAGAGCGCCACCGGCGCCGCCACCGGAATCCTGTAGCGGGCGCGAACCTTGGGACCGCCGGGGGCGCGGGGGTGATAGAGGCGCGTATCCACGCCATTCCAGACGGCGTGGACGCGGTCGTCCGGCCAGCCGTGCGCGACCAGGTCCTCGCGCATGGCCTTGCTGACGGTGACGACCGCCGCCGCCTCGTGCCCCAGGGTCAGCTCCCAGGACTGGACGATGGGCGACGACGCCACGGGCTGGCGTCCGCGCTCGGTGCTGTGCACGTGGAAGACCACCGGCGCATCGACCAGCGGCGCGAGCACGAGGCCCGACGGCGCAGCGAGCCAGTCGTGGATCGCCACCACGTCGAAGGGGTCTTGGCGGTGGCGTTCGCGCACGCGGTCGGACCAGAGGACGTTGGTCGCCGCGAGCTCGCCGAGCAGGGGGCCCCAGGCTTGCGCTTCGCCGTTGAGGAGCGAGGAATAGAGCGGGGTGAGCTCGAGGGGGCGGGTCCAGTGAGTGCCGTCCGCCGGGTCCGGGTCGGTGGCGCGGAGGGCGGCGAAGACTTCCACCTCGTGCCCGGCGGCGCGTAGGGCCGCGACCATGGCGCCGGCGTAGGTGCCCAGGCCGCCGACGATATGGGGCGGGTATTCCCAGGTGACGATGGCAATGCGCATCACGGGGTGATCGATTTCAATGCCCGGATGACCCTCACCCTAGCCCTCTCCCCGTGGGAGAGGGGACCGGACCGGCCTGTTGGCGCGGCGGCGAATCGCCTGGGCCGCCGTGGCTTTTCCTTGCCCCTTAGATTCCTCGCTGCGCTCGGAATGACAGCAGGGCGACGATCGAGCACGGGGATTCCCACGCTGCACGCGGCGTGGGCCACCGGACGGCCCCTCACCCTCGCCCTCTCCCCGTGGGAGAGGGGACCGGGCCGGCGCTTCCAGGTTGGATGACGGGTGGATTCCCTAGATTCACAAACGAAGTGCAACACCTGGCAAAGGTGCTGCCATGG
>JAPOXD010000015.1 GCA_026707285.1 Chloroflexota bacterium | reverse complement strand
TGATGAACCCCGAGCCGATGGCGGACTTTTTCGACCTGATCGCGATCGGCGAGGGCGAGGAGCTGCTGCCGCGCCTGCTCGACGCCCTGGCCGAGGTCGACCGTGAGCGCCCGGACTGGCGCCGCGCGTTCCTGGTCCACTGCGCCACGGAGATTCCGGGCATCTACGTGCCGTCGCTCTACCGGCCGCGCTTTGACGGCCAGCGATTCATCGACTACGACCGGCTGCACCCCGGCGCGCCGGCGCAAATCGAGCGGCAGTTCGTGGATCTGGACGCCGTGCCCGCGCCGTCTCAACCGGTCGTGCCGCTCACGGAAGTGGTGCACGACCGCGTGGCCGTCGAGCTTGACCGCGGCTGCGCGCGCGCCTGCCGCTTCTGTCAGGCCGGCTACATCTACCGACCGGTGCGCCGGCGATCGGCGGAGGGCGTGGCGGCGGCCATCGACCAATGCCTGGCGGCGACGGGCCAGAGCGACGTTTCGCTGCTGTCGCTGAACGCGGTGGACTACGACGGCCTCGACGATCTGATCGGCGAGGTGCAGGACGCGACGCCCGACTACCTGCAGGTGAGCATTCCGTCGACTCGCGTGGAGAGCTTCAACGTCGACATCGCGCGGGCGCTCCAACGCGGCGGCAAGCGGGGCGGCAGTCTGACCTTCGCGCCGGAGGCGGCGACGCCGCGCATGCGCCAGGTCATCAACAAGGAAATCTCGGACGAGGACCTGCTGGACACCTGCGACATGGCGTTCGGGCAGGGGTTCCGCACGATCAAGCTGTACTTCATGATCGGACAGCCCACGGAGACGCTGGACGACGCGCGGGCGATCGCGCACCTAGCCAACCGGGTGATGGCCGTGGGACGGCGGCATCACGGGCCCAAGGCGAAGGTCAACGTCACGGTGTCGACCTTCATTCCCAAGCCGTTCACGCCGTTCCAATGGCATCCACAGGACCGCCCGGAGGCGATCCGTGCCAAGCAGCAGGCCTGCTTCGAGATCGTGCGCGACCGCAACGTGCACCTGATGTGGCACGACACCGAGGAGAGCCAGGTCGAGGCGCTGCTGGCGCTGGGCGACCGGCGCGTGGGGCGCGTGATTCGCCGCGCCTGGGACCGCGGCTGCCGCTTCGACGGCTGGATGGAGCACTTCAAGGCGGAGGCGTGGTTCGCCGGCGTCGCTGACGCCGGGGTGGACCTGGACGAGATGATCTATCGCCACCGCGATCCCGCCGAGCCGCTGCCCTGGGACCACATCGGCATCCACGTGAGCAAGCGGATGCTGCAACGGGAGTACGCCCGCGCGTTGGCCGCGGCGGAGCCGTCGGCTGTGCTGGCCTGAGGCGGGGCTGGGAGTTGCCGGTCAGGATTAGCGCCTCCGGTCATGTTGAACAAGGCTTGTCATTTCGAACGAAGTGAGAAACCTAGAGTTCTTGGACTGGCGGCCGGGGTGGGGCATCTGAGATTCCTCGCCTGCGGCTCGGAATGACAGGTAGCTGCGGCTCGCGGTGACTCGCGCGCTGACCGACACCATTGCCGCCATTGCCACGGCGCCGGGGCCGGGCGGCATCGGCGTCGTGCGCGCCAGCGGACCGGGGGCCCGCGAGGTGGCCGAGCGGGTCGTGCGGTTTCGCAAAAGGATTGAGCGTCCGCGCCCGCGCTATGCGCATCGCGTGGACGTGATCGATCCGGCCCCACCGCACGCGGTGATCGACGACGGCTTGCTGCTCTTCATGCCGGGGCCGAACTCTTATACCGGCGAGGACGTGATCGAGCTTCAAGGCCACGGCGGGGTGCTGGTGACGACCCGCGTGCTCGACGCCGTGGTCCGGGCCGGGGCCCGTCCCGCCGATCCGGGCGAGTTCACCCTGCGGGCGTTTCTGAACGGTCGCCTGGACCTGGCGCAAGCGGAGGCCGTGGCCGACCTGGTGGCGGCGCCGACTGCCGAGGCGCTGGCCGCCGCGGCGGATCAGCTCGGCGGTCGCCTTTCCAGCTCCGTGCAGGAGTTGCGGCGGGCCTGTCTGGACCTGATGGCGCGGTTGGAAGCCGAGATCGACTTTGCCGAAGAGGACGTGCCGGCAGTCCCGCGCGACGACATGCGGCGCACGCTCGAGCGAATCGACGGGACGCTGGAGGAGATCCTGGCCGGCGCCGATCGCGGCCTGCTGCAGCGGCACGGGTTCCGCGTGGTGCTCGTCGGCAGCCCGAATGTGGGCAAGTCGTCGCTGATGAACGCGCTGCTCGCCACGGAGCGCGCCATCGTGACGGAGGTCCCGGGCACCACGCGCGATGTGGTGGAGGAGTCCTTCAACCTGGACGGCATTCCGGTGCGGCTCAGCGACACGGCAGGCTTGCGACCGACCGACGATCCGGTGGAGCGCATCGGCGTGGACCGGAGCGGGGCGGCGCTGGCCGCCGCGGACGTGGCGGCCCTGGTGCTGGACGGATCCCGCGCCCTCGTGGATGCCGACCGTGACGCGGCGCGGCAGGTGGCGGCAGCGGGCAAGCAGGCCATCGTGATCGTCAACAAGACCGACCTGCCGCCCGCGATCAGCACCGATGAGGCCGCCAGGCTCATCGACGCGCCGGCGTGCCGCACCAGCGCCATCAACGGCGACGTGGCCGGGGTGCGCGCGGCGTTGCGCACGCTCATCGGCGACGGCTCGCCCAATCCCGACCTCGGAACGGTGGCCAGCCTGCGCCACAAGCAGGCGCTGGAGCGCGCGCGGGAGGAGCTGGCAAGTGCGCGCGAGGCGGTGGCCGGCGGGTTGCCCGCGGATTTCATCGCCATCGGCCTGCGCGGCGCGGTGCAGGCGCTGGGCGAGGTCACCGGCGAATCGGCGACGGAGGACCTGTTGGATACCATCTTCGCTAAGTTCTGCATCGGCAAGTGAGCATGCGGCCCCCGCGCGGCGCGAACACCAGTCATCGCGTGTATTTCGGCGACAACCTGCCGATCCTGCGGGACATGCCGTCAGGCGGCATCGACCAGATCTACGTCGATCCGCCGTTCAACACGGGCCGCGCCCAGTCGCGCACGCAACTGCGAACCGTGCGCGACCCGGAAGGCGACCGGACGGGCTTCCAGGGCAAGCGTTACCGCACCGAGCGGCTCGGGACGCGAGCCTTCGACGACGCGTTCGACGACTACCTGGGCTTTCTCGAGCCGCGGCTGCTAGAGGCGCATCGCGTGCTGGCACCGACCGGCTCGCTCTATCTGCATCTCGACTACCGCGAGGTGCACTACGCCAAAGTGCTGCTGGACGGCATCTTCGGGCGCGAGGGCTTTCTCAACGAGATCATCTGGGCCTACGACTACGGCGGCCGCACCAAGAAGAAATGGCCGCCGAAGCACGACAACATCCTTGTCTACGCCAAGGACCCGGAGCGGTACTACTTCGACACGGACGAGGTGGAGCGGATCCCCTACATGGCGCCGGGGTTGGTCGGTCCGGAAAAGGCGGCCCGCGGCAAGCTGCCCACGGATACCTGGTGGCACACCATCGTGCCCACGAACGGCAAAGAGCGCACCGGCTATCCGACGCAGAAGCCGGTGGGCATCGCGCGGCGCATCATCCAGGCCTCGTGCCCGCCGGGCGGCACGGTGATGGACTTCTTCGCCGGCAGCGGGACGGTGGGCGAGGCGGCCCTGGAGCTGGGCCGGCGGTTCGTGCTGATCGACGACAACCCCGAGGCCCTGGCGGTGATGGCGCGGCGCTTCGCGGACTACGCAGATGTGGAGTTCGTCGGGTTTGACGCTGCGCCGTATCGAGGCAAGGAGCGGGAGGCAGCCGTCACGGGCTGAGGGGCTGCCTACGGCCGGAAGCTAAGTGGTCTGAGGCGTGGGAGACGAGGGCTCTAGATTCCTCGCTGCGCTCGGAATGACGGCGCGTGGCGCGGCCAGGATGACGGTGAGCGCAACGACGACCCAGAAGGTGGCGGCGAGCTCGGGGAGGTAGAGGCTGCTGTCCACGATGCCGTGGGCCAGCGTCGCCAGCATGGCGCCGCCGAGGCCGTAGACGAGCGCCCGGCTGTCGCCGGCGTTGCGGCGCAGCGCGGCGCGCCAGGTGCGGGCGTGGGCGGCCAGCACGCCGACCAGGATCACGAGACCGGGGATGCCCAGCGTGAGCCAGGTGTCGAGGGCGATGTTGTGCGCGTGCGAGATGTTGGGCTCGGCCCAGGCTTCGGGGCGGATGTAGTCCGGGTAGTGGTAGAGGAAGTTGTCCGGGCCGACGCCCAGGACGGGGTTGTCGGCGATCATGCGCCAGGCGGAGTCCCAGAGCAGGGGCCGGGCGGCGGTGGCGGCGTCGGAGGGGCGCAGGAGTCGCGCGAGGTGGTCGCCGGTGGTGATGACGACCGCCACTATCAGACCTACCGCAACGAGCGGTGCGGCGATGCGGGCAAGGCGCGGAGCGCGGCGCCACACGGGGTAGAGGGCGAACGCGAGGCCGGCCAGCGCGCCGATCCAAGCGCCGCGGCTGAAGGTGAGCACCAGCACCGCCAGCACCAGCGCCGCGGCTGCCCAGGCGGCGGTGCGAACCCGCGGCCGTGACGCGGCGGCGAGCGCCAGTCCAACCGTCACGGGCAGGGCGCGCTCCAGAATGAGCGCGAGATTGTTGGGCGAACCGAACAGTCCGCGCAGCCGCGGCGGTCCGGCGTCGGTGACGACGGCGCCGGTTGGGATGAGCGCCAGCGCCACGACCGCCGAAACCACGGCCCCGAGCACCAGCGCCACGCCGAGCCGCTGCGCGTCGGCGCGGTCGCGCATCACGCTGAGCAGGACAAGAAACAGCAGCGCCGGCTCGACGATGACGGTGCGCAGGTCGCGCCAGGCGACCCGCGGGAAGTCCGCGGCGAGCGTGGTGGCGACGCCGGCGGCGATGACGAGGATCGGGAGCCAGAGCCACCAGCCGCGCACCGGCGGCCACCGGCGCTGCGCCAGCGCGCGCGCGGCCCAGGCGATGACCAGAATCACGATGAGCGTCTCGCCGACCGGACGGTCGTAGATTCCGGTGCGCGCGATCACGCCGACGAAGGGGATTGCGGCGACGGCGGCAATGGCCACGTGGCGCGGGCGCGCCAGCGCCAGCGCGCCCAGCGCCGCCGCCAGCACCAGCCGAGCCAAAGTCCAGGCCGACGCCGGCGTGCCGTCGGGCAGCAGGGCGAACACCACGGCCAGGGCAACGGCGGCCACCTCGCCGACGTGCAGCCCCAGCGGCAGGCGCCGGTCCAGGATCTCGATTCGTGGCATGCGCGCGGCGACGCGCGTGGCGCGACCGCCAATCGCCCAGACCAGCGCGGCCAGCGCCAGCGCCCAGGTGACGGCGACGGCGGCGTAGGGCCAGAGCGGCCGTGAGTTCCCCACCAGCGCGCCGTCGACGATGACCAGCCCGCCCGACGCTTGCCGGTCGCGCTCGGCCATTACCGTCAGTTCGAGCACGTGCGGGCCTTGGGCCAGCCCGCGGGCGATGGGAATGCGCGCCAGCCGCTCCACCTCGGGGGCGTAGAGGTTCATGATCGCCTCGCCGGCGGCGTTGCGCGGGAGGGCGTCGGCGAGGGCGCTGTGGCCGTCGATGCGCACGCGCACCTGTCCCATGTCGGGGCCGCGCCGAGTGAGCAGGCCGACGGAGTCGCCCTCGAATCGCAGCTCCAGCCGAGCGTCGGGCTGCCCGGTCTGGCGGTGGAATCCGAGCGACGCCCAATCGCTGGGCACCCGAGGCCACGGCCCATTGAAGCTGAAGGCGGCGTGCGTTTCCTGATGCAGGCCGATGCCGGCGCTTGGGGCAGCGGCGTACGCCTGTTCCAGGGCCAGCAGGTGGTCACGCGGTTGCAAGTCCTTGGTGAGCAGCCCGAAGAACGGCGTGGGGTCGTTGGGGTGGGTGTCGTGTGGCCAGCGCGAGGCCCAGATGGTGATGGTGGGCAGCCAGGGCCACTGCTCACGCGCCCGCCGGATGCCGTCCACGGTCCAGGCCGCCTGGTCCGCCGCCGGGTGATTGCCCCAGATGCCCTGATCGCCTTGCCAGCCGGGAGGCAGCGACATCCAGCCGTATTCGGAGGCCCAGATCGGCGTGCCGGCGTCGCCGTGGGCTTCCATGATCTCGCGCCAGAGCACGGCGCGAGGGAAGTTTGTCCGCGGCGCCTCGATGCGCGGATCGCGCGGACCGGTGAACAGGCCGTAGGACATGCTGGACGCCACGTCGAACGACCCCTTGGCGCCCAGCTGATAGAGCCGCTCCAGGAACAGCAGGTCGCTGAGGTTGTCGGGCCCGGTTTCGATGGTGGGCGCCAGGCCGGCCAGGACGATGACGGCGTCGGGGTTGGCGGCCCGCACGGCGGCGCCGACCTCGCGCAGCATGTCGAGGTAGTCGGCGGGGTCCGGCGGCCGACCGCCCCACTCGCCGAATAGGTTGGGCTCATTCCAGATTTGGAAGTACGTCACCTTGCCGCGGTAGCGTGCGGCGACCGCGGCGGCAACGTCGGCGAAATCGGTGAAGTCCGCTGGCGGCATCTGGATTGACGGGTGGTCTTGCGGGTTGAAGCCGGGCGTGGCCCACGGCGGAGGGCGGTCGAGCCGGGCGAGCACCTCGATGTCGAAGCGCTGGGCCAGATCGACGATGCGGTCGAACTTGGCCCAGGAGTCCTCGCCGTGGTTGTCGATGTAAACACCCTTGGCGTGCGGCTCGATTTCGACCCACTGGATCTCCTGCCGGATGAGGCCGATGCCGGCGCGGGCCAGGAGCTCCAGCTCGCGCTCGACCTTCGCCGGGTCCGCTTCGCGATGCAGGAAGGTGTTGGCGCCGATTGCCGGCGCGTCCGCATGGCGCAGCTCGGGCAGGTCGGCGAGGCCGAAGGTCACGCCGCGCTCGGTGAGGATGGCCCAGCCCAGAAGAGCGGCCGTAACCACGCCGAGCAGCCCGAGGCCGACGGCGGCGATGGCGGCTCGCCACATGCGCGCGCGCCGCATCAGTGACCCGGCATCGGCGTCGGCGCTAGAGGTCCGTGTGGCCGGTGGCCGCTTCCTGGACGGCGCGGTAGACCGGGCGCGGCGTGAAGTCCGGGTCGACCATGCGGAAGTAGTAGGAAGCGTCGTCGGGTCCCAGGGCGGCGAAGGACTGGCGGAAGAACCAGATGCCGAAGACGCCGATCCAGGGCCATTCACTCAGGCCGTAGCGCACGCCGTCGACGGTCCAGGCGGCCTGCTGCGCCTCCTCGACGCGCCGCCAGACGGGTTGCGAGGCCTCGAGGTCGGGCGGTGCGGCGTTCCAGCCGTAGGCGCTGAGCCAGACGGGAGCGTCGCTGCGGCCGTATTCCACCATGAGATTGCGAAGCAACTCGACGCGGCGGAAGTTGAGCACGCGCGGGTCCGCCGGCGTGTTTGGGGAGTACTGCATGCCAAAGGCCGCCGCCGCCTGGATGTCCAGGGTCTCCGCGGCGCCGTGGTCGTAGGTCTGCCGCAGAAAGGCAAGGTCGCTGATGGCGCGCGGGTTGTTTTCGAGCGTGGGGGCCAGCTGCGCGGCGGCGACGACGAGGCGATCGTCGGCCGACTTCAGGGCGTCATGGGCCACGCGCAGCAGCTCGGCGTAGCCCGCGGGATCCGGCGCCGCGCCGCCCCAGTTGGCGGCCAGGTTGGGCTCATGCCAGATCTGGTAGTGCTGGATGCGGTCTTGGTAGTGCTCGGCGAGGGCGCGCAGGAAGGTTTCGAAATCGGCAAGGTCCTCGGGCGGCGCGGTGGGACTGTCGCGGCCGGGCCGGGCCCACGGCGGTGAGCGGTCGATGCGGGCCACGACCGAAATGCCCTGCTCCAGGGCGCGGTCGACAATGTCGTCGAACCGATCCCAACTGCTCTCGCGCCGCTGGGGATTGACAAACAGTCCCTGGCCAACGGACTCGACCGCGTCCCAGCCGATGCGCTGAAAGATCCAGCGGACGCCGGCGTCGCGCAACAGCTCCAGGCTGTGGCGGCGTTTCCAGGCTTCGTTTTCTTTATCCAGGAAGACGTTGGCGCCCCAGGGCTCGACATTGGCCAGCGGCAGGGGCCTTGGGGCCGTGCGGCGCACCGGCTCCGCGCCGCACGCGGCCAGCAGGGCGGCGCCCATCAAGCCGGCGGCGCCGCGCACGACCGAACGGCGGTCAAGCGCGCGCGTCATGATTCGAGCTCGAGCCCCAGGTGCACGAGACATTCCCGGCTGATTTGGGCGCTCGCGGCGGGATCGCGCAGCGTGAGGTCCTGATCCACCACGAGCCATCCGTCATAGTCGCTGTTCCCGAGAATCTCCAGGATGCCTTCCAGGTCGACGTGGCCGCCGCCAAGCTCCGGGAAGCCGCCCTGGTGGACGAAGGCGGGCAGCGTGCCGCCCAGCGCCAAGTGGCGGTCGCGGAGATCGGCGTCCACGTCTTTGAGGATGACGTAGGCTACCCGCTCGATGCGGTCGCGGATGAAGGCGCGCGGGTCGGAGCCCAGATAGAACAGGTAGCCGACATCGACGGCGAGCATCAGCGACGTGGGGTCGGTGAGCGATAGCAGGCGATCGAGCTCCGCGCTGGTTTCCACGTGCGAGCCGAGCTGGTTGCGAAAGACAACCTGGAGTTCGAACTCCTGGGCGCAGATGTCGGCGGCGCGCGCGAGGCACTCGGCGAGATGGCCCCACTGGTCCGGCTGCAGCTCCTCGGCGGGATCGCCGCGGCCCGCGGCCGCCCAGCGTTCGGGCACCGCGTGTGCCGCCGCGACGACATAGGAGGCGTCGAGGTCGGCCAGGAACTCGGCCACGCGCCGGAGCTGATCCAGCTCAACGTCGTGGTACTCGGGGGCGAACCAGTTGGCCGCGAAGCGCCCGCCGATGAGCGGCAGCCCGTCGTCGGAGACGATGCGGCGAGCGAGCGGGGCGTCGCCAACCAGGTCGGTCACGCCGCCTTCGAGCCCGGCATATCCGGCGTCGCGGGCTTCCTCAGCGACGGTGCGAAACGGCGCATCACCCCACATGGTGGCTGCGATGCCTACGCGCACGGCGCCGCGGGGCTAGTCCGGGGCGTCGGGTCGAGGCCCCGCTCGCCCGCTCAACCGCTCGCCGGGCAGAGCGGTGAGGCGTTCTCGTCGCTTGGGAGGGTCCGCTGCCGGCTTTGCCGCCGCGGGTTCAGGCGCGGCGGTGGGTGGAGGCGGGGGAGGCGACTCGGGCGGCGGAGGTGGCGGCGGGGGCGCCGCGCGGCGCGGCCGGGGCTCCTCATCGGGTCGATCGGGCACTCGCGCCCGCGCCGTTTCACCGGGGGCGGCGCGCGGCGGCGTGGGACGCCGGCGATCCCGGCGCGGGCGTTCGCGGCGCACCACGTCGGACAGCAGGTCGTCCAGCTCCAGCGTCTCGTCGGCCGCGGCGGCCAGCGGCTGGCTGCGCCCCGCTCCACTGGCGACGACCTGCACCCGCACCCCCCGGCGCTGCACCGCTTCGATGAGGGGCACGAAGTCCGGGTCGGTGGTCACCAGCGTGAGGCGGTCGATGTAGGGCGTAAGGTCCAGCGCGTCGACGGTCATCTCGACGTGCACGCTGGCGTAGAGCGTGCCGTCGTCGCGGCGCCGCAGCCGCTTGGTCACGAGCTTGTAGCCGGACCGTGACAGGCCGCCGAGGTCCAGGTGCGGGCTGGGTTCGCCCTCGTGCTCGGTGCCGTAGGCCGTGGCGCGCACCAGGGTGGCGTCGCCCGTGAGCCGGTCGCGCAGTTGCTGGAAGTCGATCGTCCCGCCGCCGTTCGCCGCGAGGGCCTGCAACGAGGCTAGATCAATCAGGACGGCGGACTTGTTCGCTGCGGCCACCACGTACTCCCAGCGCCGATTCAGGTCTGCCTAGATGATAGTGGACCGCGGCAGACGGCCTTCGGGCCGACTAGGTCCCCCGGCGTCCGGCGCGGCGCGGTCGTCCGGCGCGGAGCAGGTCGCCGACGTACACCCATCCGGCGACCCGGCCCCCGGCGTTGACCACGTAGTAGCCGCGCTGGCGACGCTGGGCGTCCTGGAGCACGCCGTCGAGCGGGGTGTCCGGCTCCAGTACGTCGGCGGGGTCGATCTCCCGCGCGACATCGCCCACGCGCGTGGTCTCCCGCAGGAAGGGGGGCACGGCGGCGATGTCGCGCGTGGCGACCATGGCGTAGACGTCGCCGGCGGCGTCGGCCACGGGCCAGACCGGGGGACTGTTCTCGGCGCTGATGCGTGACTCAACCTCGGCGATGACCGCGTCGTGGGGGAACGGCGCTTGGGTGAAGGCCCGCGTGACGTCGCGCACCACCATGGAGCTGAGCCGTCGTCGGATATCGCCCTCGCGCAGCGCCGAGCGCGCGGCCGACCACAGAAACCAGCCGATAAAGGCGGCCCACAGCGCCTGCACGCCGAGGCCGCGGAAGGCGATGAACTGCACGACGCCGAACAGGATGAGCAGGATGCCGAAACCGGCACCGGCGAGGCTGGCGACGCGCGTGGCCGTGTGCACGTTCTGCGTGATGCCCCAAACGATTGCCCGCAGCACGCGTCCGCCGTCCAGCGGAAAGCCCGGCAGCAGGTTGAAGGCGGCCAGAAAGAGGTTGATCTCGCCGAGCCACTGCGCCGTCACACGCGGCACGGTGGCCGGCGGCAGCACCTGGGCCAGGGCCAGGAACACGCCGCCGATGGCGGCGCTGGTGAGCGGGCCGACGATGGCGATGGCGAACTCCTGGCCGGCGGCGCGGGGCTCCTGGGAGATCTCGGCGACGCCGCCGAACACGAAGAGCCGGATGCGGGGCACGGCGATGCCGCGGCGCACGGCCATCAGGGCGTGGGCCGCCTCGTGGGCCACGATGGAGCCGAAGAAGACGACGCTGGCCAGCAGCCCGCCGGCCCAATAGCTCGCCTGCGATCCCGGGGGTGGCGGCGCCAGGCCCGCCTGGGCGGCGGACTCGAAGAGCCGCACCGGAATCACGGACTCCGAGGTCATCCAGGCGATGATGACGAAGATGATGAGCCAGCTGGGGTCGAGCGTGATGGCGGTGCCGCCGATGCGGAGGATGGTCCAGCCGCGCGAGCGGCCGGCGCGCGCCCCGCGTCTCCGCCGCGGCGAAACCTCGCCCGGGGGCGACGGTGGGCTAGTTCCCAGCGGTGAGACCCGGCGTGATGATGAGCGAGGCGACCAGCAGGATCACGGCGATCACCGAGATGACGGCCCAGATGCGGGCCACGGTGAACCAGCGGCGCATGCGGCGCCAGGGACGGCGCCACGCACCCGACGATTCTCGACGCGACCGGCGTCGGCGCCGGCGGCGGCCGCTCATGTCGGGACCGGTGGGCGTGTCATGACCGGTCAGGCGCTGGAGGCCGCCGCGCCGGCGCGGCTGCGGCTCCGCTTGGGGGCCGGGGCGCCCACGTGCACCGAGGTCAGGGAGCTGATGTCGTGCCAGGCATTGGCCGCCAGGCGCAGCTCTTCGGCAATGGCATCGGCGAACGAATACACCTCGACGCGCACGCCGTGCTCGCGCAGATATTCGACCATCGGCACGTAGTCACCGTCGCCGGACATGAGCGCCACGACGTCCATGGTCGGCAAGCGGCGGATCACGTCGACGACCAGGACCAGGTCGAGGTCGGCCTTGCGGGTGCCGTCGGCAAACACCTTGATGGGCTTGGTGACGATGTCGTAGCCCATGTCCCAGACGGGCGCGACCGAGCGCTGATGCTCGAGCCGCCCGTTGAAGTCGGCGTAGATGGGGCAATAGGCGCGGGCGTGGACGGTTCGCCGGCCGTCGCTGACGTGGGCCAGGAGCTTGGCGAAGTCCACGCGAATGGGATCGTCCGAGCCCCGATCCGTCAGGTTGGCCGTGTCCAGAAACACGCCCAGGCGCAGCTTGGGGCCGTAGTCCGATGCGCCGTTGGATGTGGTGTGTAGTGCGCCAGCGGCCCGGGACAGGGCCCTGGCCGCGGCGGCCAGGTCGCGCTCGGCGGCACGCGGCGCCGACACGGCGTCCTTGAGCTCGTCCATCAGGGAGCGCAAGTCGTCTTCCGGGTTGCCCGCGGAATCGGGATCGGGCGCGAAGTCTTCAGGGATGGGTGACAGTCGTTTCATGTTGCTTTCGTGACCTTTCGTCGTCGGGTCGTCGGCTTGGTTTGGCGTTTCTGGTCGAGCATTTCCTGGAGCTGCTTTTCGATGCCTTCCTGACGCGCCTCTTCGCGTTCCGCGGCCTCGCGCCGCCGCCGGGCGACGGCCTTCGGGCCGCCGCCGGACTCCAGCGCGTCCCAGAGGGCTTCGATGGCGTCGCTGTTGCCGCGGATTTTCAAATTCGATTCAAAGGTGACGCCGATCATCTCTTGGTCGAAGTCGTTCAGCTTCTTCTCCAGCGCGTCGAGCCGCGTGGTGAGCTGAAAGATGCGGGCGTCGAGATCCTTGTCGCCGCGCTTGTAGGTGCGCTCGATCTGGACGACCTGGCGCCGCAACTCGCCGTAGTTTTCGAGCAGACCGTTGAGGTTGCGGGCGATGCGGCGATGGTGCGTGAGGTGCGACGGCAACTTGCCGTTGGCCTTGTCGGCGGACTCGTCGGCGGACTCGTCGGCTTTCGCCTCGGCCGCGGCGGCCTCGCCCTCGGCGGGCGGTGAATTGGCGGTCTTGCTACTGCGCGAGCGACGGGCTCGGGATGTGCGTGTTGCCATTGGCGAGAGACTTCTCCATGGATCGAGGATCGAGATTGCGGCCGATGATTTCGAAGCGTGCCGGCGTCGGCCTGAACGTCCGGACTTCCACGCCCCCCATTACAACGTCGACGAGCACCGTGGCGTTGTCCACGCGCACGATGCCCTTGGCGCGAACCACGTCACCGAAATCGCCGCGGGCGAGAGCGGCAAGCCAGCGGTCGAGGTGGTCGCGCGCGAGCGACTCGGGCTGGAGGGTGGCGCGCTCGAGCCCGAGCGTGGAGAGCTCGGGTTGCTCTCCGTGGCCGCGGTCGCCGTTGGCCTCAGCGGGGGCAGGGCGCGGCGCGGCGATGGCGGCGAGGACCAGATCGAGGTCGATGTCCGCATAGCTGGTGACGGCCAGGGCGGCGTCGGGATTGAGCTGGCGGGCGGCATCGCGCGCGGTCTCGATCTGCTCCGGCGTCGCGATGTCGGCCTTGTTGATGGCGAGTACGTCGGCCACGCGCATCTGGTCCACATAGAAATCACCAAAGGCCTGGTGGGCGACTTCATGTCTGGCGGCGTCGACGACCGTGACCACCGAGTCGACCACGGCGATCTCCCGCACCTCGGCCTGGGTAAACACCTGGCCCAGCATGTAGGGCGCGGCGAGGCCGGTGGGCTCGACGACCAGCCGCTCCGGCGCCACCTCGCGGCTGATCTGGACGAGCGCCGCAAGCAGGTCGCCGCGGACCTCGCAGCAGATGCAGCCGCCGGTGAGCTCTCGGACCCTGACGTCGGCGGAACGCAGCACGTGCTGGTCGATGCCCTCCCGGCCGAACTCGTTGACGAGCACGGCGATGCGGCCCAGGGGCTGGAGACGCGGGATCAACCGGCGCAGCAACGTGGTCTTGCCGGCGCCGAGGAATCCGTAGACGAGCGTGACTTTCACGAAGGAACTGGTGCGGATATACCAACTCGGGAACGCCGCGGTGACCGGTGGTGGGACTCATGGTCGTCCATGAGCAGCCGCTGGCAGCGAGGCGTCAATCCCACACCCCAGTATCGCACGGCGGCTCGACACCTCGTGGGAACGGCTCGCGGCGCCTGGGCTACAGCTCCTCCATGTCGCGCCAGTTGGCGCCCACGCGCGCGTCGACGACCACGGGTACGCGCAGCGGATAGGCCTGGGTCATGCTCTCGGTCGCCAGCCGGACCACGTCGTCGAGCTCGTCCCGCGGCACCTCCAGCACCAGCTCGTCGTGGACCTGCAGCAGCATGCGGGCCGCGAGGGCGTGGCGCCGCAACTCCTGGTCCAGTTGGATCATGGCGATCTTGATGATGTCGGCGGCAGCGCCCTGGATGGGCATGTTGATGGCGACGCGCTCGGTGGCCGCCCGCTGGTGAAAGACGCGGGCCTTGAGACCCGGCAGATAGCGGCGGCGTCCGAGCATCGTCTGGACGTAGCCGCGCTCGTGGGCTTCGGCGACGGTGCGGTCCATGTAGGCCTTGACGCCGGGATAGGTGGCGAAATAGGTGTCGATGAACGCCTGCGCCTCCTCGAAGGTCATCTCCGTGCGCTGCGCCAACCCCGGGGCGCTGATGCCGTAGACGATGCCGAAGTTTGTGGTCTTGGCCAGGCGGCGCATGTCCGAGGTCACGTCAGCGATGCCCACGCCGTAGAGGCGCGCGGCGGTCGCGGCGTGAATGTCCTGCCCTTCCTGAAACGCCGCGCACATGGCCTCGTCCTCGCTCGCGTGGGCCAGCACCCGCAACTCGATTTGCGAGTAGTCGATGGCCAGCAGGGCCAGATCGTCGGCGCCCGAGACGAAGGCCCGCCGGATCTCGCGTCCGCGCGCGGTGCGGATGGGGATGTTCTGCAGGTTCGGGTTGGCAGATGAGAGCCGACCCGTGGCGGCCACCGCCTGGTTGAAGCTGGTGTGGATGCGTCCGGTCTCGTGAACGACAAGGTTGGCGAGGGCGTCGGCGTAGGTGGACTTGAGCTTGGAGACGGCGCGATAGTCGAGCACCCGCTGGACCACCGGGTGCGCGTCAATGAGGTCCTCGAGCACGCCGCTGGCGGTGGAGTAGCCCGACTTCGTCCTGCGGCCCGCCGGCAGGCCCAGCTTCTCGAAGAGCACGGGGCCGAGCTGCTTGGGCGAATTGATGTTGAAGGGTCCGCCGGCGTCGGCGTGGATGGCCGCGGCCAGGGTCTCGATCTCGCCCTGCATGGCCTGCGAAAGTTCCCGCAGGGCGTCGACGTCGATGGCCACGCCCCGGCTCTCGATGTCGGCCAGCACGGCGGCCAGCGGCATCTCGACATCCTGCAGGATGTGCGTCAGGTCGTTGGTGTCAAGGTCCTGCTCCAAGCCGGGCGCGAGGCGCAGGCAGGCGTCGGCGCGCACGGCCAGGGGCTGCGCGATCTCTCCGGGCGATAGCGTCGCGAACGAGTTCGGCGGCGGGGCGTCGACCATCGGCGGCGCCAGGGTCTCGCCCAGGCGGCGGAAGGCCAGATCGTCGATGGTTTGCGGCGTGGCGTCGGCGTCAACCAGGTAGGCCGCCAGCAGCAGGTCGAGTTGCACCCCGCCGAGATCGAGCGCGCAGCCCGCGAGACCGCGGCGCAGCAGCTTGGAGTCGAACACGACCTTGTCGTGGTCGGCGGAGGCCAGCCACTCGCGGAGCGGGTCGAGCAGGCTGGCGTCGTTGGGGTCGCAGGGCACGTAGGCGGAGGCGCCGTCCCCGGTGACGCCCAGGCCGCACAACTCGGGACCGGTGCGGGTATCGCGCAGCAGCGGGAACACGCCCGCCCGCTCGACGGTGAGCAGTCGTTCGCCGAGCTCGTCGGCTGCTGCGGAAGTGTCGATGATCCGCGGCGTGATTTCGGCAGTCGCCGGGGCGCCGTCGTCCGCCGCCGGCTCCGCGAGGCCGAACGGCAGGCGGTCCATCAGGGTGCGGAACTGGAGCTCCAGCATGAGCGCCGTCGTTGCCTCGGCGTCCGCCTGCCACAGCCGCGTGCGATCGGGATCGAATTCGACCGGCAGATCGGTGACGATGCGCGCCAGCTCGCGGGAGAGCTCGGCCCGATCGCGCTGGTCTTCGAGCCGTCGCCGGGCGGCCGGCGCCACGTCGTCGAGGTGTGCGTAGATCTGGTCGATGTCCCGAAACTGCTGGAGGAGCTTCGAGGCCGTCTTCTCGCCGATGCCGGTGACGCCGGGGATATTGTCGGAGGAGTCGCCCACCAGGCCCTTGAAGTCCACGACCTGGTCCGGCGCGACGCCCCAGCGCTCCCGGATGGCCGCTGCGTCGTAGATGACGGGCTCACCAGTGCGCGGGTTGCTGCTGAGCACCCGCACGTGGGGGGTCACGAGCTGATAGGCGTCGCGGTCGCCGGTGACGAGGAACACGTCGAACCCGGCGCGCTCGGCCTGCACCGCCAGCGTGCCAAGCACGTCGTCGGCCTCGTAGCCCTCGAGGTCGTACGCCGGGATGCCAAACGCATCGATCAGTTCGCGGACGCGTGGAAACTGCACCAACAGGGCTTCGTCTGTCTCGGTTCGCCCGGCTTTGTATTCCTCGAACATGTCGTCGCGAAAGGTCTTGCCGGGGAGATCGAAGGCTGCGGCGGCGTGCGTGGGCGCGAGCAGGTCGACGATGCGCAAGAGGATGGTCGTGAAGCCGAAGACGGCGTTGGTGGGCTCGCCGGCGGCGGTGGCGAAGTGCTTGGGCACCGCGTGATAGGCCCGGTGCAGCAGGGACGCTACGTCGAGAACGATCAGGCGCGGGCGTTGCTCGGTCGCCATGGGCGGCAGTGTACGAAGGGGGCGCCGTCGGTCCGGGGTTGGGAGATTGCTCTAAGCGGTGTCGCCTTCGGTGCGGAACATTTCGAGCGAGAGGTGCGAGGCGCGGCCGCCGCGGCGCAGGTTCACGATCTCGGCCATGATGGCCAGGGCGATCTCGGCGGGCGTGCGGCTGCCGATGTCCAGGCCGATCGGGGCGTAGACGCGCCGGAACTTGTCGGGCGATATCCCCTCCGCCAGCAACGTCTGGTGCACGATGTGCACGCGGCGGCGGCTGCCGATCATGCCGATGTAGGGCGCGGGCGTGTCCAGCAGCTGGCGCAGCGACTCCTCGTCGTAGCGATGCGCACGGGTCACGAGCACGACGTAGGTGGCCGGATCGACGCGCAACTCGGAGAAGAACTCGTGCATCGGGTCCACCACGACGCGGTCGGCGGTGGGAAAGCGCTCGCGGTTGGCGTAGTCGGCGCGATCGTCCACGACCCAGGTCTCGAACTCCAGCAGATCCGCGCATAGGGCCAGCGGTTGGGCAATGTGCCCGGCGCCGGCGATGACGAGCCGCGGCGTGGGGACGATGGGGTCGAAGAACACCTTGACGTAGGCCGCGGCGCGGCGCGAGGCCGGGCTGCCGTCAGCGGCGTAGGTGTGGGTGATGGGCTCGCCGGTCCGGAGGGCGTCAGCCGCGTCGCGGGCGACGGCCCCATCGAGCGCCGGTGAGCCGAGTGTGCCGAAGAGGCGGTCGTCGGTCTCGTAGCGCAACGTGAGGCCGAGCTCGACGCCCGGCACGCCGCGCACGCCGGCGACGTAGACAAAGACCTGGGGTGTGCGCGAGGCGATGGCGCTGAGCGCCGCCGCTGCCGCGTCCGTGATCATGCCGCCGCCGCGGCAGAGGCCTCCCATGGCTCGATCAGCACGTCGAGCGTGCCGCCGCACACGTCGCCTTCACCGCGCACGTCGTCGACGAGATCGATTTCGATGTTCCGCGCGCGGCCGTCGGCCAGGGTGCGCCGGGCGTTGGCCCGCACGTCGGACTCGACGCAGCCGCCGCCGACGGTGCCCCAGCTCGATCCATCCTGGAAGAACAGCATGCGCGCGCCGATGCGCTGCGGAGTCGAGCCGCGGCTGCCGACGACCAGCGCGGCGACGACGCGCTCGCCGCGGCCGGTGCGTTCGAGGATGTGGCGAAAGAACGGCTCCATGGCCTGCAAGTCTAGCCGAGGACAACCTCGGGGGCTTGCCGGTGGCCCAGGCAGCGCGCAGCCTGGGAGAATCAACCGCGGCCGATCCCACGCTGCACGCAGCGCGGGCCACGGGATGTGGTCATCACGCGTGTGCTAGCGTCGCGTGGTCGACTGATTCGGTGTGGAAGGCCCTGGCTGGGATCGCGCCCGCGCTGACGGTGAATCTCGCGCCGTCCCATCGCGACGGTCTGGTGTTGCGCTCCCCGGTGCTGACGGCCTCGGGCACCTTCGGATTCGGGGACGAGTACCGCGACCTGGTCGACCTGAGCCGGCTCGGCGCGATAGTGACGAAGACGGTCACGCCGGAGGCCCGCGAGGGCAACCCGACGCCGCGCACGGTGGAGACGCCCGCCGGCATGCTCAACTCCATCGGCCTGCCGAATCCGGGCGTCGCGGGCGTGCTGCGCGAGAAGGCGCCCATCTGGCCCGAGCTGCCGTGTCCGGTCGTCGTGAGCGTGTCGGCGCACGACTCGACAAGCTGGACCGCTCTGGCGGGAGCGTTCGACGGCCTGCCGAACGTCTGCGCCATCGAGGCGAACCTGTCGTGCCCCAACGTGGCTGGCGGGCTGGACTTCTCGGCGACGCCCGAGGCCGCGGCGGCGACGGTGGCGGCGGTGCTCGCCGGCACGGAGTTGCCAGTGATCGCGAAGCTGTCGCCCAATGCCGGCGACATCCGGCCTATCGCGCGGGCGGTGGAGGACGCGGGGGCGCACGCCGTTTCGCTCATCAATACGATCGTGGGACTGGTGGTCGACGTGGAGCGACGGCGGGCGTTCCTGGGCGCCGGCAGCGGAGGCGTCTCGGGACCGGCGATTCGCCCGGTGGCGTTGCGCTTCGTCTATGAGGCGCGGCAGGTGGTCGATGTGCCGATCGTGGGGATCGGGGGAATCGCCTCGACGGAGGACGCGCTGCAATTCCTGCTGGCCGGGGCGGCGGCGGTGCAGGTGGGCACGGCGACGTTCCGCGATCCGCGCACGGCGGAGACCATCACCGACGGCCTGGCGGCATACGCCCGCGATCACGGCTTGGACTTGCTGCAAGAGATCGTGGGAACCGCGCAGCCGGCGACCGAGGCGTCAGCGGCTGAAGTGGATCTGGAGGACGTCGCGGTCGGCGAGCACGTGGTCGCGCCCGACGCGCTGGAGCCGGCCGGCGGCGCGTAGCTGCGCGAGACCGTCGGCGGCAATGACCTGGTCGCACGGCGCGACGTCGGCACCGATGAAGCGCTGGGCAAAGTCGCTGTGAATGGTGGCCGCGGCCTCCAACGCCGTGCCGCCCACCGGCAATAGCCAGGCCGTGGCGGCAGCGCGGTTGGCGGTATAGAAGACGTGCAGCCCGGCGGCCTGCATGACGGCGGCGCCGACGCGGTCGGCGGCGGTGCCGGGAACGCCCAGATCTTCCCGGAAAGCCTGGGCGTCGTCGGGCTCCAGCGACCAGATTTCGGCCTCGGTGTCACCGGCGACGATGGCGAAGGCGGAGAGGTTGGCGGTCACCCGGGCCGCGGCGGGCGCGTCGAAGTCGGCAACGTTGGCAATTACCGCGCGGGGTTTGGCGGCGAACAGCCCAAAGCCGCGCAGCGCGCGTTGGTCGTCGGGCGTTAGGGCCTCAAGATCAAGCACTGCGGTGGCGGCAAGCTGCTCGCGCGTGCGGTTCAGTAGCTCGAAGGAATGTTGCGCCTCGCGCCGCTCGAGGCGCGGGCCTTTGGTGGCCCGTTCGTGGGCGCGCGCGGCTGCTCCTTCGAGGACTTCGAGATCCCACAGCGCAAGCTCGGCCGCCAGGTCGTCGGTGCTGCTGCGCAGGGCGGTCTCCACGTCGACTCCCGATTCAGGTCGAACGACGAACCCGAGGACGTCGGCGGTGCGCAGCTCACCGAGCCAGGCGGGACTGATATCCGCTCCGAGCCCCAGCCCGTGTCCGGGGAAATGCCACAGGGTGAACTGGGCCTGAACCACGGACTGGGAACCCATGACTTCGGCCAAGCGCGTCAATCGGCAGTCGGGCAGCCCCAGGGCGCCGATGCGGCGCGACATCCGGTCGCGGGACTCGACGACCTGCGATCCGACAGCGGCGTCGAAGACCTGGTCGATGCCGCTGTCAGGGCGGCCGATGAGTGCGACGGTTGGCTGCACGGTGTTTCTCCCAACCGACGCGGCCGGAGGGCCGGTTCCGTTGGTATATTAGGGCGGCAGGCGACCGCAGCCTGCCTCGTCTTTTCTCTCGCCAGGTTGGGCGATGCCCTCACCCAAAGAACTTAAACGTCAACACGCGCGCGCGAAGAACGTGCGGCGCGAGCAATTCAAGCGCGCCCGTAACGCCAGCGTGCGCTCGACGGTGCGGCGGCTGGTCCGGCGCGCGCGCACGGCCATCGACGAGGGCGACGCGGCGGCCGGGGAGGCCGTGCGGGCCGCGCAGGCGGCGCTGGACAGCGCGGCGCGGCGGGGGATCATTCCGCGGAACGCGGCGGCGCGGCGACTCGGACGGCTGGTGAAGCGCCAACGCGCGGCGGAGGAAGCCGCCTAGCGCCGACCCGGCGGGGTCGCCAGGCGGGCGGTCAGGATTTCGAGCAGCGCGTCTTCCTCGCTGCCGGTGGATTTGAGCGCGCGATCCGTGCGCACCACTTCGCCGTACATGCGCTCCAATAGCCGGGGCGAGGTGCGACGAGCCTGCGCGTGGAGTTCACGCGCCCGAAACGGCGGCACGCCCGCGCGGCGCCCAACTTCCCTGGTGTCGCCCCCCGCGGCGTTGACGGCCTTGGCCGTGGCCAGCCGCCGCATGGCGGTGCCGATGTCGGCCAGGATCATCTGCTTGGGCGCTCGCAGCCCCAGCAGATCGTGGAGCACGCCCAGCGCGCGGCGCGGCTGCTGCGCGGAGACGGCGTTGATGTAGTCCCAGCGCCGGTGCTCGCCAATCGTGGCCGAGGCCGCGTCGACGTCGTCCACGTTCAGCGTGCCGGTGAAGCCGGCATAGGCGGCGAGCTTGTCGACCTCGCGGGCCAGCAGGCCGGCGTCGGGGGTGACGATTTCGACCAGTCGCTCGGCGGCGGCGTCATCGAGCCGCACGCCCTGGCGCTGCGCCAGTCGCCGCGCAAACTGCGCCGCCCGGCGCTCGTCCAACGGCCGCACCTGCCGAACCTGGGCGCCGGCGTCTTCGAGCTTGGAGAACGCGTTAACCCGCGAACGGCTGCGGCGGTCTCCCAAGTCGAGATAGACCAGCGCCGCGAGATCGCACGGCGCGGCCGAGCCGGCGCCGGCAAACTCGGCCAGCCAGGGCAGGACCTTCTTGTCGCTCGAAACCAGCGCCTGGGCGTTGGTCAGCAGCACCTTGCGGCGGCCGCCGAACATATCGATGGCGCCGCAGGCCTGGGCCATGTCCACGAGCGACGTTTCGGCGCCGTCGAGGCGGGTGAGCGAGAGGTCGTCGTCGGTGTCGCTGAGGCCGAGCGCGATGCGCGCCTCGTCGTGGATGCGGGGCTCATGCGCGCCGAGGAAGACGAAGAGCATTCGCGCGGCCTCCCGGCTGCCTCACCGCTCAAGAGTACGGCGCGGTCGGACCGTGCCGCGAGCGATGTTCGTGTGGTTGGGTTGGCTTCGCGGCGGACCGTGGCATGGCGATCCGTTCCTGCGGGCGGACCGCCGTTGCGCTCGGGTCGTCCGAGAGTGGTCCAACGGTGGATTCCCGCCGCCGCGGGAATGACGGACTTGACGCGGCCCGCACTCGCGCGTTGACACCAGCACGCGGCGCGCCCATGCTGGCACGCCTACAGCAGTCTGTGGCGGTGGTTAGCGAGGGGGCAGTCGTGGCGACGCAGGCGACGGGCGGCCGCATCGATCAGGTGTTCGTGGACGGCAATCCGGGATCGCGGGAGCTTTATGCCCGCGCTCGCCGGGTGATCGCCGGCGGCGTGACCCACGACGTGCGCGTGCATTCGCCGTTCCCGGTGATGGTCGAGCGCGCCGAGGGCTCGCGGAAATGGGACGTCGACGGGAACGAGTACATCGACTACACCATGGGGCACGGCGCGCTGATCCTGGGCCACGCGCATCCCATCCCCACCCAGGCCGCCATTGCCCAGCTGAGCCGCGGCACGCACTACGGCGCCAGCCACGAGATCGAAACCGCGTGGGCCGAGCTGATCTGCGAATTGATGCCCAGCGTGGAGCGCGTGCGCTTCACCGGCTCGGGCACGGAGGCCACGCTGATGGCCATGCGGCTGGCGCGGGCGCACACCGGGCGCGAGCGCATCGTGAAGTTCCACTACCACTTCCACGGCTGGCACGACTTTGCGCACGTGGCGCAATCCGATCCCCTCGACGTGCCGATGTCGGCGGGCATTCCCCAGGCCGTGCAGGACACGGTGACGGGCATTCCAACCGACCTGGACCGCGTCCGAGAGGAGCTGTCCAAGGGCGACGTGGCGGGATTGATCGTGGAGCCCACGGGCGCGGGCTGGGGCGCGGTGCCCCTCGACCCGGCGTTCGTCAAGGCCCTGCCGGCGCTGTGCCGCGCGCACGGCACGGTGTTCATCCTGGACGAGGTCGTCACGGGGTTTCGGCTTTCGCCGGGCGGCTATCAGGCGCTGCATGACGTGACGCCGGACCTGACGACGATGGCGAAGGTCCTGGCCGGGGGGCTGCCGGGCGGCTGCGTGGGCGGTCGCGCCGACATCCTGCAGCGGCTGGAGATGCGCGGCGATCCGCGCTGGGACCGCGGCCAGCGCATGGCGCATCCGGGCACCTTTAACGGCAACCCGCTCTCCGCCGCCACCGGCGTGGCCGTGCTGCGGCACATCGCCGACGGGGCCGTGCACGCGCAGATCGACGCTCAAACCGACCGGCTGCGGCGGGGAATTCAGGACGTGTTTGACCGGCACGACCTGGGCGCCATCGCCTACGGCGAGTCGTCCTACTTTCACGTGGCCATGAACGGGACGCCCTCGCGCAGCGGCATGTCCGGCGACGATGGCGCCGCGCTGCGACGCGCGCTGCACAGCCACGGGGTGCACATCATGACCAGCGGGGGCCTGCTGTCGACGGCGCACACCGACGACGACATCGACCGGACGATCGAGGCCTTCGACGCCAGCGTGCGCGACCTGGAGGCGGACGGGCTGGTCGGCGGCTAGCGGCTAACGGCTCGGGTCACCTCAATAGGTGACGGCGGTGGGGTCGCCGGGGAAGCCTGCTGACGGGGCGTTGCGGTTGCCGGGGAGGGGCCAGCCCTGGCCGCCCATGGTGCGGTAGTCGTCCGCTTTGCCGCAGAGCCAGAAGAACATTTCCGCCGCGTCCAGGCATTCCTGGAACTGCTGGCGAGGGGTCGTGATCGGGAAGGTGTAGTCGGCCAGCTGGAAGTCGAAGTCGGGCTCGACGATCCAGTCGCGGGCCGGGGGCGCGGTGCGCCAGTAGTTGTATTTGAGGAGATTGCGGACGCCCTGCGCGGTGGACGCGGACCGGCGGTGCCAGATCGAGTAGACGGTGAGGAAGATCGAGCCGGCGGAGGCGGCGGTCTTGACGCTGTGCCGCATGCCGCCGTAGTGCCCCATGAAGCTGGCGTGCTGGAACAGATAGTGAGAGCCGGGGATCACTTCGGTCGGTCCCATCTCGGGCGTGCAGGCCTCGGGGTAGTAGAAGACCTGGAGGTAGTGCAGCGAGGGGCCGTAGCGTGACTGGCCGTCACGGTGCCAGTGTTGCGCCTCCCGGGGCATGTGGACGCGGTGGTTGCTCATGAGCACGGGCGTGGTGAATCCCGCCCCCAGCAGACAGCGGATGGCCCCCGCGGCCGCCGGGTTGAGAATCACGTTTTCCATGAACCAGTCCTCGGCCAGGATGGCCGTGGGCTCGAAGTAGGTGTCGTTGTCGAGGAACTCCACGGCGCGGCGGTTGATCTCGTCCGGCACCACGCCGTCGAGCAGGAGATAGCCGTTCTTGCAGAAGTCGAGGACCTCGGAGTCGGTCAAGGTCGGCTGAATGTGCGAGGTGTCCATCAGGCGCTCCGAATCTTTTCGAGGATGAACTCGGCCCCGTACGCGTAGGTGCGCGACTCGTCGAGCAAGAGGGCGAGGTTGGGAAAGTCGATGATGCGCCAGCCGTCGCGGACGGCTCCCAGGACGGTCTGATAGGGCCAGTCGTCGGGATCGTCCGGGCCGTCGGACACCATGCCGTCGAGGACGATGCGCATGCCGATCACCTCGGAATTTAAGTCGGTGCCTGAGGCTTGCAGGTAGAGCAGGTCCTGTCGCGCCCCGTCGGCAGTCGCCACCTCGTCCCGAATGGCGGCGAGCGTGGACTCCTGCAACGTTCCGGCGCGAAGCTCGGCAAGGGCCAGGTCGAGCTTCGCGGCGATCGCTTCACGCGACATCGCAACCTCCACGGGTACCCGTCACTCGATTATCACCCAAACGGCGCCGGTTGGGGCGCCTGGGCCTCGGCGGGCACGAGCCCGACTTCCTTGGCCAGGTCGCCGGCGAGCACGATGGTGACGGTACCCGGGGCAGCCCACGGCACGTCCACCTTCCACAGCTGGAACGCGGCGCGCTGGCCGCGCACCACCACGACCGAGTCCAGCTCATGTACGCCCATGGGCAGGCCGTAGCGATTGATCCAGTCCGGCACGGCGCGGAATCGCGCCAGGAGCGGCGGATACGGCTCGAGGATCGCCAGATGTCGCGCCACGATGTCGGGCCAGGCCAGCCCCCGGTCCCCCTCCCATTCTCGGCTGAGCGGAATCTGCCGGAAGGCGTCGAGCCAGGCGTCGAATCCCGCGGCGCTGAGCATGTCGAACACGTTGGCCAGCCGCACCTCGCCTGTCACCGGATGGCGCTGCAAGAGGCTCGCCTGCGTGGCCTGGTAGAGGAAGCCGTTGAGTTCGAACCGGTGAGAGGCGGGATAGCCCAGCGCCTCGACGCCGCCAAAGTCTTGATACGCGGTCCAAAACGCGGCGTCGGCGTCGTCGACGATGGCGAACCCGCCCCGCCCGCTGCCGGCCTGGGTGTAGAAGCGCCCGCCGTCCACGGCAAAGTCGGCGACGGCGACGACACGGCTGATCGAGCCGGCGTCGGTCACGTAGAGCGCGCCGTCGGGACCTGGCGCGACGTCGACCTGACAGGGGACGCCGTCCCAAGATTCGACCGCGGTCAGCTCGCGGAAGGTGGGGTCGGTGGCCTCGAAGCGCATGAGCTCGCCGGTATTCCACGCGCACATGAACAGACTGCCGCGATGGAAGGCGATGCCCGTGGGCGCGATGGTGTCGCTGAGGCGCCACAGCGGGGCCGTGAACCCGACGTGGGGGTCGTCGCAGACGAACTCGGGCCGCCAGCCGAGGTTGCTCCCCCGCTCGATGCGGTTGACCTCGTCGTCGCAGTGGGGACCGTTTTCCGTGGCGAACATCTCGCCGGTGTCCGGATGGAACGTGAAGTCGAAGCTGTTGCGCAGTCCCAGCGCCCAGATGCGATCGTCATTGCCCGACGCCGGGTCGCCGTCGTCATAGAAGGGATTGTCCGGGGGCGCCCGCCCATCGGCCTTGTCGATGCGCAGGATCTTGCCCAGGGGCGTGTCGAGCCGCTGCGACAGGCCGGAGTCGTGGTTCTCGCCGAGCGTGACGTACAGATAGCCGTCCGGGCCGAAATGTAGGTTGCCGCCGTTGTGGAACGCGGCGCCGGTGGGGTTGGGCTCGTCCAGCAGGATGGTGGGTTCGACGCCGCGTCCGTCGACCTCGCGCAGCCGCACGACGCGATGCCCGGCAGTGTCGGCGCGCGTGTAGTAGACGTAGACGTAGCCGTTGGCGGCGAAAACCGGATCGACGGCGACGCCGAGTAGGCCGCGCTCGAAGAGGTCGTCGACGTCGAAGACGGCGAACGGCTCGTCGCGCAGCTGTCCGTTTTCCACCACGCGCAGGGCCCCGGACTTTTCGGTGTAGAGGAGGCGGCCGTCGGGGGTCCAGGCCAGCGCGACCGGAAAGTTGGCATCGGCCACTACGGACTCGACGCGAAGGTGCGCGGGCACGTCGACCGCGCGCGCGGTCGGCAGGGCGACGAGCGCCGACGCGGCAAGCAGCACGGCGCCGACGAGCGCCTGGCCGGCGCGCTTGAGCCAGGCGCCCGGCATCGGTTGCGACTCGGAGGCGACCCGGGGCATCGGGCCGGATGCTAGCACCGACAGGCCGCGACTCGGGCGCCGCACTAGGCGGCTGACGCCCGGGCGGACGGCGCTCCCCCGTATGGCATTCTCCGAGCGCTCGCCGCCCTCTCGAAGTGCCCGTGTTTCGCCGCGTGCTGCGATCGCCCCTGTTTGTTCCCACGGTCCTCGTAGGCGGGACGCTAACGACGCTCTATCTCCTGAGCGCTGTCACCAGGGTGGCCGGGGGCGACTGGGGGCAGTTTCAGACGTTCGGCTACCTGGGCGGGATCCCGCACGCGCCGGGCTATCCGCTGCTGACCGGCAGCGTTCACCTGGTGACGCGCGTCGCGGGGTTTGCCGAGCCGGCCCACGTGGCGAATCTCGTCAACGCGAGCTATGCCATCGCGGCGGGGGTGGGGCTCTTCGTGGTGACGGCCGTGCTCACGCGTTCCCGCCTCGCCGGCTTCCTGGCTACGGCTGTGTTCACGACGGGCTACAGCGTCTGGGCGCAGGCGACGCAGACCGGGACGATGAGCCTGCAGACGCTGATCGTCGTGCTCCTGATCGGGGCGCTCGTGGCGTACGACGATCAGCCGTCGGTCTGGCGCTTGGCCGCGGTGGGGTTTGCGACGGGACTCTCGCTGACCAATCACGGCATCAGCGTTTTCATGCTGCCGGCCACGGCCGTATTCGTGGCCAGTCGACGGTTTCCGGGCATCGCCCGTCCGCGGACGCTGGCGGCGGTGGCGGGCGCCGTTGTCGCCGGGCTGCTCCCCTGGATCTACGTGGTGCGGGGGTTGTTTGTTCCCATGCCCACGGCGTCACCCGAACACCGTGAACTCCTCACCGTCGAGGGACTGGTGCGGTTGGTGTTCGACCAGCCGCTCTCGCTGGTGGGTGGCGTCGGGACCATCGCCAAACCCATCGGCGCCGGGGGCTTGACCTTTATCGACAGATGGCCCCTGCTTGCGAACGACATGCTGCGCGAGCTTGGCTGGGGGTGGCTGGCGCTGGCGGCGGTGGGGTGGGCGGTGCTGGCCCGCCAGCGCGCGCGCTTGGCCGGCTGGATCGCTTGGACCGGCCTGACGACGATCTGGTTCATCTTGGCCTCATACCCGTTCTTTGACAGCGCCCGGTACTTCGCGGTGATCTATGCCCTGCTGGCGGTGTGTCTGGCGGTGGCCGTCGGCTGGCTGCTGCGACGGGCTGAACCGACGGTGCGACGTTTCGCGCCGTCATGGGCGCGTTATGCCGTGCTGGCCGCTGGAGTGGTGGTGCTTGCCGCCGGTCTGCGGGTGCAGCAGCAATTCACCGGTGAGGCGCGCGACAACATCGTGCAGCTGCGTGAGAACGCGGCGGAGCAGGCCATGATCGGCATCATGCGGCAGATGGCGCCCGACAGCATCTATCTGACGAACTGGACCTCGTCCTGGTATGCCCGCTACGCCGCATTCCGCGAGGGCCACCGAGGGATTCGCATCCGAACGGCGGACTACTACACGATGGGCTTCGATCAGGCGGCCGACATCCTGGCGAGTGGTCGGCGCCTCTATATTCAGCGCTCGACGCCGGAATACGAGGCGGCCTATACCGTGGAGCCGCGCTGGGGCGTGATCTACGAGGTGCTGCCGGCGGAGCCGTCGAAGAGCGGGGGCTGAGGCTCGACTTGGGGATGGCGCCTGCGCATACTCGGTCGCGACAGCGTGGCGGGCGAGGGGTAGCGATGCATCCAGCGACGCCGCCGGAGTTGCGCTCGGTGCGGCAGTGGACCGGGCGCTGGATCTGGGTCGAGGGCGAGCGTAAGCCCTTCCATTTCTTCCTCTATGCGCGGCGCTCGTTCGATCTCGCGGAGGCGCCCGCGACAGCGCGGCTGCGCATCACCGCCTCGGACCGCTACGCGCTTTGGGTGAACGGGACATTCGTCGCTCGCGGGCCGGCGCGCAGCGACCCCCGGCGCAAGAGCTATGACATCCACGATGTCGCGGCGCACCTGCGGTCGGGCGCCAACACCATCGCCGTGCGGGCCTATCACTACGCCACGCCTCGCCAGGGCGACGGCTGGGCAAGCTGGAGCGGAAACGCCTATGGCGTGGGCGAGCGCGCGGGCCTGTGGGCGCAGCTCGAAACCGAAAACGAGGACGGCGCAACCTCGACGATAGGCACCGACACTTCCTGGCGCGTGCGTCCGGCAAAGGCCTGGGACCGGACGATCAAAGTCATCCACTCGCTGGTGGGCCCGCCGGAAGTCTTTGACGCGGCCGCCGACCCGCCCGACTGGATTCAGCCGGAGTTCGACGACGGCGACTGGGACGCGGCGTGGGAAGTCCCGGCCCGCGACTACGACTGGGTGCTGCTGGAGGCCCGGGAAACGGCGCTGCTGGACGAGCGAGAGGTGTATCCCGCGCGGGCGGCGGCCACCGGCGAGGTGATCGAGGAGAGCCGCGGGGGCGTCAGAGACCTGCCGGAGCGCCTGGTGCAGGAAGTGCACTTTCCGCTGGAGCACGCGGTGATCGAGAACGCCGACGCCCTGACGGGGCCGGGCGGCGTGACCGAGATGCAGGGCGTGTTCGCCCGCGGACACGGCATCCGGTCGCCGTTCATCGTGCTCGACTTCGGGCGCCAGCTCTTCGGGTTTCCGCGCGTGCGGCTGACGGCACCCGAAGGGGCCATCGTCGACATGACCTACGGCCAGCAGATCATCGACAACCGCATTCCGCCCGGCGCGCCCTACGGCGACCGCTACCTGGCGCGCGAGGGACGGCAGGTGTGGGAGCCCGCGGAATACAAGCAGTTCCGCTATTTGCACCTGTGCGTGCGCAGCACCTACGCCCCGGTGCACATCGAGTCGGTCTCGGTGGACGAATACGTCTATCCGGCGGAGCGGCGCGGCGCCTTCGAGTGCGGCGATGAACTCCTCGGCACGCTGTGGACTGCCTGCGCCGACACGGCCTACCTCAACTTCGAGGACACGCTGGTGCACGAGGGGTTCCGCGAGCGGGCGATCTTCAACACCGGCGACGGCAGCCACGTGATGCACATGTGCTTTGCCGCTTATGGCGATCTGACGCTCACCGACCGCTTCATGCGGCTGGTGCCGTTGAGCAATCGCGGCGACGGGATGCTGCAGATGGTCTATCCGCCCGAGAACCCGCAGCGCTACGTGGTGGCCAACTTCCTGTTCCAGTGGAGCATGCGCGTGCGGGAGCACTACCTGCACACCGGGCGGCGCTGGGTGCTTGAGGAGCTGTACCGCAGCGTGCCGCCCCAGATCGACTGGTACGAGCCGCACCGCGACGCCGACGGCCTGCTGCGCAACGTGCCGCTGCAGAACACGCTGGACTGGACGGCCAACGACCTGCGCGGGGCCAGCTTCATCACCAACGCGCTCTACGTGGGCGGGCTGGAGGACGCGGCCTGGCTGGCCGATCGGGTGGGCGTGCCACGCGACGCCGAGCGCTGGCGGCGCATCGCCGCCGACGTGCGCGAGACGCTGCGCCGCCGGTTCTGGGACGAGGATCGCGGGCTGTTCCACGACAGCGACCGGGCCACGGGGCCGGACGGGGTCTACAGCGACATTTCGAATGCCTACGCCATCCTCTACGGCGTCGCGCCGCCGGAGCGCGTCGAGGCGGTGGCGCGCGCGATCGTGGAGCAGTACGACGACCTGGTGCAGGCCACGCCGCTGTTCTTCGGCTACGTGGCTGACGCGATCCTGGGCGCCGGGCTGATCGACGAGGGACTGGAGCTCATCAAGCGGCGGTATCGCCCGATGCTGGAGTCCACCGACAACCCGATGATCTGGGAGCTGTGGGACCCGTTTACCGGCGGCCACCGCATCGTCGAGGACTCCGACTACGCGCAGCGCCACGACGAGAACCTCGTGCGGCCCATGTCGACGCGAAGCCTGGCGCATACCGGCGGCATCCTGGTGGGCTACGTGCTCTCGACGCGGGTGCTGGGGGTCACGCCGACGGGGCCGGGATTCGAGACCTGTCGCATCGCCCCGCGTCCGGGCTCACTGCCGCGAGTGGAAGGCGCGTTTCCGACGCCGCACGGCGACATTGGGGTGCGCTGGCAGCGTACGGCGGATGGGCAGGCGCTCGAGGTTGACGTGCCGCGAGGGATTGAAGCCGAAGTCGTGCTCGAGCGCGCCGCCGATCGACGCGAGACGCTGGTTTATCGGGAGTCCGAGACGCCGCTGGACAACGCCGAGGCCGTGGCCGCCGCCGGCTTTGTAGTCACCGACGCCGAGGTGCGAACGACCGTGCGCACGGGGACGCACGCGTTCGAGTTGCGGGCGGCGGGGAACATGCCGGCATGACCGCACGGCGCGTCGGGCGACGGCTCCCGGTCGCGCTGCTGACGGCGCTGTGCGCCTTCGTCCTCACGGGCTGCATTCGCGTCGAGTTGAGCTTCACCGTGGAGGAGGACGGCTCCGGAGTGGTCGACATGGTGGTGGCGGTCGACGAATCCTTGCTCGCGGCTGCTGACGAATCCCCGGAAGACATGCTCGGGGACGTTGACGATCTGCCGCCGGGCGCGGTCGTTGATGAGTACCGCGAGGACGGATTCGTCGGGCAGCGCATGCGCGTGCCTGTTGCCGACATGGAGCAGGCCGCGGAGTCTCTGGGCAGTGCGGACGACCTGACCGATGCCGCGGACTTCGGGTTCGTGCGCGAGGGAGACGGCTGGCGGTTCACGATGGACGTCCCGCCTCTGGGCGAGGACTTGGCCGACGGGAACGGAGACTTCGCCGCCGGCATGACGGCCGCGATCGTCAATACCGCCGAATTCCGGGTGCTCGTCTCGTTGCCCGGTGAGATTACGGAGCACAACGCCGACCGGATCGAGGACGGCGTGCTGGTGTGGGAACTCGACTTCCTGGACACGGAGCCGCGCACGCTCAGCGCCCGCAGCCAGACGTCGGGCGTGGGGCCGGTCGTCGTGGTCATCGTGGGCGGGGCGGCAGCGGCCGTCGTGGTGCTGGCCGCCCTGGCCGCGCGGTCGGCCGTGCGCGCCCGAAGACGGGCGTAGGCCGCACTCCGGCACGCACGAGTTCGAATTCCGAGCCGCGAGCTAGCTCCGGTACCCCGCCGTGTGGTGGCGGATGTCGTAGTGGCCGGGGTAGCGCACGGGTAGGTCGCCGGACTCGATCATCTGGATGAGCGGCGAGGCCATGGTCTTGAGCGGCAGGCGCACGAGGCCGCGGACGCGGGCCGACTCGTAGATGGCCATGAGGGCCTCCTGGGTCTTGATGGCCAGGTGGGCGTCGCCGCGATGCTCGTCGACCTCGCCCGCGGCCCAGGCTGCGAGGGCGTCGGTTTCGCGCAGGCGGGCGTCGTCGTAGTAGCCACCGCCGCCGGGGATGTCGCGGGTGCGGCCGTCGCGGCCCACGATGCGCACGGCGTAGTCGGCGCCGCGGCCGTCCTGGGAGACGATCACCAGGCCGTCGGTGCCGACGATGAGGTGAGTGTGGGCCTCAAGGCCCGGCGCGTCCGGCGTCTCGCTTTCCAGACCCAGGCGCATGCCGCCGGCCAGGCCGACGACCGCGGCGGCCATTTCCTCGCTGGGCCAGCCGCGTTCCCAGCGGTCCGTCTCGCGCTGGACGTTGCCCAGCACCCATTCGATGTCGGGCTCTCCCAGCATGAAGAGCATGCGGTCGAGGGCGTGGGTGAGGTGATTGGTGATGCCGCCGACGGTGCAGCCCACGCGGGCGAAGACTGGGGCGCCGATGTCGCCGGCCGCCACCGCGTCGCGTGCCTGCTCGAAGGCCCGCAGCCAGCGCCCCTGGTGCCCGATGGCGAGCTTCACGCCGTTCCTGTCGCAGGTCTCCAGCATGGCGCGCGCCTCGCCCAGATTGCCGGCCATGGCCTTCTCGCACAGGATGGCCGTGGGCTTGTAGCGGCTGGCGGCGAGGATGGTCAGCGGCGCGTGGCTGGCCTGCGGGGTGGCGATGCTGAGCAGGTCGGGCTGTTGCTCGCGCAGCATGGTCTCGAAGTCGGTGTAGCGGGCCTCCACGTCGTGCGCGTCGGCCAGCGCGTGGCAGCGGGACTCGATGGCGTCGCAGATCGCCACCAGCTCGGCGCGCTCGCTGGCGGCATAGCCCGCGGCGTGCGTGCGGCCGATGCGGGCGCCGACGACGGCGGCGCGCAGGGGTCGGTCCTGGTCAGCTGCGGCGGACACGGCTCAGGCCTCCACCGGGGGATAGACCCCGGCATGGCGGATGTCGTAGGCGCCCGGAAAGCGAACCTGCAACTGGCCGTCCTCGATCATGGCCTCGAGCGGTGAGCGGCGGGTCGACAGCGGCAGCGTGACACGCGAGCGGGTGCGCGCGGACTCGTAGATGGCCATGAGGGCTTGGTGCGACGGCAGAGTGCGCGCGATGGACTGCACGTGCTCCGGGCCGCCGTCGATCCAGGTGGCCAGCTTGTCGACCTGGGTGATCCAGGGATCGACCTCCGGGAACTCCGTCGAGGCAAGGTCCATCTCGCCGTGGGCGGACGACGTCAGATGCAGGTCGAATGCCTCGCGGCCATGCGCCGAGTGGGTGGAGATGCGGAGCACGCCTTCATCGCCCGCCAGCACGAAGCCCCAATTGCCGATGGTGGGATTGGCGCCGATGTCCACGTCAAGCACTAATCGCGTGCCGCCCTCGAACGCGATGACGCCTCCGCAGAGATCCTCGACGGGGAGGGCGCGCTCGTAGCGGTCGGTTTCGCGCTGCACCTGGCCCACGGCCCATTCGACCGCCGGGTCGCCCAGCATGAAGCGAACGAGGTCGACGACGTGGGAGCCCTGGTTCAGCAGACCGCCCTCTTGCGCGCTCACCGTGCAGGCGAGGGGCCGCCCGATGGCGCCCTCGGCGATGAGACGGCGCGCATGGGCGAACTGGGGGAGCTGCCGGCGCATGTGGCTGATGACGAGCTTGACGCCGTGCTCCTCGCAGGCCGCGATCATGGCCTCGACGCCGCCCATGTCGGGCGCCATGGGCTTCTCGCAGATGATGGCCTTGGGGCGGGCCTCGGCGGCGGTGATGACCATGGGCGCGTGGAACTGGCAGGGGGTGGCGACGCTGACGATGTCGAGTGTCTCGTGCTCCAGCATGGCCTCGAGGCTGGTGTAGCGATGCGGCACGTCAAAGGTGCGGCCGACCTCGTCCAAGAGCGCGGCGTCGAGGTCGGCAATGGCGACGAGATCGGTCGCGCTGCTGCCGGTATATGCGCCGGCGTGCCGCCTGCCGACGCCAAGCCCCACGATGCCGGCGCGATACATGTTCATCGCCTCTGGTGAAGCCGCCGTCCGGCGGTCATGGGCCGCGGCCGCAGGGTAGCGCAGTGCGAGCATCTGACCGCCGGCGTCACGTCAGCTACGCCCTGCGGTTGCGTCACGCGGGGAGTTGCCTGTGCGCTGGGAAGACCAGTGGGCGCCGCGCAGCGTGAGGTGAGCGTGTTTCGGGGGCTGGGCTGCCGGGGACCGCTGCTATCCTGCCTGAGGGCGCTAGGTCTGGCGCACGTCGGGCGGTCCCTGATCTCAAGCAGCGGCGCGCCTTCGCCTGTCGGGCGGCCCCAAGGCTTCCAGCACGTGGCCAACCCATCCCTATCACCGGGCCCTCGACGCCCGCGCACCGCCGCCCGCTGTTCGCGGCGCGCCTTCGCCTGTCGGGCGGCCCCAAGGCTTCCAGCACGTGGCCAACCCATCCCTATCACCGGGCCCTCGACGCCCGCGCACCGCCGCCCGCTGTTCGCGGCGCGCCATCTTGCGCGCCTTGCCGCTAGCCGTGGCGGCTGGGATCACGGGATGCGACTTGGGTCCCGCGGACACGGAACTGCCGCCGCTGACTCCGCTCCCGGTCGAAGTGGTCAGCGTGCCGCGGTATACGCCGACTCCGAGCCCGACGCCGTCCGCGCCTACGACCCTCGCCGCGGCCGAAGCCACGCCGCTTCCGGCCGGCACGACGATCCGATTCGCCGGCTGGGGCACGCCCGCCGAGCTGGACGCGCTGCGCCAGGCGCTGGCGGCCTTCGAGCAGGCCCAACCCGAGGTCGAACTCGACGTGCGCCTGGACAACGCCCTGGCGGGGGAGGGCATGCGCGCTGGGCTGGTCGACGGCATCGACGCGGACGTGGTCCGGCTTGCGGCGGACGACGTGTTCGACCTGACGGCTGGCGGCTATCTGGCGCCACTGGACGAGTTCGTGGCGCGCGAGGTGGTACTGGACGACCTTGCGCCGGCTGCGATTGAGGCGCGGACCGGACCGGGCGGGGAGATAGCCGCCCTCAGCATCGGCGCGGCCTACCTCGGCGTGTTCTACAACGAGGCCCACCTGGCGTCGGCTGGGGTCGAGCCGCCGTCGAGCTGGGACGATTCCTGGTCGATCGCCGAGTTCGAGTTCGCGGCGCGACGCCTCACGGTGGCGGATGACGACCGCGTGGATCGCTATGGCCTCGCCGCCGTGCCATGGGTGACGCGCGCCGCGATGGCCAGTGCGGCAGGGCTTGGCGGGGCGGACGCGTTCTTTGCTCCCGATCAGACTCGATCCACGATGCAGTCGGCCGTGCACGCGCGCACGTTGGAGCGCATGGCGCGCTGGCGGAGCCAATCACAGATTGAGCTTGGCATCGAGGAGCGCTTTGGGACGCCGTTCAACGGCGGGCAGGTGGCGCTGTATGTCGATGCCAGCGACTTCTCACCGTTAGTGCGGCCGATGATCCCGTGGGGCGTGGCGCCGCTGCCCGCGTGGACGGACGGATTCCCGGTGACGGAAGGGGTGGAGATTTGCGTTGGCGTCAACAGCGCCAGCGAAGAGCTCGAGCCGGCCTGGCGGCTGGCCCAGTTCTTCCTGGAGCCCGAGGCTCAGCGGGCGCTGGCGCGCACCGGCGCCGCCGTCCCGTTTCGCCGCTCGGTGCTGCGCGAGCCGGCCTTTCGCGACCCCAACCGCCTGCCCGCGGACCGCACCGCCTGGAGCGGCGCCGTTGCGCACGACTTGCAGACGCCCTCGAATCCTGGATCGAAGGCGTGGCACGTGTTGACCGGAGTCCCGATCGAAGCCGTACGCCGCGGCGTCGTCGAGGTCGAGGCGTATCTCGAGCAGGCCGACCAGCTCATCACCCGCCAGCTGGAGGCGCATGAGTGGTCGGTGGCGAAGGATGTTTCGGGCTACCGCCGGCCCCCCTCGCTGGGCAACGTGATGTTGCGCGAGTTCGACGAGCGCCGGGAGCAGGAGCGGCGCAGCGGCAGGGCTCCTTAGGCCGACGCGCGATCGGCGGCGCCGCGGAACAGAACCCGTGAGCGCGGCGAGTCACGCCGCCAACAGCCGTCCGGCAGACGCCACGTATGATGGCGCGACAGCGAGGCATGCCATCAGTTGACGGCCTCTCGACATGAGGTGCGCGAGTGACAATTGTCCAGACGGGCGCCACGGTTACGCCGCTCGAGCAGAAGCTCGATGAAGTGGATTCGGCGGATCTTTCCGCCGAATGGTATGCGCACGCGGCCAAAGTTCTCAGAGGTGGAGACGGCGGAGAACATGGCCTGCTTCTCTATAAGTTAGTTCAACGTTATGCGAATGCCAGCCGTCCGGTTGTCGTCCTGGATATTGGCACGGCGCGCGGGTTCTCGGCGATGACGATGGCGCGAGCTATGGAAGATGCGGGAATCGCTGGGCATGTGCATACGGTGGACATCATCGATCACCAGGAATCACTCAATTGGCACGCGGTAAAGCACGAGGCCGATGACCCGTTGGCGGGCGCCACGGTCACTCGGGCCGAGATCTGGGCGAAGTGGTTCCAGGAGGGCGGCGGGATTACGCCAATCACCGGGCGGTCGGCCGATGTCCTGAAGAAATGGGATCAGGGCCCGATCAACTTGGCGTTCCTGGACGGCAGCCACGCCTATGCGGACGTGAAGCGCGAGCTGACGCAGCTCGAGTCGCTGATGGATGAGAACGGGGCGATCGTGGTTGACGACTATCACCTCGGCTCGACCGTGGTGCGGATCCCCTCGCGACTGATCACCGCCTTCGCCCAGCGCCTGCGGCGTGTATGCGAGATCGCGTGGCCGAGGATGAGCAAGCACGTGGCGCGCTTCGGCGCAGGCAACGAGTACGCGCTGGTCACCTACCGGCTTCACGGCACGCGCAAGGCCGTGGCCGAGTTCCTGGCGGAACGGCCGGGGCAGTGGTCGCTCGAGATCATTGCCATGCCGTCCCGCGGCGATTACCAGGGCAGCGACTACTCGCTGGCGGTGCTGACCAGGCAGCAGGGATAGTCGTTTCGGGCGGGCGGCCCAACGCGCCGCCGCGTAGGGGCTGGGCAACGTGATGGTGCGCGAGTTCGACGAGCGCCGGGGGAGGAGCGAGGAGGCTCGGCGCCCTAACCCTTCGTGGCTTACTCCCGCGCGCGGTCGATGGTGACGGCGGCTTCGGCGAGGATGGAGCCGGCGATGGCGACGCTTGGCTTGGCGATGCGCACGCGCACGCGGGTGACGCGGGGGAACTCGGCCAGGGCACGCGCCATGAGCAGCGCAATGGCACGCCTCCCTATGTTAAGGCGGAGTCAACCGGCCTCGCAGAACGGCAGGCCGAGTTCGTGGAGATCATTGGTCTCGACGCTTTGCAACGCCTTGGGGATGCAGCCCTCGAGTTGGTTGCCACGGGCGAGGCTCAACCAGCCTAGGTTGGCGAGTCGGGTCAGCGCGGTTGGAAACTCGCCGGCGAGCTGATTGTTGCTGAGATCCAGCGAGCGCAGCTTGGCGAGTTCGCCCAGAGCGGCCGGGATGACCCCGCTGAGCCGATTGCCGGCCAAGCTCAGCCAGTAGAGGTTGCCAAGGTTGCCTACCTCGGGTGGGATCATTCCGCTGAACTGGTTGTAGGCCAGATCCAGCCTGTCGAGGTTGGCGAGGCGGCTCAGCTCGGCTGGAATCTCGCCGCCGAACCGGTTGTTGCTGAGGTCCAATTCCCGCAGGTTTGTGAGGCCCAGCAGCGTGGCTGGAAACATGCCGTGCAGCTGGTTGTGGTCGAGCCACAGCGCTTGCAGTTGGGAGAGATTTCCCAGTTCGGGCGGGATCGTTCCCTGCAACTGGTTGCTCGCGAGCGTCAACGACCGCAGCTGGGAGAGGTTGCCCAACTCCGGGGGAATTGCTCCGCTCAACTTGTTCCTCGCAAGACTCAACGCCTGTAGCCGGCCAAGACGGCCGAGGTCCGGGGGAATCGGTCCGTGAAGTTGATTGGCGCTCAGGACCAGTTGGCGGAGGTTGGCAAGGTTGCCCATCTGGGGCGGGATCTTGCCCTGCAACTGGTTGAAGTCGAGCCACAGCTCTTCCAACTGGAGGAGGTTTCCCAGCGCGGCGGGGATTTCGCCACTCAGCCGGTTTCCTTGAAGTTGGAGCACGCGCAGGTTGTCAAAGTTGCCCAGCTCGGGCGGGATCTCACCCTGCAGCTGGTTGTTGTCGAGCCAGAGCTCCTGCAACAGGATCAGGTTGCTCAGTGCGGCGGTGATCTCGCCATGGAGCTGATTGGCTCGGAGTTCGAGCACGCGCAGCTTGGCAAGGTTGCCCACTTCCGGCGGGAGCTCCCCCCGCACCCCGTTGTTGAAGAGCCTCAACTCGATGACCTGGCCGCTCGCGTCGGTCACAACGCCGTGCCACTGGCCGAGCGGCGCGTCGCTCAGCCAGTTGGCGTTGAACTCCCACGTCGGGCCCCCGGTCGCGTGGTAGAACGCGACGAGCGCGGCCCGATCGATCGCGACGGCGGATGAGGGCGCGGCGGTGGGCGTGGGCGCGACGGGCGTGACAGCTCTTCGAGTCGGTGCTGGCGAGGCGGGCGGAAGTGCGGCCCTGGGCTGGGCACGTACCGGGGCGGCTGTTGGGGATGGGTCGCTGGTCGCTGTCGTCGGGGCTGGGTCCGTGGTCGCAGGCGCGTCGATCGGCGCGTCGCACGTGGCCGCTCCGAGTGCGAGCAGGAGAGCGAAGGCAACCAGCAAGACCACGAACGTGCGCCACGTCGAACGCCGGACGCTCAAGGGTCTGCCTCCCGGGGGCGCATAGCCTCGGCTGCCTGACACTCCTACTGGATACTACGCGCGGTCCGGCAGAATCGTTCCCTGTGCACGGGCCTTTAAGGACGACTTCGTGTCGGCGACGGCGTGACGCCGTCTACTCCCGCGCGCGGTCGATGGTGACGGCGGCTTCGGCGAGAATGGAGCCGGCGATGGCGACGCTGGGCTTGGCGATGCGCACGCGCACGCGGGTGACGCGCGGAAACTCGGCCAGGACGCGCGCGGCGATGGTTTCGCCGAGGGATTCCAGCAGATTGCGCGGCGGGCCGTGCAACACGTCCTGGGCGACGGCGTAAAGCTCGCTGTAGTTCACGGTGTCGCTCACGCCGTCGGATTGCCCGGCGGCGCGCAGGTCGGCGTGGACGTCCATGTCCACCACGAACCGTTGACCCAGGGTGCGCTCCTCGGCGCGGGCGCCGTGATAGGCGAAGAAGATCATGCCCTCGAGGCTAATGACGTCGGCGCTCATGGATTTCCGCCTTCGTAGACCCTCACCCTAACCCTCTCCCTCGAAGGGAGAGGGAACCGGACCTGCCCGACGCCAGGCATCCGGCTCGCTTCCGGTTTCGACCGCACTGGATTCCGGCTTTCGCCGGAATGACGGAGGGGATGCGCAGAGGTCTCTCAGGGGGAGAGCGGATCGGACGCGGGCGTGACGATTGCGCACGGGTCACCCTGTTCGTTGGCGGGCGATGTGGTGCAGGACGATGGCGCCGGCGGCGGCGACGTTGAGCGAGCCGATGCCGCTGCGCAGGGGCACTCGTACGATGGCGTCGCACGCTTCCCGCACGCTTGGCCGCATCCCACGCGCCTCGTTGCCCACGACGATGCAGCATGGCGCGTCGAACGCCAGGTCGTCGAACGGCGTCTCGGCGTCGGCGTCGAGGCCGATGACGCGCACGCCGTCCGACTGGAGGGATTTGAGCGCCCGCGCGAGGTTGGTCACGTTGACCACGGTCGTGCGCAGGCTCGCTCCGGCGGAGGCGCGGGCGAGTCCGCCGGTGAGCGACGCGCTGCGACGTTGCGGCACGATCACGCCGGCGCCGCCGCAGGCTTCGAGCGTGCGGACCAGCGAGCCTAAGTTGCCAACATCCTCGACCTGGTCGGCGGCCAGGATCAGCGGCGGTTGGGTGCGTCCCGGGTGGGGTTGCAGCAGGTCGCTCAGGCTGGGGTTCGGAGTTGACTCCATGGCGGCGACGACGCCCTGGTGATTGCCGCCGAAGGACTGGGCGTCCAACTCGGCCGTGTCAACGAAAGCCACCGGCACGCCGGCATTGCCTGCCATTTCGCGCAGGGGAGCCGTGGACTCGGCGGCGCCGCGGGCGACCATCAGGCGGGTCAGTTGGTAGCCGGCGGTGAGGGCTTCGCGGACGGGGTGACGGCCCCAGATGGCTCCGGCTACGGGTCGGTCGGCGCCTTGCGGCGCCAGATCGTGCCGTCGGGGCCGTCTTCCAGGACGACGTCGAGATCCGCCAGGCGGTCGCGGATGCGATCGGCGAGCTCCCATTGCCGCGCCTCCCGCGCCATGCCGCGAATCTCGACCAGCAACTCAATGTACGGCGCGGCGTCCGCGGCGTCGGCCGCGCCTTCCGATACCTCGACGCCCAGCACGCCCAGCAGAGCCCGCAGGCGGTCCTGGGCCTCTGCCACGGCGGCCGGCGTCGCGCTCGGCGCGGCGCGGTTGATGGACCGGCCAAGCTCGAACAGCGCGCCGATGGCGCGTGGGGCGTTGAAGTCGTCGTCCATGGCGGCCTCGAACTCGCGCTGGGCCGTGCACCGGGCGGCGGCCAGCGTCTCCCCGTCGCCGGAGGGATCGCCGCCGCGCGCGCGCAGGATGCCGCGCAGCCGTTCGTAGGCGGCCGCGGACGGCTGCAGGGCCTCCATCGAGAAGCCCATCGCCGTGCGGTAGTGCACCGAGAGGAAGAACAGCCGCAGCACGTCCGGCTCGACGACCTCCAGCACGTCCGCCAGGGTCGTGTAGTTGTCGGCGGAATGGGCCATCTTTTCGCCGTCGGTCTGGAGCAGCCCCGTGTGCAGCCAGTGACGCACGAACGGCGATTGCCCGCTGCCCGCTTCGGATTGCGCGATCTCGTTTTCGTGATGCGGAAAAATCAGGTCGGCGCCGCCGCCGTGAATGTCGATCTGGTTGCCGAACGCGGTCTGGATCATGGTGGAGCACTCGATGTGCCAGCCGGGGCGCCCGCGACCCCAGGGGCTGTCCCAGCCAATCTCGTCGTCCGGGGCGAGCTTCCACAGCGCGAAATCCCGCGGATCGCGCTTCTCCGGGTCCACCTCCACGCGTGCGCCGGCCTCGACGCCGAGTTCGTCCGTGCGTTTAGACAGCGTGCCGTAGGCCGGGAAGTCCGGCACGGAGAAGTAGACGCCCTGCGAGGTGGCATAGGCGACGCCGCGGTCGATGAGATGTTGCACCGCCGCCACGATTTCCGGCATCGAGCCGGTGACGGTGGGGTACTCGTGGGCGTGGCGCACGCGCAGACGGTCGAGCACGTCGAAGTAGGCCCGGGTCTGCTCCTCGGCATATTCGAGCGGGTCCTGCCCGGCGGCCCGCGCGCGGTCGATGATCTTGTCGTCTATATCGGTGAAGTTTTGGAGGTGCCGCACCTTGTAGCCGCGGTACTCCAGGTAACGGCGTACCACGTCCATGTGGACGAACATGAAGCCGTGGCCGACGTGGGGCGGTGCCTTGGGCGTCATGCCGCAGACGTAGATGCGCACCGTCTCGTCGAGCGGCGTGAAGGGGCGCTTCTCTCCCGTGCGGGTGTCCGAAATGTGAAGCGTCACCGTGACTGACCGTGGGCGATGCGGCGGCGAATTCTACCGATGGCGCCGCGCCAGCAGGACCACCGCGTGGCAGGCGATGGCCCGACCCTCGCCCACGGCGTCCAGGCCCTCGTTGGTTGCAGCCTTGACATTTACGCGGTCAACGCCGAGGTCGAGGCACTGGGCCACGCGCTGCTCGATGGCGGGCACGTGCTCGGCCAGCTTGGGCCGCTCCAGCAAGACCGTGGCGTCGACGTTCACGGGCTCCCACCCGGTCTCGCGCGCTCGGGCTGCGGTCTCGCGCGCGAACCGGGTGCTGTCGGCGCCGCGCCAGGCGGGGTCGGTGTCGGGATAGTGGCGGCCGATGTCGCCGGCCTTGAGCGCGCCCAGGATGGCATCCACGACGGCATGCAGCAGCACGTCGGCGTCGGAGTGACCCACCGCCCCCTGCTCCGACGGCACCTGTACGCCGCCGATCATCAATCGACGGCCGGCGGCGAGCCGATGGATGTCGTAGCCGTGGCCCACGCGCAGCTCGGGCAGGGGCTCTGACGCCTCCGCGCCGTCTACCAGTAGTCCTCCGTGATGACCTGCGACTCGCGGCCCGTAGTGGGAAAGCCCTCGGCGGCGAGCACCTCTTTCACGTCGCTGATCATGCCCGGATTGCCGCACAGATAAGCCGCGCTGCCGGCGACCGAGAGCCGCGCACGCACCTCGTCGTGGACCTCGGTGGGCAGCCAAGGCTCCACGCGGCCGATGGCGGGCTCGCCGCAGATCATGCGCAAGACGTCGTTCAGCCGTCCGCGGCCCATGGGCTCCTCGTATCCGGGGTCTTGGGTGGGCCGGCTGACGACGGGTACGTAGAGCAACTCGAACCCCGCATGGGAGGCCAGCTCCTCCAGCTCGGCGCGGTAGCCGAGCTGGCTGGCGTAGGACACGCCGTGCAGCACCGTGAGGCGCCGCGGCAAGCGGCCGTCGCGCTGAAAGTCCTGCCGGAACACGCGGGCCATCGAGACGAACGGCGCCAGCCCCGTGCCGGTGGCGGCGCACACCAGGTCGTGCTGCGAGGTCCGCGAGGGCACGAAGCGTCCGGCCGGGCGCGGCATGTAGAGCACCTCGTCGCCGGGCGCATGACGCCAGAGCGCGCCGGTGAAGACGCCCTGTCGGTTGCTGCCGTCCTCGTCCGCGTCGCGCACCAGGATGACGTAGAACTCGAGCGACGTGCGGTCGGAAGGCGTCGACGCGATGGAGAACTGACGCGGGCGGGGGTCGTCCGCGGGCTGGTCCCAAAAGGCGAGCTGGGTGTATTGGCCGGGCTCGAATTCGGCGAACGGCTCGCCGTCGGGGCGCTCGATGGTGAAGATGGCGATATCGGGGTCTTCGAGCAGCTCCCAGGACGCCAGCCGCGCGCTTTCCATGCGCTCGCGAATGTCGCGGCGTCGCCGGCGTGGGGCGGGGGCCGGGGCTTGCTTGGCGTCAGCCATCACTGTTGAGTGTCAGGTTCGGTCATGGCGTCAGGATAGCCGGGCATCGACGCGACCCGGACTCGTGCCGCCTGCAAGTCTGCCGGGCGAGTGATCTTGACGTTGCCGGCGTCGGACTCGAAGACGTGCACCGGCACGCCCTCGTGCTCCAGCAGGGCCACGTCGTCGGTGAAGTCGGCCAAACGGTCCCGATTGCGCCGGTGGGCCTCGAGCAAGGCGTCCAGCGGGCCGATCTGGGGCGTCTGGGCCAGCCACACCTGCTCGCGTGGCAGCGTGCGGCTGACCCGGCCCGCGGGCGTGACGAGCTTGACGGTGTCGACGGACGGCACGGCGGCCACCGCCGCGCCGTGCGCGTGCGCCGCCTGGACGCCGCGCGCGATGATGCCGGGGGTCACGAACGGGCGGGCGCCGTCGTGAATGGCGGCGAACGCCGCGCCACCGTCGGCGAGCGCTTCAAGTCCGCAAAGGACCGACCCGGCGCGGGACGTGCCGCCCAGAATCACGCGCGTCACCTTGGTCAGGCGCGCCGCGTGAATGACATCGGCGATTTGGTCGCGGTTGGCCGGGCTGGCGGTCACCACCACATGGCGGACTTCGGGCGCCTGCTCGAAGGCGCGCAGGCTCCAGACGATCAAGGGCGCGTCGCCCAGGGGCGTCAACAGCTTGTCCTCGCCGCCCATGCGGGTTGCGCCGCCCGCGGCCAGCACCACGGCGTCCACGAGGCCCGCGGTCATGGCAATGCGAGGGCCAGGGCCTCCGCCAGATTCGCGGCCCCAAGCCCTTCGGTCGCGCCGTTGCGGGCGCTGGCGGTCGGCACCAGGCAGCGAGTGAAGCCCAGCCGCTCGGCCTCGCGCACGCGCACCGCGGCCGAGGGCACCGAACGCAGCTCGCCGGAAAGCCCCAGCTCCCCGATCGCCGCGACCTGCGGCCCGGGCGCCTGGTCGCGCGCGCTGGACGCGATGGCCACCGCCACGGCCAGGTCAACCGCGGGCTCACGCAGCCGCAAGCCGCCGACGACGTTGACGTAGACGTCGTGCTGGCCAAGCTTGACGCCGGCGCGGCGGCCCAGCACCGCCAGCAACATGTGCAGGCGGTTGAGGTCGAATCCCGTCGCGAGGCGCTTGGGCAGCGCGTAGGCGGTCGGCGCCGTCAGCGCCTGGATCTCGACCACCAGCGGTCGGGTGCCTTCCAGCGGCACGGCCACCGCCGAGCCCGGCGCGCGGGCGTCGCGCTCGGCCAGGAAGAGCGCGGAGGGATTGGGCACCTCGTGCAGGCCGTCGCCGCGCATTTCGAACACCGCCACCTCGAACGTCGGGCCGAAGCGGTTCTTCACCGATCGCAGCAGGCGCTGGGCGTGGAAGTCGTCGCCCTCGAGGTAGAGCACCGTGTCCACGATGTGTTCCAGGGTGCGCGGCCCCGCCACCGTGCCTTCCTTGGTGACGTGTCCCACCAGCATCACGGGCGTTTGGGACGCCCTGGCGAACTGCATGATCTGGACCGTGGCCTCGCGCACCTGGCTGACACTGCCGGGGGCCGCGGCCAGGCCCTCGACGCGCACCGTTTGAATCGAGTCGACGACGACGAGTCCGGCGCGCAGCCGCTCGGCCTCGGCCAGAGCGCCGCCGACCTCGGTGTCGGGATACACATGAATGGCGCTGGACTCCAAGCCCATACGCCGCGCGCGCATGCGGACCTGCTGGGGCGACTCCTCCGCCGCGACGTAGAGCACGGGGCGGCGGTCGGTCCCCAATGCGGCGGCGGCGCGCAGCACGAGGGTGGACTTGCCGATGCCGGGGTCGCCGCCGATGAGAATCAGCGCGCCGTCAACCAGGCCACCGCCGAGCACGCGATCAAACTCGCTCAGGCCGGTGGAGCGCCGCACCGCGGCATCGTCCTCGACGGCGCCAAGCGGCACGGCGGCGACCGAGGCCGAAGACGCCGCCGCGCGCGGCGGGCGGTGCTCGATGATGCTGTTCCAGGCGCCGCAGGCGCCGCACTGGCCGCTCCACTGCTGGTGGCGCGCGCCGCAGTCCTCGCAGATGAAGCTGGCGCGGGGCTTAGCCATCGGGGGGCCTTGGCGGTATTGGTTGACACCGCGCGTGCAAGTTCCGAATGACCCTCACCCTAGCCCTCTCCCATCAAGGGAGAGGGGACCGGACCTGCCCCCCAATCCCCATTGGAGAGGCTGCGCAAGGGTTTCACGGGGCTCCTGCGGGACGGTTTGACAGGCGGTAACGCGCCGTTGCGGCGCACGGCCCGACTAGGCGCTGACAGGGGCTCGGGTGGAGATGTCGAGCTCGTCGCCGGCACGGTCCACGATCACCTTGGAGCCGGTGGCGAAGGCGCCGCGGAGCAGCTCCTCGGCCAGGGGGTCCTCGATGAGATTCTGGATCACGCGTCGCAGCGGGCGGGCGCCGAAGTCCGGGTCGTAGCCCTTCTCGGCCAGCAGCGACTTGGCCTCGGACGTGACCTCCAACTCCAACTCGTGCTCGCTCAACTGCAGTCGCACCCGGCCCAGCTCGAGGTCCACGATGGCCTCGACGTCGGTGCGGGTGAGCGCATGGAAGACCACGGTGCCATCGACGCGGTTGAGAAATTCCGGCCGGAAGAGCTTGCGCAGCTCGCCCAGCACCTTGGCCCGCATGTTCTTGTAGCGAGCCTCGTCGGCTTGCTCGCCCTCGTCGAAGTGGAAGCCAAGCGCCGCGCCGCGCTTGATGTGCTGCGCGCCGACGTTGGAGGTCATGATGATGATGGTGTTGCGGAAGTCGACCGTGCGGCCCTTAGCGTCGGTCAAGCGCCCGTCGTCCATGAGCTGCAGCAGGATGTTGAACACCTCGGGGTGCGCCTTCTCAACCTCGTCGAGCAGGATCACCGCGTAGGACCGGCGGCGGACGGCCTCGGTGAGCTGACCGCCCTCCTCGTAGCCCACGTAGCCGGGCGGCGCGCCCACAAGGCGCGAAACCGCGTGGCGCTCCATGTACTCGGACATGTCGATGCGGATGAGGGCGTCCTCGCTGCCGAACATGAACTCGGCTAGGGCGCGGGCCAGCAGCGTTTTGCCGACGCCGGTTGGGCCGAGGAACATGAAGGCGCCGATGGGCCGTTGCGGGTCCTTGAGCCCAGCGCGCGCGCGGCGCACGGCGCTGGCGACGGCGTGGATCGGCTCCTGCTGGCTGACGATGCGGCGCGCAAGCACGTCTTCCATGTGCAGCAGCCGCTCGGATTCCTCCTGCCGAATGCGGGTGACCGGAATGCCGGTCCACATGGCGACGACCTGGCTCACCTCGTCCTCGCCGACGTGCGGCGGTCCTTCACCCTGCTCGGAGGTCCAGGACTGCCGCGCTTCGTTCAGCTCGATGCGCAGTTGCTGCTCGTGCTGCCGCAGCTCGTTCGCATCCTCGAACCGCTGCTCGTTGATGGTGCGCGCCTTGTCGTTGGTGATCTGCTCGAGCTTCGCTTCCAACTCGCGCACGGCGCGCGGGGGCATGCCGTGGCGAATCTTGACCTTGGCCGCCGCCTCGTCCATCACGTCGATGGCCTTGTCGGGGAGGAAGCGGTCGGTGACGTAGCGGCCGGCCAGCTCGGCGGCGGCCTTGACCGCGTCGTCCGTGATCTGGACCCGGTGGTGCTCTTCGTAGCGGGGGCGCACGCCGGTCAAGATGTCGATGGTCTCGTCGATCGACGGCTCGCGCACGGTGACGGGTTGGAAGCGGCGTTCGAGCGCCGAGTCGCGCTCCACGTATTTGCGGTATTCGTCGAGGGTGGTGGCGCCGATGACCTGGAGTTCGCCGCGGGCCAGGGACGGCTTGAGGATATTGGCAGCGTCGACCGCGCCCTCGGCCGCGCCCGCGCCAACGACGGTGTGCAATTCGTCGATGAACAGGGCGCAGTCGCTGGCCGACTTGAGCTCGTCGATGACCTTCTTGAGCCGCTCTTCGAACTCGCCGCGATACTTGGTGCCGGCGACGAGCGCGCCCATGTCGAGCGTGAGCAGCCGCCGGCCGCGGAGCGACTCGGGCACGTCGCCCGAGACGATGCGCTGCGCCAGGCCCTCGACGATGGCGGTCTTGCCCACGCCGGGGTCGCCGATCAGCGCCGGATTGTTCTTGGTGCGGCGGCTGAGAATCTGGATGACGCGCTCAACCTCGTCGTGGCGCCCGATCACCGGATCCAGCTTGCCGGCGCGGGCCGCCGCGGTGAGGTCGATGCCCATCTGATCGGCGACGGGCGTCTTGGAGCCGCTCTTTTTCGCTTCGCCGCGGCCGCGTTCGGTCGAGTTCTGGCTCACGAGTTGGACGACCTGGGCGCGCACCTTCTCGAGGTTCACGCCCAGGCTTTCGAGCACGCCGGCGGCGATGCCCTCGCCCTCGCGCACCAGGCCGAGCAGCAGATGCTCGGTGCCGATGTAGTTATGCCCGAGCCGCCGCGCTTCCTCGATGGAGAGCTCGATGACGCGCTTGGCGCGCGGCGTGAGGCTGATGTCGCCGACGACCATGCGCTCGCCGCGGCCGATGATGAACTCCACGGCGTTGCGCACCTTGTTCAGCTCGACGCCAAGGTTGGTGAGCACCTGGGCGGCGATGCCCTCGCCCTCGCGCACCAGGCCGAGCAGCAAGTGCTCGGTGCCGATGTAGTTGTGGTTAAACCGAGTCGCTTCGTCCTGCGCAAAGACCAGGACTTTCTTCGCCCGCTCGGTGAACTTATTCAGGCGGTCGTTCACCTGACATCCCCTGCAGCGGCCCCGGTATCAGCCGTGGGCGGTGGCCTACGCCTCCATTGTCGCACTATCGGCGACCTCGGTGGGTAAGGGAGACAACCGGATTCGCCGCCGGCCGGCGTCGATGCTCAGGATCTGGAACTTGCCGAAGTCGCCCTCGCGCATCGAATCCAGCGCCGCGTCGCCGAGATCGGAGGCGTGGGCCAGCCCTTCGATGCCGTCGGTGAGCCGCACGAAGGCCCCAAACGGCGCCAGCTTGGTCACCTCGCCCTCGACGATTTCGTTGACGCCGTACTTGGACTCCAGCGACTGCCACGGGTCCTTGGTCGCGCGGCGCAGGCTGAGGGCGATCTTCTTGTCCTCGCGGTCGAGGGACAGCACGTAGACCTCGATCTCCTGGCCCGGCTTCAGAATCTCCTCGGGGCTTTCGACCCGGCTCCAGGAGAGCTCGGAGATGTGAGCCAGACCGTCCGCGCCGCCCAGGTCGACGAAGGCGCCAAAGCTGCAGATGTTGCTCACGATGCCCTGCCGCACCTGCCCGACCTGTAACTCGTCCAACAGCACCTCGCGGCGGCGCGAGCGGACCTCGCGCTCGGCGACGCGCTCGGAGAGGATCAGGCGATTGCGGCGACGGTCGAGCTCGATGATCTTGACGTTGATCTTGCGGCCCACAAGCTCCGCCAGCCGCGCGGCCAACTCGTCTTCGGTCTCGTCGCTGGCACCGCGCCGCAAGCTGGTGAGCTGCGACAGCGGCACGAAGCCGCGCGGCCCCACGTCCACCAGCACGCCGCCCTTGTTGTATTCGAGAATGGTCGCGTCGATGATTTCGCCCTTTTCGAAGAGCTCCTCGGTGGCGCGCCAGACCTTCTCCTGCTCGGCGCGGCGGAAGGAGAGCATGGCGCGCCCGTCGCCCTCCGGCTGCACCACGTAGACGAGCACCGTTTCACCAAGCGAATAGGTCGGACGGGGCTCCTCGAGCCGGTTGTCCCACTGCTCACGCTCGGGCACGAAGCCCTCGGCCTTGAGGCCGATGTCCACCAGGATCTCGTCGGGCTCGATGCCGACGACGACCCCCTCGAGGACATCGCCGCGGCCGATGCTCGGCAACTGCGCGGTTGCCTCTTCCAGCAGGGCTTCCATGGACTCAAGCGCCGGCATTTCGTCCGGCGGCATGGTCTCCGCGACGGCGCCGGCGGCCGGCGCGTCGTCGGTTGTGGTCAAGCGAGCACCTCTATTACTTCGGAATCGAAGAAAAGTCGTCTGGGACCCGAGTATAGCAACGGCACCTTCTGTTTCCGGGGAATCTTCTGGTGAGTTTGACGCCGCGCCGAGCACCGCGCTGCGGCTGTCGGACGGCGGCGCCTGGGTCGCGGTACCGCGCGAGGAGCCATGTCCGAGCGATCGCCGTCTGCGCGCACCCGACTCAGGGCATCTGGAAGCCGCCGTCGTAGCTGATGTTTTGCCCGGTGATGTACTCGGTTTCCTCGGAGAGCAGGAAGGCGGCGATGGTGGCCACGTCCTCGGGCACCTGCGCGCGGCCCAAGGGGACCATCTTGATCATCTCGGCGAACACCTCGCCGGCTTTCCGACCCTGGCGCCCGCCGCGCTCGCGGTCGATCTTCTCCCACATGTCGGTATCCACGAGGCCGGGGCTGATGGCGTTGACGCGCACCTGGTGCTCGCTCAGCTCCAGGGCCAGGTTGCGCGTGAGCCCGTGCAGCGCGGTCTTGCTGGTGCTGTACGGCCCCAGCCAGAGCGATGGGCGGCGGGACGAGGCCGAGGAGATGATGACGATGCTGCCCTTTCCGCGCGGCGCCATCACCCGTCCGGCGGCCTGACAGAAGAAGAACGCGCCGTCCAGGTTGACGGCCATCACCCGGCGCCATTCCTCGGGCGCAACCTCCAGCAGCGGCCGGATGGTGATGATGCCGGCGTTTGCCACCGCGCCGGTGAGCCCGCCCAGGTCGGCGTCCACCTCGTTCACCCAGGCCGCCACCGCGTCCGGGTCGGTGACGTCCAGCGCGTCGCCGCGGGCGCGCACGCCGGTCTGCTCGATCTCGGCCGCTACCGCGGCGGCGCTGTCGCCATTGATATCGGACACCGCGACGGCCCAGCCCTCGCGGGCCATGCGCAACGCGATCGCTCGACCGATGCCGCGTCCGGCGCCGGTGATGGCCATTGCCCCCGCCATTTGTTCCCCCTGCGTTTTATTCGAGGCTTCCGACTCAGCGCCGCCGGCGGTCTGGAACCTCTTTTGATCTCGGCGCGACGCCTACGGTCCGCCATCGTACGCGCCGTGGTTGATCGACGCGGTGCGGACGGCAAAGCCGCGGAGTCGTCCGTCACTAGGCAGACTCCGGCGCGACGAAGGCCACCCGCGGGAGCAAGCGATCGTCGAACTTGTCCAGGCGCTCCGGACCCAGCGCTTCGAGCGCCGCCAGCGCCCGCGAGGCATCCCTCCGCAGCGCCGACACGTCCACCCCAAGGCATGCCGGTTCGAACCGCTCCAGACGCGCCAAGCCGTACCGCAGGAGATTGCAGGCGCCGCGATAGTTCCCGCGCGAGAGGTGGTAGCACCCGACGCCGACTTGCAAGATCCCGCGGTACAGGTCGCGCACCGTTCCCGTTTCGGCCCGCCAGGCGTCTTCCAAGACCTCGTGCTGGGCATAGAAGGCGCGCTGATTGAACAGCGCCGCCCCGCGCCGCAGCGCCCCGTCCGGCGAACCTTCGCAGCCGCAGGGCACGGAAGCCTTGCCGCACACGCCGCTCTCTCCTCACCTCGCGCCGGTGTGGCCACGCGTGCGCCGCCATTAGCGCGACGCCAGCATAGCCAGGCGGCGCGCGGGCCTTCGCCGATCGGGCCGGGCTATACTTCAGTAAAGCTGGAGGGGTGTCCGAGTGGCTTAAGGAGGTGGTCTTGAAAACCACTAGGCGGCTTGCCCGCCTCGTGGGTTCGAATCCCACCCCCTCCGCCCGACGCCCGATCCGGTCCGGTCCGAACTTGGAGGAGTCGCATAGTTGGTCTAGTGCGGCCGCCTGCTAAGCGGTTACCGGGGGTGCTCCCCTCGGTCGTGGGTTCGAATCCCACCTCCTCCGCCGGCGGTTTCGCTGCGGCCTAGGGCGGAAACACGCCGCGCGGCGGTGTCTTGGGCGGCCGGCGTGTTCCGGGACTATGACTCGGTCCGTGACCAATACGTGCTCGACACCGGCTACCAGAGGACGGGCGCCGGGTACTGGGCTATCGCCGGGTCGGGCGTCACGATGGTCATGTGGTTCAAGATGGCCTGCGACACGAGACCGCGGTCAAATGGGTCCGGGTTAAGCGGCGACAGCAGCACGTCGTGCACCGCACAAGATTCGTCGAACGGCAGCGGCTCAAGTTGTAGCCAGCGGCGGCGGCTGGCGACGTAGCGCCGCGGCGGCTCCGGGAGCGGTAGGCGGCCGAGCCGATGCTTGATGGCGATCTCCCAAGCTGAGAGAGCGCTCAGGTAGACCTCGTTCGCCGGATCGCGGCAGCTTGCTCGGGCCGCCCGACTCAATTCCGAGGCGTCCGTCGCCAGCCAGAGGAAGGTGCAGGTGTCGAGCAGCAGCTTCACTCGGGATCGGCGTCGCCGTGAAAGGCGTCAAGCAGATCCTGCGGGAGCGGCTCGAAGAAGCTGGGCGGAATCTTCATGCCGCGGTCGATCCCGACGGGGCGGGGCTTGCGCGGCGGCTTGGGCAGCGGCCGTATCTCGGCGACGGGAATATTGCGACGGCAGAGCAGGATGGTTTCGCCTTGCTCGACCCGGCCCAGATATCGGGAAAGATGCGCCTTCGCGTCGGCGATGTTGACTCGAATCATGGTCATATTCTAAAGCAGGAATATGACTATCTAGGGCGTCTCCTTAAACCGGGACCATGGGCGTGCGACCGTCGGCGGCGGAGCACATGGCGCCCAGCAGCACGGCGAGCACCAGCACCGCAGTCGAGACCGGGTTGCGCTTAATCCACGCGCTCATTCGATCGCCTCCTTCCGCGGTCGTCTGAACTCCCCTTGGGCTCGATGGGGACGAGTACATGCCACGACGAGCCGGCCCGGCCTATGCCTCGGCGAGAATGGGTTCGACCTGGATCTCGTCCGACCGCTTCAAGGCCTGCGCCAAGTCGTAGGCGGCCTGTAGCTGGTACCAGGTGGCGGCGCCACCACCGAATGCCTTGTCCAGGCGGATCGCCATCTCGGGCGAGATTCCCGAGCGACCATTCACGATATCCGACAGCTGCTTGCGGCTGACACGCAGGCGTCGTGCCGCCTCGGTGACGCTCAGGTCGAGGGGCTCAAGGCAGTCGAACCGCACCGACAGACCTGGATGCGGCGGATTCTTCATGGGCCTGTAGGCGTCCTTCTAGTGGTAGTCAACGAGGTTGACGTCGCAGGCGTCGGCAGACCGGACTGCTAAACGGTAATCCGCAGCTGCATGCCCAAGGCGCGGGTGATGCGCATGACGGTGGCGAAGGACGGATTGCCGCTCGCTGACAGTGCCTTATAGAGCCCCTCGCGCGTCATTCCGATTTCCCGGGCCAGGCGGCTCATGTTCTGGGCGCGCGCGATGTCGTTGAGCGCGGCTCGGATAAGGCTGCCGTCGCCTGGATCCTCCTCGGCGCAGGCTTCGAGGTAGAGCCGGGCGTCCTCCTTGGTTTGCAGATGATCGGCCACATCCCATCGAGTGAACGTCTCAGCCATAGATCACTTCCACTCCAGCGCCAGGCGGGTGGCCGCTAGACCATCAGCCCTTCGACGGGCACGAGCCGCTTGGCGACCGGATCAACGCCCATGAATACTCCCTCGAGGGCGAGCGCGCCTAGCAAGGGCAGCGTGCCCTCTTCGTTGAACAGCACGAGAGTGACGACTTCACGCCCCTCGATCCGCACCCATGTCTGGCCAACGTCCATGAGTCGAACCTCGCCCTGCCCGAACTGAAAGCTCTGTTGAGTCAGCGGCGCCACGCCCAGGTCTCGCAGCACCGACGCCGGGACGGAGGTTATCGATGCGCCCGTGTCCACCAGCGCGTCAAGCGTCGTCCAGCGCTCGCGCTCCTGGTCACCGACGCCGATCGGAATGGTGAACGTTCCCATGGGTGGATGGTGTCAGACGGTGGACGGACCGGCAACCCGTCGGCCGCGGCCGTGCCTGACCGCCCGCCCCTTAAATTCCTCGCTGCGCTCGGAGTGACAGGGGGTGCTTGGAATGCCGGTGGCGGGTCGGCAAACTGATCGCGAACGACCGCTCGAAACGAGCACTACGCCTTATAGCAAGCCGCCAACTGCCCCGAGCCTTTGTCTTCGAGCGGCGGGTGGTCGTTGTCGCGGCAGAAGTCGTCGGCGATGGGGCAGCGGTCGTAGAAGCGGCAGCGGGGGAGCGGGTCGACCGGCGTCGAGACGCCGCCGGCGATTCTGACCGGCGCCCGGGTGACGGTGGGGTCGGGGATCGGCACGGCGGATAGCAGCGCCTGGGTGTAGGGATGTTTGGGTTGCTGGAGCACGGCCTCGGTGTCGCCCATCTCGACGATCTTGCCGAGATACATGACGGCGATGCGGGAGCACATATAGCGCGCCACGGCCAGGTCGTGGGTGATGTAGAGGTAGCTGATGCCCAGGCGGTCGGCGAGGCTCTGCATGAGTTGCATGACGCCGGTTCGGATCGAGACGTCGAGCATCGAGGTGGGTTCGTCGGCGACGACGAAGATCGGCTCGATGACCAGCGCCCGGGCAATGGCGGCGCGCTGCCGCTGCCCGCCGGACAGCTCGTGGGGGTAGCGGAACAGGTAGGCCTCTGGCGGCGTGAGCCCGACCATCTCCAGCATGCGGGAGACGCGTTCGAGGCACTCATGCGGCCCGCACGCGTTTTGGACCTTGAGCGGCTCGGCGACGGTGTCGAAGATCGTGCGGCGCGGGTTGAGCGACTCGTAGGGGTCCTGAAAGATCATTTGCGCTCGGCGACGAAAGGCCTTGAGGTCCGCGCCGGCCAGGTGGGTGATGTCGGTTGGCGCGGCGCCGCTTTCGTCGAAGAGCACCCGCCCGTCGCTTGGCTCGGCGAGGCGCACCAACAACCGGCCCGTGGTCGTCTTGCCGCAGCCGGACTCGCCGACGAGGCCGAAGCTTTCGCCGCGCGCCAGATCGAATGAGACGCCGTCGACGGCGTGGACGAAGCTGTGGCTGCGCTCGAAGAGGCCGGTGGAGACCGGAAAGCGCTTCCGGAGGTCCTCGACCGTGACCAGGGGTTTGGTCCCTACGGCCGAAGCGGGCGCGGCGGTGGCCATCAGTGGCCGTCCAGGGGGTGCCAGCAGTCGGCCCAGTGGGACCCAGAGCGCACCGTGGGCGGCTCTTCCGAGCGACAGACGTCGGTGGCGTAGGGACACCGCGGGTGAAAGCGGCAGCCCGGCGGCGGCGTGAGCAGGTTGGGCGGCTCGCCGGTCAGCATTCCCAGCTTGTGCTTGGGACCGGTGACGCTGGGAAAGGCCGACATCAGCGTTTGCGTGTAGGGATGGATGGGGCGGTGAAACACATCTACCGTCTCGCCCCACTCCACGATCCGGCCCGCATACATGACGCCCACCGCGTGGCTGACTTCGGCGATGACCGCCATGTCGTGCGAGATGTAGATCAGGCTCATGTTCAGAGCCTCTTGGACCTTCCGCAGCTCCTTGAGAATGCGGTCCTGCACGATGACGTCGAGCGCCGTGGTCGGCTCGTCGGCGATCAGGAGGTCCGGCTCGCAGGCCAGGGCCATGGCGATGCCGGCGCGTTGCTTCATGCCGCCGCTGTACTCGTGTGGATAGCGCGGAATGAAGCTCGGGTCGAGGCTCACCAGGTCGAACAGCTCGCGCACGCGCTCCATCGAGATTTCGGGGGTCGACCGGATGTGCGCGTCCAGGGCCTCGATGATCTGATCGCCGACCCGGTAGACGGGGTTGAGCGCGTTCATCGCCGCCTGAAACACCATGGCGATGTGGTTCCAGCGGTGCGGCCGCATCTCGTCGTCGGAGAGTGGCGCGAGGTCGGCGCCGTTGAGCAGGATCTTGCCCCGGATGAGGCGGGCGTTCTCGGGCAGGAGCTTGAGCAGGGCCATGGCAATGGAGGATTTGCCGCAGCCGGACTCGCCCACCAGCCCGACCGATTCGCCGCGCTGGACGGCAAACGAAATCCCGTCCACGGCGCGCACGTCGCCGGCCCGTGTCGCGTAGTACATGGTGAGGTCCTCGACGGCGAGGACCGGGTCTGGGGTGGCGACGTTTGTCGTAGGCTCAGTGGCCGACGGCTGCGGGTGGGTCTCCATGATGGTTCGCTACGTGACGCTGACCGGATGAGGCACCGGCTGATTGAAGAGGTAGCCCTTCTCGTTGAAGGGGATCTGGTCCGGCTGGGTGTTGCCCGCGACGTCGGTGGCGCGGGTCATGACGGTGTGCTCGCCCGGCTGTGCGTCCCACTCGAAGGCAAAGCGCGCCCATGAGTACTGCGCCTGCGGCTCGAGGACCGCGGCTTCATGCCATGTGGCGCCGGAATCGAGGCTCCACTCGACGCGACGGATCGGACGGTCGGGTGAGTGGGCGTAGCCGTGGATTTGGTGCCGTTGAGCGGGCAGGTTCGCCGGCCAAGGCAGCGCCAGCGCGCTCTTGATGACCTGGGTCGTGGCGACCTTGCCTAGGGCCTGGCCTTCCGGCGCATAGTCGTCGCCGATGAGCACGTAGGACGTGGTGTTGTTGCGGGTCCAGAGGCGCTCCTTCGAGACCACAATGCGGCCCAGCCATTTGACGTTGCTGCTGCCGACCCAGCCGGGCACCAGCGCGCGCAGGGGATAGCCGTGGTCCCGCGGCAGGTCCTCGCCGTTGAGCGAATAGGCCAGCAGCGTGTCCGGGTGCAGGGCCTTGGCCACCGGAAGCGAGCGGCGAAAGCCCTCTTCCGGCGACTCGGAGTCAAGGCCGATGAGCAGCACGCTCACGGCGTCGTCGGTGATTCCGGCCTCTGTGAGCACGTCGCGCAGGGGGACGCCGACCCATTCGCCGTTGCTCACGCCCCCGGTCATCCACTGGGTGCCCGAGGACTGCCGTCCCTGTACCAGGCCGAACATGGCGCGGTGATTGCCGGCGCATTCCAGGTAGCAGACGAGGGTGCGGCTTGGGAACTCGCGGATGTCGTCGTAGGTGAACGTGCGGGGGTTGGAAACGGCGTCGCCCTCGATCGAGAGTCGCCACGTATCCGGGTCCACCTCGAGACTTACGGAATTGTTGCGGACGAAGAAGAAGCGGTTGGGCGTGATCAGTCCATCCATGTTCTCCAGGCGGGCTTCAAGGCTCTTGCCGTCGTCGTGGACGATGAACGGCGTCGTGTCTTTGAACCACGCCGAGGGCTGTGGCGTCGCCGCCCCATCCGTGACTGGCTCGGCGGCCGGCGGAGTTTCCTGGTCCCGCGAATCGCCGCATGCTGCGAGCACGGCGCTCGCGCCTGTGACGGCAAGCGCCTGGAGGAAGCGTCGCCGGCCAATGCCCGCGGGGCCGCTCATAGCCGTCGCAGCCGCGGGTTGACGACCTCGTCCAACGAGCGGCCGAGCAGGTAGAACGACGAGCACAAGAGGGTGATGGACAGACTGGCGGGGAAAATGAGCCACCAGTACTCGCCGACCTGCAGCAGATAGCCGGCGGACTCGGTGGTGTGGATCATCAGGCCCCAGCTCATGCGCACGTCCAGCAGGCCCAGGAAGCTCAGGACGGCCTCCGAAAAGATGGCGCTGGTGACGGTGAACATCATGTAGAGGAACGAGAGCGGCAGCAGGTTGGGGACGATGTGGACGAGCAGGATGTGCAGCGTTCCGCCGCCCGCGGCCCTGGCGGCCTCGATGTAGGGCTTGACGACGACGGAAAGGGCCTGGGACTTGAGCACGACGCCGGTGCCGCCGAATCCCGCGAGCAGGCCGATCAGCACGGCCAACTCCAGGTGCCCGACTTCGAACAGGGCGCTCAGCACAATGAGAATGCTGATCGCCGGCATCATGATCATGATGTCGGCCAGCCGCATCAGCAGCGTGTCGACCCAGCCGCCGTAGTAGGCGGCGATGGCGCCGACCATCGTGCCGATGCACACGGTCATGAGCGCCGCGAGCAATCCCAACAGGAACTCGGACCGGGTGCTGAACATGAGTTGGCTGAGGATGTCGCGGCCCAGCGGGTCGGTGCCGAGCGGATGGCTCAGGCTCGGCGGCGCGGGTTGGACGGGCTCGTCGAAGGCGTAGCCCACGATCGGGTCGTAGGTGCGCTCGTCCCAGATCGTATTCATCAAGATTGGATGCGCCGCGGCCAGCAGCAGGTAGAAGACGATGATCGCCAGGCCCAGGATGCCGATGCGCGTGCCGAGGAACAGCGACCAGTTCTGCTTGAGGCTGCGGCCCGCCAGGGTCAGGCGCATCTTCCACAGCGACGGCGCGGCGGCGGGCGTGGCTTCGACGGTCATCGGTACCTGACTCGAGGATCGAGGTAGGCGTAGAGCACATCGGCCGCCAGGTGCGCCACGAGCACGAAGATGCCGACGAAGACGAAGGCGCCCACGGCGAGCGGCAGGTCTTCGCTCACCGTGGCCGACACGAGCGTCTGTCCCATGCCGGGCCAGGAGAAGATGGACTCGATGATGACGCCGCCGTCGATGGCGAACGCCAGGCTGAAGACGAAGCTGGTCACCACGGGGAGCAGGGCGTTGCGGGCGACGTGCTTGTCACGCACCACCTTTTCGGGCAATCCCTTGGCCCGGGCCACCATCACGTGGTCCTCGCGAATCACCTCCAGCATGCTGTTGCGGGTCAGGAGCATGGTTCCGGCAAAGCTGATCAGCGTGAGCGTGGCGATGGGCAGGATCATGTGCTTGACGAGGTCCAAGGCCAGATATCCGACGCCCGACGCCAGCCACACGCCGATCACCGCCGCGGCAGCCGCGGTAACGGCGCCCGCCTGAATGAGCGGCGCCTTCGCGAGGCGCTTCTTCTTGGTCGCCACAGCCACCGCAAACACAACCACCGTCAGGATCGCGGCGGTGGCCAGCATCAGATTGAAGATCGTGTTCGAGTCGGTCGGCGCATCACGCCACACCACCGGGTCCAGGAACTTGCCGATCGGCAGCCAGCCGGCCTTGAAGGCGAACAGCCAGATCATCATCAGGCCGAACCAGGGCGTGAACACCGTGTACAGCGAGACTCCGCCAAGGGTCGAGGTGTATTCGACCCATCCGCCGCGGCGCCAGGCGATGATCTTGCCCAGCGCGAACCCGAGGTAAAAGGAAATCACGGTTGCGGTCGCGAACAGCACCAGCGTGCGCGGCAGGCGTTCCAGGATCACGTCGCCAACGGTTCTCGGATAGAGGCTGAACGAAACGCCGAAGTTGCCGGTGAACGTGTTCTTGAGATGGACCAGGTACTGCTTCCAGAGCGGCTCGTTGACGCCAAATAGCTCTTGGAGGTTCGCGCGGGTCTCCGGCGGGAGGCTGGGGTCCATCGAGTACAGGCGGGTGATGTCGCCGGGCTGGGCGCTCACCAGAAAGAACACGATGGTCAGAAAGACGAACAGTGTGAGCAGGATTTGAACGGTGCGGCGCAGGAGGTAGGCGGCCACCTACGTCACCTGTCCAAACGCGATTCGGCCGCCGACACCGCGACTACGCCCATGCAGCCCGCCTCGTGTGCGCGGTCAAGCGGCTACTTGATCAGCACGACGTGTTGCAGTCCCTGTTGCTGCGCCATGCCGCCGAGCACCTCGGTGTAGGGGTACTCCACCCGCGAAGGTCGAAACACGTCCACCTTCGGCGTCGTGAAGAGCGTCACGTACGGCAGGTCTTCGGCGAGGAGCGCCTGCATCTGGTAGACCAACTCCCGCGCGCCCTCGATGGTGGTCTCGGACAGCAGGGCAAAGGCCAGGGCATCGTATTCGGGGTTGCCGTAGCCGCCCCAGTTGTAGCCGCCCTCCTCGTTCTCGGGTGCGTGGCGGCTGTGGAAGATGTTCTCCAGGTAGTTGGGGAAGATGCTGAAGCCCCAGCCCAGGATCCACATGTCGAGGTCTTCGGCCACGGTCTCGCTGAACAGCCGGTCGACGAGAACGTTGAACCCGACCAGTTGCGCTCGAACCGGAATGCCCAGGTCGTTGAGCCAGCGCTCGATCCAGATGGCGAAGGTGGACCGCAGGGGGTCATAGCCGGCGCTGGGGGCGATCAAGTCGAGCTGTGGGATCTCCGAGCCGTCGGGCATTCGCAGGCCACGGCCGGGTGAGGACACGAACTCGCCGTCCTCGCCGACCTCCGGCTCCTGCTCGTAGGTGAACCCGGCGCTCTTCAGCAACTCGACCGCCTGCGCGATCCGCTCGCCCAGGCTCAGCCCCTGGCCGATCTTGGACGTCGCGTCGTTGTGCCAGAAGGCGTTGCCCTCGGGAACCATGGCGTACATGGGGATCGCCGCGTCCTGGAGGATCGACTGCGATACGAATTCCTTGTCGATCATGGTCGCGACGGCTTGCCGGAATTCCCTGAAGGCCATGGGGCCTTTGCGGGTGTTGAATCCCAGGTAGAAGACGCCGTTGTCGAGATTGGTCACGACCTCCAGGTCGGGCGCCTGTCGGACACGGTCGAGGAAGCCCTTCTCCAAGCCCAGCGGGTTGAAGAGGAAGTCGATATCGCCCGTGGTCAGGGCGAGGATCGCCGAGTCCTGGTTGCCGTAGATGCTGAAGATCTCGGTCTCGAAATGCGGACCGACCTCGAGCTCCAGCACGGTGTCGCCGGTGGCGTCGCCGTAGGCCACTTCGGTGTAGCCGAGCCGTTCGTTGGTCTCCCGGTAGGCGCCGTTGGCGAACTCAGTGACGACGGCGCCCATCTGGAAGTGACTCGGAACGGTCTCGTTCTCGAAGAATGCGCCGGGTTCCCACTGGCGAAAGGCCAGACCGCCGGCGGTGGGCTCGCCATCGGGCACGTGCGCGAACAGGGCCTCGATCTGCTGGGGCATGGTGCCGGCTTGCTTGGCCTGCTCGACCACGGGCGCCCAGTAGTGCTCCGGGAGAATCGGCATGAACGCCAGGCCGAACTGCCACACGCTGAGGCCGGGCGTCTGCGGATTCCCGTCGGCGTCGGTCGACTTGAAATAGATCTTCAGCCGGTGGCTGTCGAGCGCTTCCGCCCGGTCGACGAACGCGGAGTCCACCAGTTGGGCCCAGTTGCCGCCGAGTTGCATGGCCATGACGGTGTTGACCGTGAATACGAAGTCGTCCGCCGTCAATTCCTCGCCGTCGCTCCAGGTCACGCCCTGCTTGAGCGAGACCTCGGTCGTCCAATACTCGATTCCGTCGATGGTTTCCTGGGCCAGCGGCGTCGGGAATCCGTCTGCGGCCACCGGGACCCAGTCGAAGCGCTGCGGCGAATAGCCGTAGAGCTGGGTGGCGTAGCCGCCGATCACGTAACCGGTCCAGACTGACCCGGCAGGCCCGCCGAGGTAGTTCCATACGTTGCGCGAGATCGGGTCCTCGAACAGCCCCATCTTGTAGATGGCGGGACCGGTGGGGGCCGGGGCCTCGGTCGGCGCCGGGGTCGGGGTGGCCTCGACGATGCGCTCGACTTCCACGATCTTCTCGACTTCGACGACCTTTTCGACCTCGACCGGGACTTCGACCGTGACGGTGACGATCGTTTCGACGGGCGGCGGCTCGTCGGTATCGCCGCAGGCGAACGCCGCCGCGGCGACGCCGAGAATCAGGACCAGGAGAATCAGCCGTCCGCGCAGGATGCCGCCCATATGACTACTCCGCCGTTGGAGTTTGGGATCGTGGGCCAATAGTACGCAGTGGGGCGTGTGTGTCGAGTTTGATCGTAACGGTGCTTAGGTATCGGCGCCTGACGCCAGACTCTTGAGAGACGGCTCGGTCTAGAGCCAGTTCTCGACGGATAAGTCCGGCACCCGCCGGAAGTGCCGCTCGTTTCCCGTGACCACCGTCAGCCCACGCGCCAGGGCGATGGCGGCGATGCGCAAGTCGGCGTCACCCACGGGTGTTCCCCGCTGCTCCAACTCGCTCCTAATCTCCCCGTAGCGCCGGGCGGCTGCCGCGTCGAACGGAACCACCGGCAACTCGGGCAGGAGCCGGGACTCGATTTGCGCGAGGAGATGGTCCGCTAGCGGACCGCGTCGCCGCGCGCCGTAGAGCAGTTCGCCAAGCGTGATGGTGGAGGTGAACTGCCACTCGGCTGGAACGGCGGCCAGCTTGGTGATCAATGCCAACGAGGGCGCACGCTTGAGCAGGTTGCTCAGGACGTCGGTGTCCAACAGATACATCAGTCGCCGACCTCCACCTGCCGCCCGGTGTCCTGCTCTCGCGCGGCGTAGATGTCCGCGACCATCGCCTCGATCTCGCGATCGTCCACGTCGCTCCAGGCGCCGATCAGCGCCAACGCCCCGCGCGGCCGAGCCGAGGCCGCCCGCTCGCGGCCGATCCGTTCGAGGTCGTCCACGCTCACCAGCGCCGCCATGGGCCTGCCGCGTCGCTCGATGATGACGTGCTGCCCCTGATAGGCCACCGTCGCCATAAGGGCCGAAAGCTCCGCTTTCGCCTTCGCCACGCTGACGCGTGTGGTCATGTCTAGCCTCCCGGAGGTGATTCCGAATTATAGTCTTATTGACCATTTTGACTTAGTAATCTGTGTGCGCGTGAGTCCGGCGGGCTCGTCTGTTGGCTCCCGACGAGCCATCCCATTCCGTGCCGACGTCCGAGGCTCGGCGGGAGACTGTTTGGCGGTGGGCGACGGTCAGGCACGGCCCTCCGCCCAGGCGCGGATGAGGTGGTGGGCGATGGCGAACTTGCCGGGGACGCGCAGGTCGGGGTCGGCGCCGGCGAGGGCGCGGAGAACCTGGGCCCGGTCGAACCAGCGCACGGCCTGCATTTCCACGTCGTCGGGGCGGAGGTCGACGGTGCGCGCGTCGGCGTGGCAGCCGATCATCAGAGACGACGGAAACGGCCAGGGCTGCGATGAGTGGTAGCGCACGGCGCCCACCTCGATCCCGGCTTCTTCGGCCACCTCGCGCCGCACGGCTTCTTCGATGGACTCGCCCTGGTCCATGAACCCGGCCAGCGCCGAGAACATGCGTTGGCTCGATAGCCGGCCGTGGGATTGCCCCAGCAGGCAGCGGTCGCCGTCGGCGACCACGACGATCACCACCGGGTCGGTGCGGGGGAAGTGCTCCGCGCCGCAGTTTTCGCAGCGGCGCGACTGACCGCCGCGCTGCGGCGCGGTGGGGTGGCCGCACGCGCCGCAATACCGGTGACGCGCGTGCCAGTCCACGTTGGCCCTGGCCTGCGCGGCGATGCCGGCCTCGGCCGCCGGGAGCAGCCCTGCGGCCTCGCGCAGCTCGGCGAACCGCTGCTCGCGGTCCTGGTCGAGGCCGTCGGGATGGTCCGAAACATCCACCGCGAAGTGGGCCACACCACCGGCGATCCCCAGCAGATAGCGCGGCCCGTCCACCCGCATCTCGGCCAGCCAGCGGCCCGGGCGCCAGTCCAAGCGGGTGGCGGTGGTTTCCCGCACCAGGACGTCCAGGCGGCGCAGCGGCAGGAAGACGCTGGCCGGATCGCGCTCGCGCCGCGCGATCCAGGCGGGGTCGCGCCGCTCGCGCTCGGCGCGGTCGAGTCGGTTGCCGCTGAAGGTGTGTGGGTGGTGAGTCATCTTGCTTCTGTCGGCATGCATCCGGCGAAATCGACCCGCTCTTTCACCCTCACCCTAACCCTCTCCCATTGTTTAGACCGGATAGATGGTTTACGGGTGTTCGGAGACATCGTTTACACATTTA
>JAPOXD010000014.1 GCA_026707285.1 Chloroflexota bacterium | reverse complement strand
AGAGCGTGCGGCTGTTAACCGCAGGGTTGCAGGTTCGAGTCCTGCCCGAGGAGCCGAAACCCCGCGGATTGCGTCCATCGCTCCCCGCGGCTTCCCCGCTGCTCGGCCAGAACCGCACCAATAGCGCGGGGGGCATTCGCTCGCGGAGGAATCGCGGCTTCGAGGTTGGAGCGCTAGCCTGCCACAGCGCGGGCGTGATTACTGCTATCCTGTCCTTATCTGTCCTAAACTAGATTAGGAATTAGAACATCCCGTCGCGAGGCGTAACCATGAACGACCGACGGGTCACGTTCTGGGAGCACGTCTACGGTCTTCGCGCACGAGACCTTATCCCGCGCGTTTGGAGAACAGGCGACCTTCGACCCTTCCTCGCGGGGCCCGGAAGTCCTCAGTTCGCGCTTACCACAATCAACGTCTGTCCGTTCAACAGCAGCGTCTCGACAGACGGCGCAAAGGTCGGCGACTTCGTCGCGAAAGGAGCGGCGCCCAAGGTGTGGCGGGTTGGCCGCGGCCAGTTCCAGTTGATCGAGGATCCGGGGGACGACGGTGCGACCCGGGAAGCTGAGAAGCGTCGAGCCATGAATCGAGCCGACCAGCTCAGGCTGCGAATGAAGCTGACCAGCGGACGCCGGGGCGCGGCTTCCGTTTCCACGCACGCCCGACCAACGTCACAGATCGAGCCGCTGCCTGAATCCTCCAATCGTTACCCGTCGTTCTCGGTTGCTCTGAATCCGGCACAGCGCCAGGAGTTGGCAAGCCTCAGCACGGCCGACAAGGCTGTGTTCATCGTGCGCACACACCTCAGCGACAGATACGGACACCGGGCAGAGATCGAGGAGGATAGGGACGGCGTTGACCTCAGGGTTTCAATAGATGGCCGGCGCGAGAGAGTCGAGATCAAAGGCACCGAGTCGCCCACCCTCGACTGGCACAAGCTGAAGATTTCCAGCCAGAAGTCGCACGACGCCCTCACCAGCGGGGACGCCTCAATCTATCGGGTCGTCGACGTCTCCGGGCCGATCCCGCGCATCTACGTCCTAACCCACGGACGGCACTTCACCCTGGAACCAGAGCCGAGGTGGGCGGTAACACGGGTTCTGCCAGAGGACGATCGCTACTCCCTTCGCGGCGAGCCCTACCGATACGATCTCCCCCACGAACCGGTGGCGTCGGATGATTGGGAGCTTCGGCCGTGATCATGCTGGACACCCACGCCTGGGTGTGGTGGACGATTGATCCCGATCAGCTGACCGAGACGCAGCAGAGGGAGATAGGCGGTAGCGAGGAGGTCGGGATTGGCGTCAGTGCTATTTCCTGCTGGGAGATTGCGAAGCTCTGCGAGTATGGACGCTTGGCGTTGCCCGTCGGGCTGTCCGACTGGTTTGACGCGGCGCTCCGATACCCTGGAGTCACCCTGCTGGAGTTGACGCCCGCTGTCGCTGTGGAGTCGATCAGCCTGCCGGGCGACTTTCATCGCGACCCGTCGGACCAAATCATCGTCGCCACCGCCCGGGTGCATGGATTCCCCTTGGTGACCTCCGACGACAAGATTGCCGCGTACCCTCACGTGCAGACTGTGCTCTAGCCTGTGGCGCTAGTCGAGCGCCCAGTAGTTCACGCCGAGCGCATCCAAGTGCTCGATGTTGGCGCTCAGCCGCCGGTGGAACCCACCAAGGTTCCGCCTGGCTTGCGGCGACCAGGCGACCTCGGACAGGGCCAAAGCCCTCGGATACGTCATGTATTCCACGTGTTCGGGCGTACTGATGAATTCCGTCCAGACGTTGCCCTGCGCGCCGAGGATGTGCCGGGCCTCCCGCTCCGTCAGCTCGTCCGGAATTGGTTCGAACCCATACACCGCATCCAGCGGGATGGGGTGGCCGAACCGTCCGGCCAGCGGCTCCATGTCGGGATCACCCTGGTAGTAGTCGAAGTAGACGTAGTCCCTGGGCGTCATGATCACGTCGTGCCCCTGTCGTGCCGCCTCGACTCCACCGCTCATGCCGCGCCATGACATGACGGTCGCGTTTGGCGCCAGCCCTCCTTCCAGGATTTCATCCCAGCCGATGAGGCGGCGACCGTTGGCGTTGAGGAAGGCCTCGATGCGCCTGATGAACCAGCTCTGAAGCTCGTCCTCATCGGCAAGCCCCTCGCGCGCGATGACCTCCTGGGCGAGGCCGCTTGCCTTCCACTGGTCCTTGGGCACTTCGTCCGCGCCGATGTGGATGTACTCGCTGGGGAATAGCTGCATCACTTCAGCGAGCACATCTTCCAGGAAGCGAAACGTGGCATCTGAGGGTGAGTAGATGTCTTTCTTGATCCCCCAGCTCACGGGCACTTCGTAGGGTCCGGGATGACAGCCGTACTCGGGATAGGCGGCCAGTGCCGCTGTGGAATGGCCCGGCATTTCAATCTCGGGAATAATCGTCACAAAGCGCTCGGCCGCGTAGTTCAGCACCTCCCGGATTTCGTCCTGCGTGTAGAAACCTCCGTGCGGAATGCCGTCGCCCCCGTACGTCTTGAGGTTGTTTCCGAGCATCGTCTCGCGTCGCCAGGCGCCCACTTCCGTCAGGCGCGGGTAGGCGTCGATCTCGATGCGCCATCCGTGGTCGTCCGTCAGATGCCAGTGGAAGCGGTTGAACTTGTAGCGTGACATCAGGTCGATGAAGCGCTTCACAAACCTGGCCTCGAAAAAATGCCGGCTCGAGTCCAGCATCAACCCGCGGTAGGCAAAGCGCGGGTAATCCACGACTTCCACGGCCGGCAGGCTCCAGTCAACGTCTGGGCTGATGCGCTCGTTCTCCACCTCAGGTGGCAACAGCTGCCGGATCGACTGGAAGGCGTAGAACAACGCGGCGGCGTCGGCGGCCTGAATCCGAACGGCGTCGGGGCTCACCGCAAGTCGATAGCCTTCCGGAGGCATCGACGCGTCCGATGAAATCACGATGTCCGCCGACTCGTGCGAAACGACTGGCATCTCCAGTCCGGTGGACGCGCGCAGCCGCTGCGCTTCTCGCGCAACGACCGGCTCGAAGCTCGCATCCGCCAGGTGGATGGTTGTGGAGGGCCCAAGCCGAAATCGTCCCGGGAGAGATCTGATTTCGGCCGGAGCCGGAATTATGGCGATGTCGTCGGGATCATGCATGACCATGCAGTTTAACCGGCTGGTGGTGCGCTCCCCGCCCATTCCCAGGCGCGGTCGTCGTATCCGGCAGGCGCCCGCAACGACACCGGCATGAGCGTTGTCGCTTGACGGAACCGTCCGCGCCGCTGAATCTGGAGCCTCACGATATTGGTGCTATCGGTCGCGGGCTCGCCTCGTACAGGGGAAGGCAGGGGATCCGGTGAAGGCAGAGATCAGAGCAAGATCGAAGACGGGGCCCGACTCCCGATCCGGACCGGCGGCTCACCGATGATCCTCGCCGAGCGTCACCCGACGCCTGGACAGATCAGCGTCCTGCCGGATGGCCGCTGCATGAGCGCCTCCACGCGCGGCAAAGTGCTGCATTCCTCGCTCGAGTCCGGCGCCTTTTATGACCCGTGGGTTCCCGAATACCTCACCGTGAAGTACGGACGCGGGCGGCCCATTGCGTGGGAGCCCCGCGAGGTCATCATGGAGCTTCCCATGGGCCTGGGGTGTTGGGAGGGGTGCATCAACTTCGTCGACCGTGAGGGCGACATTCACCTATTCGGCATGCGGTTCCTGAAGTGGCCCGAGGATCGCGAGGATCCCAAGCTCCACGAGCAGCGCACCGACGTCTACCACGTCGTGTCCCGCGACGGCGGCGCCACGTGGGAGGGCCCCGTTCGGATCGATTACGGCGAGGAATTCACCGCCGCGATCATGAACGTCCTGCACCTGCCAAACGGCCGCATCGTGCTGCCGCTGGAGTACTTCGACGTGGAACGCGCCGTGGGGAAATACGTCTCCAAGTCGTGCTACTCAGACGACGGCGGACGCACCTGGGGACACGATTCCACCCACCTGCCCGTCGAGTCGGGCGGACAGCACAGCCACTCCGGGGCGGTTGAGCCGGTGGTGGCCGAGCTCGACGGCGGGCGCGTGTGGATGCTGATTCGCACGCAGCTTGGGTGCTTCTACGAGTCCTTCTCCGACGACGGACGAATCTGGTCACCGCCCGAGCCTTCCCGGTTCAAGGGGTCCAGCTCGCCCGGCGAGGCCCTGCGGCTGCGTGACGGGCGGCTGCTGTTCGTGTGGACGAACGGGATTGGGCCGCCCTTTGCGTCGGACATGCTGTCGGAGTGGGTCGACTATCCGACCGAGTCCTGGTGCCGCCAGGTCTTCAACGTCGCGGTCTCGCACGACAACGGCGCGACGTGGCGCGGCTATCGCGAGATCGTGCGGACGGTCGGGCACGAGGCGGACGGCGCTCGCGTCGGCTATCCGCGGTTTGCCGAGTTGCCCGAAGGCGATGTCCTGGTGCAATTTGGCCATCATTCGGGCGGCGAGCGGGCCGAGTGCCAGTACGTCTACGTTGATCCCGACCGCCTGGACGAGACCAGTGATCGCGAAGACTTCGACAACGGCCTGGCGGGCTGGTCGTTCACCGGGGCGACGGCCGTGCAAACGGTGACGCTCGACGAGGAGCACGCGCTGCGCCTGCAGGGCGATGGGAACGGCCTGCTCGGGGCCGAGCGCAACTTCCCCTTCGCCGTGTGCGGCAGGTTGAGCTTCGAGATGCGGCGCGACGAGTCCTCGGCGGGCGTGGATCTGGTGCTCGACGAGACCTATTGGGACCCCAGGGATCGCCGACGAAACGGGGCCATTGACATCAGCCTGGACGCGGAACTCGTGCCGTCGGACGCATGGGTGCCCGTGACGGTCTCCTGGAACGTCGCCGAGCAGGCCGCCGACCTCAGCGTCGGCGACCGCCAGCGACGGATTCCGATTGAGCACGCGCCGCTGGGGATCTGCTATCTGACCTTCTACGGACAGACCGCCGACGCGGAGAGCGGGGCAACCCTGGTTCGCCGGCTGGAGGCAGTGGTCGAGGACTAACCCGGAATCTCAGCAGCGACAGCCGAGCCAACCGGCACGACGCGAAGCGGCGGGGGAGATTCTCCCCCGCCGCTTGCGTTGGTGAGCGACCCGTCAGCCGGGACGCTCGCCAGGGCCTACCCGACGTAGTCCCTACCGGACCAGCGCGGGTCGAGCCACACGCGGTGGGTGGGTCTGCGTGCCGGAATCGCGTAGTTGTTCATCCACCACGGTCCGCTCACGCGTCGGTGGTAGAGGAACAGCAGCGAGTGCTTCCACAGCTGCCCGGCGATCATGGTCCCGCGACCGTGCAGGTAGCGGGAGATCTCGATCCACGCCTCCTTCAGCGCCGCCTTGTTTGGCGCGTCAAAGGCTGCCTGGTAGAGCGCGTCGATCTCCGGGAAGCAGGTGTGGTGGTAGTTGTAGCCGTTGGGCCAGATGTTGTCGCATCCGATCCGCCGGAACGCGTCGCCCACGTCCTGCGAGCCGCCCAGGTTGGCGACGACCATTTCGTTGGCGCCAGTCTCCCACAGGTGCTCGACCACCACGGCGCGGTCGACCCTTTCGAACTCGACCTTCAGGCCCATGTCGAGCCAGTTCGCCATCAGCGCGAGGTCTTGCGGACGCGGCGCGAACCACCCCAGCCACGTGAGCGTGTCGTCCGTGTTCCAGCCGGACTCCTCGAGCAGGGCCTTGGCCCCCTCAGGGTCGTATGGCAGCGCCCGATAGGCGTCCATCGGCACGTCCTGCATGAACCGGATGTGGCTGAAGTGGTAGTCGTCCACGAAGAGCGTGCCGGCCATGATGTTGTTGGCGATCGACACACGATCGGCCCCGATCACCATCGCCTCGGTCATCAGCGAGACGTTCACGTCCGGCCACTTCTCCGCAAAGATGTTGTGGTTGAGGAAGATCAAGCTCGCGAACGGCGATCGCATGGGCTGTGCCTGCATGTGCGGCATGCCGGCCAGGCGCGCGTAGGCTTCGACGCTGCTGGTGCGCAGGAAGTCGAGCTCGCCCGCCTCCGTCGCGGCGTCGAGCGCAGACGGGTCGCCATAGCGCACGATGTAGCGGTCCACCCACGGCGCACCGTAGGGATAGTCGTCGTTGCGGCTCAACTCCGCGAACTGCTGGTCGACGTAGCGCTCGAACTTGAACGGCCCGTTGCCGACCGGTTGCAGCGCCATCGTGTCGAACGCCGTGGCCGGTTCCAGCGCCTCATAGATGTGCTTGGGCATGGGCTGCATGGGGTTCGGGCTCGCCCAGAAGGGCTCCTGCACGCCGTCGGTGGTGAGCTGGATCGTCATGTTGTCGATCTTCTTCACCCCGCCGGTGTCTTCGATGTTGTCGGTCGGGTTCTCAGCCCACGCCTTGAAACCCTTCAGCTGCTCGAGCTGCCGGGAGCCATATCCCACGCCCCAGTCCGGGTGCGTGACGATGTGGAACGTGTACATGAAGTCGTCCGCCGTCACCGGCTTGCCGTCATGGAAGCTGAAGCGCTCGTCGAGATGGAAGATGTAGGACTCTTCCGGCGCCACCTCTTCAAAGGACTTGGCCACGCCGTCGCCGAAGCGGGTCTCGAGGCTCGCGAACGGGCCGTCGCCCCAGCTGGCGCCGTGGATCAGCGAGGTGCCGACCTCGACGTTGACGATGGCCTGGTCGCTGGAGATCTGCGTGTAGCTGTTAAAGCTGGCGCCGGCGATCCCGCCGCCCCAGCTGACCCTCAGGTCTCCGCCGTATACCGGCTGGCCGGCTTGGACGGAGGTTGGTCGCTCGACGATCTTCTCCGTCTCAATGACCTTCTCGACCTCGACCGTGACGACCTTCTCGACTTCGACGACCTTCTCGACCTCAACCGTCACGACCTTCTCGACCTCGACCACCTTCTCGATCGTGACCGGAACTTCCTTGACGACCTGCTGGGCGATCACCTGCGTCACGACCTTCTCGACCGGGACTTCCCTGACGACCTCCTTGGTCACCACGGACTCGACCGGGACCTCCTTGACCACTTCCTTGGTCACGATGGTCTCGACCGGGACCTCTTTGATCACTTCCTGGGTGACGATGCGCTCGACGACCTGCGCCTCGCCACACGCCGCGAGCACGGCCGCGCCCGCTGCTCCAAAGAGACCCGCACTCGCTCCCCGAATCAGGTTTCGGCGGGTCATCATTTTCTTTCCAACGTCAAGCATCTGTAGTCCCTCCCCTGGTTAAGTGCTGCGTAAGAGTCAGTGTCCGACCACGGTCCCAACGGCTATCCGCGAATGCGTCTGGACCTCCTCCCTTCAGTCAGTCGGCGGTTGACCGCGGAACTGTGTGCGTTGGAGGAGTAGCGGCCGGGCGAGACGTGAAACGTGGGCTCGCCCGACTGGGTCGACGTGGACACGGTTCGGACGGATGGCGTGCGGGGCGTGCGGCTTCGCCTGCTCGTCGGATTACGCATATCCAGCATGCACTGGCCCAACGTATGCCCGCACTTTGAGGCACCGTAGTTTACAGGGACGAATCTCGTCAACCACGCCGTCGGCTCGGCGGCGAGACACGCCGAGACGCCGAAGAGCCGGCGGTCATTCGACCGCCGGCTCCTCGATCTGGGCTCATGCCGCCGCGCTAGGCGCCGACATGGCGGTAGGCGCTACCGCTCGTCCCAGTACGGGTCCAGCCACACGCGCTCGATCGGCGAGTGCACCGGCATGGCGTAGAACTGCATGTAGAACGCCCCCT
>JAPOXD010000042.1 GCA_026707285.1 Chloroflexota bacterium | reverse complement strand
CTGGCCGACGTGCGGGGCGTGTACCGCACGCTATGGACGCACGGCGTCCCGGCCGACGTGGTCACCCCGAGCATGGACTGGTCGGGCTATCGGCTGCTGTTCCTGCCCAACGTGACGCTGATGACGGACGAGGTGCGCGAGCGCATCGAGCGCACGCTGGAGCACTGCCCGGACACCCGGCTGGTGGCGGAGGGGAGCTTCGGGATTTACCAGGGCGATGGGCAGTCCAGCTACGGTCCGCCCGAGGGCCTGGCGGATCGGTTGGGCGTGCGGGTGGCCGATTTCTCGGCGGTGACCGACTACGACATCGAGCAGGGGCGCAACGTGCTGCAGACGCCCCACGGCGCGCATTCAATCACCAGCCCGTGCGGCTACGCCGTACTGGAGCCGCTGGGGGATACGCGAACCATCGCCACGCTCGATGGGGCAGGCGTCGCGGTGAAATCGGCCGACGGGCGCTTCACGTGGTACGGACTGACCCTCTCAGCGGGCTTTGACGATGTGGGGCAGCCGGAAGTCGTGCAGGGTCTGCTGGATGAGAGCGGCATCGAGGCGCCGGTGGCAGTCGAGGGTGACCTGGTAGTGCCGGTGGTCCGGCGGTCGCGCCAAGGCGGGTGGCTGGTGTTCGTTTTCAACCTGGAGCGATCCGCGGCGCAGGTGCAGCTGCGCCCAGGCTGGATGATTGCGTCCGCGCGGGATCTTCTCGCCCAGGCCGACCTTGCGGTCGAGGAGAACGCCTTCCACCTCTCGATCGACCAGTGGGAGGTCGCCGTCGTCCACTGCCCGGCGGTGTGATCGGATCCGGGTTGCGGCGGACGATCCGGTCCCGGCTGGACGTCCCTGCACCGGCACGCCGCGGCATGGGTCACAATGTCCGGCACGCGGCACCCTGAGTACGCAGCGGGGTGCCTGAGGCCACCGAGAACTCCAGGAGGGGACGCGTGCGAGTTGGCGTGGACGTGGGCGGCACGTTTACCGACTTCGTCGTCATCGCCGACGGAGAGCTGCGCGTATTCAAGGTCCCCAGCACGCCAAGCGCGCCGGAGCAGGCAGTGGTGGACGGCTTGCGCGTGGGCGGCATTGCGTCGGCCGAGGCCATCGTGCATGGGTCGACCGTGGCCACCAATGCGTTGTTGGAGCGGCGTGGCGCTCGCGCCGTGTTGGTCACGACCGCGGGCTTTCGCGACGTGCTCGAGATCGGTCGCCAGAATCGTCCGGCGCTCTACGAGCTGGAGCCCGAGCGGCCGGCGCCGCTGATTCCGCGGGACCGCCGGCTCGAGGTGACCGAACGCGTCGGTGCGGATGGCGGCGTCGTCACCCCGATCGACCAGGCATCGCTCGATCGCCTGGAGGCCCGCGTGCGGCGACTTAACCCCGCATCCGCCGCCGTCTGCCTGCTGTTCAGCTTTCTGCATCCGGACCATGAGCGCGCGGTGCGTGAGGCGCTGCATCGGGCGGGCGTGGAGGCCGTCTCCCTCTCGTCCGACGTTCTGCCCGAATACCGCGAATTCGAACGCACCAGCACGACGGTGGTCGACGCCTACGTGGCGCCGGTCGTTGCCAGCTACCTGCGCCGGCTCGAACCGGCCATGCCCGGTCCCCTGTGGGTGGTGCAGTCCAACGGCGGCGTGTTGCGCTCGATCGAGGCGGCTGAGGCGCCCGTGCGCACCGTGCTCAGCGGTCCCGCCGCCGGCGTCGTGGGTGCGCAGCACGTCGCGCGCGCTTCGGGCATTAGCAACATCGCCACGCTCGATATGGGCGGCACGTCGACCGACGTGGCCGTCTGCCCAGGAGAGCCGCTGCGCACGACCCATGCCGAAGTCGCCGGCCTGCCCGTGGCCATTCCCATGACGGACATTCACACGGTCGGCGCCGGCGGCGGCTCGATTGCCCAGCTCGACGAGGCCGGCGCCCTGCGGGTCGGTCCTCGCAGCGCGGGGGCCTTGCCGGGTCCCGCCGCCTATGGGCGGGGCGGCACCGAGCCCACGGTGACCGACGCGAACCTGGTCCTGGGTCGCCTTGCCCCGGACGCCGCGCTCGGTGACCGCGTGCATCTTGACGCCGCGCAAGCCCGTCGCGCGGTCGGGCGGCTCGTTGCCGACGGCGAGCATTCCGATGCCGCGCTGCGTCGGGCTGCGCTGGCGGTCATCGCGGTGGCGAATGCCCACATGGATCGCGCGCTGCGCGTCATCACGCTGGAACGCGGCTTCGACCCGCGCGACTTCACCTTGCTTCCGTTCGGCGGGGCGGGTCCGATGCACTGCTGCGAATTGGCGGAGCGGCTCGAGATCGAGCAAGTGCTCGTGCCGCCGCATCCCGGCGTGCTGTCCGCGCTCGGCGCCCTCACCGGGGCCCACACGCGTGAGTACACCGCCACCGTGCTCGACGATGTGCACGCGCTGACGCCGGATCGGCTGGAGGAGCTGTTTGGTCCGCTCGAGCAGACGGCGCGCGACGACCTTGCCCCGTCACGCGAGCCGCGGCTGCAGCGGCTGCTCGACGTGCGCTACGTGGGGCAGTCGTTCGAGTTGAGCGTGCCGCTCGGGAATGGGGGAGTGCCCGAGGCCGCGCGCCTGTTCCACGAGCGGCACCACCAGCGCTATGCCCACAGCCGGCCGGACGCCCCGGTCGAGATTGTCGTGGCGCGGCTCGTCGCATCGGTGCCGCAGCCGTCGATTGCGCCGTCGGCGCCGGCGGCAGCCGGTGACCCGGAGCTCGGGACGACGCAGGCCACCCTGGCCGACGGCACGGTGCGCGACGTGCCGCTGCTTTCGCGCCACGACCTGGGTGTCGGCTTTGCGCTGGAAGGTCCGGCCGTGGTCACCCAGTCCGACGCGACCACTTGGGTGGCGCCCGGCTGGCGCGCGACCGTGGACCCACAGGGCGCGATGATCCTGCGGCGCGCGACATAGTCCGCCCCGCACCCTTGGTGAGTTTGGTCACTTTGGCGTGAAAGCGGCGCCCATATCGTTGACTCCCGGTATGTCCGTCATCGAAGTCCAGGACCTCCGCAAGAGCTACGACGACGTCAAGGCCGTGGATGGGGTTTCGTTCACGGTCGAGGTCGGCGAGGTATTCGGCATGCTCGGGCCGAACGGCGCGGGCAAGACCACAACCGTCGAGATCCTGGAAGGTCTGCGCCCGCGCGATTCCGGAGCGGTGCGAGTGCTCGACTTGGACCCGGGTCGCGAGGCCGGCGACCTCAAGCGCAAGATCGGCGTCCAGCTGCAGCAGGTGTCGCTCTACCCGCGGTTGCGCGTGGCGGAGGTGATCGAGCTCTTTGCGTCGTTCTACGGACGGGCGGGCGTGGCCGACCATCTCCTGGCGCTCCTGGGCCTGGAGGAGCGACGCCGCGCGTTCGTCAAGGACCTTTCCGGCGGACAACAGCAGCGGCTATCCGTGGCGCTGGCCATGGTCAACGACCCGCCGGTCATATTCCTCGACGAGCCCACCACCGGCATGGACCCGCAGGCCCGGCGCAGCCTCTGGGAGACCATCGAGCAGTTCAAGGCCGAAGGCCGCACGGTGCTGCTGACCACGCACTACATGGAGGAGGCCGAGCGCCTCTGCGACCGCGTGGCCGTGATGGACCACGGCTGCATCATCGCCATGGATACGCCCGAGGATCTCGTGCGGACGCATTTCGCCGAGGACGCCATCGAGTTCAGCCAGCGCGACGGTCTGACCGAAGCCGACGTCGAGACGCTCCCCGCGGTGGTGAACGCGTCCATCCAGGGTGACCGCGTCAGCATGTTCAGCGACGACGTGCCGGCGTCGATGGCGGCGCTGCTGCAGCTTGGACAGGAGCGCGGCGAGCCGATTCAAAACTTACGCCTGCGACGAGCCACGCTCGAGGACGTGTTCCTCAAGCTCACCGGACGGACGTTGCGAGATTGAGAGCGCTCGCTCAGCTCACCCTGGCCAACACGCGCGAGTTCACGCGGGATCGCGCCGCGCTGTTTTGGACGTTCGCGTTTCCGCTGCTGTTCGTCCTGATCTTCGGGCTGGTTTTCAGCCGCGACAGCGCCGCGGAATATGAAGTCGGGCTGATCAACCAGGATGAATCGCCGCAGGCCAGCGTGCTCGTGGACACGCTTGAAGCCATTGACGTGTTCGACCTCTCGCGGGGCAATCTGGCGGACGAGATTGCCAGCCTGGAGGACGGCGATCGGCGGGCCGTGATCGCGATCCCAAGCGGCTTCGGCGCCTCGATTGACGCGGGGACGCCAATGTCCGTGGACATTCACTACGACGAGACGCGGCAGAGCAGCCAGCAGGTCGTGGTGCCGGTGATCCTGCAAGCGTTCGAGGTTGCGGAGCGCACGCTCACTCGGAGCCAGCCGGTGGTGCGGCCGGCGTTTCAGACGCTCCGGAGCGAGCGGCTCTCGACCATCGACTTCATTGTGCCCGGCATCGTGGCCTTCAGCGTGATGAATGCGGGCGTGTTCGGCGCGGTGAATATCGTGTCACTGCGCGAACGGCGCGTGCTGCGCCGCTTGCAGGCGACGCCGGTTTCCCGGCTCACGCTGGTGAGCGCCGATCTGATCCTGCGCATGGTCCTGGTGCTGGCGCAGTCCGCCATTCTCATCGCCGTCGCGCGCCTGGTGTTCGACATCCGGCTCGATACCAATGCCGGAGCGCTGGCCGCACTTGCCGGCGTGCTCGTGCTCGGAGGCTTGGCGTTCCTCGCCATTGGGTTCTTCCTCGGCTCATTCACCAAGACCGAGCAGGGATTCTTTCCGGTGGCGCAGGTCGTGACGTTTCCCATGATGTTCATCTCGGGCGTGTTCTTTCCGCTGGAGTTCATGCCGGACTGGCTGCGCCCGGTGATCAACGTGCTGCCGCTGACGCATCTGGCCGAGGCCACGCGCCAGTTGATGATCGGCGGCGCGACCAGCATTCCCATGGGAATCTCCGTGGCGGCCATGGCGGCATACCTGGTCGTGTTCGTGGCGCTGGCGGTGCGCCTGTTTCGTTGGGAGTAGCGCCTACGCGTTGAGGGCGCGGTGCAGCGTCCGCACCTCGCGCACCAGGGCCGGCGGATCCAGGCCGACCGTTTCGATCATGTGCAGCGTGCCCGGGTTTCGGCCCACGGTGCGCATGAGCATGGCGAGGTCCAGCCCGTCCTCGAGGCTGCGGTGCAACGGCACGCTGGGACGCGTGCCCGGCGCGGTGTTGTGCCAGCGAATCTCAGCAATTTGATCCACGAAGCGGCGCAGGTAGTCCATGCGGGCCTCGAACGCCAGGTGATTTGCATCCACGGAATGGAACGCGAATCCCGTGTGCAGGGCGAATCGAAAGTGACGCGCGCTGTCGAGCGCATTGAGCACGCTGTCGATGCGCCCGAGCACCGCCTCGCCGCTCGCGTTCGCGATGGCGATGGGGAGACCCGGAAAGAGGTTGTGCAGCGTGCGCATGCTCTCCCGGAGCGCCTCCAGGTGCGCGGCCTCGTGGGTGACCCGGCGTCCCGGATGCACCACGTACATCTCCATGGCGTGCCGGTGCTCGAAGAACTCGACGATCTGCACGATTTGCCGCAGCGCCACGCTGCGAGAGTAGCTGGTGACGTCGGTGATCGCCGACCGCTCGGTCATCGCGGCGTCGGCGAAGAGGTTGAGGTGGAACCGCAGCGGAGCGTCGTCGAGGATCTCGATGGCGTGGGGGTCGAAGATGGTCGTCAAACCCAACTCGTGCATGGTGGTTGAAAGCCCAAGCTCGACGACGTCGAACTCCAGGTGCACCGCGACCTCGACGACGTGGCGCAAGCGTTGATGGAAGCGGCGCCGGCTCTCGGGCGCAATGCGCGGATTGAATCCCAGGCGCAGGGGCTTCATGCCAGCGCCGACTTGACGGCGAGCCTCACGGGCTCGCGAGCGTCGGCGCCACGTCCCAGAGTCCGGTGCTGAAGTAGCGGTCGCCGGCATCGGGGAACAACGTCACCACGACGGCCTCCGGGTCGTCCGCGAGCACGGTTTCCACCGCGTACATGTAGGCGCCGGCCGATTGCCCGACGAAGAGGCCCTCGGCCGCCAGCTGCACGGAAAACTCGCGCGCCTTGTCCACGTCGATGTCGACCCAGGTATCGATAAGCGAGGCGTCGAGGATTGCCGGAACCAAGTGGTCGGGCCCCATGGGTTTCAGCCCTTCGATGCCCGGAAACTCCGGTGGAGTGGCGCACACGATCCGCACGTCGGGGGATACCTCGTCGAATCGGCGCGCCACGCCGGTGATCGTCCCCCCGGTCCCAACGCCCGCGACGAAATGTGTGACATCGGGCGGTGCCTGGGCCAGGATCTCACTCGCAGTGCCGTCGTAGTGCGCCTGCCAGTTCGATTCGTTGCTGTACTGGTCGGCGAAGTAGTAGCGCTCGGGGGCCGCCTGATGGCGGCGCTGGACCTCGCGCATGGCCTCGTCGTAGCCCAGGATGGCGTCGGTGAAGCGAATGCGCGCGCCATGCGCCGTGATGCGTTGCACTCGCTCCCGGCTGGCGTTGTCGGGCATCACGATCTCGACGTCGTGCCCCAGGAGCCCGCCGATCATCGCGTAGGCGATGCCCGCGTTGCCCGACGACGAGTCGAGGATGGTTTGGCCGGGGCGAAGGTCGCCGCGCGCCTGCGCGTCGGCCAGCATGCGCGCCACGGGTCGATCCTTGATCGAGCCGCCCGGATTGAAGGCCTCCACCTTGGCGAAGACTCGGGCTCTCGGAAAGCGATCCCGGAAGAGGCGAGTTTCAACCAGCGGCGTGCGGCCGATGAGTTGCAGGGTGGGATGCCGGTCGATCACCGGGTCTACTGCCATCCGGGCTCCACCTCAAGCACTACCTGACCGCCGAGATACGGCTGGAGGACCTCCGGTACGCAGACCGTGCCGTCCGCCTGCTGGTAGTTCTCCAGAATGGCCACCATCGTACGGGCCATGCCAAGCCCGGACCCATTGAGCGTATGCACGAATTCCGTGTGGCTGCCACCGGGCTTGCGGGTCCGGATGCCGGCCCGACGTGCCTGAAACGCCTCGCAATTCGAAATCGACGAGACCTCCAGCCAGGCGTTCACGCCCGGCCCCCAGGCCTCCAGGTCGTAAGTCTTCGCGGAGGTGAAGCCAAGATCGCCGGTGCACAGTTCGAGCGTGCGGTAGGGCAGTCCCAGCGACTCGATGGCCGCCTCGGCATGTCCGCGCATCGCCTCCAACTCTTCGTACGACTGCTCGGCCAGGGCAAAGGCGTACAGCTCGACCTTGTCGAACTGGTGCAAGCGCTGGAGGCCCCGCGTGTCGATGCCGGCGGCGCCCGCCTCGCGGCGAAATGCCGGCGTGTAGGCCACGTAGCGCAGCGGGAGGGCGCCGCCGTCCAACACCTCGTCGCGGTGCATGGCCGTGAGCGGCACTTCGGCCGTCGGATTGAGCCACAGGTCGTCGGCGGGCAGCCCATAGGAATCGTCGGCAAACTTCGGCAGCTTGCCCGAGTCGGCCATGCCCCGGCTTGTGACAAGCGCCGGAGGCAAGACTTCGAGGTAGCCATGCTCGCGAACTTGAAAGTCAATGGCCCAGGCGACCAGGGCGCGCTGCAGGCGCGCCCCGCCGGCACGAAATAGCCAGAAGCCCGACCCGGCGATCTTGGCCGCGCGCGGAAAGTCGAGCACGCCCAGCGTCTCGCCGATCTCCCAGTGCGGACGCGGCTCGAAATCGAAGACGCGTGGAGTGCCGTGCGCTGCGACCACGGGGTTGTCGTCGGCGTCTTGCCCGGCCGGAGCGGACGCATGCGGCAACGCGGGGAATTCCCCCAAGAGGCGATCGAGCTCGCTCTCGATTTGTCCCAACTTCGGCTCGGACTCATCGAGGTCCTTCGAGAGCCCCCGCGTTTGGGCAATCAGCGCCTCACGCTCGGAAG
>JAPOXD010000022.1 GCA_026707285.1 Chloroflexota bacterium | reverse complement strand
CGGCCCGCAACTCACTCACCTGTCGCTCCGCAAACGGCACATCCCGGTCCTCCCACGCACGGCTCCGATGTGTAAACCATGTCTCCGGTCTGCACAAAGGGAGAGGGCTAGGGTGAGGGTGAACCACCCCGCCCGCTACACTGCGCCGCCAGGAGGGACCGACCCCATGCCCGACCTCGTGCTGCGCGCGGCCACGCTAATCGACGGCACCGGCGCCGAGCCCATCCGGCCCGGCGAGGTGACCATTCGCGACGGGAAAATCGTCGCCGTGGGCTCACCCGGCCGAAGAGACCCGGTTGACGCCGAGATCGTGGACTACGGCGACGCCACGCTGCTCCCGGGCCTCATCGACGCCCACGTACACCTGCAGTTCACCGCGGGGCCGGACCATCCCACCACCCGCGGCATTCACATGGGAGCCACCGACGCCGAGCGCATCGCCACCGCCATCGGCAACGCCCAGCGCGGGCTGGCGACCGGCGTGACCACCATGCGAGACACCGGCGGCTATTTCACCCTCAACATGGACGTGCGCGACGCCATCAACGCCGGCCACGTCATCGGCCCGCGCCTGCTGGTGTGTGGCGCGCCCATCACCACCACCGCCGGCCACCTGCACTGGTGCGGCCTGCGCGCCGACACCCGCGACGAGGTCGTCGAAGCCGTGCGGACGATGGTCGAAGCCGGGGCGGACTTCATCAAGGTCATGGCCACCGGCGGCATGATGACGCCCGGCACCTCGCCCGGCATGACGCAGTACTCGGAGTCCGAGCTGCAGGCCCTGGTGGACGACTCCCACCGGCTGCGCAAGCAGGTGGCGGCTCACGTGCTGGGCACCACCGGCTGCATCCTGGCCATCGACGCGGGCGTGGACACCCTGGAGCACTGCTCGTGGCTCGATGAAACCGGCGAGCACGGCGCCTTCCGCTTCGACGCCGAAGCCGCGGCCCGCATCCAGCCCGCCACGCAGTCGGTGCATATGACTGTCGGCGCGGGCAGCCGGGACTACGTGCGCGGCGTCGACCACCTGGACGAGATGTCCGAGTCGGACCGCGAGGAGCTGCACGAGCGGGGTCGCTACCACCGCGCCATGCGCGCCAGCGGCACGCCGATGGTCGTCTCCAGCGACGCGGGCGTGATGACCACCAAGCACGACGAGTTCGCGCTCACCATCATCGCCGCCGCGGTCACGCTCGACCTTTCGCCGGTCGAGGCCATCAACATCACCACCTACGCCCCCGCGAGCACCATCGGCCTGGGCGACGTCACCGGCGCGCTCAAGCCGGGACTTGCCGCCGACGTGCTGGTGGTCGAGGACGACGTGGGCGAGAACATCTGCTGCGTGGCCGACCCGATCGCCGTCTACCTCGGCGGACGCGAGGTCGCCCGCGACCGGCGGCTGGTCGCCGCCTGACGGTCAGCCTCGCACTCGAACCGTCCCCTCTTTGTCATTCGAGCCGCAGGCGAGGAATCTAAGGGGCGGGAAGAACGCACAGCGTCCTTAGATTCCTCACTTCGTTCGGAATGACGGGTAGGGGCGTTCGGAACGACACGGGATCGGGCGCCGAATTCACATTGATGTAGGGGCGGGTCTCAGACCCGCCCGGCCCGCATGGAGCCCCGCGAAATCCCGCGCCTACCGATATCCGACGTGGATCTCCAGCTTCTCCAATGTGAGCCGCTCGGCGATCTCGTCCGGCGGGTTGACCCACACGCCCACCAGGTTCTCGCCGTGCGCCAGGAACGCCGGCTTGGCCTCGAAGACCAGCCAGCCGTCCTCGACGGTCGGCGGCGGCAGCAGGATGTTGTTGATCCGCAGCTCGATGCGCTCGACCACGTCGGTCAGCGGCGGGCGGTTGTAGAGGTCGCGGTACTTCGTCGCCAGCAGCACCGGATCGAGCCGCTCGCCGTCCGACCCGTCCTCGTCGGACAGCACCGCGCGCACGGTGATTGAGCGCACGGCCTCCGCCTCCGCGTTCACGTCGTCGCCCACCCACACGCGCACGAAGGTGTCCACCTTGCGGTCGCGGTAGTCGCTCGACTGGTTGGGCGGTCCGGGCCACTCCTCCTTGGGCTGCGGCGTGCCGGTGGGGATGTTCGGCAGCAGCGCCGGCAGCGGCGCCAGCAGGTTGGTGTTGAGGAACATCGCCCGCGGCGTGCTCCAGTCCTCGGGCGGCGGAATCATGAAATGCCCGCCGCCGCGCCGCTCGGCGAAGAACACCTTGTCGGTGCGGCGCAGCGTCTCTGGCGCGCCCAGCTCGCGCTGCGCCTGCATGCAGCCGCACCAGTAGTCGGTGTCCATCAGCTCGATGTAGGTGCCGGCGCGCCGGGCCGATTCCGGCGTGCGGTCGGGGTAGTTGAAGGTGCAGACGCCGTCGGCGCCCTGGTGCAGCCAGTTGGACGCCGCGCCGCGCTGCACCTCCAGCGACGGGTGGAAATAGCCGTCGCTGGAGTGGTGCGCGTCTATGCACGGGAACAGCTTCACCGGATGGCCCGCGGTCAGGCGCCGGAAGTCGCGCACGTCGACGTCGAAGGTGCGGCAGCCGAGGATCAGGAGGTCCACCAGGCCCTCGCGCACCCAGGTCTCGATGTCGATGCCGGTGGCGTGGCAGCTCACCACGTCGGGCGGGATCTGCACGCTCAGCAGATAGGGCCGCCCGCGCACGCGCTCCCGCTCCAGCAGCACCGCCCGCACCGTGCGCATCAGGTCGTTGAGGTGCTCGCGCAGCTCCCACTGCTGCCCCGCCGGCATCAAGATGTCCAGGCGCGCGAAGTCAAGGTTGATGCCGTCGTGGTCGAAGCGCCAGGCCACCTCGCGCACGATCTCGGCGACGTAGTCCCGCACGCCCGGCTCGGCGTAGTTCATGTAGCCGCCCTCGACGGGGCCGTAGGGCCACATGAGCCACTCGGGATGCGCCGCCTTCATCGGAATCGACATGGGCACGATCTTGGTCCCGTCCCAGCCCACGTCGTAGCCGTTCATGGCGAGCTGATAGAAGGACTCGATGCCGCGGCGCCGCGCCTGCTCCAGGGCCAGGGACGGAATCTCGACGCCGGCCGCGACCCAGTTCTGGATCCACTCCCCGACGGGTCGCACGTCGCTCTCGAACGAGGCCTCCAGCCCGCCCTCCGACCACCAGATGATCGTATCGATCTGCGTGCCCGGCATGTCCTGCAGGCTCAGCTGCGCGTCCCACCACTTCGTCAGCTGCTCCGGCGGAGGCGGCTGGCCCACGAAGTCCTTAGGATCGCCGGTGATGTCATACCGCACCACGATCCGCCGCCGCCGCTCCACCGCGGCCAAATGCTCGGCCGAGAGCTCGAATGGCTGCATGGGGTGTTGTCTTTCCGCGTGGCTTACGCCTGTGCTGAAACTATAGGCCTACGTCCCGCAGACAGGCGGCACCGGCAAGCTCCAGCAAGGCATGCGTGACTCCGCGAAGTGCCTCGATTCGCCTTAACGCACCAAGGCCATACAGCCTTAGGGGCTATGCCGTATATTCTCGGCACCGTGCTGGTGACGAACTCCGCCGAGGTTCGCGAGATGGCTCGCCCCGCTGAGAATCTCGCTCCGCGCGGCATAATCTGGCCTGCTCGGCTTTGGTGGGTTTTCCCACTGAGTTGCGCACGGGGTCACCGGCGAGACTGACCCTGAAGGACAGCGCGGGACGAGAGCCAAGAGCAATGGGCGACTCCTGTCTACGGGCGGCCCTTGGCGCGAACCCGTATAATTCCGCTCCTTTCGCCCGTGACTGGGGCACATCACTTGGGGGCCAATGGACGTCCCGCTAGCTCTTCTCGCTGACTCTGCAAACATCTCGCAAGAGGGCAAACTCAATGTTCTGGGCGCGTTCGACAACATTTACGCTGCCAGCTTCCCTGCAGTCCATCCGGCGATGGTTTTGGTCATCGGGCTTACGGCTTCGCCTGCCGAATTCGGGCAAACGAGACAATGCCGGATCAGTTTGCTCGATGCCGATGCGAATCAGCTCTTGGCGATCGAGGGAGATCTTGAGGTTAGTCAGCCAAGCGTCCGCGCTGCTCCGCACTCCGTATACATTCCATTTCCGATCCCACCTATCACCTTTCCACATGCCGGGGACTATGCTTTCCATATCCTCATCGGCGACGACGAGAAAGCGACGGTCTCATTTCGGCTAACGGAGAGGTCGAGCAATCGCTCACAGGAGGCATAGGCCATGACGGCAAGTCTGAGTATCAAAACCCACGAATCACCACTGTCGCTACCCAGCCCCGAAGTCGTCACGCCCCAAATCAAAATCACCAATATCCGCATTTCTCTGGCCGTGCCAGTACAGCCACGAACGCCGAATCCCGAGACGGCTCAGGTGCTCAAGGAAATTGAGCGCGGCGAGGGCATCGTTCGCTACAGCAGCCTTGGTGAGCTGATTTCGGATTGCGAAAGGTTTGCCGAAGCGCCGGACAGCTAGCGTGAACGTCGCGCTCACGACAAGATTCCAGCGCGACGTGAAGCGCGCCAAGCGACGTGGCAAAGACCTGGAAAAGCTGTGGGCGGTTGTCCGGCAACTGCGGGATGGGGTTGAGCTAGCTCCGCGGCATCGCCCACATCGGCTGCGCGGCAGCTGGTCCGACTATTGGGAATGCCATATCGAACCTGACTGGCTTCTTGTGTGGGCCATGGGGCATGAGGAACTGATTCTCGCTCGGACCGGAACCCATTCCGACCTCTTCGGATAGCGCCACGCAACTCACGCAGTCCGCCGACCCAAGTTGTCCGAACGCCGGGGCCGGGAGTTCTGGATCCGTCACGCTTGTTGCTCCGGAAACCAACGGCGGCCAACAATTCGGCCACCTCCACCGGGTCAGGCCTCATTCGGGCCTCAACCCGGTGTTTTTTGTATCGAGACGGTCGGCCACAGCGGACGGTGACTAGCAGTCTTGCGACGCCAACCTCTTGACCCACCCCAAATCCCCGGCGACACTCACCCTTGAAGAAACATCGGCGTTGACGGAGACACGTCGCGGCGATCGGACCGCCGAGCGAGCCCGGGTGGGTGTGAGCCGGGCGCGGGGCCGCCGCCGCTGGCATCCCTCCCGAGCTGCCGGCCGAACGCTCGCCACCGCGAGCTAGTAGACCCGGTCGGGGTAGCGCCCCGTTAGCGGCGCGGTCGTCCACCACGGTGGGCGGCGGTTGAGTGGTCCGGCGTTGGCCGGACAATCGCGGGTGGCACCGCGGGTCTTGAGCCCGTCCCGGAGGGGACGGGTTTTTTGTTGCGGCGCGAAACGCCAAGGAGCGCGACGGGACGGCGAGTGAGGATGGCGACCGAGGATCTCTACAGCACCGACAGCTACGTGCGGACCTTCGAGGCCGTGGTGCAGCGGGCCGGTCCCGACGGCGTGGTGCTCGACCGCACCGCCTTCTATCCGCGCGGCGGCGGGCAGCCCGGCGACACCGGCGAGCTGCGCGCCGGGTCCGAGGTCTGGCCGGTGACCGGCGTGCAACGGCGCGCCGGAGACATCGCCCACGCGGTCCAGGGCGAGCCGCCCGAACCGGGCACCCAGGTTACGGGCATCCTCGACTGGGAGCGGCGCTTTCGCTTCATGCGGCTGCACACGGCGCTGCACGCGCTCTCGGGCATCGTCTGGACCGGCTGGAACGCCGACGTGACTGGCAGCAACATCGCCGACGACGGAAACCGCGCCCGCATGGACTTCTCGCTCGAAGGCATCCGCATCAACGAGATCAAGCAGCAGATCGAGGACCAGCTCAACGCGTCGCTCGCCGACGGGCGCGAGGTGAAGGTCTACGAGTTGCCTCGCGAGGAGGCCTTCCAGCTCCCGGACCTGATTCGCACTCACGTGAACCTGGTCCCCGAGCACATCCGCCAGATCCGCATCGTGGAGATCGTGGACCTGGACCGCCAGGCGGACGGCGGCACGCACGTGGCCAACACCGCCGAAGTCGGGCCGGTGCGAATCGTCAACGCGGTCAACAAGGGACGCATCAACCGGCGTCTCGAAATCGCCCTGGCGGACTGACGGCATGTCTCGCAACTCCACTTCCCCCTTCCAGCCGCTGCCGGACGAGCTGGACTTTCCGTCCATGGAGCGCCGCATCCTGGACCTCTGGGCGGAGCAGGGCGCGTTTGAGAAGCTGCGCGCCAAGAACGCCGACGGGCCGCGCTGGTCATTCATCGACGGTCCCATCACGGCCAACAACCCCATGGGCGTGCATCACGCCTGGGGCCGCACCTACAAGGACGTCTACCAGCGCTACCGCGCCATGCGCGGCTATCACCAGCGCTACCAGAACGGCTTCGACTGCCAGGGGCTCTGGCTCGAGGTCGAGGTCGAGAAGGAGCTGGGCTTCGAGACCAAGCGCGACATCGAGGCCTTCGGGCTGGAGGCCTTCGCCGACGCCTGCCGCGAGCGCGTCGACACCTACTCCGCCATCCAGACCTCGCAGTCGGTGCGCCTGGGCCAGTGGATGGACTGGGACGACTCCTACTACACCCACTCCGACAGCAACATCGAGCACATCTGGGGCTTCCTGCGGCGCTGTCACGAGCGCGGCTGGATCGAGGTGGCCCAGCGCGCCATGCCCTGGTGCGCGCGTTGCGGCACGGCGCTCTCGCAGCACGAGCTGATCGACACCTACCAGGAGATCACGCACGACGCGCTGTACGTGCGGCTGCCGCTGCACGGACGCGACAACGCCTGGCTGCTGGTCTGGACCACCACGCCCTGGACGCTGGCGGCCAACGTCGCCGCCGCGGTCGATCCCGAGCTGACCTACGTCGAGGTCGAGATGGGGGACGGCAAGCGCTACTTCCTCGCTGAAGCCACGCTGCAAGAGGCGCTCGGCGACGACCCGCACGAGATCGTCGGCCGCATCAAGGGCGCTGACATGCTCGGCTGGACCTACGACGGGCCGTTCGACCACCTGCCCGCCGTCGCCGGCACCGAGCACCGCGTCATTCCCTGGAAGGACGTGGGCGCCGACGAGGGCACCGGCATCGTCCACATCGCGCCCGGCGCCGGTGAGGACGACTTCCGCCTGAGCCAGGAGCTCGACCTGCCGGTGCTCGTTCCCATCGACGAAAACGGCGTCTACGTGGAGGGCTACGACCGGCTCACCGGACGCGACGCGCGCCAGGTCGCGGACGACGTCATCGACGACCTGCGCGGGCGCGGGCTGCTCTACCGGGCGCACCGTTTCGAGCACCGCTATCCCCACTGCTGGCGCTGCCAGGAGGAGCTGGTCTTCCGCGTGGACGACGAGTGGTTCATCCGCGCCGACGAGGTGCGCCAGCCCATGCTGGACGCGGCCGCCACGGTGCACTGGGTCCCCGACTACGCCGGCGCGCGCATGGCCGACTGGCTGCGCAACATGGGCGACTGGAACATCTCGCGGCGGCGCTATTGGGGCCTGCCGCTGCCGTTCTATCCCTGCCGGGACTGCGGCCACCTGACCGTCGTCGGCTCCAAGGCCCAGCTGGAGGAGCGGGCGGTTTCGGGCCTGGACGGACTGCGCGAGCTGCACCGACCCTGGATCGACGACGTGGTCATCCGCTGCGAGGGCTGCGAGGCGCCCGTGCACCGCATCGACGCAGTCGGCGACGCCTGGCTCGACGCCGGCATCGTGCCGTTCTCCACGCTGGGCTACCTGGAGGGCAGCGAGGAGTTTCAGCGCTGGTATCCCGCCGACTTCATCACCGAGATGCGCGAGCAGATCCGGCTCTGGTTCTACTCCATGCTCTTCATGAGCGTGACGCTGGAGAACCGCTCGCCCTATCAATCCGTCTTCGTCTACGAAAAGCTGAACGACGAGACCGGCCGCGCTATGCACAAGAGCTGGGGCAACGCCATCGAGTTCGGCGAGGCCGCCGAGCGCATGGGCGCGGACGTGATGCGCTGGCTTTACGCCGGGCAAAACCCGCTCTACAACATCAACTTCGGCTACGGCCCGGCGGGCGAGGTCAAGCGGCGCATGCTGACCCTGTGGAACGTCTACGCGTTCTTCGTCACCTACGCCCGGCTGGATGAGTTCGACCCGACGCAGCCCGAGGTGCCGCTGGCCGAGCGGCCGGACCTGGACCGTTGGGTGCTGTCGCAGCTGCAAACGCTGATCGACACCATGACCGACGCCCTGCACACCTTCCACGTGCACCGCGGCCAGCGCGCCGCGCGGCGGTTCATCGAGGACGTCTCGAACTGGTACGTGCGGCGCGGGCGCCGGCGGTATTGGAAATCCGAGGACGACGTCGACAAGCAAGCCGCCTACCAGACGCTCTACGAGGTGCTGACCACGCTGGTGCGCCTGCTGGCGCCGGTGATGCCCTTCTGGACCGAGGACATCTATCAGAACCTGGTGTGCGGCGTGGACCCGAGCGCCCCGGAAAGCGTGCACCTGACCGACTGGCCGCAGGCCCGCGACGACCGGCGCGACCCGGGGCTGGACGCCGCCATGGCCGAGGTGCAGCGGGTGGTGCGCGCCGGACGCGCGGCGCGCAACGCCGCCAACGTCAAGCTGCGGCAGCCGCTGCGGTCGGCGCTGATCCAGGTGCCCGACGACGCGGCCTGGGACGCGGTGCAGGCGCTCGAGCCGCACGTCCTCGACGAGCTGAACGTCAAGACGCTGGAGCGCATGGCGTCGGAGCACGAGCTGGTCGAGTTCCAGATCCAGCCCAACTATCGGCGGCTGGGTCCGCGCTTCGGCCCGCGCGTGAAGCAGGCCGCCGCCGCGCTGGCCGCACGCGACGCGGCGGAGGCCGTGCGCGAGCTGGATGAGCGCGGCGAGCTGACGCTGGACCTGGGCGGCGCCGTCGAGACGCTGACTCCAGAAGACTTGAACGTGCGGCGCACGCCGCGCGAGGGCTTCGGCGTCGCCGAGCAGGACGGCGTGATCGTGGCCGTCGCGACCGACGTCGATGACGAGTTGGGCCGCGAGGGCCTGGCGCGCGAGCTGGTGCACGCCACCCAGGGCCTGCGCCGCGACGCGGGACTCGAGGTCTCAGACCGGATTCGGCTCTGGATCGGTGGCGATGGTGAGGTGGAACAGACCCTTACGGAGCATCAGGCCTGGATCGCCGGCGAGGTGCTGGCGGTGGCGGTCAACGACGGCGAGGCCACAGCCGACGCCGCCGAGGCTGCACACACGCTCAATGGGATGCCGGTCGAAATTCGGCTGACGCGCGCCTAGACAGTCCCATGTGTCATTCCGAGCGCAGCGAGGAATCTCGATCCTCGATCGCCGCGTTGGGGATGAAAAACCGGCCGACCGGACCAATTTGCCGGCTCAAGTCCGGTTTGACGACGGGGTAGGCGCGACGGCCTTAGATTCCTCGCCTCCGGCTCGGAATGACAGGCAGGGGGCTCGGAGTGACAGATTTGGGCGGCTCGGAATGATGGCCGGGGCGGCGGCGCCCGACTAGCTCTCCTCCCGCGCCGCCACTTCGACCTGGCCGTCGCGCACGCGCACCTCGTAGGTCTGGGCGCGCTGGCCCCACGGGGGCCTGATCAGCCAGCCGTCCGTCACGTCGTAGGTCCAGGCGTGGAGGGGGCAGGTGAGCTGGCAGCCGACCAAATAGCCCGCGCCCAGCGGCCCGCCGGCGTGCTCGCACACGCCCTGGATGCCGTGGTACTCGCCGTCGACGTTGGCGATCACGACCTCCGACCAGTCCACCATCACGGTGACCATCTCGCCGGGCGGCGGCAGAATCTTCTCGTCGCCGACCTTGTGGAACTTCATCTCTGCCGTAGCTATGCCAGGTCGCGCCGCAGCACCGTCACGTCGACGGCGCGGTCGCCGCACTGCAGGTGGCGCGAAAGGGTGGACTCGGTCGAGAAGCCCACCGCGGCCAGCGCGGCGGTGCGGCTCTCGCCCGAGGCATAGGCGCGCACGGTGCGCACGCCGGCCTCGCGGCCCTCCGCCAGCACCGCGCCCAGGAACGACGACAGCTCGCCGGTATAAGACGGATGGCACAGCACCTCCAGGGTCGCGCTGCCGTCAAGCGGCGCGGCCGTTGGCGTGAAGAGGCCAGCGGCGGCCACGAGGCGGTCGCGACGGGTCACCAGCACCTTGAACCGGTTGGCCGGGTGCGTCTCCCGCCGCAGCATGGAGCTGACGAACGGCCGCAGGCACGATCCCGACTGCACCTCCGGCAGGTCGTAGAAGATGGCCTCGGTGAAGTCGCGGATGCGCCAGTCCCGCGGCTCGGGCGACAGCATCAGCGCCGGGTAGCCGCCGATATCGCCCCATCCCGCGTCGCGCGCCAGCGGCGCCGAGCCGTCGTGCGCGAAGTAGTCGTCGTCGAACGTCTCCGGGTCGGAACCGGGCCGCAGCGCACGCATGGCGATGCCGTTGTAGCGGACGTAGCCGTGTTTCTCGTAGACGTGGGCCGCGTCCGGCGCCACCGTGCCCAGGTAGATGACGAGCCCGCCGTCCGCCCAGAAGCGCTCCACCGACAGCCTGGTGAGGGTTTGGGCCACGCCCTTGCCGCGATGGGCCGGGTCGGTGCGCACGAAGCCGTAGCCGCCGACCTCGCGCGTGTTGCGGCTGGTGCCGTGCCACACCGTGCCCACGATCTCGCCGTCGATGCGTCCGACGATCAGGACGTCGTGGAGGGAGTCGTCGGTCGCGCCGCGGAGGGCGCGCGCGACGAGCTCGTTCTCACCCGGCGACGTCCACGGGTCGAAGGGCTGCACGATGAACCACCACAACGCGCGGTTCACGGCGGAGTCGCCGCGGCCGTCGCCGGGTCCGAGCGTGGTGACGTCGAGTCGCTCGCCCGTCTTGAGGGTGTGGGTCGATTCCATGTCGGCGGCGCGATCCCGATGCCACGGAGAGCGGTGCCACAATAGCGCCTTTACCGGCAGGCAAGCAGGAGGGGCGCATGTCGATCGAGGGTCGGGCGGCAATCATCACCGGCGGCGGGACGGGAGTGGGTCGCGCCACCGCGCTCGGCCTGGCACGGCTGGGTGTGAGCGTCGCCGTCAACTACTCCCGCTCGGCGGACGAGGCCGCCGCCACCGCCCGCGACTGCGAGGCCGAAGGCGTGGAGGCCGTGGCGCTGCAGGCCGACGTGGCGTCGAACTCGTCCGTCGTCGCCATGGTGGAGCAGGCGGCGGCGGCGCTGGGCCGCGTCGACTACCTGGTGAACAGCGCCGGGACCACCGTGTTCGTGGACCACCCGGATCTCGATGCGCTCACCGAGGCCGCCTGGCAGCGCGTAATGGGCGTGAATCTATTCGGCGCGTTCTACGCCACGCGCGCCTGCGTACCGCACATGCGCGCCGCCGGCGCGGGCGCGGTGGTGAACGTGTCATCGGTGGCGGGCAACACCGGCGCCGGCAGCTCGATTCCCTACGCCGCGTCCAAGGGCGCGCTCAACACCATGACCCGGTCGCTGGCGCGGGCTCTGGCTCCGGAAGTGCGCGTGAACGCCGTGGCGCCGGGGATCATCGACACGCGTTGGGTGGACGACCGGCGCGAGTTCCTGGACGCGGCGGTGGAGAAGACGCCCCTCCAGCGCGCCGCCGTGGCCGAGGACATCGCCGAGTCGGTGATCCACCTGCTGCAGTCCACCTTCACCACCGGCGAAGTGCTGGTGATCGACGGCGGAATCTCGCTCTAGCGCCAAGTCCGGCAAATGAAACGAGCGCTCCGGCCGGGGAGCCGGAGCGCTCGCGGATCACCGCGATTGGAGCGCTACGCCGCGAGCGACGCCACACCCTCCGGCACGTGACCCGTGCCGTGACACTGGGAGCATGAGCGCCAGAACGCTGCACCGGCGTAGCTCGCGCGCGCAAGCGGACGCCCGCCTCCGTCGTAGCGGCGAAATCCACGGCCGACGCAACGCGGGCAAATGTGCTCGCCCGTGCGGGCAGAGATGGTCGCTCGTGGACCAACGTAGTGGGTCATGCGTTCCCCCTTCCTCGCGGGAATGCCCCAGGTCAGCATTGACCTGGCTGCGCACGTAGGGCGTGCGCTGTCTGATAGTACCGCGCAATATCCCTGGGTCAAAGCGTACGGTGGTGGATCACCCAGACGGCCCGGCCGGCCGTGGGTCGACGACGTTCGGCAAGACGAAGAGAGGCTGCCCGTAGGCAGCCTCTATCCCAGCCATCGAAATGACTGGGGAGATTGCCTTGATCTTCCGCGAGGGCCGGACGCCGGTCAAGCCAGTTGACCGCCGAATCGACCCGGAATCGGCCCTTAGAGCGAGAGCGCCCCGCGCTTGTGCTCGCTGGTGACGGCCCGACCGCTGGTGGTGAACGACTGGCCGCAACCGCAGGCGCTCTGGGCGTTGGGATTGAGCAGCTTGAAGCCGCCGTCGATCAGCGCGTCGCTGTAGTCGAGGGTCGAGCCGCGCAGCAGTCCGACGCTGGCGGGGTCGACGATGACCGTGATGCCGTGCGCGTCGATGGACATATCGCCGTCGCGCGGACCGGGCTCGATCCCCATGGCGTAGCGGAAGTCGCCGCAGCCTGAATCGGGCACCACGCGGACGCGCAGCACGGCCTCGGGCTTGTTGCGCTTGGCGCGCATGCGCCCGAACTGCGCGGCCGCCGACTCGGTGATCGCCAGCACCGGCGCGTTGGCGGCCATCGGCAGCGAATCCATCATCCCGCGCGTCTCCAAGAACTTTGGGTCATCGGAAGTCTACGTCATCGAAACCGCGGCGACGGCATCGGCTCTGCGCCGCAGTTGTCCCACCGTGTCCGCAATGATGTCCACGGCGCGTCGCATCTGGGCGTCGGTGTTCGAGCGTCCCGTCGTGAGTCGCAGGCTGCTGCGCGCGATGTCCGCCGGGATGCCCATGGCCAGCAGCACGTGCGACGGCTCCAGCGATGCCGAGGTGCAGGCGGAGCCGCTGGAGGCCGCGATCCCCGCCGCGTCGAGCCGCAGCAGCAGCGCCTCGCTGTCCACGCCCTCGATGACGAAGCTGGCGGAATTCGGCAGACGACCCTCGGTTGGCCCGGTCAGTCTCACTTGAGGAAGTTCCGTCAGGCCCTCAATGAGAATGCCGGTCAACTGCGCATTCGCCGCGTTGCTGGCGGCGCGCTCGGCATCCGCGCGGGTGAGCGCCGCCGCAAAGCCCACGGCGCCGGCCACGTTCTCGGTGCCCGCGCGGCGATTGCGCTCCTGGGAGCCGCCGACGATCTGCGGCGCCAGCCGCACGCCGCGCCGCACGTACAGGGCGCCCACGCCTTTCGGTCCGTACACCTTGTGGGCAGTCAGCGAAAGCAGATCCACGCCCAGCTCGGGCGTGGCCAGGCTCAGGCTGCCGGCGGCCTGCACGGCGTCGGTGTGAACCAGCGCCGGATGGTTCTCCAGGGCGGCGGCGATCTCGGCCACGGGTTGCACCGTGCCCACCTCGTTGTTCGCGTACATCACCGAAACCAGCGCCGTGTCGTCGCGGACGGCGGCGAGCACGTCGGCGGGATCGACCCGGCCGTCGGCGTCCACCGGCAGATAGGTAGCCTCGAATCCATGCCGCCGCTCGAGCTGTTGCACCGTGTGCAGCACCGCGTGGTGCTCGACGGCGCTGGTCACCAGATGGCGCCGTCCTGCCTCGTGGGCGCGCCAGGCCACGCCGCGGATCGCCAGGTTGGCAGCCTCGCTGCCGCTGCCGGTGAAGACGACCTCCGCCGCGTCGCAGGCCAGCGCGTCGGCCACGGCCTCGCGGGCGTCGTCCAGCGCGGCGCGCGCCTCGCGGCCCTCCAGGTACAGGCTGCTGGCATTGCCTGCGTGCGTCGTCAAGAACGGCAGCATGGCGGCCATGACGTCGGGATCGACCGGCGTGGTCGCCGCGTGGTCGAGATAGATGCGCCCGGCAGCCTCTACGCCGCGGCGGCCGTCCTCATCGGCGGATGGCATAGCAGCATGCCTGGTCGCCCTTTGGCGAAACCACCAACTGCTCGACGTCGGCCTGCACCAGCTTGCGGATGAAGCGCAATTCCGATTCGCAGGCGGCGGTGCAGCCCTCGGCCACGCGTGAGACCGGGCAGTTGTGCTCGCGGAGGCGGTAGCCGTCGTCCGTGGTCTCGAGCTCGACCATATAGCCGCACTCGTCCAGGATGCGGGCCACCTCGTGCACGCGGAGATCGAACGGCAGGCCGCGGACACGGGGGATGTATTTGTCCAATTGCCGTCGTTCGTGCCGTTCCAGAACGGCGTTCAGCAGGGACTCGCCGCCCAGCTCCAGCACCGCGTCGACCATGCAGGACGCGAGGTCGTCGTAGGTGCGCTCGAAGGTCTCGTGGCCCTTGGCCGTCAGGTGATAGCGATAGCGCGGCCGACCCGGCCGTCCGCGGACGGGGTTCGCCGTGACCAAGCCGTCGGCCGCCAGGCTCTCCAGATGCGGTCGGACGGCGGACGTGCCGGTCCCCACGCGGTCGGCGATATCGGGCGCAAACATGGCCCCGCCGACTTTGAGCGTCCGCAGGATCTCATCGCGGGGGCTTAACGTGCGCAACTGGCAGGCCCCGGGGGTGTGATGCCGTCAATCGAAGCTACCACCGCCGCTAGGGGGCAAACAACCGAAATCCTCGCCCCGAAGGTAGGAATTTGCACAGTTTGTGCAGACTTATCTGTAAAAACGTGTAGAATGCCTTCATCGAGTGACCGGTGCCCGCGCACTTGCGGACACCTGCTGTGAACCGAGGAACCCCCGGTGGCACCCGCGACTGACGTGTCGGCCTCTCCCGCCCCGAACGCTTGGGAAGATGCGCTCTCGCAACTCGAGCCGCGTGACAGCACGGCCGGCGATGAGGCGTCGTCGGGCGGCAGTGGGGGTTGGGCGTCCGAGCCGAGCCCGGTGCCCCAACCCGGCGTCGGTGCGTCAATCGAAGACACGCTGCGTCTCTATCTCAACGAGATCAACCGCGTGCCACTGCTCACGGCCGCCGAGGAAGTGGCGCTGGCCAAGCGCGTCGAGGCCGGCGACGACACAGCCCGCGCACACCTGACCCGCGCGAACCTGCGCCTGGTGGTCAACGTCGCCAAGCGCTACGCCACCGGCGGCCTGCCGCTGCTCGACCTGATCCAGGAGGGCAATCTGGGCCTGATGCAGGCCGTCGAGCGTTTCGACTGGCGCCGCGGCTTCAAGTTCAGCACCTACGCCACCTGGTGGATCCGGCAGGCGATCACGCGGTCGCTGTCCAACGACTCGCGCACCGTGCGCTTGCCGGTTCACGTCGTCGAGACGCTGCGCAAGATTCGCCGCATCGCGCCGGACCTCGCCACGCAGCTGGAGCGCAACCCCACGGCCGAGGAGTTGGGCGACGTGCTGAAGCTCGATCCCAATCGCATCGTCGAGATCGTGCGCGCCGGACGCTCGCCCATGTCGCTGGAGCAGCCTGTGGGTGAAGACGGCGAGGAGCCGCTGTCGGACTTCGTGGAGGATCCCGAGCCCGAGGCGCCGGACGGGCGACTGCTCGTGGAGTCGCTCAGCGACGACGTCGACCGCGCCCTCGCCATCCTGCCCGACCGCGAGCGCACCATCCTGACGCTGCGCTTCGGCCTGGACGGCAACGAGCCCTGGACGCTGGACGAAATCGGCGCCCACTTCGGGCTCACGCGCGAGCGCATCCGCCAGCTGCAGGTCGAAGCGCTGCGCAAGCTCCAGCGCTCGCAGGCGGCACGTCCGCTGCGGGAATACCTGGCGAGCTAAGGGACTCCGCCGGGGCCGTTTCCCGAACACACGGCTCGCCAACACCGAACTCACGGCTGGCGGGCGAGCATATCCGTGGCGGTCAGGGAATTGACAGTCTCGTATGCTGGACACAGTCTCCCGCCCCCGTCGCCAGTTCAGCGGGAGTGTCCCTCGGAGTGTGAGGGGAGGACCAACTCATGGCGAAGCTGTCTGAGGAGATTGTCGCCTACGAGCGCATGCGGAATGTCCTTGAAGCCGATCACTTCGGCCAATGGGGCATTGTTCACGATGAAGAGGTGTTCGGAACGTACGACGACTTCCAGGAGGCCGCTGATATCGCCGTGCGGAATTTTGGGCGCGGACCGTTCTTGCTTCGCCGGATTGGTGAGCCGCCGCTAACGCTGCCAGCGTCGATTCTCTTTCACCCGGTCAGTGCCGATAGCTAGTTGCGGGTTTCCGGGTCTTCCAGAGTTCCTACTCGATTCCGGACCGACGCGCGGAGTTCAGATTGGCTTCGACGCATCCTTCCGCCCAGACGGACCGTCGCCGACTCTCGAATCCTCGGTGTATTTGGCCCTAGTTGATACGGGGGCGGTTGAGAGCTGTATTGACGCCGGCCTCGCTCTCCAATTGGGTCTGCCAATTGTTGATCGGAGGCTGATGAGTGGCGTCAGCGGTCCTAGCGAATTCAATGTGCATGTCGCACAAATCCATATCCCGCTCCTGCCGTTCACAATCTATGGCCGGTTCGCGGGTGTTCATCTTGCGGCTGGCGGGCAACCCCATCAGGCGCTTCTCGGCCGGACGTTCCTGCAGCACTTTCTGTTGACCTACGACGGCCGCACAGGTGAAGTGACAGTCAGCAACGACTAGGGCATTCGGCGGCAGGCCGACACGGTGAGCCGCACGGCAATCTCCGGCGTCTACCGCCTCAGGTGATCTCCAGCATGCGCTCGATCGCCCGCCGGGCGCGCGCGCGCACGCGTGGTTCCACCTCGATCTGGTAGCGGTTCTCCCGCAGGGACGCCAGCACTTCCTCGAGCGTGATCTCGTTCATGTGCGGGCAGCGCACGGAGCAGAGACGGACCATTTCCTTGTCGTGCGCCTCGGCGGCGATGTTGTCGCCCATGCTGCACTCGGTCAGCAGCAGGTAGCGGGGCGCGTCGGTCTCGGTCACGTAGCGGGACATCGCCCCGGTCGATCCCGAGAAGTCTGACGCCGCGACGACCTCCGGGCTGCACTCCGGGTGCGCCAGCACTACCACGTCCGGGAACTGCGCCCGCACGTCGCGGATGTCCTGCACCGTGAATTGCTCGTGGACCTCGCACCGCCCGTGCCAGCCCACGATCTCGTATTGCAGGCCGTTGGACGCGTCCGCCGCGCGGCGCTCCTGCGGCACCGGCTGCGAGCTGGGAAACACGATCTGCTTGGACGAGGACGCCGCCACGTTGCGGGCCAGGTACTCGTCGGGCAGGAAGATCACCTGCTCCGCGTCCAGCGACTCGACCACCTGCGCCGCGTTGCTGGAGGTGCAGCAAACGTCCGACTCCGCCTTCACGTCGGCGTAGGTGTTCACGTAGGTCACCACCGGCGTGCCCGGATAGCGGCGGCGCAACTCGCGCACGTCCGCCGCCGTGATGGAGGCTGCCAGCGAGCATCCGGCGCGCTGGGCCGGGAGCAGCACCGTGCGATCGGGGTTGAGGATCTTGGCCGTCTCGGCCATGAACCGGACGCCGCAAAAGACGATCGGGTCCGCTTCGGTGGTGGCGGCAACGCGGCTGAGCTCGAGCGAGTCCCCGGTGTAGTCGCACACGGAGTGAAACAACGCCGGCTCCATGTAGTTGTGGCCCAGGATCACGGCGCCGCGCTCGCGCTTGAGCCGATTGATGCGGTAGGCCAGCTCGGCCTTGAGCGCCAGCTCCGGCTCGGGCACCACGTCGGCCAGCTTGGACCGAAGGTCGCGGTAGGTGTCCTCGATGGAGGGAGTTTCGACAGTCATGGCATTCGGCGCCGCGCCCGCTGCGGCGGATCCGCCGGCTGGGACTGCGCGCCGGCGACGCACGGGCGTTCGGACGATGGGCTCTGCCGAGCCGAAATGGTTAGAGATTCTCGCACGCGCCGCGCCGGGATACGAAATCGCGCTAGTCGAACAAGTCCAGCAAGGCCAGGTAGCTCGCGTCCAGGCGGCGCGTGCGCCCGGCCACATCGGCCAAGGGTACCGGCACGATGCGGTTGCGCTGCAGGGCGGTGAGCATGCCATGCTCGCCGGACGCCAGGTAGTCGACCGCTGCAACTCCGCAGCGCGTGCCTAAAACGCGGTCGAACGGCGTCGGCGGGCCACCGCGCTGCGTATACCCCAGGACCACCGCGGGAACGCTGCGCCCCAGCGCGCGCTCCAGCGCGGCGGCGGCCGCGTATCCCAAGCCGCGCGCCGAGAGCTGCACGTGGCCAAACTCGTCCGAGGCGTGGACCTCCGCCGGATCGACCTCCAGGTCCACGATCTCGGCGCCCTCGGCCACGACGATCACGCTGAACGACAAGCCGCGAGCGGCGCGGCCTTCCACGTGCGACACCAAGGTCGCGAGCTCGATGGGCCGCTCCGGCACAGCGATGTAGTCGGCCCGGCCCGCCAGGCCGCCTTCCGCCGCCAGCCAGCCGGCGTCCCGGCCCATGGTCTCCACCACGACCACCCGTCGATGCGAGACGGCGGTGGTCCGCACCCGCCCCACGGCGTTGGACACCGTGGTGACGGCGGTGTCGAAGCCAATGCACACGTCGGTTTCGGGGACGTCGTTGTCGATCGTCTTGGGAATGCCCACCACGGCGTCGCCCTCGGCGGCCATGGCGCCCGCGACGGACAGCGTGTCGTCCCCGCCGATGACCACCAGCCCGTGCAGCTCGAGGTCGTCGAACACGGCGCGGGCCTTGGCGAACGACTCCGGATCGCGCAGCGGGTTGGTGCGCGACGAGCCGAGCATCGTTCCGCCCTCGGCGAGCATGGCGTCCGTGGCTTCGATCGTCAGCGGCTCGGCCTCTCCCGCGAGCACGCCGGCCCAGCCGTCGCGAAAGCCGAGCGCGGTCCAGCCCTGCCGCGCCGCCTGACGCACCACGCCGCGAATGGCGGCATTGAGCCCCGGACAGTCGCCGCCGCCGGTGAGGACGCCGATCTGCATTTCGCGCCGCCTCGACCCAGGCCAGACCAAAGATCGCCGCCCCAGAGTACCGCCGACGCGCCCGCGTGCTGTGCGAATGGCTACCATTGCCCCGTGACGGCCAGCCCCAAGCATTCGAGGATTCGTGGATACCCTTACGGCGCTGCGTGATCGCCGCAGCATCAACGCCCTGACGGCTGACGTGCCGTCGCAGGCCGCCATTCAGCGGCTGATCGACGTGGCCGTGTGGGCGCCCAACCATCGCATGACCGAACCCTGGCGGTTTCATGTGCTCGCCGGGGACGCGCGTCGGACGGTCGGCGAGGCCATCAGCGACGGCCTGCGCGACGAGCTCGACGCCAACGATCCGATCGCCGCCGGCGAGATCAAGGGCGCCCGCGCCAAGCTCACGCGCGCGCCCGTCGTCATCGTCGTCAGCCACCCGCGCGCCGACGACCCGGTGATGGACCTGGAGGACTACGCCGCCTGCTGCTGCGCGGTGCAGAACATGCTGCTGGCGGCCCACGCCGAAGGCCTGGCGGCCAAGTGGCGCACCGGCGCCATATGCGACTACGTCGCCACCCGCAAGGCGCTTGGCATAGGCGACACGGACCGCCTCGTCGGGTTCATCTACCTCGGCTATCCATCCCCCAACGCGCCACCCGACACGCGCGAGCGGACGGCGCCCGAGGTCGACTGGCTCGGTTGGGACGACGCGAGTGACTGACGCCACGGACCTGTGGCAATTCACCCTGGTCGAGATCGGTGAGCGCATCGCCAATGGCGAGGTCAGCCCGGTCGAGGTGACCCGCGCCTGCCTGGCGCGCACCGAGCGGCTGGGTCCGGCGCTCAACGCCACCACGACCATCCTTGGGGACCAGGCGCTGGAGGCCGCGCGGCGGGCGGAACGCGAGATCGTCGGCGGGACCTACCGCGGGCCGTTGCACGGCGTTCCGATCGGCATCAAGGACCTGGCCGACGTGGCGGGCGCGCCGACCACTGCCGGCTCCCACGTCTTCGACGGCCATATCGCCGAGCGGGACAGCACGCTCGTGCGTCAGCTCAAGCGCGCCGGCGCAGTCATCATCGCCAAGTTGAACTGCGACGAGATGGCCCTGCACCCCACCGGCGCGATCTCCCAGTTCGGACCGGGCCTCAACCCGTGGAATACGTCGCGGGTCAGCGGCGGCTCGAGCAGCGGGTCCGGCATCGCGGTCGCGGCGGGCATGATGTTTGCCGCGCTCGGATCGGACACGGGCGGCTCGATTCGCATGCCGGCCGCCGCCTGTGGCGTGGTCGGCATCAAGCCGACCTACGGCCGTATCAGCCTGGACGGCGTGCGGCTGCTGGCGCCGACGTTCGACACGCCGGGACCCATGGCCCGCACTACCCTGGACGCGTCGCTGATGCTGCGCGCCATGGTGGACCCGGACGACGAGGCGCGCATCGGCGAGGCCAACAGCCTGACGCACCTCGTGCAGGACGCCGACGCCGGACTTGACGGCTTGCGCATCGGCGTACCGTCGAGCTATTTCTTCGAGGAGATCGACCCCGAGATCGAGCGCATCGTGCGAGGCGCCATCGACGCGCTGGCCCGGCTCGGCGCCGAGTTGGTGGCGGTAGAGCTGTCGTCGCTACCGCAAGTGATCGAGTCACATTGGGGCATCATGATTCTCGAAGCCCACGCCTCGATCTCGGCGGCGACCGGCGGTGACCTTTCTCGGGTCGGCGAAGCTCTGCGTGAGCGCCTGGCGGCGGGGCTGGAAGTCCTGAGTCTGGATCCCCGGGACACCGCGGCGAAGCTCGGTCGCCTGCGCGCCATGCGCGACGACGCGCTGGCAAGCTACCGCCGCGCCACCAGCCAGGTGGACGCTCTCGTGGTGCCCGCCCTTCCGCGCTCACCTGTGCCGATCGCCCAAGCGCTCACCGACTTCACCTGGATGGGCCGCTTCACGCGGTGCTTCAACTGCACGCACGAGCCGGTGGTGTGCCTCCCCTGCGGACGCGGCTCCGACGGCATGCCCGTGGGCTTGCAGATCGTCGCCCCGAAATACCGCGAGCGAACCGCCGTGCGCATCGCCATGGCCTACGAGCGCAGCGGCGACGCGCCTGCACTTGGGTGGCCGCCCGAGCCTGACCTGCCCGTGAACTAGCCCTTGGCGCTGGTGCGGACGGCCGTCCCGTAGGCCAATAGCTCGGCCACGCCCTGCATCACGTCGGCGGCGTTGTAGCGTGTGCCCACGACGGCATCGGCGCCCAGCGACTCGGCGTGGGCGACCATGCGCTCCACCGCCTCGTGGCGGGCCTGCGCCAGGAGCTCGGCATACTCGCGCACCTCGCCGCCCTTGATTGAGCGGAGCCCTGCCATGAGGTCGCGGCCGATGCCGCGAGCTCGCACGCTGTTGCCCTGCACGATTCCCAGGGTCTCGGTGATCTCCCGCCCGGAAATCTCCAACGTGGTCACCACGATCATCCCGTCACCTCCGATGCGTTCCGGTCAGAGCCTGATTCCAGTTTGTCTAGCGTTTGCCGCACGTCGTCCCACCCAAGCTCGGCGGCGCGCGCCACGATCTCCGGGCGCTGGGGCAGGCCGTGCAGCGGTCCCGGTTTTTCGACCTTCAGGCCGGCGACCAGGGTTCCGAAGCGCGTGCAGGTCGCAAGGCCCGCGCCCGACAGTCGTCCCGCCAGGAAGCCGCCGACGAACGCGTCGCCGGCGCCCTGGGGTCCCTGGATGCGCCGCGCCACGTGCGGCAGGCGCACGACGTCGTCGGCATCTGCCGCGAGTGCGCCGTTCTCCGCCATCGTCACCGCCACAACCTCCGCCCCGTGGTCCAGGAAATAACGCGCCGCGTCCTCGGGATCGGGCAGGCCGGCCACGGCCAGCGACTCGTCCGGCGCGCCGCAGAACACGAGGTCCGCGTCGGGCAGCACCTCGTGCATCGCTTCCGCCGCGGCTTCTCCCGACCAGAGCTGCGGGCGGAAGTTGATATCCAGCGAGACCAGGATGCCGCGCTCGCGCGCACGCTCTGCCAGGCGCCGCGTCGCGGCGCGCGACGACGCCGAAATGGCCTGGGAGATGCCGCTCAAGTGCACCAGCCGCACGCCGTCCAGGTCCACCCGGTCCACGTCGGCGGGCGCGATCGTCGACGCGGCGCTGCCTTTTCGCCAGTACCAGATCTGGTAGCTGGCGTCGGCGGCGTGCTCGGCGACATAGAGGCCGGTCGGCCCGCCGCCGCGCGTTACGTAGCGCTGGTCAACACCGAGACCGGCCCAGTCGTCGAGCAGGTAGTCGCCAAACGGATCGTCGCCGACCTTGGTGAGGATCGCGCACGGCAGGCCCAGCCGGCCCAGCGCGACGGCCACGTTGAGCACGTCGCCGGAGTTCGACCGCTTGATCGTTTCCGCGCGCGCCAGCGGCTTGGGACCGGCCAGCTCGACCATGACTTCGCCGGCTGCGATTACGGCCGGCGGTTTCGCGTTGCTCATCCGAGTCTTTCGATGTAGGGGCAGCCCTTGTGGCTGCCCTGGCCATGGGCGGCGCGGGCGCCCACAAGGGGCGCCCCTACAAATCCATCGAAGGGAACGCCGTCATTCCCGCGGAAGCGGGAATCCACCTCAGGAGGAGCGCGCACGGGCCCGCCGCTGCGGCAGGTGCAGCGGCTGGTTGATGGCCTGCCACGCCGCCTCGGCGGTGGCTTCGGGGAAGGTCGGGTGGGCGTGGATGGTCTCGCGCAAGTCGTCCAGCGTCGCTTCGAGCTGCAACGCCAGCGCGCCCTCGGCGATGATGTCGCTGGCGCCCGGACCGATCACGTGCATCCCCAGCAGCCGTCCATTCGCGGCGTCGGCCACCAGCTTCACGAAGCCGTCGGTGTCTCCAAATGCCCTGGCGCGGCCCAGCGCCTGGAAGGGGAATCGTCCCACGACCACGTCGCCGTGCTGCGCCCGCGCGTCGGCTTCCGTGAGCCCCACGCTGGCGATCTCGGGATGGGTGAAGGTGCACGCCGGCACGACGTCGTCGTGATAGACCGCCGAGCCGCCCATCACGTTCTCCGCCGCGACCACGCCCTGGTGCGAGGCCACGTGCGCCAGCAACCGCTGCCCGGTCACGTCGCCGATGGCGAAGATGTCGGGCCGGTTGGTGCGCATGGCGCCGTCCACGGGAATCCCCTGGCCGCTGTGCGTCACGCCCATGCGGTCGAGTCCAAGGTTCAGCGAATTGGCCCGGCGTCCGGTGGCCATGAGCACGTGCGTGGCGTCCACCTCAAATGTTTCGTCGTCCTTCGCCAGGCTCACCCGAAGCCCGCCCTCGCGCTCGGCGATGGACTCGATGCGGGTGCCGTCGCGCACGGTCACGCCCTGCTGCACCAGGATCTTCCGCAGGGCCGCGCTCACGTCGGCGTCCTCGTTGGGGACCACCGTCGGGAGCATCTCGACCAGCGTGACTTCGCTCCCGAGGAGCGCGAAGAGCGTGGCCCACTCGACGCCCACGGCGCCGGCTCCGGCCACGACGATCCGCGCGGGCGGCTCTTCCAGCTCGAACGCGCCGTCGCTGTCGATCACGCCCGGCAGATCCGTGCCGGGAACCGGCGGCATCACCGACGACGAGCCGCTGGCGATGATGACCTTGGGCGCCATGACTAGGTCGCCACGATCGCCCATGTCCACCTCGACGACGCCCGCGCCCGCCAGCGTGCCGAAGCCGCGCACCACCGTGACCCCCGCGGCGTCCAGCAGGCCACCCACCCCGCGCACGAGCTGACGCACGATGCGGTCCTTGCGCGCTCGCATGGCTGCATAGTCGGCTTCGACGCCCGATACGTTGACGCCGAACGCGCCCGCGTGGAGCGCGAGTTGATAGACCTCGGCGCTGCGGAGCAGGGCTTTCGACGGAATGCAGCCCCGCAGCAGGCACACGCCGCCGACCTCTTCGGCCTCGACAAGGGCGACGCTTGCGCCTAGCGCGGCCGCTCGAAGCGCCGCCACGTAGCCGCCCGGACCGCCGCCGAGCACGCACACATCCGCCGTTACCGGCATGGCATCGTCAGGGTCTTCCGAGCGGACGGCATTGTAGATTGCGGGCGCGCTCGATCAGACCGCATCGGCAAAGGCCTCGCAGATTCCGCGATAGACGCCCACGGCCGCCTCGAGCTCGGCCAACTCGATCCATTCATCGTTCGTGTGCGCCTGCGCAATGTCCCCCGGTCCCAGCACGACGGCGGGCAGCCCGCCGATGGACGCCAGCATGGAGGCGTCGGTGGCGTAGGCCACGGCGGCCAGGGTCGAATCGCGACCGGCGTCGGTAAGCGCCTGCACGGTCGCGCGCACGATTGGCTCATCAGCGTCGGTCTCCATCGGCGGCACGTGGACGTAGGGCGCCTCGCGCTCGACCCGGAGTCCGGCGTCGACCCGACGCGCCTCATCGAGCGCCCGGTCCACCTCGGCAAGCACCGCGTCCGGCTCCTCGCCGGGCAGCAGCCGCCGGTCGCAGTCGATCTGGCAGGCGTCCGGCACCACGTTCACCGCCTCGCCGCCCTCGATCACGCCCACGCTCCAGGTCGCGGGACCCAGGCGCGGATGCGACGACCGCGCGAGGCCGGGCTCGATGCCCGCGCGCAGCGCGCCGATTGCCGTCTGCATGTCGAAGATGGCGTTGCGCCCGCGCTCCGGCGTCGCGCTGTGCGCCGCCACGCCCGTGGTGCGCACGCGCCACCGCAGCACGCCCTTGTGCGCCACGATGGGCTGCAAGTTCGTCGGCTCGCCCACGATCACCGCGTCAACGGCGGGCCGGCGCTCGGCCAGCGCCCGGGATCCGCGCATGGTGATCTCCTCGTCCATGGACCCCGCCAGCCAGACATCGACCGGGAACGCCGGGTCCGCGGCGGCGCTCTCCAGCACGCTCAGCATGGCGGCCAGCGAACCCTTGGGATCGGCGGAGCCGCGTCCATAGAGCCGCCCGCCCTCGATGCGCGGATTCAGCGCGTCGGGCATCGGCGCCAGCCCCACCGTGTCCAGGTGGCACTCGAACATCAGCGTGCGTGGGCGGCCGCGGTCGATTCGGGCCAGCAGGTTGGGACGGCCCGGCTCGACCTCATACAGCTCCACCTCCGCGCCCATGGCGCGCGCGGCCTGCGCCACGTAGTCCGCCATGGCCTGTTCGCCCGGGCCTCCGGGCAGGCTGGCGTTGACGCTGTTGATCGCCACGAGATCGGCCAGGCGCGAAACCAGGGCGGACATGGGCGGATCCTCAGCGAAGGGAGCGCCGCAGTATAGGCGCGGGTGCGGAGTGACTTGGGTTTGCCACTTCCTGCCCCACGATCACGGACACTCTGCCTCGGCGGTGTCCTCGGCTATCGAGCGACGGCTTACGGCCCGTAGTACCAGCGGTCGATTACGTCCGACGCTATAGCCGCAATCGCCGGATCTGCCGCCCCCGCCACAAACTGAATTCGCAGGAAGCAACGGATCCGTTCCGCGCCACTGCATTCGGATGCGGAGGGATCTCGATCCAAAAGGCGATTCCGTTCCTCGGAGCTGGTGAAGTAAGTGGGGCTCGCAAGCAGCCTCAGATACAGTTCTCGAAACCCTCGCCGGAATTCGGCATCTCCCAAGCTGTTGTACAGGTCATAGAACAGCCCAAACCCCATGCTGTAGTGGCAGATTGAGCCCGAGTCAATGACGCTTGGCGTCTTTTGCTCAAGCTCGGACAGGCTTCGGGCGGACTCACAGGAGTCGACGCCAATCCTGAAATTGTGCGGCGGCGCTCCCTGGTTTACCGCAATCCACTCCAAGAAGGTAGCCCCACCTTCCGCCAGCCAACGTGGGGCAAACGCCATGTAGATATGCGCCGACTCGTGAGCAATTACCCCGACGGGTTCACGATGTGTTGCGGAGAAATACAGAATGCCGCTTGGCCCACCCCCTCCGCGCCCTACATCCGCGACTAGAATGGAGACATAGTTGCCCGGGAGAGCCACGCCCATAAAGTGCTCGTGGCTGCGAAGCGACCGCTCCAGCCAGTCCATGCTGTTCGCCGCCCCGTCTCGTGTGCGGACTACTGCCAATAGCACGTCCCCCGAAAGGGGCAGCGTGATGACCCGTTGCTCAATGGTTACTGCGTCGGGATCCAGGAGCGTTCTGTATAGGTAGCTGCGCGACTCCGGATCGGCGTGATAGGCGACGCTGAGCAGCGCCGTCACGGGCGGCACGTGCTCATCTCTTGCGCCGCCGCCCAGGTTCGGGTGCGAGAGGACGTGATTCAAGTAGCTCATAAGGGTCGAGTTGTGATGGAATTGCGCCAATTGGTCGACGGCTGAGTCGTCCGCCGCTTCGACAGTTTCGAGAAAGGGCATTTGCACGATACTCAAAGCCCTGGATTCGTCTCTGCTAACCATATACGTAAGACTCTTAACTATGGATAGCTCGTCGGGATTGATGCCGTCTAGCACCCAGTCTTTGTCCAGGATTGCTTTCAAGAGTTGCGTCGATTCAAGCGCCAGCTTTTGCAGCGCTACTACAGGTCCCACTTCAGTGACTGAAATGCCATCCCGAAGCCACGGCACAGCCCGAATGGCCGCTGCCGCGCTTGGGTTGCGTAGACTGAGATACTCCAGCGCGACGAGCGGTATCTGGCCGTCCCGAATGCCATCGCGCAGCGCCGCCCGAGACAACAAGCCTTGTAGATCGCCTTCGACTGCGACAGAGTTGAGAATGTCGACGATGGTCAAGTCGCCTTCGCCTATAGTTTGCAGAAATGGCATGTTCAATATCTGTAGAGCTGCCCGTCGTTCGAAGGAGGTTATCTCCGACATCACATTGAATACGATCGCATGCTCGCGTTGATCGAGGCCGTCTTGAAACCATGGGCGGCTTAGCAGCGCCGAAAGATGGCTCCGATATCCTCGCAGCTGCCATTCCATCAGAAATGTAAGCATGTGAGCTTCGTTGCTATGTCCGATTGGACTGCCGTCATTGTCTTGCGGCGGTGGCGAAATCCCGTCCTGAATCCAAGGCAGCGCTTCCAGCGCTCGGGCTGCCTCCGGATGCCTCAGCTTGAGATGGAGCAACGGCAAGGACGTTCGCTGTTCGTCCGTGAGTCCCCCGACCGACGCCAAATGCGAGATGGTCGGTTCCAGTTCGTCCGGTGCAAGCAGCACAATCATCAGCAGCGTAGACAAGGGCACAAGATCAATCCCGTCGAACGTGTCGAGAAACGGCATGGTCGCGAGCATCTCGGCGGCTACCGGACTCGTATGCGCTATGAACCCGATCCGCCCAATGATTTCCCCAACCGTGCGTGTCGGTTCTAGGTCCCGGCTATATGCCGATGTCGCATGGATGCCGCGGTTCCGCACGAGCGCCCAGAAGGCCGGCGGGGACAATGTGGCGAGTTCGCGGAGTTGCTCGACTCGAACTGCCTCACCATGTCCGAGGCCGTCCTGAACCCATGCGATTTCTTCGATCGCCGCGTTGATTCTGCCGTCACGAGTAGCCGGGACCTTCGCCGCCTCGGGAATGATCACGTTGCTGAGCTTCTTCACTTTGTCCGGCACGTTTTGCAGATTCACCCGGCCGACGGTGGTGCCGGGGGCCGGCACGTTCCAGACCACGAAGACCGTGCGCTGGGCGCGCAGCATCTGCACCCCGCCCGCCCGGCCATCGACCTCCCGCTCCTCGTAGCGGATCGGCAGCCCATAGAGATTCAGCCAATTGGGCTCGCTCAGGAATTGGTCCTTGATCGCCTCGTTCTGGTCCAGTAGCGCCAGGTGGTTGCGCGTGATGGTGGCGAAGTCCGCGTCCCGATCTGCTTCCAGCACCTGGTGCGACGGCACGAACGGCAACTCGACGTCGGGATAGCGGTTCGCCAGCACGTCCAGCGTGTTGTAGTAGTTCATGCGCTGCTTGCCGGGATCCCACTGCAGGATCACCTTCTGGAAGGCCTGCAAGGTGAAGGGGCCCTCGACCCAGCGCTGACTGATGGGGTAGCCGATGTCCTGCGCGCTCTTGTCGCGCACGAAGTCCCACATTGGTACACCGAGGACATTGGTCACCGCGTAGCCGTCGTCGGTTTCAGGCGTGTCTCCGCCGGTGATCGTGAAGAGGCAGCCGTCACCGAGGTCGACGCCGTCACAGTCCAACGCGCGGGCTTGGGGTGTGAGCGCCAGCAGCACCGTGAACGCCGCGACTACGGCCGCCAGCCCCATCCGGCGCCCACGTGATCGACTAGGCATCAGGCGTCCATACATCTCGATTAGCTTGCCCTTCAAACGACAGATTGGCGCTTAGCGCGACACATCGGCCCCGCCCCGAACGCATCTGGACCGCAGTGTAAGCATCGTCACGCTGAGAACCTGCCTATGTGCACCACTCCACACGCCGCTGCCGTCCATCTGATGCAGGCTGACGCCCTCTGGGATCGGGGCGATCGCTTCGCGTAATACCAGACAAACACCGAACAAGCTGCTATAGTGCCTCCATGGCTCCCCTGAAAGACCCACCGGTGGCGACGCTTTCCCCTCCCCGCATCGGGGATGTGCGCCCGCGTCCGCCGGCAGCGCCGCCCGTGATGCGGCGGCCCGCGCCGACCTGTCCCGACTGCGCCGCGCCGCTGCGCGCGCAGGGGCTCTGTCTGGTCTGCCCGGCCTGCGGCTTCGGCGCCTGCGGCTAGGCGGTCGGCGTCGGCTCGACTTCGCCGATGTGCCGCGCCAGATAGGCCCCGCCCGCGACCCCTAGCATGCTGCTGGGACCGGTGGCCGCGCCGATGGCGGCGCCGAAGCCGGTCGCCATCACGACCACCGCCGCGAGGTTGTCGACCGTCACCGTCATGAACATATCCGACACCAGCGGCTCGGAGAATCGCAGCAGGAAGGTCTCGCCCGCACCCAGGATCTGGGCGAACGACGCCACCACCAAACCCAGCGCCGCGATGCCGAGCAGCGCGGCGGCGGCGGCGCTGGCCATGGTGATCACGCCCACCATGGTGCGCAGCACCAGGCCGGGACGCGCCCAGCACGCGGCGCGCACCCGTGCGTGCGCCTCGACGGGTCCGGCGCCGCCCATCACGTGCGGCACCACCAGCCACAGCAGGGCGCCGGTGGGGACGATGACCATCACGTTCATGGCAAAGATCAGCGTGTAGACCAGCGCGATCAGCGCCAACGGCCGGTCCGGAAGCTCGCCCAGCGGCCCGCGCGCGCCCATCTGCGTGAGGGCGAACACGCCCAACTGCGCCGCCAGCAGCACGCCCACGACCAGCGCGGCCGGAATCGCCGCCGCCACGAGCGTTACGGCTCGCCCCAAGGCTCGTCGCAGCCCCGCCGCGAGCGTGGCGTCCCGCCGGCTCGAAGCCGCCACGGCGCCCGCGGCAATGGACCAGGCGACGACGATGAGCGCGGCCGCGATGACGAAGAACGGGATGGCCGCGGGCGAGCGGATGTAGGCCAGCGCGACGGCGCAGCCGCCGAGCGCGCCGATCGCCGCTCCCGCCCCCAAACCCAGACCGAGCACTCCGGGACGAGCGGCAATCGCAAAGGCCGCGGCAATGGGGGCCAGCAGGCCGTCCGTCGCTCCGGCTGCGGAAGGCGTCCCGGTGGTGTCTGTGGATGTCATGCGGCCAACTCCGGCAGTGTATCTCCCCGGCCCGTGGGGCTTATGCTCATGGTGCCGGTGGAACGCAGCGGGGGACGGGACCGTGACGACTGATTCAACAGCGGGCAATGGGCGCCGGGCCGTGGTGGCGGGCGCCGGACGCATGGGTCATGGGATCGCACTCGAGTTGGCGCGCGGCGGTTTCCATGTCTCGTTGTACGACGCGGCAGCCGGGCGCGCCGAGGCGGCCATATCCGAGGCGCGGGTGGATGCGCAGGACCTGGTGCGCGCCGGCGTGATCGCCGACGACGAGGTGAACGTGGTCGTGGGACGGCTGCGGGCCGCCGAAACCCTCGCTGACGCCGCGGACGGGGCCGACTTTGGCGCGGAAGCCGTGGCCGAGGACCTGAAGGTCAAGCAGGACGTGTTCGCGGAGCTCGACCGGCTCTGCCCACCGCCCGCCATCCTTACCAGCAACACGTCCAGCATCAGCATCAGCGAAATCGCCAGCGGCTGCGCCCACCCCGAGCGCGTGGCGCTGGCCCACTGGATGCTGCCGCCGCACCTGATCCCGATCGTCGAGATTGCGCCCGGCGAAGCGACCGACGCGGTCACCATCAACGGCCTGCGCGAGCTGCTCGAATCGATCGACAAGCAGCCGGTGCACATCCGCAAGGAGCTGCCGGGCTACCTGATGAACCGGTTGCAGTTCGCCCTCGCGCGCGAAGCCCTGAGCCTGATCGACAAGGGCGTCACCACCGCCGAGGAAATCGACGTGCTCATCAAGGGCGTGCTGGCGCGGCGCATTCCGGTGCTCGGCATCATGCGCCAGGCCGACATGGCGGGGCTGGACGTGTATCGCCAGATCTTCACCTACCTGGGGCCGGACCTCGACGCCAGCGACGAGCCGCCCGCGTTTCTGGAGAAAGCCGTGGCTGCCGGTCATACGGGGGCGCGCGAGGGCCGGGGGCTATTTACGTGGGAAGCCGGCGAGTTCGAGCGCTACGTCGCCGCTCGCAACGATGCGCTCATCGAAGCGCTGCGGAAGGACCGTGGGGGCTGAGTCCGTGGCCGCCAATTCTTTGCTGAGACCTTTGCGTAACCCCTTCGTCATTCCGGCGTAGGCCGGAATCCAGTTCGGTCGAATCTGGATGCTTGGCGTCGGGCGGGTCTGAGACACGCCCCAACCGGATTCCGCAAAGGTCTCCAACAGGGGGTAGCTGGAGGGGGTCATCCGCGACCTAGACGCGGGGCGCTACCGAATCGCCCGGCCGACGTAGCGCCGGCCAATCGCATAGGCCGCCGCCGACTCGCTGGCCATGCTCACCGTGCGGGCCATGGCCCCGACCCAGGCGCCGGCAAGCGCGGCGGCGGGCGCGACGATGAACAGCAGGACGGCCATGAGCACCAGCCGCCCGATGGCGGCTGCCGCCACCAGCGACGTGCGGCGCTGGTGCATGGTGAGGCCGGAGTAGAACTGCCGCAGCCCCATCACGGCGGGCACCGCGACGAAAATCTGCAGGGCCGGCAGCGCCGCCTCGGCAACGTGCGGCGGCGCGCCGATCACCACCTCCAGCGCAAACCGTCCCACGGGCGTGAAGGCGATGAGCGCCATGAGCGCGGTCAGACCAGCCGAAATGCCGACCACGAAGGCGCGCACGCGCGCATGATCGCCGGGGTCCTGCGCCATCACCAGGACCACCTGCCGCAACGTGGCCAGCGCGGCCATGCTGACCATGATGAGGCTCATGGCGACGCGCAGGGCCGCCACCGACGTCTCTGGATCGGTCAGCCGCAGCAGTCCCGCATTGGTGAGCGGCAGGCCCGCCGCGAGTGAGAACTGGGTGGCGATGAGGGGCAGGACAAACCAGGTCACCTGGCGTACGTCGAGGGGCGGCTGTCCGCCCGGGTCATCGCCGTAGGGCGCGCGTTGCGACGCGCGGTGGGCCAGCCACCCAAGCACCACGGCCTCGACGGCAGCGATCACCAGCCAGACCGTCGCGCCCGCCACGCTTGCCGCCACCGGCACATTGGGGATGACGCCCAGCGCCAGGACGGACAGCAATGCGATGCTGACCGCCGGTGCCACCCACACCACGCGCGTCTGCCGCAGATGGGCCAACTGCGCTACGTAGAAGAGCCGCGCCAGGTTGAAGACCGGCACCAGCGCGGCGATCTGCATCATCTGCACTACGCGCGGCGTCAGCGCCGCGGGCGTGCCCATCAGTTGCTCGAAGAACCACGGCCCGCTGCCCGGCAGCGCCGTGACCAGCGTCAGCCCCACGATGCCCAGGGTGTAGACCGCCGTATAGCGGCGCATGAAGTGGTAGGACTGGCGCCCGCGCACCAGCACCAGGTAGGCGCTCTGCACCGCGATGCCCGCCGCGCCCAGAATCTGCACCACGCCGCTGACCACGCCAAAGGCGGCCAGCGACGCCGCCGGCTCGAGACCGCGCGCAATGCCCGCGTCGAGCAGCGGATGCCGTACCTGCTGCAGCACCTGCGAGGCCGCCAACGGCAGAAAGAACGCCCACATCGCGCTGTAGGTCACGGCCTTGACGGACGCAGGGCGCATGGGCGCGACAATCGTGGGGGCCTCGGGGAAGCGGTCCGATTATGACGGGCGCGCCAGTGGGAATCGCACAGCCGACGAGCGGTTCCCCGAAGGGCGGCGCAGAGCTCTGGCGCCGTCCATGCGCGTCATCCCGGGAAGCGCCGCGATTCGTCCCTGCTATCTTGCCCTCAGCCGCTCGTCTCCTACAGAATCAAGGCGCGCGATAGCTACACGATTCCGGGACCACACGCCTCCGTATCGCGCGCAGGACGCGGACCGCGGCAACAACCGGGAGCCCCGCCGCCAGAAAGCCCCGCGCAGGCTCTGCCTGACGGCCCTGCTCCTCGCGATCGCTGCTCTCGCCCTAGCAGGCGCTGGATGCAACTCGCCGGACAGCCCGCCACCCCCCGACGCGGCGGCGCCCACCGCCGTGGCGGATGGAGCCGGCTCAGCCTCGGCGCCGACGCCAACCCCCACGCTGGAACCCTCGCCTACCCCAACGCAGGCGCCAACCGCGACGCCTGGACCGCCAACTCCGACACCGACGCCGACTCCCACGCTGGAACCAACGCCGACGCCGACGCCAACGCCAACCGCGACGCCCGGACCGCCGACGCCCGCGGAAATCTTCGCCAGGGTCTCACCGACGATCGCGTTCGTGGAGACGGCGCTTAGCACCGGCAGCGGCGTATTGGTGGATGGCGGCTACGTGGTGACGAATGCGCATGTGGTCTGGCCCTACACCGCCGTGCGCGTCGTGTTTCCCGATGGGTCGGAATTCAAGGACGCGCCGATCAAGGGCTGGGATTTGCTGGCCGATGTGGCGGTCATCGGCCCTATCGACGCCCCGGTCAGCGCCCTGGCGCTGGTGGATGGCGAGGGGCTGGCCATCGGCACCGACATGTTCCTGATCGGTTACCCCGGAGAGGTGGAGGCCTTTCCGCAGCCAACGCTGGTTCGCGGGCTGCTCTCCCGCCTACGCGAGTGGGAGCCGGGCGCCCTCACCTTCTTCCAGACCGACGCCACGATCGCTGGCGGTCAGAGCGGCGGAGCGCTCGTTTCGGCCACAGGCGAAATCATCGGCCTCAGCGGTTTCGGCTTCACCGAGGGAGATTTCGGCCTCGCCGCATCATCAGGGGACCTTCTGCCGCTGGTGCGGGACCTGATCGCTGGCGAGGCCCCCTCAAGGCTTGGCGAACGGCAGGTGCCCCTGGCCGGGGGGAGCGCCCGTCATCAAGTTCACCTGGCGCACTTTTGGGACGAGCGAGCCTTCGTCATCAGCGAGCCGCCGGGGACCAGCGTCGAACTCCGGCTCACCGGCGTCAACGATGGCGGGATCACGGTCTACGACGCCGCTGGGGGAGAGGCGCTCTTCGTTGACGACGCATTCACTGGGGCCGAGGCCGGGTCATTCACCATCGAATACGACGAGCCTCACTTCGTCGTTGCGTGGCAGCTATCGGAGGATTCCGGCAGCTTTACGCTGGCAAGCAACCGACCGCTGATACCGCTCCACGACGAGGATGACGGCCAAGAACTTCGCGTGGGGGAGTCCGTCCTCGCCAACATCGACTTTCCCGGTGACATCGATTACTTCGTCATCCGGCTCGCGGGAGGCGAGACGGTTTCGATCACGGCGCAGTCGGCCCTCGCGGACACGTTTCTCACCATCGACTACCTGGGGGCGTCCGCCGCGCAGGTCATTGTCGACGACGATAGCGGGGGCGGCTTATTCGGGCTCGATGCGGCAGTCGTCTATCGAGCGGCTCACGCGGGAAGCTATTTCGTGATCGTCGAGGATGTGGCCGGTGGGGCCCCCGGTGGATACGTGCTTGGGGTCAGCCGTGCCGGCGCGGATGCCGTGCTGACCAGGACTACGCTGGAATCGCTGTCGACCGACACGCCTTAGTCATTCCCTGGCGACGGGGCCCCGATGCGCGCCGGGGTCGACGCCGCATCGGACCTTATCCAGGCGGTTGGTGCGATCCTCCGCGACGAATGGCACTGCCTGTCGCCCGAGCGATTGAGCCCGCCGCAGGCGACCGGCACTGTGCATGACCCGACCGGGCGCCTGCGTATACTCACAGCGTCGGGCTTGGCGGCCGCGCCAATCGCTTCGGCGGGCCCAACGATGCGCCCGACGCCATCGCGCGACCACGCGCCACCACCACATCCACAGGACCAATCGCATGACCGCATCCACCAACGGCGCCGAAGCGCCCCAACTCACCGGCGCGCAGCTTGCCGAGCGCCACGCGCGCATTGAGGCCGCCGTGCGCGAAATCCTCACCGCCGTCGGCGAGAACCCGGATCGCGACGGCCTGCTCGACACGCCGGCCCGCGTGGCGCGGATGTACGACGAGCTGCTCAACGGGCACGAGACCGACCCCGACGAGCATCTCGAGGTCACCTTCGAGCATGGGCACGACGAGATGGTGGTGGTGCGGGACATCCAGTTCCATTCGCTCTGCGAGCATCACCTGCTGCCGTTTTTTGGCACGGTTGCCGTGGGGTACTTGCCCCACGACCGCATCGTCGGCCTCAGCAAGCTGGCGCGCGTGGTCGAGCACCTGGCCCGGCGGCTCCAGGTGCAGGAGCGGTTGGCCAGCCAGATTGCCGACGCCATCGAGCGCGTGCTCGACACCGGCGGCGTGGCGGTGATGGTCGAGGCCGAGCACTTGTGCATGACCATGCGCGGCGTCCGCAAGCCCGGCAGCCGCATGGTGACGACCGTGACCCGCGGCGCCTTCCGCGACAACCCCGCCACGCGCGCCGAGTTTCTCCACGCAATCGGCCAGCAGACTTAGCGGCCGACGAGTAGCGCGGGGACGCGTCTCCACCGTACATGGGCTGCTGCCACGGACGCGCCGGTCTTGCGCCGAGCCCGATAGTTCGTATACGATGTACACGCAGCGTTAACAGCGCTGCTCGGGTCGTCCCTGGTCCGCCGATCAGCGATTGATCGACGGGCCAGCACCGCCAAAGGTGGCGTGATGCGAGACATTCGCGTCGAGATGGGACGCTGGCAAATTGACAGGTTGCGCCCCGCGGCGTGACGGGCGAGTCGTCGCGGGGCCGCAGGTCACGCCGGACCCGGATGCCTGTTTCCGACACGTGAGATCCCGCATTCGCGAGTTCGCTCGCTTGGGACTCTAGTCCCCGGGTCCGCCAGACGACCGGGCGTGATCACGGACACGGATTGCGCTGTGGGCTCGCATCAAACGATGCGAGCCCGCGTCTATTTCACCCTCTGGCGGCACTCGCGATTGAGTCTCTTGCGTATCCGCCAAAACGCTGTAGGGCCAGCCCCTGCAAGTCCAGGCCAGGGTCTCCCAGCTGCGGCTCCGCCCCCGGTTTCCTGACCTGCCGCGCTATCGTGACAGGCGCTCGTAGACCTCCGGATTCACCGTCCGCTCGCACCGGCCGGTGGCCATGAACTCCCGCAGATTGCGCACCGCCCGGTCGCCCATGCGGAACATCGACTCGTGGCTATGGGATCCGAAGTGCGGCGTCAGGATCGTGCGCGGCGTGCGGAAAAACGGGTGGTCCTCCGGCGGCGGCTCGACCGCGAACACATCCGACCCAAGGCCACCCAGGCTCCCGTCGTGCAGCGCCTCCACCACCGCCGCCTCGTCCACCAGCCGCCCGCGGGAGCTGTTGATCAGGAACGCGCCGGGCTTCATCAGGGCCAGCTCTTCGCGCCCGATGATCTCCATGGTCTCGTCGGTCACCGGTGTGTGCAGCGTCACGAAGTCGGACTGGCGCAGCAGCTCGGGCAGCGACACGAATGCCCCGTCGATCCCCGCGGCTTCGAGCCGCGCCGGATCCGGATTGGCCGTGTGCGCCAGGACGCGCATGCCGAAGCCGTGCTGGCAGATCGTCGCCACGCGGCGTCCGATGTCCCCGAACCCCACGATGCCCACCGTCTTGCCCGCCAGGTCGTTGCCCAGCAGCACGATGCGCTTGGCGAAGCCTTCGGTGCGCACCGAGGCGTCCGCCTCGAAGATGCGTCGCGCGAGGGTCCACATCATGCCCACGGCGTATTCAGCCACGGTCAGCGACATTTCGCCCGGGCCGTTGAGCACCGCCACCCCGGTGTCGGTGGCGGCGGCCAAGTCGATGCTGTCCACCCCGGTGCCCACGCGTGAGATGCAGCGCATCGTGCCGGCGTTGGCCTCCAGCAGCTCGCGCGTCCACGACTCGGTGCCGGCGATCACGGCCACGGCGCCCACCGCCGCCGCCGCCAGCTCGTCGCCGTCGGCAAACGGCGCCTGGCGCACCTCGTAGTCGCGTTCGAGCTCGGCCTGCGGTCCCGGGGGCATGGGAAACGTTTGAAGAACTAGTGTCATCTCAGCCTCGCTGGGCCGGTGCTACGGGTGCGAGATTACGATCTTTTGCAGCACGTCGAAGTGCTCCAGGGCGATCCCCGTGCCGCGGACGGTGCACAGCAGAGGCGTCTCCGCCACGTGCACGGCCACGCCGGTCTCGCGCGCCACCAGCTTGTCCAGGTTGCGCAGCAGCGCCGTGCCCCCGGTCATCACCAGTCCTTTGTCGATGATGTCGGCGGCAAGCTCGGGCGGGGTCGCCTCGAGCACGCTGCGAACGCCCCGGATGATCTGGTCGACGGGCTCCGCGATGGCCTCCGTGATCTCGTCCGAGGTGATCGTCACGGTCCGCGGCAGGCCCTGCATCTGGTCGCGCCCGCGCACCTCCATGGTTTCCGCGGGTTCCAGCACAATGGCGCTGCCGATGCGCATCTTGATCGATTCCGCCGTTCGGTCGCCCGTCATCAGGTTGTATTTGCGCTTGATGTAGGTGCGAATGGCCTCGTCCAGGCGATTGCCGCCGACGCGCAGCGACCCCGAACAGTCGGCCACGATGTCGTTGAGCGAGATCACCGCGATCTCCGTCGTCCCCCCGCCAAGGTTCACCACCATGCTTCCCGAGGCATGGGAGATGGGCACGTTGGCGCCGATCGCCGCCGCCAGTGGCTCCGGAATCAGGTGCACGCGCTTGGCCCCCGCCGCGATGCCCGCGTCCATCACCGCGCGTTGCTCCACCGTGGTCACGCCCGTGGGCACCGCCACCATCACTTCGGGCCGGAAGAGGCGGTGGCGGCCGGCGGCTCTCTCGATGAAATAGCGCAGCATGGCCGCGGTGACCAGGTAGTCGGCGATCACGCCGTCTTGCAGCGGGCGCATGACGCGCAGGCTGCCGGGCGTGCGCCCCACCATCTCGCGAGCCGCGTGCCCGATGGCCTCGATGCGGCGGTCTTGCACCGACACGGCGACCACCGACGGCTCGTCGATGATCACACCCTCGCCGACGAGGAAGACCAGCACGTTGGCGGTGCCGAGGTCGACCCCAAGCCGCTGCGAGCTTAGGGATCGGAACACTTAGCCAACCGTCGCCGTGGCCGCCGGGCGGGGGCGGCGCTCAACCGTGATATCGGCGCCAAGCTCTTGCAGGTCGCCCGGGAGGTCCTGGTAGCCGCGCTGGATGATCTCCGCGTCGTCGAGCACCGTCGTACCTTGCGCCACCAGCCCCGCCAGCAGCAGGGCCGCGCCAGCGCGGATGTCGGTCCACAGCCGCACCTCGCAGGCCGTGAGCGGCGACGGGCCTCGGATGCGGGCCGTCGGGCCCTCAACCGTCACGTCGGCACCCATGCGCTGGAGCTGCCCGACGTAGCCCAGGTTGCCGTCGTAGACGCGCTCGATGATGGAACTCTCGCCGTGGGCCTGGGTCATCAGCGTCCCCATGGCCGCCTGCACGTCGGTGGGAAAGCCCGGGAACGGAATGCACTGGATGGCCGTGGCGCTGAGCATCGGGCTGCCCGTGACCCGCACCGAGCGGTTGGTTTCGTGCAGCGTCACCCCCATGGCGGCGAGCTTCACCAGCACCGGCTGCAGGTGGTCGGGCCGCACGTTGAGCAGCTCCACGTCGCCGGCGCTGATGGCCGCCGCCACCGCCATCGTGCTGCCCACGATCCGGTCCGGGATCGCGCGCGCCACCGTGCCGAAGAGCCGCGACTGGCCCTGCACGCCGATCGTGCTCGTGCCCTCGCCGTGAATCTCGGCGCCCATGCTGCGCAGAAAGTGCACCAGCGCGATCACCTCCGGCTCGCGCGACGCGTGCACGATGGTCGTGTAGCCGCTGGCCAGCGTGGCCGCCATCAACAGGTTTTGCGTGCCCGTGTGGCTCGGGTAGTCCAGGTAGACCTGGCCGCCGACCAGCGGGTCGGCCACCGCCTGGTAGACGCCGCCGCCCAGCGCGATGGAAGCCCCCAGGACCTCGAAGCCCTCGATGTCCACGTTCACCGGGCGCGTGCCGAGCTGGCAACCGCCCGGCGCGTGGCAGTCCACGCGCCCGAAGCGCGAGAGGAGCGGTCCGGTCACCTGGAACGACGCCCGCATGGCGCGCACCAGGCGCGGATCGGGACGGGTCGAGTGCACGCCGCCCGCCGTGATGGCGACCGAGCGGCGCTCGGTGTCGATCTCCACCTGCGCTCCGAGTCCGCGCAGCAGCTCGGCCATGACCATGATGTCGGTGATGAGCGGAATGTCCTCGATGACGCAAGTTTCCTCCGTCAGCAGGCACGCGGCCATCATGGGCAGCACCGCGTTCTTGGCGCCGGGCACGCGATAGGCGCCCCGCAGCGACCGGCCGCCGGTGATCGCGACCCGCGTGGCGGGCGTGGTCGTGGCGGCGTCGGCCAGGGCTGCGGCCACGGGGCCGGCCTTAGCCGCGCCCTGCCCGTTGCGCGGTGCGGATGCGCGCCAGCGCCCGCAGCAGGGCCAGCCGGGCGCGGATCACCGTCGCGTCGTCTCCGCCCACGCGCGCCTCCTCGAGCTCGCGCAGCGCCTCGGCGCGGGCGCGCTCGGCCCGCTCCACGTCGATCTCGTCGGACCGCTCCGAGCCGTCCGCGAGCACCGTCACCGTGTCTTGCATGACCTGGAGGAATCCGCCCAGGATGGTGAGGAAGCGTTCATCGCCGCCGCTGCGATAGCGCAGCGTGCCGGCCTGCAGTTGGGTCACCAGCGGGGCGTGGCGCGGCATCAGCCCGAGCTCGCCGTCGATTCCGGGCGCAACGACCATTTCGATGTCGTCCTCGCGCAGAACTTCCCGCTCCGGCGAGACGACCGTGAGGGTCAACCCAGCCATCTACGCCTCCTCGTCGAGAATATCAGAGCGCCTTGAGCAGACGGCTTGGTCGTGCACAACTCTTAACGGCGTCGGGTGGCTTCCCGTTCCTCGGCCACCGTCAGGTTCCCTCTCCCTTGAACGGAGAGGGTTAGGGTGAGGGTGCATTCCGTTGGCCGACGCCGCGCCTAGCCTTCGGCGGCGAGCTGTTCGGCCTTCGCCACGGCCTCGTCGATCGTGCCCACCATGTAGAACGCCTGTTCCGGCAATTCGTCATGCTCGCCCGCGAGAATCTCCTCGAACCCGCGGATCGTCTCCTCCACCGGCACAATCACGCCCGGCTGGCCCGTGAAGGCCTCCGCCACGTTCATCGGCTGGGAGAAGAAGCGCTCGATCTTGCGCGCGCGCACCACCGTCAGGCGGTCCTCTTCCGAGAGCTCCTCGATACCCAGGATCGCAATGATGTCTTGCAGGTCCTTGAACCGCTGCAGCACCTGCTGCGCCCCGCGCGCCACGTCGTAGTGGCGCTCGCCCACGATGCGCGGGTCGAGAATCTTCGACGTGCTCGTCAGCGGGTCCACCGCCGGGTAGATGCCGCGCTCCACGATGGAGCGCTCCAGCCGGATCGTGGCGTCCAGGTGGGCGAACGTCGTCACCGGCGCCGGGTCGGTGTAGTCGTCCGCGGGCACGTAGATCGCCTCGAGCGAGGTGATCGAGCCGCTCGTGGTCGAGGTGATGCGTTCCTGCAGCTCGCCCATCTCGGTGCCCAGCGACGGCTGATAGCCCACCGCCGACGGCATCCGCCCGAGCAGCGCCGAAACCTCGGAGCCGGCCTGGGTGAAGCGGAAGATGTTGTCGATGAAGAGCAGCAGGTCGCGCCCTTCCTCGTCGCGGAAGAATTCGGCCAGCGCCAGGCCGGCCAGCCCCACCCGCAGGCGCGCGCCGGGCGACTCGTTCATCTGCCCGAACACCATGCAGGCGTTGCCGATAACGCCGGCCTCGGTCATCTCGCGGATGAGCTGGGTGCCCTCGCGCGTGCGCTCGCCGACGCCGCAGAACACGGAGTAGCCGCCGTACTGCACGGCGATGTTGTTGATCATCTCCATGATGATCACCGTCTTGCCCACGCCCGCCCCACCGAACACGCCGGTCTTGCCGCCGCGCGTGAAGGGCGCGATGAGGTCGATGACTTTCAGCCCCGTGGCGAACACCTCCGCCTGCGTCGTCTGTTCGGTCAGCGGCGGCGGCGCCCGGTGAATGGGATACCGCGTCTCGGTGACCACGTCGCCCTTGCCGTCGATGGGCTCGCCGGTCACGTCGAAGACCCGCCCCAGCGTCGGCGCACCGACCGGCACCGAGATCGGGCCGCCCAGGTCGGCCACCGGCAGCCCGCGGCTCAGGCCTTCGGTCGGGCGCATGGAGACGCACCGCACCCGGCCGTCGCCGACGTGCTGCTCGACTTCCAGCACCACGCGGTCGTCGCGGTCCGGCGCCTCGACCTCCAGCGCGTTGTAGAGCGCCGGCAGCTCGCCGGCCGGGAACTCGACGTCAATGACGGCCCCAATGATTTGTGCGATGCGTCCGCTCGCCATTCCCAATCCTTCCCTCACGCGCGCTGCGCCAGCGCGTTGGCGCCGGAGGCGATGTCGATGATCTCGCTGGTGATCTTGGCTTGCCGCAGTTTGTTGTAGGTGAGCCCCAGGGCGTCGATGAGCTCGCTGGCGTTTTCCGTGGCCGCGCGCATCGCCACCATGCGCGCGCTGTGCTCGCTGGCCGTGAGCTCGAGCAGCGTCTCGTAGAGCACCGTCTCGATGAATCGCGGCACCAGGGCCTCGAGCACCGTGGCCGGGTCCGGCTCGAAGATCACGTCGGCGTCGCGGGGATCGGTGTCCTCCGGCAGCACGACGGGCAGCAGGCGCAGCGACTCCGGCCGCTGCGTCAGCGTGTTCACGAACTCCGGGTACACGATCTGGACCTCATCGAAGTCGCCCGCCAGGTAGCCGTCCATCACCATCCGGGCAATGGGGATTATGTCCGCCGCGGTCGGCCGGTCCGAAATGTCGGTGAAGGCCGCCTGCATGGGCACCAGCCGCGCCAGCGACGTGCGCCCGCGCCGGCCGATGACGATCACCGACACTTCCGCGCTGGCCCGCGACTCCTCGATATCTTCCATCGCCTGTCGGATGACATTGGTGTTGAGCGCGCCGCACAGCCCGCGGTTCGTCGTCATCACCACGTAGGCCGAGTGCTCCACGGGCCGCGTCCGCAGCATCGGCGGCAGCAGGTCGTCGCCGGTGGCCGCCACGAGCTGCTGCATCAGCCCGAGCACCTCTTGGGCATAGGGCCGTGCGGCGTCCGCCGCGTCTTGGGCGCGGCGCATGCGCGACGCCGCCACGAGCTGCATGGCCCGGGTGATCTGCCGGGTGTTTTCGACGCTGCGAATGCGGCGCCGCAGCTCGAGCGGGTTGGCCATCGGCTAGCTGCCGGCCATCGCGGCGCGGCCCGAGAACGTGTTGGCCGAGAAGTCGGCGATCGCCGCGTCCAGCGCGGTTTCGTCGTCGTCGCCCAATTCCTTAGACTCTCGAATTCGGCCCAAGAGCTCGGCATGGCCCGAGCGCAGGAAGTCGAGCAGCTCCTGCTCGAAGTTCGCGGCCTGGTCGGTCGGCACGGCGTCCACCGCGCCCGAGGTGCCGGCGTGAATGATGCAGACTTGCTCCTCGATCGGCGCCGGCTCGAACTGCTTCTGCTTGAGCAGCTCGGTCAAGCGCGCCCCGCGTTCGAGCTGGTTGCGCGTGGCGCGGTCCAGGTCGGAGGCGAACTGCGCGAACGCCGCCACCTCGCGGTACTGCGCCAGGCCCAGCCGCAACTGGCCGGCCACTTGCTTCATGGCGCGGATCTGCGCGTCGCCGCCCACCCGCGACACGGACAGCCCGGCGTTGATCGCCGGTCGGATGCCGCCGTTGAACAGGTCGGCCTCGAGGTAAATCTGCCCGTCGGTGATCGAGATGACGTTTGTGGGGATGTAGGTGCTCACGTCCCCTTCCTGCGTCTCGATGATCGGCAGCGCCGTCAGCGACCCGCCGCCCTGGTCGTCGTGCATGCGAGCCGACCGCTCCAACAGCCGTGAGTGCAGGTAGAACACGTCGCCCGGATAGGCCTCGCGGCCCGGCGGGCGGCGCAGCACCAGCGACACCTGGCGATAGGCCCAGGCGTGCTTGGTGAGGTCGTCGAAGATCACCAGCGCGTCCTGGCCGCGGTCGCGGAAGTATTCGCCCATCGTGCAGGCGGCGAACGGCGCAATGTATTGCTGCGCGGCAGGCTGGCTGGCGGTGGCGGCAACGACGATGGTGTGCTCCAGCGCGCCGTATTCCTGCAGCAGGGCCACCACCTGCGCCACGGCGCTCTCCTTCTGGCCGATGGCGCAGTAGATGCAGATCAGGTCGCCGCCGCGCTGGTTGATGATCGTGTCCAGGGCGATGGCGGTCTTGCCGATCTGGCGGTCGCCGATGATGAGCTCGCGCTGGCCGCGGCCGATCGGAATCATGGCGTCGATGGCCTTGATGCCCGTCTGCACCGGCGTATCCACGTCCTGGCGCAGCGCCACGCCGGGGGCCACCTTCTCGATCACGTCCGTGGCGCTGGCGGTGATTGGGCCTTTGCCGTCAACCGCCTCGCCCAGCGCGTTGACCACGCGCCCGAGCAGCTCCGGTCCCACGGGCACCTCGGCCACGCGGCCGGTGGTGCGCACCTCGTCGCCTTCCTCGATGGTCAGGTAGTCGCCGAGGATCACCGCGCCCACGGTGTCTTCTTCCAGGTTGAGCGCCATGCCCATCACGCCGCCGGGAAACTCCAGCAGCTCGCCCGCCAGGCACTCGGAGATGCCCGTGACCTGCGCGACGCCGTCGGCGACCTCGAGCACGTTGCCCACGTTGGCCTGATGGGCGCTGGCCTGAAAACCCTCGATCTCTCGCCGTAGGGCGTCTGCGATTTCTTGCGGGCTGATAGACATTCGCGTCCCTCGCGCCTAGCGCAACGCTCGGCCCAGCGATTGCAGCCGGGCGCGCACGCTCAAATCCAAAACATTGTCGCCGCGTCGCACCACGAAGCCGCCCAACAGGGCGGGATCCGTCGTGGTGGTGAGGTGCAGCCGGCGGCCCGGCTGGGCCAGCCGCTGGCGCAACTCTTCCGTCTCGGTCTCCTGCAACGGCGCCGCCGTGGTCACGTGCACGCGGTCCAGGCGGCGCTCGCGGTCGGCGACTCGCAAGAACCCGCGCTCGATCTCCGGCAGCGCGTCCACGTCCCGGCTCGTCACCAGCACGTGCAGCAGTCCGAGGCCGTTCACGCTCACGGATGGTCGGGCCACGCGGTCGACCAGGTCCAGTCGCTCGGCCAGCGGCGTGCCCGGATTCTCCAAGAACGTCCGCACGGAATCGTCCTCCGCAATGGCCCGCAGGGTGCGCAGGTCGCTCTCCCAGTCGTCCCAGGAGTCCTCGCGCTGCGCCGCGGCCACCACCACCTGCACATAGGTGCGGGCGCGGCGTCGGCGCGCGGCTGCGCCCTGTCTCACCGGGCGCTCCCGTCCACGTCCGCCAGGGCTTCCTGCACCAGGCGGCGGTGCTCGGGGTCGTCGATGGACCGATCCAGCACGCTGGCCGTGGCGCTCAGCACCAGCTCCGCCGTCTCGGCGCGGAGCTCCTCGCGGACCTGCGCGCGTGATCGGTCGATCTCCGCCCGGGCGTCACTGCGCAGCCGCTCCGCTTCCTCGCGCGCGCGCTCGACCTCGCGCGTGCGCAGCGCTTCGGCACTGCGGGCGGCCTCGTCGCGGATCCGCTGGGCCTCGGCCTGGGCGTCGGCGAGCTCGGCCTGAAACTCCGCTCGCTCGCGCTCGACCTGCCCCCGCAGGGATTCCGCCTCCTGCAGGCTCTCGCTGATCCGCTCGCGGCGCCGGCGCAGCATCTGCGTGATCGGCCCGAACAGCAGACGCCGCATCAGATACAAGAAAATCACGAAGCTCACCAGCTGGAAGAGAATGTTCCAGCCGCTGATCCCCAGTGAGTTGATTAACCCGTCCATCAGCGTCGCCTCCGCCTACGCTTGCAGCGGTCGCCGTCCTAGCCGAACGCCAAAAGGATGCCGATGATGAACGCGTAGATGCCGATGGCCTCGGCCAAGCCGAGACCCACGATCATCGTATTGCGGATGTCGCCGGCGGCCTCTGGATTACGACCGATGGCGTTCATGGCCGCCTGCACCCCAAGACCAATTCCCAGGCCCGGCCCAATGGCGCCGATGCCAATTGCCAACCCGGCGCCCAACGGTGCCAGGTTTGCAGCTTGTTCCATGCGTCCAACCCCTCCTCGCGGCGTCTAGTGCGCCTCGTGACCCGACTCAGCCACGGCTTGTCCCGTGAACACCATGCTGAGCATGAAAAAGATTACGGCCTGAACCAGCCCGAACAGTAACTCAAGGACCAGGAACACCACCCCGATCAGCGGGATATGCCCTAGCGCGAATCCCGCCAGGATCGGCCCGTTCAGCACCACCTCCCCGGCAAACAGGTTGCCGAAGAGTCGGAACGACAGCGAAATGACCACGAACAGCTCGATCAGGATGAACACCGGCGCCAGCAGCGCGACCTGGGACATCTCCTTGATGTGGCCCACTGGATTGTGCGCCCGGATGCCGGAGCCGTGGATGACGAGGAACGCCAGGATCGCCAGCGCCAGCGTCATGTTGATGTCGGCGGTCGCCGGTCGGAAAATCGGCGCCGCGATCTCGTACGCCGGGTCGTGCGGGTCCGGGACGCGCAGCCAGATGGTGCCGATGCCCGGCAACAAGCTGAACCAGTTGGCGACCAGGATGAAGATGAAGAAGGTGGCCCCGATCGGCAGCAGGCGCTGGGCGTATGTCTTGCCCACCGTCGACTGCACCAACTCGTCGAGGAACTCGACCACCGCCTCGGCCGCGTTTTGCAGGCCCTCGGGCACCAGCGCCCCCTCCGGATCCTGGCGGATTCGCCGCGACGCCAGCCAGGCCACCACCAGCAGCAGGGCCATGGTGATGAACATCATCAGCATGGAGTTGGTGAAGGTGAAGGGCCCAAAGTGGCCCAGGGGCTCGGCCGCCGCGCTGATGTGGGGGGAAACGTCCTCGCCGTTTCCGGCGAACCTGACAGCCTCGACCGGAGGTGGATTAACGCCGGCCATGCGCTAACGATCCCCGCGCGACAACGCGGTCATGATCCGGTAGAAGACGTAGGCCGAGCCGACGAGACCGAGCATCAATCCCACAAGCAAAAAGAGCGGGCTGAGGTCCAACCGCTCATCGAGCCACCGACCCCCGAGGATGCCGACAATGAACATCGCCCCGACCAGCGAGCCGAACTGGAGTGCCAGCGCCGCCGCGCGCAGCAGGCCCATCGCGACTCAGTCCGATCCGAGGACTTTGTGAAAACATTCACACCCTCGCGAGCCGGGCAAGTCTAGCAGAGGCGTCCCGGCCCAACAACGCGCGCCGCGCCCTCTTGCCCTCGCCGCCACGCGTGCCTAAAGTGCACCCAGCGACCCATTCCCAATCCACCCAAGGACCACTGCCAATGATCGAGCGGCCGACCTCCTGGCGAGTGTCACGCACCGGGCTCGCGGTGCTGCTCACCCTGGCCACGCTGAGCCTCGTGCTGGGCACCTGGCTCTACTCGATCGTCGGGTAACGCAACACCCCAGCCCGCCCGCGCCCGCCGCCTACTCTCCGTCGCCTGCCGCGTCCGCCTCTTCGTCGGCGTCTTCCGCCTCCGGCGGCTCGTCGACCCAGCGCCAGATCTCGCCGCCCAGCGCCATCGCGTACACGCTCTGGTCCTCGGCGAAGTGCGGTGACGCGACGACCGTGAGCACCGCCAGGTTGGTCAGGCCCTCGTTGATCGGCTGCCACGACGCGCCGCCCGTCGCGCTGCGGTAGACCCCGGCGCTGGTGGCGGCAAACACTCGCTCGTCGTCCGGCACCGGCGCCGGCACCACCGCCAGCACGGCTGAACGCCGGCTCGCTGGGAAGGTGCCGCTCCAGGTATCCGAAATGCGCTCCGCCGGCTTGAACACCTGGCCCGCCGTGGCGAACATCCACCACTGATCGTCCGGGGTGTAGGAAGCCGGAATCCCCAGCGCGATCCACGGCGACGCGGAGTCATGCTCCACGAACCGCTCGAAGGTCGCCCCGCCGTCCCGGCTCAGGTGCACCGCCGCCGTGCGCTCGCCCAGGGTTCCGATGAACACCGTCTGGTCGTTGGCAAAGTCGGGGCCGGTGGCGATGGCCGCAATGGTCTCGCCGTCGAACTCGTAGTCGATTTGCGTCCACGAATTGCCGTTGTCGGTGCTCTTGTATCCCAGGCCCAGCGGGCCGCCCGCGAACACCGTCCGATCGCGCGCATACGTGGAGGACACGCCAACCGCGCGAATCTCCTCGGTGTCGATGCCGCGGTCCATCTCGCGCCACTCGTCGCCGCCGTCCGTCGTGCGCAGCAGCCCGATGCTGGTCGCGGCAAACGCGATGCGGTCGCGCTGGTAGTTCGGCGAAACGGCCAGGCCCGTCACGTCGGCCTCGGCGTAGTCCTCGGTGACCGGCGCCCACGATTCGCCGCCGTCGGTCGACCGGAACACACCCGTCCCGGTTCCGCCGGCGAACATGGTTCCGTCGCGGGCCAGGGCCGGGCTGAGGGCCAGCGTGACCCAATTCTGGCTCGTGATGCCGTTGTTGGCCGCTTCCCACGTTTCGCCCAGGTCCGTCGACCGATAGAGGCCGGTCTCATAGGTGCCGGCCCAGATGGTCGTCGCGCCGTCGTCGACCGTCACCGACACGCTCAGCACGGCGCCCACCTCGTCGCCGACCGATTGCAGCGTCCAGGTCTCCCCGGCGTCGTTGCTCACCAGCACCCCGGCGTCGCCCGTGCCGGCCACGACGAGCTGATCCTCGCCGAAGTTCGGGGACATGGCGACGGCGTTAATCGACTGCGATGCCACGTCCTCAATGGCGGTCCAGCGACGCCCCCCGTCCGTCGAGCGCCAGAGGCCATGCTCCTCGGTGCCGATTACCACCACCCGAGCGTCCGTGAACGCGGGCGACAGCGCCACCGCCTGCACCGTGGCGGTGCCGACGGTCGACTTGCCCAGCTGCGTCCAGGTGCGACCGGCGTCGGTGGAGCGGCACAGCCCTCCGTCCACGATGCCCGCGAAGACCATCTGGTCGTTGGTGAAGTTCGGCGAGACCGCGACGGCCTGCACCGAAAGCCCGGTGAGCCCGCTGCTGGACGGATTCCAGCTCCGCCCGCCATTCGTCGACCGGAACACGCCGTCGGCGTCGCTGCCCAGGAAGGCCATGCGGTCCGTGTCGTAGGCCGGGGACAAGCCGATGGCCACCACGTTGGGCATGGTGCTCCAGAAGGCCAGCTGGTTCCACGTGTCGCCGCGGTCGAACGACTTGAAGGCGCCGCCGCCGACCACGCCCAGGAAGACGGTGCCGTCTTCGCTCACCGCGGGTGAGGCCACCAACGCCTGCACGTAGGGGCTGGTGAGGCTCCGGTTGGAAATCCGCCAGGAGTCGCCGCCATCGTCGGACACATAGACCCCGGACATCGTCCCGGCGAAGAGCCGCCGCGCGCCCTCGCCCTGATCGGCGCCGGCGATGGCCGTGATGGTGCCGCCGGCGCGGCCGCCGACACGCTGCCACTCGTTGACGCGTGGCACGTCGTCGCTTGTCGCTGCCATCTACGTCTGTCTCCTCTTTCTCAAGGCCCCGTCCGGCAGGCGTAAGTGCGGATGTTCAACATCCGGTGGGTAAGGCGTGGTGCTCCGGCGCCAGAGTCGACGCCAACGGTCGCTCGACGAGCCCCGCCAGTCTACGGGCGCCCGCCGCCCGCAACAATCCTACCCGCCTCACGACCCGCCGCCCGGCACGTTGAGCTCCTGCCCGGGAAAGATGAGGTCGGGGTCCTGGATCTGGTTGGCGGCCATGAGATCTTCGATCGTCACGCCCAGCGCCACGGCAATGTTGCTCAGCGTTTCGCCGGGCTGCACGATATACGTCGCCGGGAGCTCGGCCTCGGCGGGTACTTCCGCGTCCGGGGGCAGGAGCAGCACCTGCCCCGCCGGCAGATTGTCGGGGTTCGGGATGTTGTTGAGCTCCAGAATCGCGCCCATGCTCACGCCGTAGAAGCCGGCGATTACCGACAGGTACTCCCCCGGCCGGACCGTATGCGTCTTGGGCGTCGGCGTGGGCGGCGGCGTTGGCGTGGGCGTGGGCGCAACCGTGGGCGTGGGCGTCGGCGATATCACCACCACCGGCACGGCCGTCGGCACCGGAGTCTCGGGAATCGGCGGCGCGGTGACCATCGACCCGGCATTCGTCTGCGCGGCCGGCGCCCCGGCGGCGGCGAGCTGGTAGGAGTCTTCCTGCCACGCCAGGATGCGCCAGGCGATGAGCACCGCCGCGGCCAGCAGCGCCACGCGCAAGAGGCGTATCCAATGCCGGTCCAGCGGCGCCAGCGCGTCCGGGCCGGAAACCTTCACCCATTCGACGTCCGGGGGCGGCGCAGGTTCTTGCGACATCGGCTACCAGCCAATCGCAACGTAGAGGTCGTTGACGTTCGTGTGCGTGGGACCCGTTTCAATCAGGTCGCCGGCGGCCGACAAGAACGCGTGCGAGTCGTTGTCGTCGAGGGCGCGGGCGGCGTCGATGCCCGCGGCGCGCGCGCGGGCCACCGTCCCGCCGTCGATCAGGCCGCCGGCGGCGCTCGTCGGGCCGTCGGTCCCGTCGGTCGCCAGCGCCATCACCGCCGCGCCCGTCGTCCCCTCCAAGGCGATGGCCGCCGCCAGGGCCATCTCCTGGTTCCGGCCGCCCGTGCCCTCGCCGCGCACGGTCACCGTGGTCTCGCCGCCGAACACCACGCATCCCGGCCGGCTCACCGGCCGCCCGTGGCGGGCGATGTCCCGGGCCGTTCCCGCTAGCGTCAGCGCGAATTCCCGGGCCTCCCCTTCCACCGCCGACGTGACGTGCAGCGCGTCGAAGCCGCGCGCGCGCGCCGCCCGCACGGCCGCCTCCGCCGCCTGCGCGTTGTCGGCGATGATCACGTTGCGCACGCCCGCGAGCCGCGCGTCGCCGGGCTTGGGACTCTCCGCTTCGTGTCCCGCCGCACCGCGTTGGAGATGCTCGCGGATCGGCGCGGGCGCGGTCTCGCACAGGCCGTGGTCGTCCAGCGCGCGCAGCGCGTCGGCATAGGTCGTCGGATCCGGCACCGTTGGTCCCGAGGCAATCACGTCCAGCGGATTGTCCACGACGTCGCTCAGGATCAGCGCCACCACACGCGCCGGGTGCGCCGCCGCCGCCAGCCGCCCGCCGTGAATCACCGACAGATGCTTTCGCACCGCGTTGATGGCATTGATCGTCGCGCCGCTGCGCAGCAGCTGATCGGTGAGCCGCTGCAGCGCCTCCAGCGATACGCCCGGCGCCGCCGCGGGCGTCAGGCACGACCCGCCGCCCGAGATGCAGCAGAGCAAGACATCGCGCGGTCCGGCCTGCCGCGCCAATTCCAGCAGCCGACCCGCCGCGCGCTCACCCCGTTCGTCCGGATAGGGGTGGGAGGCCTCCACAATCTCAACGGTAGCCGTCGGCGCGCCGTGGCCGTCCTTGACGATGACAAGCCCGCCGCTGACGCGGTCGCCCAGTTGCGCTTCGAGGGCCGCGGCCATCCGAGCGCTCGCCTTGCCCGCGCCCAAGATCACGACGCGGTCGATGCCCGCCCACGGCAGGGCGGCGTCGCCGACGTGAAGCGCCTCGGCGTCGGCGCGCACGATCGCCGTCACCGCCGCCGCCGGGTCCACGGCGGCAATCCCCGCGCGCCCGATCTCCAGCAGCTGCGCGCGCAGCTTCGAGTCCAGCGTCCGGCCCCCGGTAAATGCGCGGTGCGGTCGAGTGTACGCACCGCCGCGCCACGGGGAATTCATGCATCGGAGGCGGTGCATACTGAGCGGTGGCCCGAGCCACCCGAGCGGGCAACGGAGTCCGACCCATGGGCGATTGTCGGTACTGCGGAGAGCCGGCGGGCTTCTTGCGCCGCCAGCATGGGGCCTGCGCCAAGAAGAACGCCCGCGCCGCGGCGGCCATCCGCGATCTGTGCGTCCAGGCGGCCCTGCGCGGCGACGCCTTGGAAACGCTGCCCGCCAGGATTCGCGAGACCGCCGCAGCAGGCTTCATCGCCATGTCCGACGCCGACCTGGCGGACACGCTGGCCGATGCCTGGGGCGACGCGGTCGAAGCCGCCATGGAAGACCACGTGCTCACCGGCCGGGAACGGCGCGGGTTGAGCCGCTATCGCGACCAGTTCAGCCTCAGCCCAAGCCGGCTCGACCGGCGAGGCCACTACGACCTCTTTCGCAAGCTGGCGCTGCTCGCCGTCATCGGCGAGCACGGCGTCATCCCCCGCTACGACCGCCGCGCGGCGCGGGCGGCGTTTGGCCGCGTGCCCTTCAATCTAATGAAGAGCGAAGCGTTGATCTGGCTATTCGACGAGGTGGGCTACCTGCGGCAGGTCACGCGCCGAGAATTCCGCGGCCAGTCCATGGGTGTGAGCGTCCGGGTGGCCAAGGGCGTCTACGTGCGTCCGGGCGCCTTCCGGGGCCGCCCCATCGAGAAAACCGAAATGGAGCGCACCGACGACGGGATCCTGGGCATCACCACCAAGCACATCTACTTCAAGGGCGGCGACAAGAGCTTTCGCGTTCGGCTGGAGCGGATTGTCTCGTTCGAGCCTTACACGGATGGGCTGGGCATCATGCGGGACACGGCCCGCGCCGTGCCCGAGGCCTTCACCATGGACGGTGTCGACGCCTGGTTTGCCATCAACCTCATCGATGCGGTGCTGGACCTCGAGGACGTGACGCTGCCCAAGCGCGACTCACCGACGCTGGACGACATCGTGGACGCGGGACCCGACGACGACGCGGGCCTCTTCATCGCCGGCGCGGGCGCTTCGTTCTAGCGCAGTCGAACGCCCGTCACGCGGGCAGCGCGCAGTACGCCAGTCCGATAAGCCCCGGCCCGACGTGCGCCCCCATCACCGGCGTAAAGCCCGTCACAAAGAGGTCGTCGGGCCGAATGATGCGCTGCACGTGCGCCGCCAGCTCGTGCGCCTCCGCTTCGTCCGAGCCGTGGTGCACCGTGATCCCCACATACCCGGCGCCCTGCGCCTCCTTTGATACGTGATGCACCAGGCCCCGCACCGCCCGCGCGCGCGAGCCGAAGCGCGCCCGCACGCCGATCGTGCTGTCCCCGAATCGCAACACGAACGTCGACGGCAGCGCGTCGGCCACGCGCGCCACGATTCCGGGAACCCGTCCGCCGCGGGCGAGGTAGGACAGCGAATCGAGCACCGCGACGATCGCGCTGTGCGCCGCCGCCCGCTCCGCCGTCTCCACCACCTCGGTCGCCGCCGCGCCCCCGGCCGCCGCACGCGCGGCCAGCAATGCGGGGAAGCCCGCCGCCATCCCGGCGCCGCCGGCTTCGACGATATGGACGGACAGCCGGTCGGCGATGCGCCCCGCCGCGAGGTGGGCCGCCTCGGCCATCGTCGAGATTGGTCGCGGCAGACACACGCATACCGCCGCGCGAGCCCAAGCCGCCGCGTCTTCCAGCACGCCCTCGTATTCGCCCGGCGCCATCGTGCTCGTCGTGGGCAACTCGGGGTCGGTGGTCAGGCGCTGCCAGAACTCCGCCTGCGAGATGTCGACGCCGTCGCGCAGTTGCTGCCCATGCCACACCAAGACCATGGGCGCCACGCCGATGCGCAACCGCTCGACCTCGTCGGGCGGCAGGCACGCACTGGAGTCGGTGACGACCGCGACCGGTCGCCGGAAGTCAGGGCTCGTCACGATCGAGGAGGAAGCGGCGGGCCATCAGCCGGGCCAATCCCACGTCCTCTTCGGTCCGCACTTTGCGATACCCGACCAAGCGGCCCACCACCACCACGCCCACGACCACCCACGCCGTGACGCCGATGGTCAGCGATTGACCGGTCAGGCTCAGCAGCACCGCCGTGGCAAAGAACCCCACCAGCGCGCCGGGCGCCGAGTCGCGCAGCAGGGCCCGTCCCAGCACCAGGCCGGCAAACGCCAGGCACATCTGCCAGGCCCCCAGCGCCGCCAGCAGCGCGCCGGCCGGACCTATGCCCCGCCCCCCGCGCCAGCGCAGGGTGATGGGCCAGATGTGCCCGCCGACTGCCGCCACGCCCGCGGCGGCGGACACCTCATAGCTCTCGAATCGTTGCGCGACCGCAACCACCAGCACGGGTTTGAGCGCATCCAGGAATCCAGCCGCCGCGCCCGGCACCGGACCCAGCCGCTCGATGGCGGCGGACCCGCTTACGCCCCCCGCCCCTTCGTCCAGCAAATCGTGGCCGCGCAGGCGGGCAGCCAGATACGCGATCGGAATCGATCCGATCAGGTAGCCCATCAATACGAGCCAGAAAGCGGTCATGGCACCTGCTCACGCCGAGGCGTCGACGCCGCACCGGCAGGCTCGGAGTCTAGCAGTGTCCGCACTGTAGCCCCTTCACGCCCGGACGGCGGCAATGCGTCTGTACGGCTCGTAAAGCGCGCCCGAACCATCGACTGGTCGCCCCTCGCTCTCATCAGCGCGTGTAGGGGCGCTCCTGGTGGGCGCCCGCGGCGATACCGCCTGTGGCTGTGCGGGGGATTCTCGCCATATCCGATGATGTCTCCCGCAATCCGTCGCGCCCCGCCGCCATGCCGCTCCCCGACCCCGCCGACCACGAACCCATCCAGGGGCCCCGCCTCCGCCTGCGGCCCGTCACGCCCGCCGATGCGGCCGCCTTCGCCCGCTGGCTCAGCGACCCCGAGGTCGTGGCCTTCTTCGGCCGCCCGCCCGACGACTCCGCCGAGACGCCGAGCGACGAGGCCGCATCCGCCGGCCTGCCCGGCTGGACGTTCGTCATCGAAGACCGGGGCCGCCCGATCGGCGGGATCGAGTACTTCCAGGATCGCCCCAGCGCCCCGTGGTCGGCCGGCATCGACATCTTCGTCGGCGAACCCGATGCCCGCGACCGAGGCCTGGGCACCGAGGCCCTGCGGACCCTGCTGCGCTACCTGTTCGAGACCAAGGGCCTCAAGCGGGTCACCATCGACCCCGAGCCGTCCAACCGCCGCGCCGTCCGCGCCTACGAGAAGGCCGGCTTCCGCGTCGACGGCGTCCTCCGCCGCCACATGCGAATCGACGGCCGCTGGGCCGACATCGCTTTCATGAGCATCCTGGACGACGAGTGGCCCGCCGCGAAGGCCCGCTGGCAACCTCCCGACGATTCCGCGTGAAACCCTGACGCTCAGCCTGTTACAACTAATGAGCCGGCCATTTCGGGAGCCGCTCCATGCCCACGCACACCTATAACTGCCGCCAGATCGTAGGCGGCGTGGCCGAGGGTCCGGCGCTGGTGGCCGACACGCGCATTTCGTTCTGGGGCGGCTTCGACCCCGCGTCGGGCGAGATCGTCGAGGTCGGCAACCCCTTCGAGGGCGTCAACATTGCCGGCAAGGTGCTCGTCTTTCGCTCCACCAAGGGCAGCTCCGGCACTTCGCTCATGCTGCGGCTGGCCAAGATGGCCGGCCACGCGCCGCTGGCGTTCATCAACACCGAGCTCGACGAGCTGAGCACGCTGGCCTGCGTGGCGCTCGGCCTGCCGCTGGTCACCGACCTCGACGTGGACCCCTTCGTCGCCATGCAAACCGGCGACATCGTGCGCGTTGACGCCGACCGCGGCGTGGTCGACGTGTCCACCGAACGCCCCGCGCCACCCCGGCGCGAAGCGGTGTCGAACGCCCCTGCCCGGACCACCATCGACCTGACGCCCGACCAGCAGGCCATGCTGGACGGCGCTCGCGGCGACTCGCGCGCCGAGCACCTGCGCCTGCTTGTGGAGTGGGGCGAGGCCGTCGGCGCCGAGCGCCTCATCGAGGTCGACAACGTGCTGCCGGGCGGCCTGTTCGTGCCCAACCGCACGCTGGGCGAGCTGCCTTTCGAGCTCATCGAGGGCTACATCAACTACACCAAGGGCTGCCTCATCGACGACGTGGGGGGCGTCACCGCCACGGCCCACGCCAGCTTCATGGACCTCGAGCGCCTGGAGCAGTTCCAGCCCGACTTGCGGCAGGTGCCGGCCCAGCGCGAGCTGCTGGACCTCGGGCGCCAGGCCGGCGTCTCGATGACCTGGACCTGCGCGCCCTACCTGGTGGGCAACGTGCCCCTCAGCGGCCAGGTCTGCGCCTGGACCGAGTCGCACGCCGTGGTATTCGTGAACTCGTTCCTCGCCGCGCGCACCACGCGCAATGGCAACGAGAGCGCGGCCGCCGCGATGGCCACCGGCTTCGTGCCCGAGTTCGGCGTGCTGCGGTCCGAGGGCCGCGGCGCGGACTTCGTCATCGAGGTCGACGTCGACCTGACCTCAGACGCCGACTGGGGCTGCCTGGGCTATTTCGCCGGCAAGGTCGGCGGGCTCCGCATTCCGGCGTTCACCGGCCTGCCGTCGCCGCGGATCGAGTCGGCCCGCCAGCTTTGCGCCGCGCTGGCCACGTCCGGCGGCGCCCCCATGCTGCACGTCGTCGGCGTCACGCCCGAAGCGCCCACGCTGGAGGCCGCGCTCAAGGGCCGTGAGCCCGACGAGACGCTGACCTTCGGCGCTGACGAGCTGGCCGCGGTCTACGACACCCTCACCACGGCCACCGCCGACGAGGTCGACCTGGTCTACTTCGGCTGCCCCCACGCGACCTTGCAGGAGGTGGTGGAGCTGGCCAAGGAGCTCCGCGGCAAAACGGTGCGCAACGGCGTCACGCTGCTGGTGTCCATGTCCTACGCCATCGAGGCGCAGGCGCGCCGCCTGGGCTACGCCGAGGAGATCGAAGCCGCCGGCGGCCGGGTGATGACCGACAGTTGCCCCAGCAACGCCCTCTGGCGCGAGTCGACGCGCATGGCCACCCCCGCCGTCAAGACCGGCTCTTACGCCCCCAACCTGCTGCAGTGCGAGGTGATCCTGGCCCCGATGCCCGAGTGCGTGCGCATCGCCGAAACCGGCCGCCGATCCCGCTCGGCTGCCGCCCTCGTCTAGTTTCAGGCGCCAAGCGTTCTCCGTGACTGCTCGCGCCCCCCGGGGTCAGCCGGCGAACCGCGACGCCCCGGTCGTGTTGTTCGACCTCGACGAGACCCTCATGCCCGAAGAACCCGTGGCCATGCGCTGCATCGTGGAGACGGCGCGCATCGCCTCCAGCCAGTACGACGTTGCCGCCGCGAAACTGGCAACCGCCCTGCGCGAAGAGGCTCGCAAGCTCTGGCACACCTCCCCGGTCCATGGGTTCTGCAACCGCGTGGGCATCAGCTCGTGGGAAGCGCTGTGGTCCGAGTTTCCCGGCGATGGCCCTGAGCTGGCGCACTTGCGGTCGTGGCGGGGGGCCTACCGGCTCGGCTCGTGGCAAGCGGCGCTGGAGCGGTTTGGCATTGACAACCAGCGCCTCGCCCAGCAGCTGGCCGACGCCTTCCCGCCCTTGCGCGCGCAGACCCACCCGACGTTTGCGGATGCCGTGCCCTGCCTCGAGCGACTCTCTCGCGAGTGCCGCATCGCCGTCGTGACCAACGGCGTCCGCGACAACCAGTTGCGCAAGCTCGCCGGGGCCGGAATCGACGCCCTGCCGGAGCGAATCTTCGTCTCCAGCGACTTTGGCGCCGGCAAGCCGTCGCCGGCGTTCTTCGGCCACGTGTTGCACACGCTCAGCGTGGCACCATCCGCGTGCGTGTTCGTGGGCGACAGCGTGACGAACGACATTGTCGGCGCCAGCACCTGTGGCATCGCGACCATTTGGGTCAACCGCGATGGGCGAACCGATCCCCGCACCGCCGTCGCACGCCAGGAAGTCTGTACCCTGCGCGATGTGGATGTCGGCCTGATCCGCCGGCTGCTCGGAGACGTCTGAGCTCGAGCCCGCCCGCGGTGCCTGTTGTGGCACAATGGTTACTGCTGTGACTTGGCGCGCTGGCTCGCGCCATATACATTGCCTACCCCTCATGGGAATCGCTGAAGCCGTCCGTCAGCTCCGCGAGCAGCGACGGTTGTCGAAGGCTGAGCTCGCTGCGCGCTGCGGGCTTGCGCCCTCATATCTTTCACGGCTCGAGAGCGGCGACTACAAGAGTCCAACCGTCGCCACGCTGGTAGCTATTGCCGGCGGGCTGGACGTGGATCCGCGCGAGCTCTTGGTGCTGGCGGGCTATGTGCCCGAAGACCTGGCTCGCACGCGACGCCACCTGGCGGAAGAATCGATTGCCCGCGTGGCCGAATCCGCCATTCGCTCGATCTCGCAGACCGTCAGCGCCTCCCTCAGTCCGGGCGCCATCGACGCGGTCAACGGCACGCTGAATGTGGATTCCGCATTACTTGCCGAACGCCTGCGTGACTATCGGCGCACCCAGGGGTTGAACCTGCGCGAGGCGGCCCGCCGCGCCGGCGTGCGCCCCTCCCAGGTGAGCGCCCTGGAAGCCGGCAAGCGCCCCGCCGGCGCCCCAGACGTGGTCGCCGTGCTCCGCGACGGCTACGGCATGAGCGAGCCGCAAGTCGACGACCTCCTATTCGAGGTCAGCCTCAGCCACTATCTCGCCGACGATCTCGTGCTGTCGGCCGAGTCGCGCCGCATGACGCTGGAGTTCGTGCGCCTCGCGCGCCTCCGCGACCGCCAGAGCCGCCAAGACCAGGCCCACCGCACGTAGCAGCGCTCTGCTCACGGCCCTTTCTGCTGGTAGAGCCCCTCGAGCTAAACCCGTCGTCATTCCGGCGGAGGCCGGAAACCAGTCCAGTTGAACCTGGATGCTTGGCGGCGGGCCGGTCTGCGACTCGCCCCTACAGGGCTATGCGAGGGTCTTTCGATGGGGCAGGGCTAGCACTTGCCCCCTAGTGGAGACGTGGACGGACGTGAGCGCCTACAGACTCGGGTGTGCCGGTCGGGCCAGCCCTACGTCCCGGCGACCGCCGGTACCACCGCGATTGCCGTCGTCGCGTTGCTGGACAGGCCGCCGGCCGTGGTGAAGGTCGTCCACGTCGTTCCGTCGAACACCCCCAACCCGCCGTCTGTCGCCACCCACACGCGCCCATCGGCTGTTTCCGCCAGCGCGTTGGTTCCATCGGCGGGCAGAGCCGAATTGCCCGTCGTGTAGGTGGTGACCGTCCCGTCGACGACGCGGCTCACGCCGCTCGCCGTCGCGACCCACACGTCGCCGTTCGAGGCGACGAGCAGGTCCCGCACTTCCTCGCTCCCAAGCCCCTCGGTCGTCCCCACCTGGACCCAGGTGACGAGATTGGTCGAGTGCACCACGCCCTCGTTGAGCAAGCCCAGCCAGAGGCGCCCGCCGCTGTCGACGGTCACCGACGTGATGTTGTCCCGGATCACCTCGGGGATCATCGCGCGGGTGATGAGGCGCTGCCACGTATCCGTCTGGTGGTCGTAAAGGGCCGCGCCCTGGCGAGTGGCGAACCACACCCGCCCGAGGCTCTCATCCACCACGAAGATGTCGCGCACGTCGAGATCCGGAAGCTCCGAGTTGTCCGGCCGCAACCGGTCCCACGCCGTCCCGGTCAAGACGCTCACGCCCTGATCCGGGTGCCCCAGAAGGAGTACGTTGCTCCCGCGGCGCCCGGCAATGGCCTGCACGTCGTTCGAGCCCAGGCCCCGGCCGGTGTTCGCCAGCGTGTAGACGACCCCCTTGCCATCCCGCCCGATCCTGCTCGCGCCCGCCGGCGTGCCGACCCATATGCGACCGTCGCCATCCACGTGCAGCGCCTGGATTCGGTCGTCCACGAGGTCGGTGTCAGTGGCCCTGATCGTGTGCCACGTGCCGTCGTAGACCGCCAGCCCCGCGTCCGTCGTGCCCACCACCACCAGCTCATTGGTGAGGCTCGGCGTGGTCGCCGCCGGCGTGGCGGCGGGAGTCGTAGTTCCCGGCGTGACGGCCCCGGCGGTCGGCGTTGGCGGCGGGGGCGGCGTCAGGTCGACGACTTCAACCTGGTACTCCGCGCCGTCGGTGAGCGGCGCCGCCGCGTTGAAAGCCGAGATTCGCTGCCAAGTGTCATTGGGATAGAGGCGGTTGCGCAGATCGTCGCCCAGCAGCCGCAGCCGCACGCCGGCTCCCGGGTGATGCTCGAGGACCGCCGCCTGAAAATACTGCCGGATGAAGCCGGTCGTAGCCGCCGGGATGTGCAGCGTGCCGGGCCGGTTCGTATCGATCCGCGCCTCCGTCTTGGGAAAGCCAAAGGCGTCCACGCCGCCGTAGGTCCGGAAGAAGTTCAGAAACCCCGTCCACACCCCGCCCACCGAGAAGTTGGAGACCTTGTGCCCCCACGGCCCGTGCTCTTCGCCCGAGTTGTGGTTGATGGTCCCGGGCTCCACGCCCATGTCCACGCTGCCGGCGATTCCGCCGCCGAAGTAGTCCCAGGCCAGCCGCCGTTCCATCACATAGATGCCGCCGAGGTCGGCCCGCGGATGAAAGTCCACCACGCCCCGCTGGTAGTACTGGGTCAGCGCGCCGGTTTCCTCCTGGAACACTTCGGAGGTCGGGAGCCCCCAGCGCGTCAAGCCGCCGCTGGAGTCGTAGAAGGCCGCAAAGTCGGCGGTGAGCGTTTGCCCGCCGATCGTCACCTCGAGCCGGGGAATGTTGTGGCTCAGCGCCGGGTTCGCCGCATCCGTCTTTCGCACCGAGCTGACGACGCGCACGGAGTCAAACCCCGTCGCCGTCTGCGCCAGCAACCCAACCGGGCCGATGATTCCCAGCGCCAGCAGCGCCGCGAGCAGCAGGGTGCCGCCCAGACGGATCGGGGTGCTCAAGCTCGCCGGTCGCCCCGTGCGAGGCCCCGGCGTCAAAGTCGCGACTCTCCGGCCCTGATCCTGAATCGCTTGCCCGCCTGGTGACAGCACCTTCAGTATAGGCAGCGCCGCCCGACCGTGCCGCGTGACGAAGGTTTCACGTCAACCATCGGGCCCGCCACCTGCCCGCCGCACGCCGCAGCGCGACGTGCCCCGCGAGTGACGACTATCGCCCCGCCAGCCGCGCCAGGTCGGCGGCGCGGTTGGTCTGCTCCCAGGGAATGTCCTGAAGGTCGTCGCGGCCGAAGTGGCCGTAGGCCGCGACCTGGCGGTAGAGCGGGCGCCGCAGGTCCAGGTCGCGGATGATCGCGCCCGGCCGCAGGTCGAACGTGTCACGGATGGCCGCCTCGATGCGGTCGTCGGGCGCCGTGCCGGTGCCGTAGGTCTCGATGTTGAGCGATAGCGGCTCGGCCTTGCCGATCACGTAGGCCGCCTGCACCTCGAAGCGCGTCGCCAAGCCGGCCGCGACGACGTTCTTGGCGATCCAGCGCAGCGCGTAGTTCGCCGAGCGGTCCACCTTCGTCGGGTCCTTGCCGGAGAATGCCCCGCCGCCGTGGCGCGCCATGCCGCCGTAGGTGTCCACGATGATCTTGCGCCCGGTGAGCCCCGCGTCGCCCATCGGCCCGCCGACCACGAAGCGTCCGGTGCCGTTGACGATGATGCGGGTATCGGCGTCGAGCAACTCGCTGGGGATCGCCTCGCGGATCACCGATTCCTCGATGGCGGCCGCAATGGCGTCGTTGTCGATGTCGGGATCGTGCTGCGCCGCAATCACGACGCTATCGACTCGCGCCGGCCGCCCGTGGCGGTATTCCACGGTGACCTGCGACTTGCCGTCCGGCCGCAGCCAGGTCAGCGTGCCGTCCTTGCGGACCTGGGCCAGTTGCCGCGCGGCGCGATGCGCCAGCGCAATCGGCGCCGGCATCAGCTCCGGCGTCTCGTCGCAGGCGAAGCCGTACATCATCCCCTGGTCGCCCGCGCCCAAGGCCTCGACATCGTCGTAGTCGCCGTCGAGGGCCCGCACCTCCAGCGCCTCGTCCACGCCTTGCTTGATATCGGCCGACTGCTCATTGAGGGCCACCGTCACGCCGCAGGTCTCGCCGTCGAACCCAAACTCGGAGGCCGTATAGCCGATCTCGCGCACGGTGTCGCGGACGACGCGGCGCACGTCGACGGGGGCCTTGGACGTGATCTCGCCGAGCACCAGCACCAGGCCGGTCGTCGTGGCCGCTTCGCACGCCACCCGACTTTCGGGATCGGCGGCCAGGAACGCGTCGAGGACGGCGTCCGACACCTGGTCGCAGAGCTTGTCCGGATGGCCCTCGGTCACCGATTCCGACGTGAACAGCAGGCGTGGCGCCTGCATGAACGTATTGCTCAAGCTGCTCTCCCCCAATTGCCGGGCGCCGCCCGTAGCGGCCGCGGGCTGATCGGTTAGGTCCCTTCCTGCCAGCCGGACAGGTAGGCGGCCTGCTCCTCGGTCAGCGTGTCAATAGCCACGCCCATCGCCTCCAGCTTCAGCGTGGCGACCCGGCGGTCGATGTCGCCGGATACGTCGTACACGTCGGGCGCAAGGTCGCCGGCGTTTGACGCCAGGTACTCGATCGCCAGCGCCTGGTTGGCAAAGCTCATGTCCATCACGCTGGCCGGGTGCCCCTCGGCGGCCGCCAGGTTGATGAGCCGCCCCTGGGCCAGCAGGAAGATGCGGCGGCCGTCGGCCAGCCGATACTCGTCGACGAAGGGCCGGGCTTCATCGACCTCCACCGCCATGTCTTCCAGCGCCTCGATATTGATCTCGATGTCGAAGTGCCCCGAGTTGGCCAGGATCGCCCCATCGGGCATGGCCTCGAAGTGGGGCCGGTCGATCACGTGCTTGTCGCCGGTCACGGTCACGAACACGTGCCCCACCGACGCCGCCTCCTGCATCGGCATGACGCGGAAGCCGTCCATCAGCGCCTCCAGCGCGCGCACGGGGTCGACCTCGGTGACGATCACGTGGGCGCCCATGCCGGCCGCGCGGCTGGCCAGCCCGCGCCCGCACCAGCCGTAGCCGCCGACCACGACGTTGCGCCCGGCCAGGAGGATGTTGGTGGCGCGCACCAGGCCGTCAATGGTGGACTGCCCGGTGCCGTAGCGGTTGTCGAACATGTGCTTGGTCATGGCCTCGTTCACGGCCACGATGGGGTACTTCAGCACGCCCTGCTCCGCCATGGCCCGCAGGCGGATGACGCCGGTGGTGGTCTCCTCGGTACCGCCCAGCACGTCGCCAATGACGTCCGTGCGGTCCGTGTGCAGGGTCGAGACCAGGTCGGCGCCGTCGTCGATTGTGAGCTGCGGGCGCGTGTTCAGCACCGATTCGATGTGGTCGTAGTAGACCTCGGAATCCTCGCCGTTGATGGCGTAGGTGGCGGCGCCGTATTCGTGGACGAGGGCGGCCGCGACATCGTCTTGGGTGCTCAAGGGGTTCGAGGCGCACAGCGCCACCTCGGCGCCCCCGGCCTGCAGCGTGCGCATCAGGTTGGCGGTTTCGGTGGTGACATGCTGGCAGGCGCCGATGCGCAGACCGTCCAGGGGCCGCTCGCGCGCGAAGCGGTCGCGAATGCTCGCCAGCACCGGCATGGATTGGTCCGCCCACTGGACGCGGCGGATGCCGAGTCCGGCGAGCCCGGCGTCGGCGATCTCGAACGAGCTATCCGATGCGGCCATGCGATTCTCCTTGTCGCGCGAGTCCAGTCGCCATCCGGCGCCTAGAACGCAACGAGCTCCTTGAACTCGGCGTAACGGGCTTCCACATCCTCGCGCGTAACCGCGGCCAGGCGCTCGACGCCGAACGCCTCAACTGTAAACGACGCCGCGACGCTGCCATAAACGATTGCCCGCCGCAGGTCGGCGTGCCCCCGCCCCCTAGCAGAGGGAGGGCTGGGGTGGGGGTCATCCGCGCCGACACCTTCGCCCCTTGTGGGAGAGGGCGGGGGTGAGGGGTCGTCCCCGCCGTCACCTCCGCGCCCCCCGCCGAAGGCCCCCGCCTCGGCCAAGCTGCCCAGCATGGCGCCAGCAAAGGCGTCGCCCGCGCCCGTCGGATCCACGACCTCGGGAAGCGGATAGCCCGGCGCGGAGAACCACTCGCCGCCGTGCGCCAGCACCGCGCCGTACTCGCCCAGCTTCACGGCCACGGCTTGCGGGCCGAGCGCCAGGATGGGCCCAACCGCCTTCGGCACTCGGGTCTCGCGGCTGAACATCCGCGCTTCCTGGTCGTTGAGCACCACCAGCGCGCTGCGGCGAAACACCTCGGCCAGCTCGTCCGACTGGCCGCGAATCCAGTGGTCCATCGAGTCAGTGGCCACATACGCCGCCGGGTCGAGCTGCTCCATGACGCTCAGCTGGATTCCGGGCTCGATATTTCCGACGAAGATGTAGTCCGCGTTCGTCGCGGGGATGCGCGGGGTGAATGCGGTGACGACGTTCAGCTCCACGAACTCCGTGTCGCGCGTGTTGAGGTCCTCGTGATAGCGCCCGCCCCAGCGGAACGTCTCGCCCTCCACCACGTCGAGGCCTGCCAGGTCGACGCCTCGCCCTTCCAGTAAGCGCCGATGGGCTTTCGGGAAGTCCGTGCCCACCACGCTCACCAGCGCGGTGGGCGCGAAGAGCCGCGCCGCCAGGGCGGCATACGTCCCCGACCCGCCCAGGACCCGCGTGACCTGCCCGGTCGGCGTCGCGATGTCGTCGATGCCGACGGTGCCGACGATGACGACGCTCACGACGGGTCCGGCTCCCTCTCCCCTCGAGGGAGAGGGCTGGGGTGAGGGGTAGTCCCCACCACCCACGCCGGCGGGTCGTTCACAGATACCGCTCCACCAGCAGCGCCACCCGCTGCCGCACGCGGGGGTCGATGGCCTCCGGCGCGGTGATGATGCCCGCGGCGAGCGCCGAGCCGCACTCGCAGTCTCGCGGCTGCCGCACCGCCTCCGGAATCGCCGTGCGCACCGCGCGCAGCGCCAGTTCGGCATTGGCCATGAGGTTTTGCACCACCATCGCGGCCGTCACCGGCTCCTCGCTCTCGTGCCAGACGTCGTAGTCCGTGACCATGGCCATCACGCCGTAGCAAAGCTCGGCCTCGCGGGCCAGGCGCGCCTCGGGCAGCGCGGTCATGCCGATCACGTCCACTCCCCACGAGCGGTACAACTCGGACTCCGCGCGGGTCGAAAACTGCGGACCTTCGATGCACACGTAGGCGCCGCCGTGATGGACATTGCCCCCCGCGCCCCCCACCGCATCGGCCAGGACGCTCCGGACATGTGGGCACAATGGTTCGGCCATCCCCACGTGCACGACCAGGCCCGGCTCGTCGAAGAACGTGGAGGGCCGCACTCGGGTGCGGTCGATGAGTTGGTCGGGAATCACCACGTCCAGCGGCGGGATGCGCTCGCGCATGCTGCCCACGGCGCTCACGGCCAGCACCCACTCGACGCCCAGCGACTTGAGCGCCCAGATGTTGGCGCGCACGTTGAGGGCCGTGGGCGAAATCCGATGACCGCGGCCGTGGCGCGGCAGGAAGGCCACTTCGACCCCGTCGAGCACGCCCACGACCAGGTGGTCGCTCGGAGCGCCGAACGGCGTGTCGATCTCGACCTCGCGGCGGTCCTCCAGGCCGGGCATCTGGTAGAAGCCGCTGCCGCCGATGACCCCGACGCGGGCGCGCGCGTCTCCACCGACCACGCCGGCCACTACGCCATCGCCTCGACCGGTTCCCGCCAGGCGGCCAGCGTGGTCGTGTAGGGCGCCCGCGCGATGCCGCGCTCGGTGACGATGGCGCTCACAAGCTCGTTCGGCGTGACGTCGAAAGCCGGATTGGCCACCGGCGCGTCGCCCGGCGCCCAACGCGCCGCGCCGTGCCCGCGCACCTCGCCCGCGCCGCGCTCCTCGATGGGGATCGCGTCCCCCGTCGCGGTCTCGAAGTCAATGGTGGAGATCGGCGCGGCGACGATGAACGGTAGCCCATGCGCGCGGGCGAGCTGCGCCATCGTGTAGGTGCCGATCTTGTTGGCCACGTCGCCGTTCGCCGCAATGCGGTCGGCGCCGACGACCACCGCGTCGACCGACCCGCGCTGCATGAAGTGCCCCGCCATGCTGTCCGTGATGAGGGTGTAGGGAATGCCCCACTGGTCCAGCTCCCAGGTGGTCAAACGGGCGCCTTGCAAGAGCGGTCGGGTCTCGTTGACCCATACCGAGATCTTCCCTTGGCTGTGGGCGGCCTGGATTACCCCCAGAGCCGAACCGAATCCGGCGCCGGTCGCGAGCGGGCCGGTGTTGCAGTGATGCAGCACCTGCGCGCCGGGCGCCAGCAGGCTCGCGCCGTGAGCCGCCAGCTCAAGGTGTCGCCGATCGTTGTCGACCGCCAATTCGTGCGCCCGCTCGAGCACCGCCCGTGCGCCCGCGCCCGGGTCGTCGGCGTGGGGCTCCGCCGCCGCGCGGACGATGCGGGCGGCCCACCCCAGATTGACCGCCGTGGGACGGGTCCCGGCGATGTCTTCAACCACCCGATTCAGGTGGTCAGCGAACCGGCCGTCGGTCTCGGCGTCGTAGCTATGCGCTCCCAGCGCCACGCCATAGGCCCCCGCCACTCCGAGCGCCGGCGCGCCGCGAATGGCCAGGGTGCGGATGGCCTCCATGACCTGCGGCACCTGGGTGCAGTGCAGCACCTCGATCGCGTCGGGCAAGCGCCGCTGATCCAGGATGCGCACGGCGCCGTCGCGCCATTCGATCACCGGTGGGACAGCCATGGGGCGGGCAACTCGGGCAACGGCCCGCGAGTATAGCCATCGCCCGACTCCCTCCCCCTAGCAGGGTGTGCAGACCGGAGACATGGTTTACACCCGTTCGGGGACATGGTTTACACAT